>JANMYS010000084.1:0-5436 GCA_031382385.1 Gemmatimonadota bacterium
GACCGATAGGACCCAGAGTGTGTACGTCGCGCGTTCTCTTGCCTACCCACCCACTCGTTCTGGTACCTCGCTCCCGCCGGCAACGCCCCATCCTCGGCCATGCCGAGTTGCGTACTTCCCCCGCCGAGCCGATCATCATGGGTATGCCTGATCTGCGCTATCCACCGTACTGGACCGCCGATATGGTCCGGGCGCTGCCCGACGACGGCCAGCGCTACGAACTGGTGCATGGGGAGCTGCTCGTGACCCCCGCACCCAACAGCTGGCACCAGGAGATCACCTTTCGTCTCGCGCGCCGGCTAGCCGACTATCTCGATCAGGAGCCGGTTGGCCACGTCATGCTCTCCCCGGCCGATATCAGCTGGGATGAGGACACCCTCGTCCAGCCCGATCTCTTCGTGGTCGATTCGGTGGAGGCTCGCGCCATGGACTGGCGGTCCATGCAGACCCTGCTGCTCGTGGCGGAGGTGCTCAGCCCGTCGACCGCCCGACAGGATCGCTTTGCCAAGCGGGTGCGCTATCAGGCGGCCGGGGTGACGGTCTACTGGATCGTGGACCTGGAGCACGAGGTCGTCGAGGTTTGGGCCCCGGCCGATCGGGCGCCACGCATCGAACGTGACACACTCCGGTGGCAGCCAGCCGCCGCAGGCGCACCATTCACGCTGCGACTCAAGGAGCTGTTCCGCCCGCTGTAGTCGTTCCCTTCGCCTTCCTCGGCATATCGCAGTCGCCCAGCGCCACCACCACCCGAGACACCTCGCCCGTTCCGCTGGACACTCTCCCCCGGCGCCGTTTCACCGCTGGATCAGATATCCATCTGCCTCCCAAGCACTTGGGCGCCCGCATCATTCCCGGCACGCCCGATGCGTTCTCCCCCCCCGCGGCGGGCTCGCAAGACCCGGCCTGTCGCACCTAGTCGTACGGATTGCGGAGTACTGCGCGGCAGTCGATGGGGCCCCCTCCTCCCCCTCGAAGAACTCCCGGTCCGGCCCGAGTGCCATTCATCACTCCGGGCAATGGCGCCTCCGAGGCGCAGCAACGACGGAACGCCAGCGGCAAACACCACACGGCCCCCGGGGATAGCGCCCGGGGGCCGTGTGCGGTTAATCGTTACAAGCGTCGAATGCCGAATCATCCCAGAGCCCAAGTATGGGCGCCTGAGGTAAAGCCGTCAGCCGTCAGCTCTCAGCCGTCAGCCGTCAGAAAAGCGTCGACGACCCGTCGCCGGCCTACTGGTCCCAGAGCGCGCGTGTGTGCGCCCTTCATTGCTTGGGATCTATCTGCGACCCCCGCACGCCGAGCGCGCGGCGGGACCTTCGGCCAAGACGGGTCGTATGAACCGAGCGGGCGGGACCGTTGGCCAGGACGGGGTGGGTGAAGCGCGACCGGCAGCTAGCCGCGCGGCGGGACCATCGGCCAAGAGGCGGGGTACATGCGGGGCGAGGCGCAGCCTCGCCCCTACGCATCAATTCTCGTTGCGCTGGCAGTCGGGCGCGGAGTCGCCGCAACGAATCGCCGGGCCGCCCTCGGCGAGCGGGCGGAGTACCAGTCAACGGCCTCTGCGAATTCCGCCAGGGCGGCGGAACGCAGCCGTACCCGGAAGCTCACCGCAGTCGCGCGTTGAGCAACTCGATCGCCTTGGCGGCGTCGATCCCTTCGTCGGGGTTGGCGTCGACATCCCGAGAACGGCGCTCCAGTTCGGCCCGGTCCTCCGGACTCAGCGGCGGGGCCTGATCGAGGCTGTCCCAGAGCTGGCCGATGAGTTCGAGCCGCTGCTCGGTCGTCAGGCCGGTGAAGTCGAGGGCTGGCTTGGACATGGATTCAATTTGGGGATTCGAGATGGGAATCGCAACGCGACGCTACTGACGCCCCAATCTTGCAGGCTCAAGCAGGCGGGCGTACTCAAAACCATGCATCGATGGGCGTGAAAATGCACGGTTCTTCCGGCACTGAGCACAAGGTGGGGGGCAAGGCGCAGCCGTTCATCTACTGCGGGCCGCTGACGTTCGAGCGCTGGGAGGGGACCCAGCCGATTACGGTGTGGTGGAAGTTGGCGACGGCGGTGCCGGGGGCGTTGAGGGGGGAGTTGAGGGTGGCGAAGTGATCAACGGTTCCGCACCCACCATTCCAACTCGCCCGGGTACCGCCGATTGAGCAGTCGCCGGAGCCCTCGATCAGATTCGATCCGCTTGAAGCAGGATGCCGGAAAGGTGTAACTCTCGCCCAGTTCGTCTGCGGCTATCACGTGGCCCTGCGGCGTCGCTTGGACACCTGACAAGAGCCGGTAGACCTTCCAGCGCACCAGCGAAACGGGAAATTCCCGATTGTCCACGCAGATGGCATAGCCGATTCGGGGCTTGGCCTTGGCGACGCGCATCGGTCTACCTCCTGGGCAAGGGCGCTTGCATCGAGGTCGCCTGCACCTCGAACCTGGACCATTCTATAGCAATGCCGGGGCAAGGTGCCAGTAGGTCCGGGTGCGGGCTTGGGGCGTAAGCAGCTCGTTCTGCCTGAGCTGCCCAGGGCGGGGTGGGCGCGATGGAGCGGGAGCTGCGGGAGAACCTCATCGGCGACGACGCCTGGGGCCGGCTCGAGCCCGCTCCCGAGCCCGCGGCTGAAGCCGCGACTCGGCTGAGGTCACTGAAGTGACCCCGGCAACCGGCCCCCCGGTCGCTTTAGCGACATCAGCCGAGCCGTCGCTTTAGCGACGAGCCGGCTTCAGCGACATCAGCCGAGCCGTCGCTTTAGCGACGAGCGGTGCGCCGTACCGCCGACGCTCCGGTGCGCGGCGGAACCCGCGGCTCGGCATCGGCTGCGATGGGGTCTTTGCCCGGCTGGCGCGGGTGGAGGCGAAGGGGCGGTAAACCGCGCGCGCCCGCCTGGTTCCGCATGCGCATCCGTCGTCACACCGCTTGCCTTTCTCGAGTTCCTATCGCAACCTTCTGCCATGGCACACCCTCTTCTACCCGACCTCCTCAGGCTGCCACCGGACCAGCGGCTTGAGCTCGCCATGGCCCTCTGGGACAGCATCGAAGAAGCTCCCGAGGCTGCCACCGCCTTCCCGCTCACCGCAGAATTGCGGGCGGAACTGGATCGCCGGGTCGCGGAGCACCAGGCAGACCCAGCCTCTGCGATCTCCTGGGAGAACATCGAGCGCCAGTTTCTGCGCGGGGCGTGACTCACCACCTTCTTCTCCGGCCCCAAGCCGCGCCGAACTTCTGGCGTTTCCCCTCGTTCACCAGTCGATACGTCGCCTACTCCTCAAGCGCTTCCCCTACGCCGTGTATTTCTTTCTGGACAGCGGCACCGTGGTGATTGTTGCGATCGTACATGGTCGGCGAGACCCTGCCACCTGGCGCTCACGCGCTGAGAGCTAGCTAGCCCAGCGCGACTTCACCACGCTGCGGAACTCCGTGACCCACGAGTCCCGCCTCGCCCGCGAGGATGCGCTGGCCTGGCGGAACCGGCTGCTGGGTATCGGCTGCGATGGGGTGTTCGCCCGGTTGGCGCGGGTGGAGGGGAAGGGGAGGTGAGGGGCGTCCGGGGTCACTTCAGTGCCCTCCCCGGGTTACCGACGCACAGATAGCTTCGTCGGCCCATGCCGGCCTCCTCCCAATGACGCCGGAGCGCGCGTCGCCGGCCGATTGGTCCCAGAGCGCACCTGTGTGCGTCGTTCGTATTGCCATTAGCCGTTAGGCAGCAGCCGCCAGCGTTCTGGCCACCTGTCCGCGTCAGCCCGATGTTCCCTGCCCTGGGCGCAACCCGGCCACCGGTCTGGTTTGGACAGATCCCCTCGCTCCCCGCTAGATTCTAGGACCCTCCGGGAGGTCCCATGACGTTCAGCATTGAAGTTGAGCAGGAGAGTGATGGCCGTTGGTTGGCCGAGGTCCCAACCCTGCCCGGGGTCATGACTTACGGCGTGACCCAAACCGACGCGGTGGCACGGGTTCAGGCCCTCGCCCTGCGGGTCCTAGCGGAACGCCTGGAGCACGGCGAAGCCGTTCCGGAACTCCTGACCGTCACCTTCCAAGCAGCGTAGCTGGCCGTGGGCACTTGGGGAGCCGCCAAAGCCCGTCGGGTGCTTTCCGCGCTCCTGCGCAAAGGATGGGTTCAGAAGCGGCAAGCGGGCTCGCATCGTACCCTCGCCCGCGACGGCTAGCCGGACTTCGTCTTCAGCTTTCACGACGACGAGGAAATCGGCCCCAAGATGATGGCGCGCGTGGCCAAGCACACCGGCCTGACCCCGAACGACCTATAGTCGATGTCATGCGCGGTGTTGCCGAACCGGCGCATGAAGCTCTCGAAGCGCGGCCAGCTTCACCAGGGCTACCGGCGCCCGTGAGCTGCGCTTCGCAGCTTATGCGCGGTCGTTAGCCATCAGCCGTCAGCCGTCAGCCGTCAGAAGACCGTCGACGACCCGTCGCCGGCCGATTGGTCCCAGAGCGCGCGTGTGGGCGCCTTTCATTGCTTGGGATCTGTCCGCCACACGCGCACGCCGAGCGCGGGGCGGGACCATCGGCCAAGACGGGGCGCATGAAGCGAGCCCGGCAGCAAGGTGCGGGGCGGGAGCATCGGCCGAGACGCGAGGAGGGCTCGTGGCTCAGTCGCTGCGCTCCCTTGGCATGGTACGTGGTGTATCCTCGCGCCTCGCGCCTCGCGCCTCGCGCCTACCGCCGACCGCCTGCTCTCCCCGTGCCCACGGTCTCTACCGGCACGCTGCCGGCACCCAGTCCGGAAAGATCGAGGTGGCGACTGGCCTGATCAATGTCGATACCGACCAGACCGCCCGCGGCATCAAAATCCAGCACCACACCGGGCGTCACTTCCCGTGAGTCGGCGCTGGGACGGTCGGCGAGATCGATGTAGAGGGAATCGGTGTCGGGATAGTATCGGAGCTTCATGGTGCAGGCTCCTTGAAGTCTCGGTCGGGGAAGGCGTTGTGGACGGTCTCACCGTCCGACAGGGTCACTACGCGGAGCCACCGTCCCAATGAAGCAATATATCCCCAATAACGGACGCGGCCATCGGCTTGGAGTTCGCGGTGGGCGGGTCGCTCGAGTACCGCTGCAATCCACTCGAGCCGGAGGTAGGGACGTTTCCGGAGGACCTGCTCCTCGAAATAGCGGGTGAATCGCATCCGGCGATGGTACGGCCGTGATCGCTGCTGAACCGTACCAGATCGCGGCCCCTATGGTCGTTTGGATGCGGTCAGCCGTCGGAACTGCGGCCGTTGGTATTTGGCTGTCAGCCGTCAGCCGTCAGCCATCAGCCGTCAGCCATCAGCCGGCAGCCATCAGCCGTCAGCCGTCAGAAGACCGTCGACGACCCGTCGCCGGCCGATTGGTCCCAGAGCGCGCGTGTGGGCGCCTTTCATTGCTTGGGATCTGTCCGCCACACGCGCACGCCGAGCGCGCGGCGGGACCATCGGCCAAGACG
>JANMYS010000130.1:0-3975 GCA_031382385.1 Gemmatimonadota bacterium
ACCCAACATGGGTCGAGCTCGCCTCGTTTTGCCCTGGGATCCTGGCGGAGGCCGTGATTCGTCCTACTGGACCTCGACCGGGACTAGGCTAAAGTAGCCGCTACTGATTGTGCCATTGCCGAGCTGGCCGAATTCCCCCAAGCCCCAGGAGTAGGTTAGCCCTGTGGTCGCAGTGTTGTGGTAGTATCCGGCCGAAACTTGAGTATAGGATTGGGCGCCGCTTACAATCGTTGGCAGATTGCGGTTCGTGGCTGTTCCGTCGCCGAGCTGGCCACTGCCGCCACTTCCCGGTGCGTAGGTGTTTCTCCCCCAACAGTACGTCGATCCACTCGTGGTGACGCCGCAGGTGTGATTCAGCCCAGCTGAGATCGATTGATAAATGACGCCGGCTGGCTGCTGAATCAGCGTTGGCACCAGCGCCCTTGCACCAGTGCCGCTAGTATTGTTGCCTAACTGCCCATAGAATCCATCTCCCCAGCAATACACCTTCCCGAGCGTTGATCCGTCGGTGCGAGCGCAGGTATGGCTGCCTCCTGCAGAAATTTCCCATAGACCGAGTGAGGTAATGGCGCGAGTTGGCACGGTCTTCGATATCGTCGAGCCGATGCCCAGCTGCCCCGCGTTGTTGCGCCCCCAGCAAAACGCCCCATTGCCCTGATCGATGGCGCAGGTATGAAAGTCGCCTGCCTCGATCCATTTCCAAGTGAGGTTACTTGACACAGGGGTCGGCGAAGTCCGCGAGGCAGCGACGCCAGAGAGACCATTGCCCAGCTGGCCGGACGTCCCGTCGCCCCAACAGTATGCGGTTCCTGTCGTGGCAATTCCGCAGGTGTGCTTGCCACCGGCAGTGACCGTCTTGAAGCTCACACCTCCGATAGTTGGTGTATTGTATTGACTCCCCGTGGTCGTGCCGTTGCCCAGCTGCCCACTGGTGTTGAGGCCCCAGCAATGCGCTGGTCCGAAGGTGTGCACTAGGATGCCAGATTTGAGGCCGCAACTGTGGTCCCGACCAGCGGAAACCTGCGTCCAGCCGGCAAACGCGAATCCGTTGGATTCGATAACTTGAACGGGGGTTGCGCTATTGGCGGTTGAACCACTCCCCAGCATGTAGTTGCTTCCAAGACCCCAGCAGCGAACGATTCCCGCAAAGATTTGCACTTGGACATCCGTTATGCCGCAGCTATGGTATCCGCCCCCGGTGACAGTATCGAAGTGAACGGATGTCGTCGTCACCTCCTTAGCGAGCGTGATCGGTGATTCGATCGGGTTGCTCGATTCGGATGCGCAAGCGCTGAGAAGTGCGGTCGCGCCAAGCGCGGCGGTCAGGATTCGGTTGTTCATTGGTCTCGGGCTCCTACGAGGCGGGAATCGGACGGTGCGTGGTGGGCGGTAACTACTGTTCGAGCTCGGTGGCGCTGGTGAAGATGGGTGGCCTGCTCAGGTTGGGCGGTGGCTGCGGACACGGGATGCCTGCGACAGTGGATCCAGGCGGTACCAGAGCGGGCTCCAATTGGGGGGAGCTGGCAACTCCCTGCCTGAGAAGCCTTCAGTGGCCCCGAAGCTGGTCAATGGGTCAAGAGGCTTGGAGTTTGAGGTAGCTCGGTTCAGCCAGATTCCCCGCCCGTGGCGCATCCTGTGGTTGCCGCGTCCCGTCACATCCTGTGGCGCCGCTCCGGCAGCGGAATGTCGCGCCGATCCGCCGGGCGCTCTGCCGCGGCGTCAGGCAGAACGCGCCGCGCCCGGTGCTATCGCCTTCCAGCGGCACGATTTCGCCGGTTCTCTCACCCTTCTCCTGTGCGGCGGGTCACCGCACCGTTTCGCTACAAACACGACCTTCCATGCAGCCGAAGTACTCGTTCCCTACATACCGGATACCCCGGACACGTTATGAGATGGATTGCCCCAGCGGCGCTGGCCTTGGGCCTGCTCGCCGCTATGCACGCTCCTGTGGCCGCACAACGCGCTGCCACGACTCCGCGCCACGGTCTCTGGGTCGGCGCCGGCCTGGGGCTCGGCTCCGCCCAGCTCACCTGCTCGGTCTGTCGCGGCGGCCGGGATGGCGGGACCACCGGGTACCTCCGGATCGGGACCACCGTCGGCCGCAACGTCCTGCTGGGGGCGGAGACCAACATCTGGTACCACACCGCCGGGCAGGTGGACTATCTGATGGCCGCGCTCTCCGGGGTGGTCTACCTCTATCCCCGTCCGGGCAGCGGGCTCTACCTCAAGACCGGCGCCGGGTTCGCCCAGTATTCCGCCAAGGACGACACCGACAAGGTCAGCAGCAACTCGCTCGCGCTGCAGGTGGGGGCCGGGTGGGAGATTCTCATGACCCGCTCGCTGTCGATCGTGCCGTTCCTCAATTTCCTCGGAACGACCGGCGGGGATGTCCGCATCAATCGGACAATCTCCGGTCTCTCCGCCAACACCAGTCTCATCCAGCTCGGCGTGGGCGTCACGCTGCACTAGCTGCTTTCAGGAGGATCGAATGCTGCATTCCATGCGACACCTGCGTCGGACTCTCGGCGCTCTGCTCCTTCCGGCCACCGCGCTCAGCGGCTGCGGCGATGCCGGCTACTCCGGCACCGGGCCGGTTCAGGAAGTCGGCCCGGCATTCCAGTACAACATCTGGGTGCCCGGCGCCGGTGACACCTGTACTCCCGCCGTCCACAACCAGTATTCCGTGGTCGGGCCGGACGGGAAGCGCTACAACACCTGGCATCCACCGGTCGACCCTGCGACCGGCTGCAGCTTCGGCCACGAGCACGGTCGCGACCCCAGAGGCTCCCAGCTGAATGCCAAGGTCGGCCCGATTCCCTTCGGCCTGGCCAACGAGGCGCTGGAGACCTGGGACCCGCAGGGCGTGCGGCACGAGGACCACTATGGTCACAAGATCGACTGGGAGAACGACCTCGAGTTCGTCCGGAAGGATGGCGTGACGGGTTCGCTGTTCAGCGTGAAGTGCGACGTGCTGGCCAAGCTGCACCAGGGCACCCACTCGAAGGACGCCTTCACCAATAACCTGCACGAGGTCGCCTACCATATCGCGTGCAACGACGGCACCGAGATGCATGTGACGCTCATGTCGGCGATCGGCGACCCCGGCGGCTTTACCCGCACCTGCGATGGCGTCCGGGTGGATGTCGCGGCCCCGGTACCCGCCAATTCGCCCAATGGCGGTGGCCAGCGCATCATCCCGGACCGCACCTGCGTCGACCAGTTCATGCATGTCGGCGCGAACCAGCGGGCCGATTACGACCGGGCCCTGCACGAGAGCTGGCAGACCTCCAACACCGTACGGACCGAAAACGGCCATACCGTGGCCCACTTCAACCCGTACTTCCAGGTCTTCGCGCCGAGCCGGTTCTACGATCCGGCGGCGCCCAACATCACCGGCCGGCCGATCGCCGAGTGCGACGTGCTGGACCCGGCGCGTGACCGCAATAATGACGACTGTGACGCCTCCACCAACGGTGGCGCCCTCACCGGTCTCGCCTACGATGATGCCCGCTCCCAGTTCAACGGGGTGCGTCGCTTCATCGACGTCAACGACAACGATATCGACAACGCCGGCGGGGAGAACATCTGGTACACCGACCCCTTCGGCCGCAATGCGAAGAAGTCGCCCTTCCCCGGCAGCATCCGGCAGTGGGTCGCCAAGGTGAAGAACGACTACGGTTTCAGCGTGAACGGCCCGGCGATCGGGTTCAACCGCAACTACGGTGCGGCGTCGGTACACGCGCCGAACTGAGTCCCCCAACACCAACGCCCTCTCCGCCGGTGGCGGGGAGGGCGTTGGTGTTGGGGAGCGTTCAGCATTCAGCGGTCAGCAGTTCCTGCCGCACGAGCGGCAAGCGGTTGGAACATCGCCTCGCCTCGTTGGTCTCCGCTGACCGCTGACCGCTGACCGCTGACCGCTGACGGCTGACGGCTGACGGCTAGTACCTCCGCAACGGCACATCCGAACTCAGCGGC
>JANMYS010000151.1:0-42918 GCA_031382385.1 Gemmatimonadota bacterium
CCATTGCGGGGGGTCGGGGCCGCGTAGGGGCCGCATGTAGGGGACGCCTGTAGGGGCCGTAGGTAGGGGCCGCATATATTCGGCCCCTACCTACGGCCCCGATGGGATCACGTCCGCACCCGCCGGATCAACCAGAGTGCCGCGACCAGGAACACGACATTCGGGGCCCACGCTGCCGCGACCGGATTCACGATGCCCGTCACCCCGACGGCCTTCGACAGCTGAATGAACGACAGAAACACCACGGTGGTGCCCAGGCTGATGGCGATCCCGATCGCCGCCCCCTGCCGCGGCGAGGTGACTGCCAGCGGCGCACCGAACAGCGCGATCACCAGGCAGGTCGCCGGCAGCGCGATCTTGAGAGCCCGGTCCACTTCGATCTTGCTGGTGTCGTTGCCCGAGCGCTTCAGCGCCTCGATGTACCGGGTGAGTTCCGCGTAGCGCATCTCTTCGGGGGCCTTGGGTTCCGCCAGTAGGTCCACCGGCTCCTGGGACAGTGCCTTGAGCCGAGCCGAACGGAAGTGCAGGCTGACCTGGTGGCCGCCGGTGCCATAGAGCCTCCGGCTGTTGCCGGACCAGAGCCGCCAGCCGTGCAGGCTGTCGTCGTAGGTGGCGCTGTCGGCGGTCAGGGCGAGATCGGGATACTCCGGCCCCTGGCCCTGCCGCTCGAAGACCAGCTGGCGCAGCGAGCGATTCTGCACGTCGAGCGAGCGAATGGTATAGACCCAGCCCTGATCGGCGCGGAAGACGAAGTTGTACCGGGCGGTGCGCGGCTTGGCGATCTTGGTCTTCTGCAGTTCGAGCTGGCGGCTGGTGGATTCGGGGGCGAGTTCTCCCACCACGAACGCGAGCCCCGCCGCGAAGCAGGCAGCGACGTAGATGGGGAGCGCCAGCCGGTGGAAGCTGCGGCCACCGGCCTTGGCCGCCGTCAGCTCGGAGTAGCGCCCGAGGTTGCCGATGGTGAACACCGTCGCGAAGAGCACCGCGGCGGGCATGACCAGGAAGATGTTCTCCGGCAGGGCGTAGACATAGCTGGTGAAGATCTCCGGCAGCTTCAGCCCGCGGGCGAGCAGCCGTTCGAGGTTGTCGGTCATGTTTATCATGATGGACACCACCGGGAAGCCGATGGCGGTCAGCACGAAGATCACCACCCAGGAACGGAGGACGTAGCGATCGAGCAGGCTCACTTAGGCCACGGCCTTCCGCCGGCGGAACCGGCTCGTCAGGGTATCCCACAGCTCGCCCAGGTCACCGCCGCGGGTGGAGCCGGACTCCCGGCTCACCTTGGCCAGCCAGAGCATGCCGAGCGCCGCGAAGATCAGGTTCGGCGCCCACATCGCGATCCATGGCGCCACGATGCCGTTGTTGCCCAGGCCCTCGCCCGCGATCAGGCCCACATAATAGATGGCGAAGACAGCCAGCCCGCCGCCGATCACCAGTCCCATCCCGCCCCGGGGAAAGCGCAGCGCCATCGGGATCCCGACCAGGGCGAAGACGAGGCAGGCGACGCTGATCGCCCATTTCTTGTGCACTTCGACGAGGTACTGGTTGCCCCGGGACGTCGCCGACTTGATTTCATCCCGCGCAGCGGACACCTCGGGCCAGGAGGTGAGCACCTGCGGTCGCCGCACTCCGGGCGCTGCCACCTGGGGCACCGTCAGGGGGATCGTCTCCGGTCGGTCGCCCCACAGGCCGTCGGGTTCGTAGCCGGGCCGGTCGGGCTGTGTCGCCGAGTCCGGCTTGACCGTCCCCAGCCGCTGTCTGACCGTCGTCAGGACCGTGCAGTAGGCCGGCAGCACGCCACGCCGGACCCGCGGGGCCGGGGCCAGGGCGGGCAGGACCAGGAGATTCCGCAGGTCGCGCTGCGCCAGGGATCTCCGCCGGCTGGTGGCGACATCCACCTCGTACTCCGCATCCCGCACCGTGCCCATCATCTCGCAGGTGCTCATCTCGCGGTCGCCCCGCACGCCATCGTTGGCTTCGAGATCGAGCCGGTTGGAGACATCCTTCACCAGAATGGTGTTGGTGGTGAAGTCGGTCACCTGCATCAGCGTCGGGTCGCTCTGCTTGAAGGCGTGGATCGCGCCGCTGTAGAGGCGGAGCTGCAGATCGGTGCCCTGTCCGGCGAAGCCCATCTCGCCGCTGTCCGCATAGATCACCCGGCGGCTGTCCGTGCCCGCCATGTCGTAGATCGTCACGTCCTTGAGCCGGCCGCCGTTGGCGTTGATCCGTCCGGCCCGCAGGAACATGCCGCTCGGCGGGATTTCGTTGATCACCTGCTCGCGCAACTCGAGCGTCGGCTTCTTGCGCTGGATGTTGATCAGCAGGTTGCGCAGCTCGGCGTTGCTGTTAGGCAGGACCTGGTCCGTGAACCAGAAGTTCACCGCCGTGAGCGCCACTCCGGCGAGGATCATCGGCCGCAGCAGCTGGAGCACGCTCAGCCCGCTCGCCCGCATCGCGGTGATCTCGCTGTCGGCGGCGAGGTGGCTGAAGGTGTAGAGCATCGCGATCAGGACCGCCATCGGCAGCGTCATCGCGATGATGAACGGCAGGCAGAGGAGGAACACCTCGCCGATCACCGACCAGGGGAGCCCCTTGCCGACCAGCGCCCCGAAGCGGCGGGCGACCTGATTGAGCAGCATGATGCTGGTCATCGCCGAGAAGGCGAAAACCAGGGGGGGGATGAACTGCTTGAGCAGGTACCGGTCGAGCAGCCGCACGATGTGGTGGAAGTCTCCGCGCCCGAGTGAGTTGTGAGCCCTCTAACTGGCCAGTATATTCCCGGTGTCCCGCGCCTTCAAGCCTGACGCCCCTGCCTCAGCCCGTGTCCTCGTCCTGCTAGTGCGATTCCTGGCGACGCTGGCGCTGCTGCTCATTCTCCCGGGAATGGCCGCCGCGCAGGGCGACACCACCTTCGCGCCACGGCTCCGTTTTCTCACCGAGCCGGGCCTGAGCCTGCGTATGCCCGCCATTCTGGGGAGCCCGTGGGCCGCCGGGCCGCGTCCGCCGGCAGCATTCGTCGGCCGCGCCTGGGACAGCGCCGTGGCGGTCCGCCGGGACTCGCTGGCCCGGGTCCGCGTCACCGCCTGGCGGCTTCGGCGGATATACGGGCGGCGCTACGCCAGTGATGATTCCACCCCCGCCGAGCGTCGCAGCCTGCTCGGCGTTTCGCGCCGGTACGCCGACCTGAATATCGACGGACAGGCCCGGGTCGAGATCCGCAGCGAGCGGCTGAAGAACCTGCGCTGCACCTCGGCCCAGTTCCTCGACCTCAACTCCGGCTGTCGCGGCGGCTTCAAGGCGCCGCGCCTCGACACCTTTCTCTCGCTGCGCGCCGGGGGCCTCCTCGGCCAGCGATTCCATGTCGATGTGGATTTCGACACCGAGCGGGATTTTACCGCCCGCAACAACATCCAGTTCTACTACGAAGGGCTCGAGGACGAGATCATCCGGCGGGTCGAGGTGGGCACCGTGGTCTTCCGCCCGCCGACCTCGCGCTTTCTCACCGCGGCGATTCCGGCGAACAACTTCGGCGTCAATGCTACCTTCGAGGTCGGCCCGCTTCAGGTCCAGACCATTGCCGCCACCCAGAAGGGTAGCGTCGTCGCCGAGCGAACGTACACTGTCGGTGGCACCACGGTCCAGCCACAGGACCGCGAGGCGCGCGACCTCGACTTCGAGCAGGGCCGCTTCTTCTGGGTGGTCGATCCGGCGACGCTGCCGGGGTTCCCCGCCATCGACATTCTGCAGCTCACTACCAATACGCTGCCGCCCGCCGCGGTCATCAATCAGGGCGACGTGCGGGTCTATCGCTACCGGCCCCCCTCCCGGAGCGGCATCAATCCCAATCTCGGCGGCATCAATGCCGTCGCCATCGGGACCGACACCACCCAGCGCGTGACCGCACTGTGGGAACTGCTCCAGCGCGACATCGACTATTACGTCGACCCGACCGGCGTCTGGGTCGCGCTCGCCGCCCGGCTGGACCAGAACGATTACCTCGCGGTGAGCTACCGCAGCGCGGCGGGGCAGGTCGGCACTTTTCCCGCGCAGGATCAGCCTCTGGGGCCCGGCAATGTCCCGCGCGATTCGCTGCTGCTCATCGTGCAGCCACGGGTGGATGCTTCGCGCGGCACCTTCCGCCACGAGATGCGCAACGTCTATCGCGTCGCCGGGGCCGACCTCGATCTCAACTCGCTGAAGGTGGGTCTCACGCTCGGTCGTTCCGAGCGGCCGCTGCGTCCCGGGGCGCTGCCGACCTATCTCTCCGAGCTCGGGCTCGCCGTTCCCGCCGACCCGAGCTCCTTCAACCTGCAGGACCGGCTCTTCCCGCGGGTGCGGGATCCCAATGCCGCGCTGACGATCAAGGAATCGTACATCATCTTCCCCAACTTGCAGCCCTTCGCCGATCCGGCGCGACTGCTGCCGACCGAACGCAACGATTCGCTCTACCGCACACCGGGCTACCTGCTCTACAGCGAAGGCCCCTCCGCCAGGTTTGTCTTCCGCCTGCGCTATAACGCCAGCTCCAGCGGCGATCGCGGGTCGCTTGATCTCGCCGCGCTGCAGATCCGCGAGGGGAGCGAGGCGCTCTTCCTCAATGGCCGGCGGCTCGATCGTGGCACCGAGTACACCATCAACTACGACATCGGGCAGGTCACTTTCCTGAATCCCGAGGGGCTGCTCGGCAGCGGCAGCGCCACGGTCACGGCCCGGTTCGAGGAACGGGGCGTGTTCGCCGTCGCGCCAACCTCGATCTTCGGCCTCTCCACCCGGTACAGCTTCGGAGAGCGCGGCGGCATCAACCTGCTCGGTGTCTACCAGGTCGAGTCGAGCGCGTTCAACCGGCCGCAGCTCGGATTCGAGGCCTCGGCCCACCTGGTCGGGGGCATCAGCACCGACCTTCGGTTCCGGCCGCAGGGGATCACCAGCTTCATCAACCGCTTCACCTCCGCGCCAGCCACTGCGGCCTCCCGGCTCGACCTGAATGCCGAGCTCGCGCTGACCAAGCCCGATCCGAACCGGTCGGGGCAGGCGTACCTGGAGGAATTCGAAGGCGACCCGGGACTGCCGCTCTCGCTCCGCGAATCGGTGTGGGAGTTCGGCAGCAGGCCGCAGTATGCCGATGGGGTGCAGACCATCGTCGGGGCGGCGTTCGATACGAGCGACGTGGTGCAGTTCACCTGGCAGAACCTGATCCTCGCCCGGAACACGGGGGGCGCGATCCAGTACCGGGCGCGGGACATCGACAACCGCATCCAGGTGGCGGGCCAGCTCGACCAGCTCGAGACCGTGCTCTTTCTTGCGCTGCACCCCGATACCGCCGGCGGCCAGGTCGACAACCAGAACTCCCTGCACTGGACCCTGCCCACGCGCCTCAACTCGCCGCGCTGGCGCTCGATCGTCACTCCGCTCAGCAGCACCGGGATCGACCTCTCGAAGAATGAGTTCCTCGAGTTCTGGGTGCTGCACGATCCGACCCGCAGCGCCGAGCAGGCAGGTGTCCGGCTGGTCGTCGATCTTGGCGGCGTGAGCGAAGATGCGCTGGCCCTGGCCCCCGACAGCGCTACCACCGCCGGCACGGACACGACCTGGACCGGGAAGCAGTTCGTGGGGCTGGGACGGCTGGACACCGAGCGGGAGGAGACTGGCATCTTCAACGCCGAACAGGACGACATCGGCGTGCTCGGCGACCGGCCCGATCTGGTGACCGTGGACGATGAGCCGGCGCAGCGGCCGGCGCTCTGCGTCCGCCAGCTGGGTGCAGTGGTGCCCGTCTTTCCCTGGGGTGACCTCGGGTCCCGCTGCACCAACGGCAACGGGGTGCTTGACGGCGAGGACCTCGATGCCGACAACCAGCTCGACGCGACCGGCGCCAACGAGAATGTCTTCCGCTGGATCGTGGATCTGCGCGGGCCGAGCCCCTATTTCGTCAGGAACGGGGTCCAGGCGCCGGATTCCAGCGGGTGGGCCCTCTACCGGATTCCGCTGCGCAGCGCGGAATTCGTCCTGGGCACGCCCAACATCCGCCTGATCCGGCATCTCAGGATCACTGCGGTGGGCGAACCCGACAACAGCGGCCCCGATCTGCTGGCGCAGTTCGCGCTCGCGCGCATGCGGTTCCTCGGCTCGCCCTGGGTGCGCCGCTCCGAGACGCCGGTCGCCAGCATCGCCGGGGCCACCGGTTCCGTCGGTGGTGACGTGATTTCGTCGACCATCTCGACCGAGAATATCGAGCTCGGCTATGTCTCACCGCCCGGCGTCCGTGGCGGGACCTCGACCAAGGGTGGTGGCGGGGAGTTCGGCTCGCAGGTGAACGAACGCTCGCTCCGGCTGATCACGCACCAGATCGATCAGGGGGAGCGTGCCGAGGCGTATTTCCGTTTCCCCAGCGGTGCGCAGAATCTGCTGCGGTATCGCGAGCTCAAGCTCTGGGCCCGCGGTCGCGGGCCAGGCTGGGACGTGCGCGATTTCGAGGCCTACGTGCGGGTGGGGAGCGACAGCCGGAACTTCTATCAGTTCAGCGCCAATGCTTCCACCACGACCTGGCTGCCGGAATTGACCGTGGATCTCGAGCGGTGGCGCACGCTCCGGGCCCTGATCGAGACCCGCCGGCTGCAGGGCTCCCCGGCCGACAGTGTCGCGCGCGTCGCCTGTGGCGGCGATACCGTGTCGGTCGCCTATGTGGTGTGTGACGGCCCCTACCTCGCTCATATCGAGGATCCGGCCGTCAATCCGCCCAATCTGGCCGAGGTGCAGGAGATCGCCGCCGGGATCTATCGTCGGGGCGCCACCGACCTGACCGACAGCGCGGAGGTCTGGATCGACGACATCCGCCTGGTACAGCCGATCTCGCGCACCGGCAGCGCGCTTGCGCTCGATGCGCGACTGGTCGCCTCGGATGTGGCGGACCTCTCGGTGGGGTATGTGCGCCAGGATGGCTACTTCCAGCAGATCGGAGCCGACCCGACCTATCGGACGACCGGGGCGCTGCAGCTCGCCAGCGGGGTGCGGCTGGACCGCTTCCTGCCGACCAAGCTCGGCATCCTCCTGCCGATGCAGGTGAGCTACGCGCGGAGCGACGTCACCACGCAGCTCCTGACCGGCACCGACATCCGGGCCGGCTCGCTGCCCCGGTTGCGGCGGCCGAGCAGCTACACCTTCAGCTACAATTTTGCGCTGCGCCGGGGGCAGAAGGGCCAGCACTGGGCGGTCCGTGGATTCCTCGATCCGCTCAGCCTCTCCGGCAGCTTCAATACCGGGCGCAGCATGACGGAACTCTCGCGCGCCACCTCGAGCGGCCGGTCGCTCAACGCTACCTACACGCTGCAGTCCGGCCGGCGCGGGGCTACGCTCAAACTGGGCGGGCTGGTCCCCGGTTTTCTGCGGCGGACCGACGCCGCGGCCGGGCTGCAGAAGCCGTTCCTCAACCTGGTGCCATCCAGCGTCCGGCTCAGCTCGGGGCTGACCCGGTTCCAGAGCGACCTGATCGCCTACCAGGTGCCGGTGGCGCGCCCGGCCGATTCGCTGCTCCGCTCCGTCACGGCACTGAGCGATCTCTGGCGCAACGGCGCCGGCGTGAGCTGGCAGCCGCTCGGCATGCTCAACCTTGGCGGCGACCTGGCCAGCACCCGGGACCTGCGCCGCTATGCCGACTCGACCGCGCTGGGGCGGGTCGCGACCAGCGCACGCCGGTCGTTCCTGGGGACCGATGTCGGGGTCGAGCGGGACCGCCAGCTGTCCACCAACCTCAGCCTGACGCCGCGAATCGTGTCCTGGCTGCGTCCGCGCTATGTCACCAGCAGCAGTTTTGTCCTCTCCCGGAGCCTCACCAGCCGCGATCCCATTCGCGAGGATGGCGATACCGCCGGCGCCTTCGTGCTGCCCCAGACGCTCAACAACAGCCGGCTCCGGGAGTATGGCCTCTCGGTGGACCTGAGCCGGCTCCTGACGCGTGTGTTAGGCGACTCCACCCGCGCGCTCCGGCTGACCCGGCGGCTGCGGCCCTTCGACCTGAGCGACCGGCTGACCCGGACCAGCACCTTCGATCTCGCCGCCTTCTCGCCCACGCTTGGCTATCAGCTCGCGCTGGGCGGGCTCGACCGCTTCCTCGCCCAGCAGGGCGATGCCGCCATCGGCGCGGCGGAGATCAGGAACACCGCGCTCTCCGGCGGCGCCGACCTGCCGCTCGGCTTGAGCTTCCAGCTCAGCTACGGCCGGGTGCGCACCACCCGGTTCCAGCGGGTCACCAGCAGTTTCCTCAGTACCCAGACGCTGCAGCGGGAATGGCCCAAGGGATCGGTGCGCATGACCCGCACGCTGCGCAACTTCCCGATCACGCTGATCGGCATCGGCGCCACGTTCCGCAATGTCCGTGGCTCGACCCTGGTCCCCAGCCTCGCCGGGCGCGCGGTGCAGGGCGCCACCCACGCGAGCAATTTCACCCCCGATGCCCAGTTCACCCTGAGCAACGGGATGACGTTCACCTTCTCCTATGCCATCGTCGGGCAGGAGAATCAGGCCAATGGCAACCTGACCCGGCTGGATCAGCATGATCTGACCGCCGGATTCAATCACGCCTTCCAGCTGCCCGCCTCGATCAGCCGGACCCGCAAGCTGGTGCGCTCGCAGCTGTCCGGCGCGCTGTCGAAGAGCGTGACCTGCTTCGAGCGGGTCGGCTTCACGTCGTGCACCGGCGTGTCGGACACCCGCCGGCAGGAAGTCCGCGCCAGTCTCGATACCGACCTCGCCCGGATCCTGACCGGCGGGTTGCAGTTCACCTACTCGCTCAACGAGGCGCGGCACCTCGACAAGAAGCTTTCCCAGATCGCCATCTCCGCCAGCTTCCAGCTATCCTTGTTCGCCGGGGACTATCGGTAGGACACCGGGGCGCGGGGCGCGTGGGAGTAGGCGGGAGGGAGTAGGGAGTAGCGAGCCTCGGCCCAGGTTCCGATCGTTGCAACCCGTTCCCCGTTCCCCGTTCCCCGTTCCCCTCACTCATCCCCGTCCCATGCGCCTCTCGCCGTTCATCGCAGGACTCGCGCTCACCGCCGCCTGCAATTCCGCGCCGCCGGCGCGGGAATTCGACGGCCCGACGGCGTTCGGCTACCTGCAGCAGCAGCTGGCGTTCGGCCCGCGGATTCCCGGCACCGAGGCGCACGCCCGCATGGCCGTCTGGCTCGACTCGACGATGCGGCGCCGGTCGGACACCGTGATCGTGCAGGCGTGGGATCACCGCACTGCGAGGGGCGACACGCTGCCGCTCCGCAACGTGATCGCCCGCTTCAATCCCGCCGCCACGGAACGGGTCCTCTTCTTTGCCCATTGGGACACCCGGCCGGTGTCGGACAATCCGATGTTCAAGGGCGACCGGATGCAGCCGGTGCCCGGGGCCAACGACGGCGCGTCCGGCACGGCGATTCTCATCGCGCTGGCCGATGCGCTGCGGAAGAAGCCGGCGAAAGTGGGGGTGGACCTCCTGTTCACCGATGGTGAGGACTACGGCAATTTTCAGTCGGAGCCGGCCGACGTCCTGATCGGGGCGCGCTACTACGCGGGCCATCAGCTCCCCGGCCCGAAGCCGCTCTACGCCGTCCTCCTCGACATGGTGGGCGACAAGGAACTGCGGCTGCTGCCGGAGAACCAGTCGCTGCTGGCCGCGCCGGAGGTGGTGGACCTCGTCTGGACGGTGGCGAAGGAAATCGGTCACGGCGGTGTCTTCGTGAACGACGTCGGCGCCGGACCCACCCTGATCGATGATCATGTCGAGTTGCAGAAGGTCGGGATCAGGGCGATCGACGTGGTGGACTTCGAGTACGGCCCTGCCAACAGCTTCTGGCACACCCCGGGCGACACCATCGACAAGGTGAGCGCCCAGAGCCTGCAGGTGGTGGGCGACGTCGTGATGGCGCTGATCCGGCGGCACTGAGCGGACCGGCGCGGGGCGCGAGGCGCAGGGCGGATCGCTCGCTTCCCCATTGCCGCCTCGCGCCTCGCGCCATTTTCCGCCCACGCCACAGCTCGTTCTGGTACCCGCCTACCGGCTTTTCTCCGCCAGTTTTCCCCATGCCCCCCGAACGCCGCGCCGTCCTCCTCCTGCTTGGCCTCGCGGTGATGGGGCAGGCGGTACGCACCTGGGCCAGCCGACCAGCGGCGGCGCCGGGAGAGCTCCTGGCGCTTCCCGGCGTGGGCGGCCAGCCGCTCGCCCACCGGGATTCGAGCATCGCTGCTGCGCGCCCGCTCGCCACTGGGGAGCAGATCGACCTCGATCAGGCCGCCGCCGACGAGATCGCCCGGCTGCCGAGGATCGGGCTGACCCTCGCCCGCACCATCGTGGCCGACCGGGTTGCCCGCGGTCCCTTCGGCAGTCTGAGCGGGCTCGATCGGGTGTCCGGCATCGGCCCGGGCCTGCTGCGGACCATTGCGCCGCACGCCCGGTTTTCGCTGGCACCGGCTCAAGCGGGGTTGGCGCTGGGCGCGGTGGAGGCCGGCGGAGGAATGGGGCAGGGTGGGGCTGGGCTGGCCCCGTCAGGGCCGGGGAACGGGGCGGGGAGAGCGGTCAACCTCAACACCGCCACCGCCGCGGAGCTCGAGGGACTGCCGTACATCGGGCCGTACATGGCCCAGCAGATCGTGGCCTTCCGCGAGCGGCATGGGCGGTTCGCCGCGGTCGAGAGTCTGGTGGTGGTGCCGGGGATCGGTCCGGCGACGGTGGCGAAGGTGCGGGAGCGGGTGGTGGTGGAATAGCTGGCAGCCGTCAGCCGTCAGCCGCCGCCTAATCGCCCGCCCTCACCCCCTGTCCCCCTCCCCCATTGACACCCTCCCTCGACAACCTAGCTTAGATGAGTAGGCCTAACCCCTTGTCACTCTTTACAATCCAGCACTGAACGAGGCGATGGCGACCGCTGCTGCCGGGGGAACCGACCGGCTGGGCGACATTCTGATGAAGGAGGGCCTGATTACCCGTGACCAGCTCACGGCGGCCCTCGCTGAACAGAAGTCCTCCGGCCACCGCTTGGGATACGTCCTGGTCAAGCTGGGACTGATTCAGGAGCTTGAGGTCACCAAGGTTCTGGCGCGGCAGTACCGCATGCCGGCCGTGGATCTCACGCGCTTTGAGGTGGACCCGAAAATCGTCAAGCTGGTCCCCGCCGATTTCGCCCTCAAGCATGTGGTGCTGCCGCTCAAGCGCGAAGGCCGCACCCTCACCGTTGCGATGGCCGATCCCACCGCCTCCGGCGTGCTCGATGACCTCAAGTTCATCACCCGCTACGACCTCTTCCCCGTCATCGCCGGCGAGTACACCCTCCGCAACCTGATCGAGAAGCACTACGAGTCCTCCGATGAGCAGATGCAGACGCTGCTCAAGGAGATGGAAGCGATCGACGAGGAAGGCGGCGGGGTCGAGATCGTCGAGGAGCAGGCCGAGGAGACCGCGACCCAGGCCCAGATCAACGATGCCCCGGTCGTCAAGCTGATCAACGGCTTCCTCACCGACGCGGTGAAGCGCGGCGCCTCCGACATTCATATCGAGCCATTCGAGCACGAGATCCGGGTGCGCTACCGCATCGACGGTTCGCTGCTGGAAGTGATGCGCCCGCCGATCAAGATGAAGGCCGCCCTCACCAGCCGCATCAAGATTCTCTCCCAGCTGAACATCGCCGAGCGGCGGGTGCCGCAGGACGGCCGGCTCAAGCTGAAGATGGGCGCCCGGGTCATCGACTTCCGCGTCTCGGTGCTTCCGGTGATCTACGGCGAGAAGATCGTGCTGCGGATTCTGGACAAGGGTAACCTGACGCTCGACCTGTCCAAGTTCGGCTTCGAGAAGAAGGCCGAAGACGATCTGATGGCGAACATCCTGAATCCCTACGGCATGGTGCTCGTCACCGGCCCGACCGGATCGGGGAAGACGACGACGCTGTACTCCGCGCTCTCCCGGGTCAACACGATCGAAACCAACATCATGACGGCCGAAGACCCGGTCGAATACAACCTGATGGGCATCAATCAGGTGCTGATCCGCAATGAGATCGGGCTGACCTTCGCGGCGGCGCTCAAGGCCTTCCTGCGGCAGGACCCCAACATCATCATGATCGGCGAGATCCGGGATCTGGAGACGGGCGGCATCGCCATCAAGGCCGCGCTCACCGGCCACCTGGTGCTTTCGACCCTGCACACCAACGATGCCCCCTCGACCATCACCCGCCTGATCGACATGGGGATCGAGGCGTTCAACGTTGCCAGCGCCGTCAACCTGGTGGTGGCGCAGCGGCTGGTCCGCCGCATCTGCAAGGACTGCAAGGAACCCCACGAGTACACCGACCTGGAGCTCAAGGTCCTGGGCGAAGACGTCGAAGAACTCAAGAAGATGGCCTTCATGCGGGGGCGCGGGTGCGACACTTGCAACGGGACCGGGTACAAGGGCCGCGCCGGCCTGTATGAGGTGATGGCCCTCACTCCCGCCTTGCGTCGCCTGATCCTTCGGGGTGGTTCTGTGGCTGAAATCCGGGACCAGGCGGTGGAGGACGGGATGCTGACCCTCCGGATGGATGGTCTCAAGAAGATCTCGCGCGGGGTCACGACGCTGGAAGAAGTGATCAAGGAGACGGCGGCATGACAGTCAACCTGCGGGCGCTGCTCGAGGAAATGATCGAAAAGGACGCCTCCGACCTGCATATCACCGCCGGCGAGCGTCCCAAACTGCGCATCGACGGCGACCTGATCAGCGCGTCGGCGCCCGACGTCCTGACCGCCAAGGAAACGTTGTCCCTGGCCTATTCCGTCCTCACCGAGAATCAGAAGAAGCGGTTCGAGACCGAAGACGAGCTGGACTTCTCCTTCGGCATCCAGAACCTGGCCCGTTTCCGCGGCAATGTCTTCAAGCAGCGCGGCTGTGTGGCCATGGTCATCCGCATGATTCCCTTCAATGTGCGGACCTTCCAGGACCTCGGCCTGCCCCCGGTGCTGTCCAAGCTGTCGGAACGACCCCGCGGCCTGGTCCTGGTCACCGGCCCCACCGGGTCGGGCAAGTCGACCACGCTGGCGGCGATGCTCGACAAGATCAACAAGGACCGGAAGGGTCACATCATCACGGTGGAAGACCCGATCGAGTTCATCCACCGCCATCAGGGCTGCATCGTCAACCAGCGGGAAGTCGGGACCGACACGAAGAGCTTTGCCAGCGCGCTGAAGTATGCCCTGCGCGAGGATCCCGATGTGATCCTGGTGGGCGAGTTGCGCGACCTGGAGACGATTTCCGCCTGTCTCACGATCGCGGAGACCGGCCACCTGGCCCTGGCCACGCTCCACACCAACTCCGCGGCCGAGTCGATCAACCGGATCATCGACGTCTTCCCGTCCAACCAGCAGACTCAGGTCCGGGCCCAGCTCTCCTTTGTGCTGGAGGGCGTGCTGACCCAGACGCTGCTGCCGAAGGCCAAGGGGCGCGGCCGGGCCATGGCATGCGAGATCATGGTCTGCACGCCGGCCATCCGTGCCCTGATTCGGGACGACAAGGTGCACCAGATCTACTCCGCGCTGCAGTCCGGCAAGAAGCACGGCATGCAGACGATGAACGATTCGCTGTTCCAGCTCTACATGAGCCGGGAAGTGGCCCTGGAGGAGTGCCTGCGCGCCTCCGGGGAACCCAATGAGCTGCTCCGGATGTGCGGCGAGACGCCGCTCGAGGAGCAGGAGATGGGGGCGGTGGAGAAGCCCACTGGCCGCCCTGCCGCCCGTCGATAAGCACCCAGGAGACGCCCGATGCCAGTTTTCGAGTATACCGCGCGCAATGCCAGCACCGGCCAGATTCTCAAGGGCACGCTGGACGTCCCGTCGCGGGAAGAGGTGCTGAAGCACATCAAGCAGCAGAAGATGATCGTCGTGAACGTGCGCGAGAAGCCCAAGGACATCTCGTTCTCGTTCGGCAAGAAGAGCATCAAGACCCGCGATATCGTCATCTTCACCCGGCAGTTTGCCACGATGATCAACTCGGGCCTGCCGCTGGTCCAGTCGCTCGACATTCTGGCCAAGCAGACCGAGAATCCGTCGCTCGCCGAGGTGACCAAGCAGGTCGTCTTCGACGTGGAAAGCGGACATACCCTCGCGGACGCCTTCAGCAAGCACCCCAAGGCATTCACCGAGCTGTACGTGAACATGGTCGCCGCCGGCGAAGCCGGCGGTATTCTTGATACCATTCTGCTCCGCCTGGCCACCTTTCTCGAAAAGAGCGACGCCCTCATCCGCAAGGTGAAGGGCGCCATGATCTACCCGGGCGTCATTTTCAGTGTCGCCGGGATCGCGGTCGCGGTGCTGCTGATCTTCGTCATTCCGACCTTCCAGAAGATGTTCGCCAGCGTCGGCATGGAGCTGCCGCTGCCCACGCGTATCGTCATTGGCATGTCGGACATGCTGATCAACTACTGGTGGGTGCTGATCGGCGTCATTGCGGGCATCGTCTTCGCCCTCAAGCGCTACTACGCCACCCCGGATGGGCACAAGAAGATCGATCAGATCCTGCTCAACTCCCCCATCCTCGGCGACCTGCTGCGGAAGTCGGCGGTCTCGCGCTTCACCCGCACGCTGGGCACCCTCATCAGCTCGGGCGTCAGCATCCTGGACGGGCTCGAAATCACCGCCAAGACGGCCGGCAACCGCGTCATTCACGATGCGGTCATGGAGTCCCGCAATTCGATCGCCGGTGGTGAGACGATCGCCGGCCCGCTGGAGAAGTCGAAGGTCTTCCCGCCGATGGTCATCTCGATGATCGCCGTCGGTGAGCAGACCGGCGGCCTGGACGAGATGCTCTCGAAGATCGCCGATTTCTACGACGAGGAAGTGGATGTCGCCGTGAGCGCGCTGCTCTCCCTCATGGAACCGGTCATGATCGTGGTGCTCGGCGTCATCGTCGGCGGCATGGTGATCGCCATGTACCTGCCGATCTTCGACATGATGAACGCGGTGCAATAACGCCGGCGTCCCGCCGTTCCGTCTGATCCGCGGCGGCCCTCACCGGCCGCCGCTGGTCTTTGCTCCACTCGCCCACTCCTCCCTTCGCCCGGACCCAAACCCATGACCGACCGCATCGTCCTCCGCACCGGTGAAGCCCTCGTCGAGGCCGAGCCGGCCTGGTCCGCCGCCGAACCCGAGATCATCATCGGTGAACTCGATGGCCCCGTCGGCACCGCCCTCGCCACCCTGCTGGGCGACCAGGTCAAGGGCCACAGCCGGGTCTTCGCCATCCTCAACTGCGACGTGCAGGTCAAGCCGGCCACCCTCATGGTCAGCAAGGTGACGGTGGACGACGAGCGGTACACGAAAATCCTGATGGGCACGGTCCAGGCGGCGATCGCCAACGGCGTCCTCGATGCCGTTCGCGCCGGCGACATCCCCAAGGACCGGGTCGATGACCTCGGGATCATCGTCTCCGTCTGGCTCGACCCGGCGGTGCTCGATGCCGAGGATTTCGATCACGCGATTCTCTTCCAGACCCATCGCGAGGCCACCGCCAAGGCGCTGGGCAAGGCGATGCGGCGCGAACCGTCGATCGACTGGCTGCTCGCCAATCAGGACAAGGTGGTGCACTGCTACCACCAACTTGGGCTGGACGGCCAAATCTAGGGAGAGCCATCAGCCATCAGCCGTCAGCCGTCAGCCATCAGCCGTGAGCCGATAGCGGCTGTCGGCTGACCCGTCTCATTTCGAAACTTGCCTGCACCCCAGCCGTAGGTCCGGCGTTCGCCGCTTTCCCGGTTGCCATTGCTCCTCGCAGCACACGGAGGTCCCCATGCGATCCATGTGGCCTAAAATCGGCTTCGGTGCCGTTGGTGTCTTTCTGGTCGGGATGCTCCTGCTCACCGGCTTCCGCCGGAGCAAAGCGGCCGTCGCGCAGGCGGTGGCGGAGTCGCTGGTGCCCGCACTGCATGCCGCCGCCAGCTACGGGACCGGCGCCCAGACCGACCTGCCGTTCCGCCTCGATGGCCATCGACTCGGCACCGTCACCCGGATGCAGATCGAACGGACCGATCACAACCAGGTGATGTCGGTCAAGCTGGCGGTGCAGCTGGACGACAGCGCGGACCGCGCCGATCTCGAAGACTGCGATCTGCTGCCGCTGGACGATCACGATTTCGGTTTCGATGACGGCTTCCGCTGTGGCGACACGGCGGCGTCCGGCTTGGTGCAGATCGGCGAGATCCGCTTCGAGCCGTACGGGTTTACCCGGCCGGTGAAGGTGCACACGGCGCAGCTCGAGAAGCTCAGCCAGGGCGACCCGTTCAAGGCCAACATCGATTTGAGCCATGGGGTGCAGGTGGATGCGCGGGGGCGGAACGAGGGCAGTGTACGGGTGCAGGCCGACTCCGCCGGGGCTTTCATGCGGGTCAGCGACGGTCATGGCGGTGATCTGGTGCGGATCACCGCCGACTCCACTCAGGCCTTCATCCAGATCCGCGACAAGAACGGCAAGGAGGTTTTTCGCCTCCGGGCCGACAAGTCAGGGATGAGCATGGCCGCGGATGCGCCGGTCGAGACCCCGTAGCGATCGGCTTCCCGTGAGGCCCTTTCGGCGCCCCGTCATTCCATAGATGGAATCGCCGGAATCGAACGAAAACTTCGATTGGTGCCACGGGTGGCAGGGGTGGTAGCGTTTCTGCTCCCCTTTCACCCGCGCGGCCCCTGTCGTGCATGACCACCTTGATGCCCTGGAACATCGCAGCGTACATATCCTGCGGGAGGCCTACGCCAGCTTCCGCAGTCTTTGCATGCTGTGGTCCATCGGGAAGGACTCCACGGTCCTGCTCTGGCTGGCACGCAAGGCGTTCCTCGGCCATGTCCCTTTCCCGCTGGTGCACATCGACACCGGCTATGAAATCCCCGAGTTGCTCGAGTACCGGGATCGGATTGGTCGCGAGTGGCGGCTGCAGGTGATCGTTGGCCGGAACGATGCCGCACTCGAGTCGAAGGAGACCTTTCCCGATGGCAAGCGGAGTCGGCTGGAGTGCTGCGCGGCCCTGCGGACTCAGGGACTGGCACAGACGCTCTCGGGCGAGGGTCCCCGCTACCGGCTGGACCATCTCAGCGGTCGGTATGAGCCATGGAGAGATCGGCAGCCCTGGACTGGGGCGATTGTCGGAGTTCGGGCGGACGAGGAGGGCAGTCGTTCGAAGGAGCGGTACTTCTCGCCGCGCGGGCGCGGCAACGAGTGGGATGTAGGGGACCAACCGCCGGAATTCTGGAACCAGTACAAAACGGACTACGCGCCAGGAACGCATGTCCGCATTCACCCATTGCTCGACTGGACCGAGGTCAATATCTGGGAGTACATCGAGCGGGAACAGATCCCGCTGGTGCCGCTCTACTTCGATCAGGGCGACGGGCGACGCTACCGCTCGCTGGGCTGTTGGCCCTGCACCGGTCCGATCGCTTCGCCCGCCCGTTCAACGGCCGAGGTGCTGGTGGAACTCCGATCCGGGCAGCTCAAGGACATCGCGGAGCGTTCCGGGCGGGCGCAGGACCAGGAGGATGGCGGGCTGGAACGGCTGCGGCGCGACGGCTACATGTGACCTGCGGCGGCGAGCCATCCGATCTCAGGTGAACTTCTGGCTGCGCACCACCTCCACGGTCGCCGCGTAGGCCACGAGCGAGTAATCACGGAAGTAGGTCGCCGCGAGGTGGCTCAGGATCCGGTCCGCCACCTCGGACCCGACCACGGTCTCGATCCGCACGTTCTTGCCCTGCCAGTCCTGGGCATGTACCCCACGGGTGCCCTCCCCCTCCACCTCGCCCACGCTGTAGCCACGGGCACCGAGCCGCTTGAGATCGGTGGTGAGCGCCTCACGGAGCACATGCTCCGCGATGATCGTCACCAGCTTCATCGTCACGGGGGTCATGGCGTGCCTCCCAGCCAGCTGGCCAGTTGGAAGTAGACCGGAATCCCGATCATCAGATTGAACGGGAAGGTGATGACCAGCGCCGAAGTCAGGTAATAAGTGGGATTGGCATCCGGGAGCGTCAGCCGCACCGCGGGCGGTGCGGCGATGTACGAGGCGCTGGCTGCCATCGTGCCGAGTACTGTCGCACCGCCGATCGAAAGGCCGGCAAGGTGTCCCAGCCAGACGCCGAGCGTCCCGTGGACGAGCGGCATCACCATGCCGAAGCCCAGCAGGAAACCGCCCACCTTGCGCAAATCGCCCAGGCGGGCGCCTGCGGCAACACCCATCTCCAGCATGAAGAGGCAGAGCAGGCCACGGAAGACAGCACCTTTGGTGTCGTAGAAGGGCTCAATGACCTGCCAGTTCTTGTCGCCAATCAGAAAACCTACCGCAAGGCCGCCAACGAGGAGCACCATCGTTCGGCCGGTGAGCACCTCGTGCAGGACCTCGCGGACCGGCCGGCCGACGGTACTGGTCTGGAGCGCGCCGATGGTCAGCGCCACGGCGATGCCCGGGCTCTCCAGCAGCGTCAGCAAGGTGGGCATGAACCCCTCGGCTTCCGCGCCCTGGCTCTTCACGAAAGTCGTCGCCGCGATGAATGTGACTGCGGAGACCGAGCCGTAGTGGGCGGCCATCGCGGCACTGTCCGCGGCGGAGAAGCGGCCGAGGCGCTTCAGGACCAGATAGGCCGAAACCGGCGTCAGGCAACCCAGCACGATGGTCGCGAGCGACGGCAGGGCGATGGCGGCAAAGCTGGCGTGATGCAGCTCGATCCCACCCTGCAGCCCGAGGGACCAGAGCAGGAAGATCGAAATCCCGATGTAGATGTCCTTGGGGAGCGCGAACTCGCTCCGGATCACCCGCGCGAGCATCCCCAGCGCAAAGGAAAGCGCGATGGGGGAGAGGAGGTTGGCCCGGAGCAGCTCGGCCGTGCTCATCAGATCGCAACCGCCGTGACCACCCCGGTCGCCAGGTCGAAGACGCCGCCAGCAACCAGCAACTTTCCTTCCTTGACCAGGCCTTTCACCACCGGCGAGGACTCGCGGAGCAGCAGGGCCTGCAGTCGGATGTTCTCGCGAATGGCGTCATCGAGATTGCCCCGCGCCGCGTCCACTGCGGGCTGGATGTGTTGGTACAGGGTGCTGATCTGCCCGGGTACCGGGTCACCGGCGATGGTGGCCTTGACCGCCCCACAGCTGCTGTGCCCCAGGACCATGAGGAGTCTGGCCCCAAGCACGAGGGTCCCGAACTCGAGGCTCGCAATCTCCTCGGAGGTCACCACGTTGCCGGCGTTGCGGACGACGAAGAGATCGCCGAAGCCCTGGTCGAAGAGCAGTTCCAGCGGCACCCGGGAGTCGGCGCACCCGAGGATGGCGGCGAACGGCGTCTGCTTGAGCGCGATTTCCCGCAGCCGGGCCAGGTTGCGGTTCGGCGCGGTGATGGCTCCGTCGACAAATCGCCGGTTCCCCGCCATCAGCGCCGCGAGCGCCTCCTCCGGCGTGCCGGGGTCGGTGACGAACGGCATTGGTGGAGCCAGGGCCATGAGCTGGTTCGGGAGCGAGACAACGCCTCCGGCGGCAGCCGCGGCGAGGGCGAGGAATCGGCGGCGGTCGGATGGGGCAGTATCTGGGCGAGGCATCATAGCTCCTGGTGGATTGGGGGTGGTATCCTCGCGAATCGACCCGCCCCTTGCGGGACGGGCCGGGAAGGTTCGTTGCACGAGGAACCGGAGCGGGTCCCGGCAGAGCCGGGGTCGGTGGCGGGTCCGGTCAGGCCGCACCACCCAGACGCTCGCCGCTCCGCCGGACAGCAATGACGGAGGCCACGACACCTGCAGTGAGAATCGTGAGCACGACGACGAGCGACACTGTTGTATCGATCTTCCAGGGCGAGTGCACCAGCAGCATCTTCACGCCGACGAAGGCCAGGACCCCGATCAATGCCGGCTTCAGGTAGCGGAACTGGTCGATCATCGCCGCCAGGCAGAAGTACAGCGACCGCAGCCCCAGGATGGCAAAGACGTTGGAGGTGAGGACGATGAACGGATCCGCCGTGATCGCGAAGATGGCGGGGATCGAATCCACCGCGAACACCAGGTCGGTGAACTCCACCATCACCAGCGCCAGGAAGAGCGGCGTGGCCGCCCGGCGCCCATCCAGCCGGGTGAAGAACTTCTGGCCATCGTAGGCGGTCGTGACCGGCATCAGCCGCCGGACCAGCCGGATCAGCACATTCTTCTCCGGGTCGACGCCCGACGTCGTCACCACGGCCATCTTGATGGCAGTGAGGATCAGGAACCCGCCGAAGATGTAGATCACCCACGAGTACGTCTGGAGCAGCTGGGCGCCGACCGCGATCATCCCGCCGCGCATCACCAGCGCCCCCAGGATGCCCCAGAACAGGACCCGGTGCTGGTACTTCGCCGGCGTGCCGAAGTACCCGAAGATCATGGCGATGACGAAGACGTTGTCCATGCTGAGCGACTTCTCCACGACGTAGCCGGCGAAGAAGAGCTTGGCCGCCTCCAGCCCGCTGACCAGCGGTCTGGTCGTCCCGTCGATCTGGGGCACATTCAGGCCGAGCCCCAGCCAGTGGTTCTCATAGAAGAAGTAGAGCGCCAGGTTGAAGGCGAAGGCGGTGGCCACCCAGACAATGGTCCAGGTGATCGCCTCGCGCATGCCAACGGCGTGGGCCTCGCGGTGGAAGACGCCGAGGTCGAGGGCCAGGAACAGGGCGACGAGCGCCAGGAAGCCGGTATAGGCCAGGGCGATCGGCGGGATCTGGTGCCACAGGGCCGGGAGATCGGCGAGCGTTTCGAGAAGAAGCATGGCGGGAAGAGTAGCGGTGAGTGAATCGAGTGACAAATTGATTTTTCTGATTCCTGCCATAGAGAAAGCCGTTGTTCCCCGGCCGGCCTCCGCAGATCAGTCGATAGCTTTTTCCAATCGTTCGCAGCGAAAAGTTCGGCTGGCCAATACGTTTGGCATTTCCTAGCTTGGGGACGTCGGGAGCGCGAATGGACCCGCCAGAGCGGAGTCCCGCTCCCGACCCCGGGCCGCCGGCCCGGACCAATGCAACGATACACCACTCCTGAAGGAGGAGTTGCCATGCTGACCGCAATCACCGCCGCACTGATCCTGGCCACCCCCGTGGCCGATGCCACCGACCGCTTCGGCCACACCCGGACCAACGAGGCCCAGCGGGCCATGCTCGCCTCGTTCACCACGACCCGCGAGCTGGTGAGCGAGACCTACAACTGGGCCAGCTCCAGTGTGACCCTGGACCGCTACATCGCGCAGCAGAAGGCGCTGGATATTTCAAAGAGTGTCCGGGCCACCGATGCCGCATGGACCAAGATGGTGGGCGGCCTCTCCTCCACCCAGGCCGATCAGGTCAAACAGGAGGCAACCTCGATACGCGACCTCTTCGGGCAGGCGCAGCTGACCGCGACAAAGCTCAGCAATGAGGCGGGGGCCGCCTCTCCCAACCGGACAGAGGTCCGGCATCTGACCGCTCAACTCTACGGGGCGCTGGCACTGGCCCACGAGCACCAGATCGCCGTCGGGAAAAGACTCGGCCTGAGCTCCGAGCAGGCGTCCACCGACCGTGCTCGCTGAGTTCCTTTCCCTTACTAGTCCCGGCGGCGCCCGAGATGGGGTGTCCGTCCGGACCTTGAGGAGGCACTGTGCTGAATGAAATGCTGGACGACGTGAAGGCCCGCCCCTTTGGGGTGGGCCGCCCAGATGAGGAGGCGGAAGCGGAGATTCTGGTCGCCGAGCGCGCGCCAGGCGAAGCACCCGCTCGCTGGGTCAGTGGCCGGGATGATGACGAGTACCTGCTGTGGGTGGCGACGGAAGGGCTGGTGCTGTTGCTGGAGCAGGATTTCCGCCGGCGCACTGTGTCCCAGCTTCGGTATGCCAACCTGCACGAAGTGCACTGCACAAGCGAGTCTTCCGGGGCGAAGGTGCGACTCTACGCCGCTGGACAGAAGTACGTCCTGGAGGGGGCGGATGTGGATCAGGCCGAGGGGTTCGTGCAATGGGTGCAGGAGCGCCTCCCGTCCCGCGTTGCGCGAGCAGCACCGCCGGTCGAAACACTCGTGCCCCGGCCGGGGGATTCCGCAGCGGAGGGGAGTCTCGGCGATCTGGTGCGGCTGCGCGCGCGAGGGCTGCTGACGGAGCAGGAGTTCACTGCCTTCAAACATCGGCTGCTCGACCGCTGAGCCGGCTTCAGGCGAACAGCTGGTTCCGCGCCGCCTCCGAGATGGCCACCGCGGCCGGATGTCGGAGGCGGCGCTCGATCGTGATGGCATAGAAAGACTCGCGCACCCCCTCGAGCGTGCCGAGGGTTTTGACCTCGTATTGCCGCCGGATGTCGGTCGCGATCGCCGTCGGGGCCGCGAAGAGCCCAAGCCCGCCCATCCCGAACACCTTGAGCAGCGCGCTGTCGCTGAATTCCCCGACGATCAGGGGGTGGATTCCTCCGCGCTCGAAAAACTCTTCCAGTGACCGCCGCAGCGCGGTCCCCTCGGTCGGTAGCAGGAACGGCGCGCCGTCGAGCGACTTGGGAAAGCCGCGGCGGTATTTCTCCGCCAGCGGCGCCACCCCGAACACCGCCACGTCCGTCTCGCCCAGCAGATGATTGAACGCCCGTACCTTGGCGTCGGCGGTCAGCGGCGCGTCGCTCACGACGAGATCCAGCGCATGGGTCGTCAGGTCGGCGAACAGCCGGTCCGGTCGCCCTTCCCGGCAGATCAGGTGCACCGGCTCGGGTAACCTAAAGGCGGGTGCCAGCAGCCGGTGACTGAGAAGCTTGGGGACCTGATCCGCAATGCCGACGGAAAACCGGATCGGCCGCCCGCTCGGCCGACCTGCCACGACATCCTGCAGTTCGCGGCCGAGGGTGAAGATCTCCTCGGCGTAGCGATAGACCACCTGGCCCATCTCGGTCAGGACCAGGCGACGGCCGGTCCGATGGAACAGCTTTTCCCCGAGGTTGTCCTCAAGCGCGCGCAGCTGGGCGCTGATCGTCGGCTGGGTGAGGTGCAGCTTCTGGGTCGCCCGGGCGATGCTGCCTTCCCGGGCCACGGTCCAGAAGTAGTAGAGATGATGGTAGTTGAGCCAGGCCATGGTTTAAGGTAGGGTCGTTCGGGCCGAGGGACCACCGGTACCATTGAAGCGGCGCCCGGATGCAATAGGATTCTCCCGTCGCATCTCAACTTCTTCCCGGGCTTCGCATGGTGAATCGGTCCTCATTCCGCTCGATGCAGCTGGATACGCCTCGCCGCACCGTGGCGAGCTGATGCGACCCCGCCATGTCACTGTCAGCCGAACGGCGCGCTACTTCACCCTTGGCCCCGATGGCGCGCCGGTCCGCGAACTCTGGATCGTGCTGCACGGCTATGCCCAGCTCGCCGCCCGCTTCCTCCGCTGGTTCGCGCCGCTGGACGATGGCGCGACCGTGATCGTTGCCCCCGAGGCCCTCTCACGTTTCTACCTCGAGACCCGGCTCGATGGCGGCCATGGGCCGGCGATCGGTGCCACCTGGCTCACCCGGGAGGATCGCGCGGCGGAAATCGCCGACGCGCGGGCCTACCTCGATCAGCTGGTCGGCGTGCTGCAGAAAGCGCATCACCCTGAACGGCTCGTCGTCCTCGGATTTTCCCAGGGAAGCACCGTCGCCGCCCGATGGGCGCTCACCACTCCGGTGGCAGCGGATCAGCTCATCCTCTGGGGTTCGCCGCTCGCCGCCGATGTCGCGCTCGACGCGCTGGCGGCTCGCCGAGCCAGACGGCCGGTCACGTTCGTCGCTGGAGATGCCGATCCCCACGCCCCCGCCGGCGCGCTGGAGGAGCAGGCCGCGGTTCTGGTCCAGGCGGGAACCCCGGCGACGGTGGTGCGGTTCGCCGGCGGCCACACCGTCGACCCCGCAGCGCTCCGGAGCGTCGCCGGACGAGATTGAGTGCGATACGATGGCCAGTCCCGGTCCTGGTCCTGTACCGAATTGCGATAGATGGATCGAAGTGCTGCAGCGCTACCCGTGCCTGGAGACCGCATTCGCGATGTCCAGGCACTGCGTTTTCCAGTGGTAAGTGGCTGCAGACATGAGGCTTGGATGGCAGGGCAGTGTGCCGGTGGCGGCAGCTCTGAAACGCCGGGGTCGGGGAATGCTGATTGCTCTGGGGACGGATATCTGAAGCAGCCTTCAGTCAGAACTCACCGAGATCATCACCGCGATTCATGAAGTTGCCCGATCAGTTGGCCACCGTCCGTGGAGGATCGATGCGTCTCGCGCGCCCGAAAGCTGTCGTTGTCATCGCCGAATGCCTCTGGCTCCTGAGCTGTGGCGGTGGTGGTGCCGCCCTGATCGAACCGCCGCCGCCGGAGTTCACCTCGATCGCCATCACGCCGGACAGCGTGTCGGTCCCGGTCGGCGGAGTCATTCTCCTCACGGCCACCCCCCGGGATCAGAACGGGACCGCGATCAGCGGGCTCGGGGCACCGACCTGGACGGTGGAGGACACGGCACTCGCCGCCGCGACCGGAAACGCGATCACGGGGAAGGCGATCGGCAGCACTCGGGTCTTTGCCAGCATGACGGAAGCTGGTGTCACCCGGGGAGACACCGCTCGCGTTGTCGTGACGGCGGCCCCCGCCGGAACTCCGGCGCATCCGGTCAACACGCCGGGCACCAGCTTCGCTCCCGGCACCGTGAGCATCGCGGTGGGCGACAGCGTGACCTGGCTCTTTCTCGGCGCAGTGCACAACGTGACCTTCGTGCCCGGTGGCCCGATCCCTCCCGGTGGGGACATCCCGGATCAGGCCTCGGGCCAGGTCGTTTCCCGAACCTTCACCGTCGCCGGCACCTACCAGTACGAGTGCACCCGGCACGCGAACATGACCGGGCAGGTCCTCGTGCAGTCGGGGCAACCGCAGCTGTTCACCTCGGTGTCGCTGACTCCCGGTGCCGCCTCGCTTCTCGTTGGAGGGACGATCCAGCTCACCGCGGACCCGCTGGACCAGAACGGGGTCCCGATCGTTGGCCTGGCGCCAGCCGCCTACACCTCGTCGGCGCCGGCGATCGCAGGCGTCAGCGCTTCCGGGCTGGTGACTGCGGCGGGGCCCGGCATTGCCACCATCACCGCCAGTATCACGAGCGGTGCGACAACCAGGACGGCGGCCGCGACGATTACCGTCAATACGCCGGCTCCCGGCGCCACGGTCACCACCCCGAACCTGACCTTCGCCCCGTCGACGGTCACCATCCAGGCCGGCCAGACCGTCACCTGGGACTTCTCCGGCGCGGTGCATAACGTCACCTTCTTCACCGCGGTGCCGCCCGGCTTCAACATCCCCGATCAGCCGGTCGGCAGCGTGATTCCGCGGACCTTCCCGACGGCGGGCGTCTACACTTACGAGTGCACCCGCCACGCGAACATGGCGGGCACGGTGATCGTCCAGTCAGGTCAGACGCAGGTCTTCACCTCCGTCAGCGTCGCGCCCGCCACCACCAGCCTGCTCGTCGGGGGCACGGTGCCGCTCACCGCCACGCCGCTCGACCAGTCGGGGGTCCCGATGGCGGGGCTCCCCCCAGCCACCTTTACCTCCAGCAGCGCCGCGATTGCCACGGTCAGCCCTACCGGCCTGGTGACCGCGATTGGCGCCGGCACCGCCGATCTCACCGCGACCATCACCAGCGGTGCCACCACACACAGCGCCACGGCGACGGTCCTGGTCACCGCTCCGCCCCCGGGCGGCGTGACCGTGACCACGACCAACAACAACACCTTCTCCCCCGGCGCCGTGGCGATCGCCGCCGGTGGGACCGTGACCTGGCAGTTCGGCAACGGAACGCACAACGTGACCTGGAACGCCGGAAGCCTGCAGCCGCCTGGCGGGAGTATTCCCGACCAGTCTGCCGGGACCCAGTCGCGGACCTTTCCCAGCGCCGGCAACTACACCTATCAGTGCACCCGGCATAACGGGATGACTGGCTCAGTCACGGTGAGCGGTGGCGGTGCTCCGGCCTATACCTCGCTCGACATCCAGCCGCTCTCTCCCTCGGTGGCGGTTGGATCCACCGTCCAGCTCGTCGCGACGCCGCGCGACCAGAATGGCACCGCGATGCCCGGTCTGCCGGCGGCCACCTTCGCCAGCAGCGACGCGACGGTCGCGATCGTGAATCTCAGTGGTCTGGTGACCGGCGTGGCGCAGGGGACGGCGACGATCACCGCCAGCCTGACGGCGAACGGAGTGACCCACACCGCCGCATCCGTCATCACGGTCGGGAGCGGGCCCGGCACGATCGTCACGACGCCCGGGCTGTTCTTCAACCCTGACGATGTTCGGATCACGCCGGGTACGACCGTGACCTGGCAGATCTCAGGCACGGCACACAACATTACCTTCGAGACGATCGCGCCGCCGGGGGGCAACATCGGCACCACGGCGCCGGGCAACAGCGTCGCCCGGACCTTCACCCAGCTCGGCGAGTACAAGTACTTTTGCTCGATTCACGGATTTGACGGAAAGGTCCGGGTCGAGTGACCTTTCCCCCCGCCCCCGGCCGGATTCGCAACCATGAAGGAGTCGTGATGCGACTGAGCGCCCTGACCGCTGTGCTCTCGAGCCTCCTCGTGACCGGCCTCGCCGCTCAGGGCGGCCTCGACCGCTCGCCCAATGTGTCGGGCGACTGGGTCGTCCGACCCGGGACGGTGCAGTTCAACTTCCTCCACCGGTTCGTCAGCAGCCCCAAGCCGGTCCGGAAGGTGAGCAACTTCCCCACCTTTCTGCTGGCGACCTCGCTAGTGAAAGGCACGACGATCGGGTTCAACTACTCGACTAACTCGACCCTCGCACCCGCCTACCCTAACGAATGGGAGTTCTTCGCCCGGGCCCAGCCCCTGACCCAGGCCCGCGGATTTCCGGTGGATGTCGGCGGGCAGGTGGGCTACAACCTCGCCGCCAAGGGGATCGACGGCGAACTGTCCCTCGCCCGGCAGGCGGGGCCGCTGCGCCTGGTCGCCGTCACCCGAGCCCTCTCTGACCCGCTGAAGAAGAACGGGAGCCCGCAGTTCGCCGTCGGCGGTGCGGCCGCGCTCAAGCTGACCCGGCATTTCGGCCTGCAGGGCGACTACCTGCGGCTCACCGATCTCAACACCGCGGCCGGTGAGAAGGCGGCCTGGAGCGCGGGCTTCGCCGTCGCGATCCCCAACACGCCGCACACTCTCTCCTTCCACGTCACCAACACCAACACCGGCACGCTGCAGGGTGCTTCACGCGGCGGGAAGCAGCGGCGCTATGGCTTCGAGTTCACCATTCCCATCACCCTGGCGCGCTATTTTGGCCGCAAGCCCGCGCCGGCGCCCGCCGCGCCGGCACCGCCCGGCGCTCCGGCGCCGGTCGCCCCCGGACTCGTGCCGACCGGACCGGTGTCCGGCACCGTGATGAAGAGCGGGATGCAGGGGCTGCAGTTCACCGCGGCGACACTCACGATTGCCGTCGGCACCACGATCGAATGGAAGAACGAGGATCCGGTGCCCCACACCGTGACGGCCGACGACAACAGCTTTGATTCGGGGATGATCGAGAACGGTCAGGTCTGGCTCTACACCTTCACCCGTCCCGGCACCTATGCCTTCCACTGCACGCCGCACCCCTTCATGAAGGGGACGGTCGTGGTGAAGTGAGGATCGACTGATGATGCGACGTTTTTCGGGAGGAATGGTGCTGCTGGCGCTACTGGCCCTGGTGGCCGCCTGCGTCAGCGACCGGAGTGGCGCCACCGGTCCGTCCGCGGGAGCCTGCACCGCGAATCTCGACCCCGCGCAGTTCGGGTCCACGATCATCGCGATCCAGAGTTTCTCGTTTCAGCCGACGCCGGTGCGCGTGAAAGCCGGCAGCAAGGTGACCTGGATCAACTGCGAGCCGGCGGGGACCCCGTCCCATACCAGCACCGCGGACGGCGGTGCCTGGGGCTCCACGCTGATCGACCCCGGATCCACCTATTCGTTCCTGTTCGCCACACCGGGGACGTTCGCCTATCACTGCGAACCGCACCCGTCGATGACCGCCCAGATCGTGGTCGATCCCTGACGAATTACTTCCGGCTAACGAAGTCCACCGACTCCTGCAGCATCTCGTCGGCCGTCCGCAGCACGCGCAGCTGCGCTGAAAAGGCGCGCTGGGCGATCATCATGTCGGTCATGGCGCCGGCCAGGTCGGCGGCACCGCCGGTGGCCAGGCCGGGCGACGGCAACGGCGACCCGTCCCCGGAGGCGGGGTCGGCGGAAGGGTCGAGGAGACCGATGCGGGCAATCGATTCCGCCGCCCGATCCACCTGGCGGCTGTACATCTTGAGCGCGTTGAGCGCGGACGACACTGCACTGGGAGAGACTGACATCAGGGGGACTCCGGGAGTACCGGCAGCGGCGTACTGGGGGCCATCCTCGAGCCCATGGCCGCTCCTGGTGAGTATCGGTCGGGTCCCGGAATACTTGAGGCCGGGCCCGCCCGCTACTCCCACCCCTCCCGCTTCCTGAAGTCGTCGAGCCGCCGGCGGTCCCGCTTGGTGGGGCGCTCGTTGGTCTCGGGTACGAAGAGGACGTGCGCCGCCTTGAGCTGAAACGCGACCCGCTCCCGCTCCTTCAGGCTCGCCGCCGTCTCCTCGTAGAGCTTCGCCGCCTCCGGCGCCGGTCCCCGCCGTTCCGCCAGCCCCCGCACCTGCACCACATGCTCGTACGGCCCCAGCCGGATGCTGACCTCATCACCGGCCTGGACCAGCTTGGCGCGCTTCACCCGCTCCCCCGCCACCCGCACCTTCCCGCCGTCGATTGCCTCGACGGCCAGCGAACGCGTCTTGAAGAACCGCGCGGCCCACAGCCATTTGTCGAGCCGGACCTTGGTCGGCGGGAGGGGCCCGCTCACGAGGTGCTCTCCGTCTCGTCCGCCGGGCGGAAGACCAGGTCAAAGGCGAGGAAGACGGTCTTGGAAAACGGATAACAGAGGAACGGCATGACGATCATCATGGCGCCACCACCATAGAGCAGCAGGTCCCACGGTGGCGTGGGCCAGGTAAAGACCAGCAGGTTCACCACGACGGCGGCCCACAGCAGTTCAGCCGCCATGAAATTGAACATGTAGGCGCCGACCACATACCCGTCCTCGCCCCGCTCGGTGCGCAGTCCGCAGGTGGGACAGCGATCGCGGATCGCGAGCCATGACCGGAACAGCGAGCCGCCACCGCACTGGGGACAGCGGAGCCGCAGGGCGCGGCCGAGCAGCCGCGGGACGGTGGGCGACGGGGCGGGCATGGGGATAATCTAGGGTAGGGGCGGGCGTCCCCGCCCGCCCGGGATCCCGATCGTCGGCTACAACCGACGATCGAGGGTCCGGAATCCCAGCGCAGTGTTCAGCCAGCGGACGAACGGGGTGAGTGCGGTGAAGTCCCGTGCCAGCGTCGCCGGCAGCCGCGGGGAGAGCGCCTCGGCCTGGGTCAGCGATCGGCCGACGGTGAACGACTGGTACCGCAGCCACCGTGCCGCGGGGTGGTCGGGCGCATAGCCCCTCGGCATCCGGGTCAGCATCGCTTCCGCGTCCAGCGACCCGAACCGCCGCCGGAACGCGCGCGCCTCGACGATCTGCTCAAAGGCCGGCAGTTGGGTAACCAGCGCTGCACGGATCCGGGCCAGTGATGCACGCGGTGGCATCCAGATGCCGGCACCGATCAGGCACTGCCCCGGCTCGAGGTGAAGGTAAAATCCTGCCCCACCCTCGGTATCACCACCGACACCGCGGCCGGCGTCAACGTGGTAGAACCAGCAGGCGGCGTGGGTCTTGTACGGCGCCTTGTCTCGGGAAAAACGGACGTCGCGGTGGATTCGAAAGGCGGAGCGGCGTGGATCGCCCACGATCTCGGGAGCGAACGTCGCCAGCCGGACGTCCATCTCCTCGATCAGCGCCTTCAGCGGGGTGCGTACCTCCAGCTCATAGACCGGACGCTGCTGTTCGAACCACGCCTTGTTGTTCCGCTTCCTGAGCTGGGAGAAGAAGCGGAACAGTTCCGGCTCAAAACCGCCGAATCGCTCTTCGCCGGCCACCCCGCGCCCCGCGCCATTTTTCCGCATGGCCGTAGCTGGTTTCCCACCTCCCGCCCGCTGTTCCGCCCCCATCACCAGCCGCTCCTTCCGTTCACGACTCCACTGCTTGATGGCATACTCCCGCTTGAGCGCGGTCGCCTGGTCGGTCGCGGGTTCGGTCCAGACCAGCGCGACGGGCCGATGCGCCCGGGTGTAGCGGGCCCCACGGCCGGCGTTGTGCATTGCCAGCCGCCTGGCCGGGTCCCGCGCGATCCCGGTGTAGAAGGACCCATCGGCGCAGCGGGCGATGTAGATGTGCCAGGACATGCGATAAAGTAGAGCGGTCGGGGGTCAGCTGTCAGCTGTCAGCCGTCAGCCTTCAGCCGTCAGCCGTTGGCCGTTGGCTTGAAGCGTAGAAGATTCGCCCAACCGCCCAACCGCCCAACCGCCCAACCGCCCAATCGCCCAATCGCCCAATCGCCCCTCCCTCCCACCTCCCACCTGCCCGCTCTCCCACTACCTTTCGTTTCTCTGATGACCACTCCAGTTCCTCCTGTCACCGATCGCGCGTTGCCCGCCCAGAAGACCCTGCTCGGCTGGGTCTTTGGTGCGCGGGTGCTGGTGGCGATCACGACACTCGCGCTCCCCTCGCTCGCGTGGCTGGCGGCCTCCCGCGAGGGCTCGGTCGTGGTGTTCGGCGTGCTCCTCGCGGCGGCGCTCACCGCCTACGGCTACTGGTATGTGTGGCGGCGGGATCGTCGGCCGGGACAGCTTTTTCTCCTCATCCAGGCGCTGGGCGATGTCGCGCTCGTCACCCTGCTGGTGCATCGCACCGGTGGCCCGAACAACGCCGCCCCTTCGCTCTACATCCTGGTCATTGCCGCGTACGCCCTCCTGCTGTCGTTCGGCGGCGGGCTGGCCGTCGCCCTGTTGATTGCGCTGGCGTACTTCGTCGACAGCATGTTCTTCCAGGCCAGTCGGCCGGGCCTCGCCTTCTGGGGCCAGATCGGCGTCTTTCTGGCCGCGTATCTCCTGGTCGGTGTGCTGGCGCAGCGACTGCGCGCCGCGGGAGCAGAACGGGAATCGCTGCAGAGCGAGTTGCGCCGCGTCCGGCTCGAGGCCGACGAGATTCTGCGCAACATCCGCTCCGGTGTGATGACGGTGGACGACGCCGGCCGGCTGGCCTTCATCAATCCGATGGCCGAGCGGCTGCTGCAGATCGACGGTGAGAGTGGCACCAGCCTGCCGGTGCTCGACAAGCTCAAGCTGCGCTCCCCGGAGCTGTGGGCGGCGATGGTTGCTGCGATCCGCCACGGCCGGAAGGTGAGCCGGGGCGAGGGCACCGTGCTGCACGAGGACGGCCGCATCTTTCCGATTGGCCTCAGCACCACCACTTTTGAGCGGGACTCGGACGGGCGCCTGTCGGTCACCGCGATCTTCACCGACATCTCGGACCTCAAGCGGCTGAACGAGCTGAACCTTCGGGCGGAGCGGCTGGAGGCCGTCGCGGCACTCTCCGCCTCGCTGGCCCACGAGATCCGCAATCCGCTGGCGTCCATTCGCAGCAGCGTTGAGCAGCTGGCCCGCTCGGCGCATGGCGACGAGGATGACCGCTACCTCGCCCAGCTGATCGTCCGGGAGAGCGACCGGCTCTCCCGGCTGCTGTCGGAGTTCCTGGACTTTGCGCGGGTGCGGGCGACGGAATTTGTCCCGGTGGATCTGCAGACGGTCGTCACCGCCGCCGCGCGACTGATCCGCGAGCATCCCGACTGCCGGCCGGATATTGAAATCCGGGTGCAGGGCAGCCGCACCTCGCTCGATGGCGATGAGGACCTGCTCCATCGGGTCGTCGCCAACCTGCTGCTCAACGCCGTGCAGGCCGCGCGTGGCCCGATGCTGATCACCGTCACGACTCGTCCCGGCAAGGTCGCCGAGTTGCCGGGGGGGTGTGCCATCGATCAGCCGGTCTGCCTCGAGATCCGGGACAACGGTCCCGGCATTCCGGCGGACCTGCGCGACCGTCTCTTCGAACCGTTCGTGACCGGCCGGGTGGGCGGGACCGGACTCGGCCTCGCGATCGTCCAGCGAGCCGTGGAAGCACACCGGGGCGTCGCCCTGGTCGACTCGGCCCCCGATCGGGGCACGACCTTCACCATCTTCTTTCCCGCCCGCCGCGGGGCGGAGGAAGCCGCATGAGCCAGAAACCGACAGTCCTCGTCATCGACGACGAGTCCGGGATTCTCGATACCCTCCGCATCCTCCTGAAGAAGGAAGGGTTCGAGGTGACCGTCGCCCAGGGCGGGAAGGCCGGTCTCGAGGCCATCAAGGCCGGCATCCACGATATCGTCCTGACGGACGTGCGCATGCCTCAAGTGACCGGCCTCGACATTCTGCAGGCGGCACGGGAGCAGGACCCGATGACGCCAGTCATCCTCATGACCGCGCAGGCCTCGCTCCAGACCGCCATCGGGGCGGTCAACGCCGGCGCCTTCTACTACATCCAGAAACCGTTCGCCAACGATGAGCTGGTCGCCATCCTGCGGCGGGCCTGCGAGTATCGGGCGGTGCGGGTGGAGAACAAGCAGCTCCGCACCGAGATCAAGCGCCGGGACCGCGGCGGCGTGAGCCGGCCGATCGGCAAGTCGCGCCGCTTCCTCGACATCCTCCGGCTGGCCGAGCAGGTGGCGCCGACCGAATCCACCGTCCTCATCCAGGGCGAGAGCGGGACGGGCAAGGAAGTGATCGCCCGCTACCTGCACAACCTCTCGACCCGGACCGAAGGGCCGTTCCTCTCGATCAACTGCGGGGCGCTGCCGGAGAACCTGCTGGAGAGCGAGCTCTTCGGTCACGTGAAGGGATCGTTCACCGGGGCGGTGCGGGACAAGCAGGGACTGTTCGCCGCGGCGCGCACCGGCAGCTTCTTTCTCGACGAAGTCGGCGAGATGCCGGCGCCGCTGCAGGTGAAGCTGCTCCGGGTGCTGCAGGAGCGTGAGGCCATTCCGGTCGGCGCCACCGAAGCGATTCCGGTCGACGTCCGCATTCTTGCGGCAACCAACCGGGACCTGGAAGAGGAGGCCCGTCGCGGCCGGTTCCGCTCCGACCTGTACTACCGGCTGAACGTGATCACCATTCACCTGCCCCCGCTGCGCGAACGGCGCGAGGACATCCTGCTGCTGGTCGAGTCATTCATGCAGCGGCTGGCTTCAGATCATGGGGCGGAGCCCAAGGCGCTCTCCTCCGAGGCGCTGGACGCGGTGATGGTCTACGACTGGCCCGGCAACGTCCGTGAGCTGGAGAACGCGCTGGAGCATGCCTGGGTGCTGACCCGGGGCGACACCATCGAGCCCGCCACCCTGCCGGAGCGGATCACCAAGCGGCGCAAGGAGCCGCTGGTGGCGGAACGGAGCTATGCCAACCCGACGCTCGACGTCATCGAGCGGGCGTACATCATGTACGTGCTGCAGACCGAGGGTGGCAACAAGACCCGGGCGGCGGAGGTGCTGGGGATCGATCCCTCGACCCTGTACCGGAAGCTGAGCCGGTATGAAGAGACCGAAACGCCGGTCTGAAATGCCGGGGCGGGCATCTCTGCCGGCTTCGCCCTTGCATTTTCCGGCAGCCGTTGAAGTGGTGGAATTTCTGCTCAATATGGCAAATAGATGTTTTACAACAGCTTAGGGCTGTCCCGGCGGACTGGTACGACGGTTGCTTTTGCAGTGGGCGGAGTTCGGCGGTACACCCAAACCTGCGCGGCCCCATGGCCGCACCCTGACCGTGGAGGCTGTATGATGAATCGCAAGGGCTTTACCCTGATCGAGCTGCTCATCGTGGTGGTGATCATCGGCATTCTCGCGGCGATCGCGATCCCGAAGTTTGCCAACACGAAGCAGAAGGCCATCGTGGCCTCGATGAAGTCGGACCTGCGCAATCTGGTGACCGCGCAGGAAGCGTTCTTCTCGGATAACAACGACTACGCCGGCAGCGCGGGCGCGACCCAGACGAACGGCACCGGCGGTGCGGGCGTGGTGACCTTCACCCCGAGCACGGGCAACGCCCTGACCCTGACCTACGTGGACGCCGCCGGCTGGACGGCCACGATGGTGAACCCGGCCGTCACGGGCACCCCGAATACCTGCGGCATCTATACCGGCCCGGTGGCCAACAGCCCGAACGCCGCGGTGGTCCAGGAAGGCTCGCCCAGCTGCTGGTAAGCTGAGCGGCAGGTCAAATGGAGCGGGGCGACGGGACACCGTCGCCCCGCTCTGCTTTTCACGCCGCGTGATTTCTCACCTTTCCTGTCGGATTCCGGTACTCGCCTCACACACTCCCCGCTGCACCTTGCCGACCGTCTCCAGCGTGACGGCACCCATGCGAATCAACCGGACCGGTTTCACCACTGTCGACTGCCTCGTCGCCCTGATCCTCGTTTCCGTCGGGGTGCTGAGTACCACGGCGACGGTGGCACTTGCCATCCGCACTGCCGCCGAAGGAAGCCACGCAGCCCGGGCAGCCCGGCTCCTCCTCGCGGAGTCCGCCCGCCTTTCCGCGGATCTGGCCCGCGGAGGCGGGGCCTGTGCTGCCCTGACTCCCGGTCTCCGGCTGGGTCAGGCAGGACTGCGCCTTTTCTCGAGTGCCACCGCGGCGGCGGGTGGCCGGAGTGTTCAGTTGGTTGTCACCTATCCGACCGTCCGCGGACAACACACCGATACCGCCAGCACATTCCTCCCATGCCATTGAACCCTGGTCGGCGCGGTTTCACCCTGGTCGAACTCCTCGTCGGACTGATTCTGTTCGGGCTGATCGGCGGCGTGATGCTTCATGCCACCCTCGCCTTTGAACGAACCGTTCGCGCCCATCTCTCACGTCTTGGGGCGGAGAATGCGCTGGATACCGCCCTCGGTTTTCTTGGCAGCGACCTCGCCTCCCTGGGCCGGGACACGACCGGCTCCGATCTCGTGCGGCAGGCGGCCGAGTCACTCTCGTACCGGGCGGAGCGGGGGACGGGACTCGCCTGCCAGGTAACCGCAGGGGCCGTCCTGCTCGAGATCGGTCGCTATGCCGGAGCTCGTCTCCCGCAGTCTGGGCGGGACAGCCTCCTGCTTTACCTGGGGGCCGATGCCTCCCTCGGATCGCCGGGGGGGTGGCTGGCGGCGCCGATCGTCGCCGTACAGAACGGTGCCTGCGGCTCCGGTCCCGCCTTGAGGCTCGTCACGCTGATCGATACGACCCGTGTCTCGCTCGCCGGGCTCCCGCTTAGGGTGCCCGCCCGGGTCTTCGAGGTCATGCAGGCCCGATTCTACCGGTCATCCGGCGCCACCTGGCTCGGGGCCCGCTCCATCAGCGCCGGCGAACTGATACAGCCGCTCGCGGGCCCGTTCACGCTCGCGCGGAGCGGCTTCATCATGCGGGATTCCGCGGGAAGCAGCGCAACCACTGCTGCCGCCACCCGACAGATCGAGATCGGTGTGAGCGGCCCCTGGTCGGGGTGGGGCCGGGCGGGGCTGGCACCGGACGAGAGCACCGCCGTCACCCTAACTCCAGGAAACCTCCATCCATGAACAAGCGAGGCCATGCCGTTTTCCTTGCGCTCCTGCTGGTGGTGCTGTTCGGGGCTCTCTCGGCGCTGGCACTCACCGGCGCCCGCCTCCGACTCACGGGGGGCAGGAGCGAGGCAGCTCGTACCCAGGCGATTCTGCTTGCCGAAGGCGACGTGAGCCGGCAGGTTGGCCAGTGGGACCCACTGCTGGCAGAAACACTCACCGTCGGTGGGCGGGCTCTACTGCCCGGATCGCCCCCGCCTTCGGGCGTGACCGTGGCCGATTCCCTCGAGCGACTGGGGCAGGGACTCTACCTGGTGGGGTCGACAGTTGAACACCGTTCGCGAGCGGGGACGCTCCTCGCGCGGGAACGAACGGGTCAGCTCGTGGTCCGAACCGCCCCGACCCTGCGAGAGGATGCGGGCATCGTCGGCGGTGGCATCGTGTCGGTGCAACCCACCGCGGTGGCGGATGGGGCCGACGCGGGGGTGGCGGGGTGGGGCGGTCTCTGTCCCCCGCTGGCGGCTCCGGGCTCGAGTGTCATCCTCGGTCCCGCGGGTCTGCTCGATCCGGCGGGCTGCGCTGGGCCCCCCTGCCTGTCGGGCTTGCCACTGATCGGCGTGGATACCACGCTCGGGGCCGGTTGGCTGCAATGGCTCGGTGCGGTGCCGCTCGACAGCCTGATCGCGCGCGCCGACCAGCGGCTGAGCGGGCGCATTGTCGGCGCTGGCCCAACCCTTCGGGTGAACGGGACCTGTGATCCCACCGCGCCAGGCAATCTGGGTGACCCCGCCGGACCCGCCCAAGCCTGTGGCTCCTACCTTCCCATCAGCGTTGCCGCGGTGGGGACTGAGCTCCAGGATGGGGTGGGTCAGGGGCTCCTGATCGGCCAGGGCTCGCTGGTACTCAGCGGTACGTTTCAGTTCACCGGCGACGTCGTGGTACGCGGCTCGCTCACGCTACGGGACCAGGTCCGGGTGGTAGGTTCAGTGGCCGTGACCGACAGCGTCACGCTCGCGGGCAGCAGCCGAGTCCAGCGGTCAACCTGTGCCGTTCGCCGAGCCGGCCGGGGCGCAGCCAGACCGTTTTTCCCGGTGACGCGGAAGTGGTTCCGGGCTCCATAGAGGCGGCAAATCGCCGGGAGTAGTTGATCTTGCCGCAGATTCCGGCATGGTCGTGTGTGGCAAAGCGCAAAAAAATGTCAGCGATCTTCTCTTAAACGGTTACTGGTGAAGCAGTTAACGTGGTATTGCAACTTTTGGCATATGCGTTGCTTTAGTAATTCCCAGAGTCACATCGGTCGGCCCCGACCATCGTTCAAGTAGTCACCCATCTTGGAGGTAGCATGAATCGCAAGGGCTTTACACTCATCGAGCTTCTGATCGTGGTGGTCATCATCGGCATTCTCGCGGCGATCGCGATCCCGAAGTTCGCCAACACGAAGCAGAAGGCCATCGTCGCCTCCATGAAGTCGGACCTGCGCAACCTGGTGACCGCGCAGGAAGCGTTCTTCTCGGATAACAACGACTACGCCGGCAGCGCGGGCGCAGCCCAGACGAACGGCACCGGCGGCGCGGGCGTGGTGACCTTCACCCCGAGCACTGGCAACGCTCTGACCCTGACCTACGTGGACGCCGCCGGCTGGACGGCCACGATGGTGAACCCGGCCGTCACGGGCACTCCGAATACCTGCGGCATCTACACCGGCCCGGTGGCCAACAGCCCGAACGCCGCGGTGATCCAGGAAGGCTCGCCCAGCTGCTGGTAAGCCTCTGAGGTTGCACGATGGCGGGCGATCCACACGGGTCGCCCGCCATTTTGTTGCCGTCCCTGCGGGAGATCGGGCTCTTGGGCTGCGCGAATTTCGCGTGGCTTGTTCCGTTTTAAATTGTTTGTTTTCAATTACTTAATGCGGCAAGGCTCAAGCAAGTTCGCCTAGCGGCCGATAGTGGTGTCAAACTGCGGTACGCTGTGTGCTAAGATGATTAGCGGAACCTGGCAGACCTCAAGCAATGTATGATGGGAAAGTAGATAAGTCGCACCTTCCCAATGGTTTGTTGTTTTCACCTCAAGCAACTTAACAGCTTGACAAAAGTCGGGGCAGGCTGTAGCATAGCCTTCCATTCCCATTTACAGCTACCTAGCTCCAGCGCGGTCAGACGCCTATGGGCCTCTTCAGCCGGAAAAAGACTACGGTCGCCCTGGATATCGGATCAGGGTTGATCAAGCTGGTGGTGATCACCCATGGGGCCGGAGATCCGGTCCTCTCCAAGGTGGCCTACACCAGCGTGGTCGATGATGCGATCGTCGAGGGCGAGATCATGGATCCTGGCATCGTCGCGGATGCCATCAAGGGTCTCCTCGCCTCGGCGGGTGTCAAGACGAAGCAGGTGGTGATCGCCGTCGGCGGGCGCGACGTCATCATCAAGAAGATCCAGATGGACCGGATGAAGGAGGCCGACGCGCGGGAAGTGATCCGCTGGGAGGCCGAGCAGCACGTGCCGTTCGACATGGAAAACGTCGAGCTCGATTTCCAGATCCTGGATCCCGAGGGCGAGGGGCTGCAGATGACGGTGCTCCTGGTCGCGGCCAAGCGGGAACTGGTCGAGAACAAGGTGGCGCTGCTGGCCGAGGCGGGTCTGACCCCGATCGTGATCGACGTGGATGCCTTCGCGCTGCACAACGCGTTCGAGGTCAACTATCCCGACGAGATGCGTGGAGTGGTCGGGCTGGTCAACATCGGCCATGAAATGACCAACATCAATATCCTGGAAGACGGCATTCCGGTGCTCACCCGGGACCTGCCGGTCGGCACCCGGCGGTTCCGCGAGGATATTCAGCGGGAGCGCGGGCTGTCGGCGGAAGAGGCCGACCAGCTGTTGCAGGGCTTCGAGCGCAATGAGATCCTGGATCCGTTCCTCGAGACCCGGGGTGAGGAGCTGGCGGTCGGTATCGAGCGCGCAGCGGCGTTCCTGCAGTCGGCCAGTCGTTCCGCCAGCGGCATCTCGCGGCTCTGGCTCACCGGCGGCGGTGGCCGGATTCCCGGATTGAACAAGGTACTGGCCGACCGGCTGCGCCTGCCGGTGGAACTGGCGAACCCGCTGGCCCGGCTGCGTGTGGCGGAAGGTGTCTTCTCGACCATGAACATGGACGAGATCTCCCCGCTGCTGATGCTTCCGATCGGCCTGGCGCTCCGAGCCGCCGCGTGAGCCCCATGTCTGGAGACCGCCACTCATGATGATCACCGTCAACCTGCGTCCTGGCCAGAAGCGCAAGGCGCCTGGCGGCGGGACCCGCCAGGTGCTGGATCGGTTCAAGACGCTTGGGGCCAAGGTCAAGGACCCCTTCCTTGTGGGCGCGGCCGCCGCGTGCATCGGGACGGCCGTCTTTCTCGGCTACGGGTTCGTGACGAGCAACGCGCAGTACAATGCCCTGGGCCCCAAGCTCGAAGCGGCCCGGGATGAACAGAAGCGATTCGACAACCTGCTGAAGCAGAAGCGCCGCGCCGAGCTGATCGGGGATTCGCTCAAGGCCCAGATCGCCACGATTCGCGGGGTGGATGGTGATCGCTACATCTGGCCCCATGTGCTCGACGAAGTCGCCAAGGCGCTGCCACCCTACACCTGGCTCACCACGATCGGGCAGCCGGTGGCGCAGCGGGCGGTGGTCACGGATACCGGCGAAGTCGCTCCGCGGGCAATGGTCTTCAAGCTGGAAGGCCGCACGATGGACCTGCAGGCCTACACCCGGTTCCTGCGCCAGCTCGAGGCGTCACCCTGGCTCGACAACGTGACTCCGCTCGAGGCCAAAACGATTGTGGAGAAGGAGCGGCCGGTGACCCAGTTCACCATCCAGGCCTCCTTCGCCAAGGCGGATTCGGCGTACATCCGCACGGTCCCCATCAGCCAGTCGGTGAGGTGATCCATGGCGCTGATTCCTGAGGACAAGCAGGTCCCCGTGCTGCTGATCGGCCTGGCGCTAGCCATCGGATATCTCGGATACACCGGCACCGGCCTCGACACGGTCGGCCTGCGGGGCGTGAGCCAGACCAGAGACAGCATCGTTGCGCGGCAGAAGTCGATCGACTCGCTCACGACCCTGACCGACAGCGCCAAGCGGCTGCTGGCATCGGGCACGGTCGACGACCTGCGCCGCAAGCTGGAGGGCTACCGGGTGAGCCTCGAGCTGATGCGCCGCCTGGTGCCGGATCGCAATGAGGTCGCCAACCTGATGGACGAGATCTCCACTCGCGCCAAGATCCGTGGGGTGCAGGTGGCGAACTTCCAGCCGCTGCCTCCCGAGCCGGGGCCGGCGCCCTTCCAGACCTACAAGTACCAGTACTCGGTCATCGGCCGCTACGACCAGCTGGGCGAATTCCTGTCGGATGTCGCCAGCCTGCAGCGCATCATCGTGCCGGTTGACCTCAATCTGAGTGTCGCAGACATGACCAGGGCGAAGGCGTTGGGAGACAGCACCGGTGCGCTGCTCGAGGCCCGCTTCCAGGTCCGCACGTTCGTGAAGACGCCGGCTGGGGAGGGCCCGACCAGTGGCACCTGACGCAATGCGCCGACTGCTCGTGGCCACCACGCTGGTGAGCCTGGCGGCCTGTGGCGGCAAGAAGACCGAGGTCCCCGCGGTGGATATGGCGGCGCTCCGCGCCCGCCGGGACAGCCTGCACCAGGTCGCCGTGAAGGACTCGGTGGCCCGGGTGCGGTTCACCACCTGCAGTGATTCCGTCCTCGCGGTGGTGCGGAAGACTGCGGCTGGAAAGAAGCGGCTGGCGAGCGCGCCGGCCGGACTGATCCAGCCCGAAGTCCTCACTGCCTGCGGCAAGCCGCCGGCGGCCCCGATACCGGTCGCCACGAAGGACAGTACCACGAAGCCGACGGCCACCGGTGCCAAGCCTGACACCACGAAGAAGATGGTCGTGGCCCCGCCGGCGAAGGACACTACGAAAGCGATGGTCGCGAAGAAGGACAGCGCCAAGGTGCAGGTACCGGTTCCCGCGCCGTCCACCGCCGCCAAGCCCGTGCTCACCCCGCAGCAGCAGCAGGTGATGCGGACGGATTCGCTCCGGCTGGTGCGCGAGAAGGCTCGCACCGACTCGCTGAAGCAGGTGGCGGTGAAGCAGCGGGAAGATTCGCTGGTCCGCGCCAAGGCCGACAGCATCCGTGCCGATTCCATCCGGGTGGCGCGGGAGACCGAAGTCTCGCGCGAGACCTTCACCTATGCCGGCGGCGCCCGCGATCCGTTCCAGTCGCTGATCAGCACCGATCGGGTGGGGCCGGAGTTCAACGACCTCCTGCTGGTCGGCGTGTACCTCGATCTGCGCCGGGCCGGCAACAGTGTCGCAGTCCTGCGGGACAAGGCCAACCAGAAGCGCTACAAACTCCGCGTTGGCGACCGGCTCGGCCGCCTGAAAGTGGCCCAGATCCGCCAGACCGACGTGGTGTTCACCGTTGAGGACATTGGATTCGAGCGCCAGGAGACACTGTCGCTACGCAAGAAGGAGCCGGAGGAAACCCCATGACCCGTCATTTCATGTCCGCGCCCGTGCGACGCCTCGTGGCGTGCCTCGGGGTCATCGCCCTCGTCACCGCCGCGCCGCTTCGGGCGGATGAGACCCGACCCAGCGCCGAGGTCACGGCCGTCAGCGTGCTGCCCACACCCGGGCACGCCGAACTCGTGATCGCCCTGCGCGGCGCCGCCGACGTCCGGGACTTCGTCCTGCGCTCGCCGGACCGCCTCGTGGTCGATATTGTCGGTGCCACGCTCCAGCGCTCCGGTGCGGCCTATGACGGCCTCCAGCGCGGTGCGATCCGCGATGTCCGCTTCTCCCAGTTTCGCCCCGATGTGGTGCGGGTGGTCATCCAGCTCGATGCCGCCACCGACTACAGCCTGGAGCGTTCCGGTGATGAGGTGCGGATTCGGTTTGGCTCCGACCAGAGCTTCCTGGCCTGGTCCAGCGCCGCTCCTTCCGAGCTGCTGCCGCCGCGTGCGGCGGCGCGCAACGTCATCGCGCCCGAGCCCGAAGTCGCCGTACCGGCCGAGCCGGCGGTCCTGACGACCGCGATGGCCGCGCCGGCCCCTCGCATCACCGTGACCTGGGACAAGGCGACGATCGCCGACGTGGTGGTGGGCTTTGCGGCGTTCTCCGGCCGTACCATCATCCTGGGCAAGGACATCAAGGGCGAAGTGACGGCCGAGGTGAAGAACCAGCCGTGGACCGAGGCCTTTGCGGCGGTGCTGGCGACCCAGGGACTGCAGGCCACGGAACTGCCCGGCGGGATCATCCGGGTGGACACGCCGGCTGCCCTGGCCGCGCTCGACTCCACCGAACCGACCATCACCCGCATGATCCCGATCAACTACGCGAGCGCCAGCCAGCTGCTGCCGAGCGTGAAGTCGATCCTGACCAAGCGCGGCGCCGTCGTCAGCGACACCACCACGAACTCCCTGATCGTGACCGAGACCCGCACCCGGATGAACGAGGTGCAGGATTTCGTGAAGAACCTGGATGTCCGCACTCCTCAGGTGTCCATTCAGGCCAAGATCATCTTTGTCGACCGGACCAACGTCGAGGCCCTCGGCCTCAAGTATGACATCGGGTCCAGCGAGGGGCCGTTCTTCAACAAAGTAGTCCAGCGGGTCGACCCCACGACCGGCGAGCTGTTTGACGACAAGAACTTCGTCTCGGTCGCCGGCGAAGGCGTCGCCGCGGTGGCCAACGCCGAGGGGCTGATCACGCAGCCGGCCCTCGACCTGGTCTGGTCCACTGCCATCGGCGGGTTCCGGTTCACCTCGTTCCTCCAGGCGCTGCAGCGCGTCGACCTGGCGGACGTGCAGGCCGAGCCCTCGATCACGACGGTCGACAACCGCGAAGCGGTGATCAAGGTGGGCGAAGATGTACCGGTGCGAATCATCGACTTTGCCTCCAGCGGCTCCGGCAACAGCGTACCCAAGGCGACGGTGTCCTTCAAGGAAACCGGCATCCTGCTCCGCGTGACGCCGCACGTCACCAACAACCGCCAAATCGTCTTGCAGATCGAGACCGAGCGCTCGGCGGTGAAGACCCTGTCGGCGGCCGACCTCGGCTTCATCATCGACAAGCAGAACACCAAGAATGAAATTCTGGTGGGCGACGGCGAGACCGCCGTCATCGGCGGCTTGACCGTCACCACCGTGACCCGTTCCAAGACCGGTATTCCTCTGCTCTCGAGCCTCCCGCTCCTGGGCAGCCTGTTCAGCTTCACGTCGAACACCGAAAACCGGAAAGACCTGATCATCCTGGTCACTCCGCGAATCGTCGACGATCAGGAAAATTGAGCTCGGCACTCGGCGCTCGCACTCGGCACTTGGCCGAGCGCCGAGTGCC
>JANMYS010000021.1:0-8396 GCA_031382385.1 Gemmatimonadota bacterium
CGGAGCGGCGAGAATCAGCGGGCAGGGCGTCGCCACGACCAGCACCGACAGCACCCGGAGCGGGTCGCGGGAGAGGGCCCAGGCGACGATGCACACCGCCAGCGTCACCGGTGTAAAGATGACGGCGTACCGGTCGGCCAGGCGCTGCAGCGGTGACTTGCTCTGCTGCGCCGTCCGGACCAGGTCGACGATGCGGGCGTACTGGCTCTCCCGTGCCACGCGCACGACGCGAATTACCAGTGGGCCATCCAGATTCAGGCTGCCGCTCAGGAGTGGTGTCCCCGGCGCCGCCGCCAGCGGCATCGGCTCTCCGGTCAGCCTGGAGTGATCAACGCTGGAGCGTCCTTCGATGACCTCACCGTCGCACGGTACCATCTCGCCGGGTCGGACCACCACGTGGTCGTCCGCCGCCACCAGGTCGGCCGCGATGTCCTCGATCCGGTCCCCGCGCTGCCGGTGCGCCACCCGCGGTGCCTCGGCCTCCAGCGCCGCCACTGCCCGCGAGGCGCGGCCGGCCGCAAAACGTTCGAGGGCCTCGCCGCCGGTCTGCATCAGCACGACGACCAGACCGGGCAGCGGCTGCTCGAGGAAGATCGCTGTGAGGATGGCGAGCGTGGCGACGAGGTCGGCGGCGAGCCGCCCGCGGAATGCGCCGGCCGCCGTCTGCCAGACGACCGGAGCGCCGAGGCAGACCAGCCCTACCAGCCAGAGTCGAGTGCCCCAGAGATGAAGCGGCCCCGCCTGAAAGGCGAGGCCGCTGAGAATCACCAGCAGTGTGGTGATCGGGATGGCCACGGCGCGCATCACCGGGGCCCGGGGCAGCGAGCTCACTGCCCGCTTGGCACCGCCGCCAGAGGCTCAGCGGCCTGATCCCGCTGCAGGATGAACCCGACGCCACGCACGGTCTGGATCAGATTCTCGCCCGACGCCTTCTGCAGCTTGCGCCGGACGTTGCCCACGTGGACATCCACCACGTTGCTTTCGGGATCGAAGTGCATGTCCCAGACCTTTTCCAGCAGTGTCGTCCGCCGCACCACCTGCTCGGGGTGCAGCAGGAAGAACTCGACGATCTGGAATTCCCGTGGCGTCAGGTCGAGCGGCCGGTCGTTCGCCAGCACCACATGGCGTAGGCGGTCCAGCGTCAGCGGACCATACCGCAGGACCTCCATCCGCTCGGCCCCGCCACGGCGGGCGAGGGCACGGATCCGGGCGAGCAGTTCGTCGAAGCGGAACGGCTTCGCGAGGTAGTCGTCGGCGCCCGAATCCAGTCCGCGGACCACATCTTCCGTGGCATCCCGGCTGGTGAGCATCATGATCGGAGTGTTGCGCCCCTCGCGCCGCAGCTCCATGGCCACCTGGAATCCGTTCTTCCGCGGCAGCACGACATCCAGGAGGATCACGTCGTACTCGTAGACATGGGCCAGCGTGCCGGCTTCCTCTCCGTCCGACGCCACGTCCACGACGTATCCCTCTTCCTTCAAGCCCTGCTCGATGAACCCGGCGACCTTCCGGTCGTCTTCCACGACGAGGATTTTCATGAGCATCAACTTATCGTTGGCGGATGAACCGCTTGCGAACCAAGTGTGAAGAAAACCTTATTCTTTCCTGGCCGGTAGTTCCAGAATGAAGAGTCCTCCTCGAGCCTCCCCAGGGACACAGCGGAGCTCACCACCGAGCAGTCGTGCGAGCCGGCGGGAGAGTGGCAAGCCCAGCCCGGTGCCTTTGCCGTCCTCGGCCTTGGTCTGGTAGATGTCGAAGATTCGTTCGTGGTCATCGACGGTGACCCCTGGTCCCTCGTCCTCAATCTGAAAGAGGATCTGATCGTCCTGGGTCAGCAACCGGACCCGCACCGTGCTCGTCCCTGGTGTGTGCCGGATCGCATTGGTCAGCAGGTTGATCAGGATCTGCTCGACCCGATGCGGATCGGTCTGGCAGAGCGGGGCGATGTCCGGAAGGATCGGGATCAGCTGCACCGCTTTCGCGTCCGCCCCAGGGGTGACTCGACTGATGGCATGCCGGATGATCCCGGTGCAGTCGATCTCCTGCACGACCGGCCGCAACCGGTCCTCATCCAGCCGGCTCAGGTCGAGCAGGTCATTGATCAGGCCGACGGCGTGCTCGGCGGAATCGAGCACCTCGAATGCGGCACGGGGCACGGTCGCCGGGTCCTTCTTCCTCACCAGCATTTCCGCCCAGCCATAGACGCCGGCGAGCGCATTCCGCAGTTCGTGATTGACCATGGCGAAAAACCGCTCACGGGATCGATGCAGCTGCTGCACCTCCAGCAGCAGGCGCGCGCTCTCCTCGTGCAGCCGGGCATTCTCGATGGCCGCCGCGGCGGTGGCCGCGAGCAGGAAGGCGATGTGCTCATCTTCATCGCTGAACTCGGCCGCCCCGCGCTTTTCGGTCAGGTAGAGATCACCCAGGATGCGGCGCTTGCTCACGATCGGGACGCCGAGGAATGAATGCATCGGCGGATGATTGGCGGGAAATCCGTGCCGCTCCGGGTGGGTCGTCAGATCGGGGATCCGGACACTCCGACCCCTGTGAATGACCAGGCCCAGGATGCCGTGGCCCTGCGGGAGTGGACCGATCCGGGCGCGCGCTTCGACGGGAATCCCCGATGTGGTGAACGTCTGGAGCGTCCGTCCATCCGCCGCCAGCATCCCGACGGCGGCGTAGCGCGCGCCGATGATCTGTGACGACAGGTCGGCAATGCGCTGGAGCACGACATCCAGTGAGAGTTCGGTGGTCAGGGTCTGTCCAGCGGCGACCAGCAGCTCGAGGCGCCCCGAAAGCGTGCCTTCACTCGAGTGACGGTCCGGGACGGGGCTCGGCTGGTCCATGTCACAAGTGTAGCGCCCAGAGCGGATGGTGGCGAGTTCGATGATTCCCCCAGTTTTCATTACTCCTTCATGGGGCGTTGTCTAGGGTGCATGCGTATCCATCCCTGTGAGTCAATGCACCTTCGACAGATCCTGGCAGCCGCGGATGATTCCGCGGAAGGCCGAGCGGCAATTCTGGCTGCGGCGAGATTGGCGCGCGCCTCAGGGGGAGCCGTCACCGTCCTGACGGTAACCGAGGCGAATGGGGCTGAATCCGCCGCTGCGCGGGGGCTCGAGGTGCTTCGCCAGCTGACCCAGTCGGTGCTGGCGGAGCTGACGGATCCCCCGCCGGTGGACTACGCCGTGGTCGCCGGCTTGCCGGGGATTGAGATCTGCCGCTTTGCCGAGGAGCACGGGTCGGATCTGATCCTGCTGGGGCGCAAGCGCCGGACAGAACAGCAACGACTGCTCATCGGTGACACCGCCGACGCGGTCGCGCGACGCAGCCCACTGCCCTGTCTCTTTGTTCCTGCGGGACAAACGAGCCTGACGCGAGTGATCGCGGCTCTCGATGGCACCGAGCGGGGGTTCGGGGTCCTGCTCGCGGCGGTGGAGTTCACCCGCGAAATCGGTGGCCGGCTGCGGGCCGTCACCGTTGAGCCCGCCCATGAGAACAGCGGTGCCGCGACGCACGTGCCCACCGGTCGAAGTGCCAGGCTGGCCCAGGTTATCAGTGAACTGCGCGCCTCTCTCGATCCACCGGGCGCTGCCCGCGGTCGCCAGGCGGTCGATCATGGGGAGGCCCTGGTGATTCGTCAGGGGCCGGTCGTGGAGGAAATCTCCCGCGAAATCGACGACAGCTGCGCTGACGTGGTGATCGTGGGTTATCATCGCGGCGGGCCAGCCGGCATCGTCGAGGCCGGAAGCGTCTCACGCCGGCTCACTCATGAAGCACTGTGCGCCGTACTCACCATCCCGTTGTAGCTCCAGCACCGCCACCGGCGGCATACGCCCCTTCCTCAAGTTGCTGCACCAGTTCCCAGAACGGTCGCCGTGAGGCTCGGGAGTCAGCCCAAGGGTCACTGGCGATTCGGCTGCACCTTCTGCTTATTGATCGTGTCCCGCCTGCGCGGCCCCCTGGTCGTCATCCGACGCACGGGAGACGCGCGGTGCACCTCAATCAATTCGAGAACGTGATAAGGGATTCATCATGGCGGTCTCAGCGGTTGCTCAGTCGGGGTCGGATACCGTTCGATCATGAGTGACGCCACCCTTGATCCGTGGGCCGAGGCCCGCGACGAGTTCCCCTTGACGGGCACTCGCCGGTCCCGGTTCGTCGCGGCGCTGCGCCATGCCGTGCTCGCCCCGTCCAGCCACAATTCCCAGCCGTGGATCTTCCGACTCGAGGGGGAGTCGCTCGCACTGTTCGCGGACCGGTCACGCGCGCTGCGTGTCGTTGACCCCGAAGACCGGGAACTGATCATCTCCTGCGGAGTCGTTCTCCGATTCCTCCGCGTCGCGCTGAACCATTTTGGACAGGGCGCCAGGGTCACCCTCCTCCCCGACCCCGCAGTGCCCGATCTCCTCGCTCGGGTGAGTCTGACTGGCGTGGTGCAGCCTTCCCGACGGGCGCACAAGCTGTTCGAGGCCATCGCGCTTCGGCGCACAAACCGTTTTCCCTTCGAATCCGATCCGGTGCCTGAGCCGCTGGTGGGCCGCGCCCGGAACATCGCGGAGAAGGACGGGAGCTGGCTCCAGACACTGACCGGGGAAGCGGATCGTGCCGCACTGGCCGAGCTGATCGCCGAGGGAGACCGGCGGCAATTGGCCGATCGCAAGTTTCGCCGCGAGCTGGCGTCGTGGGTCCATTCCAATCGCAGTACGTCCCGGGACGGCATGCCAGGCTACGCTCACGGACTCGGCGACATTGCCGCGTCGGTCGGCCCGCTGGTGATCCGGACGTTCGACATCGGCGACGGGCGGGCCGCCCGGGACCGTCAGCTGGCGCTGGGCTCGCCCACACTCGCGGTCCTCTGGACCGAGCAGGATACCCCCCGCGACTGGTTGCGCGCGGGTCTCTCCCTGGGGGCGGCGCTCCTCAGTCTGCAGGCGGATGGGATTGCGGTCTCGTACCTCAATCAGCCGATCGAAGTGCCCGAGTTGCGGGACCGGGTGCGGACCCTGCTCGGCCGGGAGGGCGCGCCGCAGATCGTGTTGCGTCTGGGCTTTGGCCGCGACGTTCGGACGACCCCCCGGCGGCGAGTTGAGGCTGTACTCCGGCTCGATGCGCCGGAGACCTAGACCGATTCTGGAGGCGCCATGCGTCGTGCACTTCTGGCCCTGGTCCTGACTCTTGCGTTCGTCGCTCGTGGGGGCGCGCAACAGGCGCCCTGCGCGTCGCGCGAAAGCCAGCACGGCGGGATGATGGGCATGCAGAACAAGATGGAGATGGGGATGATGGCGCGGATGGATTCCCTCGACCACCGGCTCGACAGCCTGCGTCTGGTCATGGGTCGGGCCAGTGGTGCCGAGAAGACCCGCGCGATGGCGCAGCTGCTGGATGCCCTCGTCGGGCAGCATCTGGACATGCACCGGGAGATGCGGGAGAAGATGAAGCATCCCGAGCATATGCAGATGATGATGCGTGGCGCTGGGGACTCGTCGATGGCCGGCTGTCCGCCCGACAGCGCCCGGGCAGCGCCGTCGCACGACCACAACCACTGACTGCGGTTGTGACAGTCGTGGATGGACTGGAACCCGCCGCCCGCCTCGCGGTCGCGGGGCTGGTCGGGCTGGCGGTGGGAATCGAGCGGGAATGGTCGGGGCACGCGACCGGGCCATCGGCCCGTTTCGCGGGAGCCCGGACCTTTCTGCTGCTGGGGCTGGTGGGCGGAATCGCGGGGTTGCTGCTCGAACTCAACGCAGCCCTCCCTGCGACTGCACTGCTCCTCGGGGCCGCCGCGCTCACGGTGACCGCGTACGCCGTGGCCGCGAACCGGGGCGGGGTAGATGCGGTCGACGGAACGACGGAGGCCGCGGCGCTCGCCGTGCTTGCGCTGGGCGTCCTGGCCGGCACTGGCCAGGTGCAGCTTGCGGCCGGGGTTGGCGCGGTCATCGTCCTGGCGCTCCGCGAGAAGAGCACGATCCAGGGCTTCGTTCACCGGCTGGATGAGATCGAGGTGCGCGCCGCGCTGCAGTTCGCGGTGCTGGCGCTCGTACTCTTGCCCATCCTCCCGGTTGGTCCCTACGGCCCCTGGGGCGGGGTGCGTCCGCGGCAGCTCTGGAGCCTCGTCCTGCTGGTGTCGGGGCTCAACTTCGCCGGCTATCTTGCCCGTCGTGCCATCGGGGCCAGCCGCGGTCCTGCCGTGGCCGGGTTGCTCGGCGGCGCGATCTCCTCGACCGCCGTCAGTCTTACCTTTGCCCGGCAGAGTCGTGAACGACCGACGGAGGGAGTGGCGCTCGCGCTGGGTGTCGTTGGCGCCTGCACGGTGCTGATTGTGCGCCTCGTGGTCCTCACGCTCGCATTCGAACCCCACCTGACGGCCACCGTCCTCCCTGTGCTCCTCCCCTCCTTCCTGCTGGGTGCGCTCATCTTCCTCCTTGGGCTTCGGCGCGCACCCGCGAGCGGGCCGGCACGAGAGGAGGCGGTGGCGCAGACGCCGTTGCAGCTCCGCTCCGCCATCCTGATGGTGCTGGGATTCCAGGCGGTGCTCACCGCCATGGGGCTGGTGCGGGAGCGTTTCGGCGGGACCGGTGTGCTGGCATCGTCGGCCCTGCTTGGCCTGACCGACATGGACGCACTCACGCTCTCCCTCAGCCGGTTGGCCGCCCAGCCAGAGCTGGTTTCCCTCGCGGCGCTGGGGATGGGGGTGGGTGTGCTCGCCAACACAACGCTCAAGCTGGGCGTGGTGCTGGTCGTGGGGACGGGCGGCTTTCGTAGGAGCGCGGGCGCTGCTCTCACCGGGCTCCTCCTGGCGGCGGGATTCGGGGTCTGGCTCGGGAGTCGCTGATTCCGGGCCTGAATGCTCTCTCCTGCTCTATTCGCCCGCCCTTCAATTGGCCTTCACGAACCAGCTGCCACCTTCCCTACGATTCCGTCACCTGACGAGGCTGTATGGCACAAGCTCCCTTCCGCTCCATACTGGTTCCGCTCGACGGCTCGCCCTTCGCGGAACAGGCGCTCCCGTGGGCGGCGGAAACGGCCCGCCGGGCGGGGGCCATGATGCAGCTCGCGCTGGTGCATCATCCGGCGCCGGCGCTGGCGACCGCACTCGAAATGCCGGAAATCGGGGCCCAGCTCGATGAGGAGGCGCGGGCCCGGGAACAGTCCTACCTGACCGCGCAGGTCGACCGAGTCCGCGCGAGCTGGAACGTGCCGGTGACCTCGGTGTTGCTGAATGGCGGAGTGGGCGAGGCGCTGCAGCACCAGGCCGAGGCGTCAGGCGCCGACTTGCTCGTGCTGACCACGCATGGGCGCGGGCCGGTCAGCCGATTCTGGCTCGGCAGCATCGCCGATCAACTGATGCGCCGTCTGCACCTGCCGCTCCTGTTCGTCCGCCCGGGCGAATCCACGGCCGGGGTGCCCCAGGTCCGTCGGATCCTGGTGACGCTGGACGGGTCTCCCTTCGCCGAGGAGGCGCTGGGGCCGGCGCAGGCCATGGCCGGTGCATTCGGCGCGGAGATCGTCCTGCTGCTGGTGATCGAGCCACCGGTGCCGATCGCCGATCCGGCCGGCCTGATGGTGATCCCCGCAACGGTCGATGCGGAGAAACGCATGCGGGAGAGCGCCGCGGCCTATCTCGCCACGATCACGGCTCGGCTCGTCGCCGAGGGGGTTGAGGTGAGCAGCGCCGCCGTCGAGGGGTCCACGGTTGCAGGGGCTGTCCTCGCCCAGGCGGACGCGCAGCGGATCGACCTCCTGGTGGTTGCGAGCCATGGCGCGGGAGGTTTCGAGCGACTCGTCATGGGCAGCGTCGCCGACAAGGTGGTGCGCGGGGCCCGGATCCCCGTCCTCGTGGTCCGGCCCGAGGGGGAGGGCCGCCCGGTCCGGTAGGGCTATCGGGAACTCCCGCCAGGTGGAGGCGTTGTGTTCGAGGCGGCAGAGTCGCCCGCTGGAGCCGGTGGGCCCGGCGACACCGCAGCTTCCTCGAGAGGAGACCGGCCATGCCGTGGCTCGATCAATTCGCCCAGACCCGCGCGGGGGATGTCGAACGCCTTGCCCGATCCGGGATCCATAGCGCTTCCGACCTGCTGAACCAGGTGACGTCCGCTCGTGAGCTCAGGGCAGTGGCCCTGGCAAGCGGGGTACAGGAGCAGCGGCTGCTCGCTCTCGCCGTGCAGGCACAGTTTCACCGGCTCCGCGCCGAGCCAATCGCACTGGTCTCCTGAGCGGCGGTAGGAGTTGACGGTGCCTGTCTGGCGGTACGAGCGCTCGAGAGCTTGCGCGGGGCCGTTCACCTCGGTAGAGTCACGATGCAGTGCATACGGCCGCCGATGAGCGGTCACCTCGGCGGGCGGGCCCATGGGGCCTGAAAGTTGGAGGCGCGGATCGATGGGATTCATGAATCCCAT
>JANMYS010000072.1:0-2202 GCA_031382385.1 Gemmatimonadota bacterium
CTTGACGGCGACCGGCGCCTGGCCTTCCGTCGGGCTGACGATCGAGGCGGCTTCCCCTGGCTGACCGCCACCAGGCTTCCCGAGCTGATTCTCTTTGCGCCACAGCGGCGAGAGCCTGCTGTCGCCGGAAATCTCCCCACCCACGTTCGTACGCCGGAAGGAGAGGAGCTGGCCATCTTCGGCCAGGAACTGGCGACGGAGGTCGGTCGCCGCCATGGCTCGCCGGTCGAGATGGTGCACCTCAACCGCGGCATCTTCGACGAAGCGAGCGTCTCGCTGATTGCCTCTACCACGGTCGGTGAAACCTGCAGGCTCGCGGCGCAGCACCCCGACGTCCGTAGATTCCGACCGAACATCCTGATTGCATCAGCGCGATCAGTGCCGTTCGAGGAGGATGAGTGGGTGGGGGGCGTCCTGTCGTTCGGAGAACCCAGGGAGGCCGCCGCCATATTCGTCACCAATCGCGACGAGCGCTGCTCCATGGTGAACTTCGACCCTGACTCGGCGCGCCCCGCCGCCGAAATGCTCAAGGCGATTGTCCGGGTGAGAGACAACAAGGCCGGGGTCTACGGCAGCGTCGCCCGACGCGGACGCCTCGCGGTAGGGCAGCCGGTATTCTTCGAGTCTGCGCATCGCGAGCAGTTGTGAATCGACTGACATCTCAAGTGGTGGCCGCCCGGCAGCAACTGCGTGCAGTCGATGTCCACGGCCATGGGGGCGAGATGCCGCATGACATCGGATGCCCTCCTGGCGCTCGAGCGCTTCCACCGCTCCATCTGACAGGCGCAGGCACTGATAGGGGTCGGGCACGGTGGCCCGACCTACCCATTCAACGATCGCGGCTCGCACGATCCGCGGGCACCGGATGCGGGGTCAGCCCATCCTCGCGGCACAACGACGCGATCGGCCGACGCCGCGTGTACTCCTGCGCAATCAGGCGCCGCGCGATGTCCCTTACACGATGGAGAGTGCGGTCATGACGGTGAAGTCCTCAAACCAGCTCAGAGACGGCGATCACTGCACTGTCATCGGCGGTACCCACAAGGGCAAAGCCGGCACCGTCCGGGATATCAAGACCGGGAAGACCGGCCATGTCTCGATTACGGTCGTACAATCAAGTGGCGTGCGATTCAAGACGCTGGCAAAGAATGTGAGTGTCGACAAGGCCAGGGCGCCGGACCGGCGCCGTGCCAAGCCCTGATGCGCGAGTGTCAGGCTCACCGATACGGTACACGATGAGACTGGTGATCGCGCCATGACGCTGCTCGACTCCTGGATGCCTGCCCCCGATGTCCGTGCGCGCTATGCCATGCGCATCGGCGCACCGCCGGCGCGAGTCTACGCCGCGCTCCTCGCGACCGACTTCAGCCGCTCCTGGGCAGTGCGCGGACTGATGGGCGTTCGGCTCCTCCCCACTCTGCTCCGCTCGCCCCGATCCGCCTGGCAGAAGCTGGTCCACCCGCCCCGGGCATCTCGCGCGTCACTGACCGATCTGGCGCACTCCGATTTCATCTTCCTCGCGGCAACACCGCCGCAGGAGATAGTCCTCGGGATTACCGGCCGCTTCTGGAAGCTGGCCCCGGAAGTGGTGCCAGTTCCGCCGGAGCAATTCCGCGAGACACTACCCGTCGGACTGGCCCAGGCAGCGTGGAACTTCGAGATCACCGCAGCACCGGGTGGCTCCGAGCTGGCCACCGAGACCCGCATCCGCTGCGCCGACCCGGCGACGCTCCGGCAATTCAAGCGGTACTGGCGGCTGGTCGCGCCGGGAAGCGGGCTCATCCGGTACGCCATCCTGAGTCAGGTGCGGCGGGAAGCGATGGTCGAGTAGGCGGTTGGGCGGTTGGGCGATTAGGCGATTGGGCGATTAGGCGGTGGGATGTCGGGTAGGGGCGGAGCTCCGCTCCGCCCTGCGCCCACATGATCGTGCCGCTTCCCTGAAAACAAGGCGATCACCAATGGCCTTCTCGTTCTCGCGACTCTCCGCTCTCCTCCCTCTCCTTGGGCTCGCAGCCTGCCAGGCAGCGCCGCCGCCCGCGCTGGCGCTGGTATCGCACGAGTACGGTTACGAGATGCCTGCTTCCGTCCCGGCGGGGCTGGTGCGGATCACGCTGCGGAACGAGGGGCGCGACGTACATGAGGGCTTGATCATCAGCTTCACCGATCCGCGTGGCAGCGCTGCGGCCTATGTCGACAGCGTCA
>JANMYS010000083.1:0-11219 GCA_031382385.1 Gemmatimonadota bacterium
GCGCCGAGGCCGAGGGCGATCGGCACCGCACTGGTGATGGTCGAGACCGAGGTCATCAGGATGGGGCGGAGCCGGATGCGGCCGGCCTCGAGCATCGCGTCCGCCGCCGACCGGCCCTTCTCCTGCAGCTGGTTGGCATACTCGACCAGCAGGATCGAGTTCTTCGTGACCAGCCCGATGAGCAGGATCATTCCGATCTGACTGTAGAGATTGAGCGTCGAACCGGCGATCCACAGCACCGCGAGCGCGCCGGTGACCGCCAGCGGCACTGCGAGCAGGACGGTGAAGGGGTGCACCAGCGACTCGAACTGCGAAGCGAGCACCATGAACACGACCACCAGCGCCAGGCCGAAGGCAAAGTAGAGCGAACCACCGCTCTCCTCGAGCTCGCGCGACTCGCCCGACAGCGCGGTGGTACTGCCGGCCGGGAGCACCTCTTTCGCGAGCGCATTGAGCGAATCGAGCGCCTCGCCGAGGGTGAAGCCGGGGGCCAGGCTTGCGTCCAGGGTATACGCGGCGATCCGGTTGAAGTGATTGAGCTGGCGGGGGCTGATGCCCTCCTCGACCCGGGTCACCGCGTCGAGCTGCACCAGCTGATCGTTCCTGCCGCGCACATACAGGCCGGAGACATCCGACGGGGTCGCGCGCTCACGCGGGTCGAGCTGGACAATGACGTTGTAGAGCTTGTTGTCGTGGGTATAGGTGCTGACCTTGCGGCCGCCGAGCAGACTCTGGAGCGTGCCGGCGATATTGCCGACCGGCACACCGAGGTCCTCGGCGCGGTTGCGGTCGAAGTGAATGGTGAGCTGCGGCTTGTTGACCCGCAGGTCGGTATCGACGTTCTGCAGCCCGGGGATCTGCCGGGCGCGGGTCACGAAGCTGTCCATCGTTGCGCCGAGCACCGCGAAATCGGGGTTCTGCACCACGAACTGCACTGGCTTGCCGAAGCCGCCGAACGCCGGTGGATTGGAGGCAAAGGCGAACAGCCCCGGAACCCCGAAGAACTGCGGCTGGAGTGAACCGATGATCTCCTCGGCGCTCCGGGTCCGCTCGGCGTAATCCTTGAGCTTGGTGAAAATGATCCCGCTGTTGGGACCGGTGCCGAAGTTCACCACGCTGAAGTAACTCTCTACCTCCGGCGTCGCTTCGATCAACGATTCGATCCGGCGCTGATAGCCGTCGGTAAACGCCACCGACGAACCCTCGGGGCCGATGATGAAGGTGAGGAACCAGCCCTGGTCGTCGGACGGGATGAACTCGCGCTTGAGGTTGAGGAAGATCACGACGGCGAGCGCGACCGAGAGCAGCGCGCTGCCGATCACCGCCGCGCGGCGGCGCAGGGCCCAGCCGAGCGAGCGGGCGTAGCCGCGGGTGATGGCGGTGAACCCCCGCTCCAGCGCCTGGTAGGCCGGACCGTGGCTCTTCGGCACCTGGAGGATGCGGCCGCAGAGCATCGGCGTCAGGGTGAGGGCGACGAAGCCGGAGACGATCACGGCACCGGCCACCGCAATGCCGAACTCGTTGAACAGCCGGCCGGTGTTGCCCTGCAGGAAGGCGAGCGGGGTGAAGACCGCCACCAGCGAGATGGTCGTCGCGATGACGGCAAAGGCGATCTCACGGGTACCGTTGGTCGCCGCCACCTCCGGTGATTCGCCCAGCTCTTCCTGATGGCGGTAGGCATTCTCCAGCACGATGATCGCGTCATCCACCACGATGCCGATGGCGAGCGTGAGCGCGAGCAGCGTCAGGTTGTTGATGGAAAAGCCAAGGAAGTACATGATCGCAAAGGTCGCGATGATGGACGTCGGAATGGCGAGCCCGGGGATGACGGTCGCCCGCAGGTTCCGCAGGAAGATGAAGATGATGATCACCACCAGGACGGCGGCGAGAATCAGGGTATCCTGCGCCTCCCGGATGGATCGGGTCACGAACTCCGAGCCGTCGAAGCCGATCGCGATCTCGACGCCGGGCGGCAGCGCCGCCTGGATCGCCGGCAGCTCGTTGCGGATCTCCTCGGCGACCTGGATCAGGTTGGCCTTGGACTGGCGCACCACACCGATTGCGACGGCGCTGACCCCGTTGAACCGCAGATTGCTGCGCTCGTCTTCCGCTGCGAGTTCGACGCGGCCGAGGTCGCGCAGCCGGACGGTCTGGCCGCTGCTGCTCCGCACCACCAGGTCCTCGAATTCGCCGGCGGTCTTGAGCTCGCCGAGGGAGCGCACCGAGAACTCGCGCCGGTCGGATTCGATCCGGCCCGCCGGGACCTCGACATTGCGATTGCCGATGGCGGTTTCGACGTCCTGCACCGTCAGCCCGCGCGCGGCGAGTTCCGGGGCGGACAGCCAGACCCGCATCGACTGGCGCCGTTCACCGAAGATCTGCGCGCTGCCCACCCCCGCCAGGCTCTGCAACCGCGCCTTGACCTGCCGGTCGGCGATGTCGGAGAGCTTGAGGAGATCGTAATTGGCCCCGGAGAGGGCCAGCCAGAAGAACGGCTGGGCGTCCGCCTCCTGCTTGGCCACGACCGGTTCCTCGATGTCGCGCGGCAGCCGCCCGCGCACCCGGGAAACCTTGTCGCGGACGTCCTGACTGGCGACGTCCACGTTGCGGTCGAGGGTGAACTCGAGGGTGATGGTGCTGACCTGCTCGGAGCTGGCGCTGGTCAGTGTCCGGAGGCCGGCGACGGTGCTGAGCTCTTCTTCAAGGATGTCGGTGACCGCCGATTCCACCACCTGCGGATCGGCGCCGGGAAGGACTGTGGTGACGGAGATGATCGGGGGATCGACGTCGGGATAGTCCCGGACGGGAAGATTCAGATACCCGATGACGCCGAAGAGGATCAGGGCGAGGCTCAACATGCTCGCCAGGACCGGCCGCTTGATGGAAACATCGGAGATTTTCATCGGGCCATCAGCGGTAGAGGACAGCAGTCGCCGGTCGCGCCCTCCCAGGGGCGTGGCGGAACTGCGCCGGACGATGTCGTGAGAACGAAACCAGACGGAATCCGATTGCCGGGGTTTCAGCGGGGGTGAAGCTACTCCCCAAGCCGGGGAGGGGGAAGATCCCGCACGACCCGTTCGGGCGTGGAGGCCCGACCTACCCAGCTTCATCGGGCGCGGAGGCCCGACCGACCCATCCCCGCCGGGCGCGGAGGCCTGACCGACCCATCCCCGCCGGGCGCGGAGGCCCGTCCTACCCTGTACATTCCCTGCATGGCCATCAAACTGTCGGTGCAGCAGCAGTCCCAGCTTGCCATGCTCTCCCTGCTCCCGCCCAGGATCCAGCGGATCCAGTCGGTGATCGAGCAGATGGCCGGGGACCATGCGGATGAAGCGGTCGTGCGGGGGATGGTACGGCTGCTGGACGAGATGAAAGCCTACGCCTCACAGCTCAAGATGAACGGTCTGGCGGATGCCGCGGGGCAGATGGCATCGACGGGGCGACGCGGCGGCGGACTGCAGGTGAAGGTACGGGGTCTGCGGGAGAACATGGCGACGGTGCGGATGAACTACGACATGGCGCTCCGGAAGGCCTCGCTCCCCCCGGCCGACGCTCACGAGGGCGAGGGCGCGCCGGAACCCCCGATTACTTGATCGACCCGGGCACGAACGGCTGCTCGCCCTTCTTGCGGAAGAAATCGTCGATCGGCTTGCCGGCAATGAGAATGATCATGCCGTGCACCACGACGCCGATGAGCAGCGAGACAAAGGTGAGGGCGGCGAGGATGCCGCCGGCGCCGATGCCGGCAAGGATACGTCCAAAGGTCTGCATGATGCCTTCCGGTTGGAAACTGGGGCCTGTCTGCCCCGTACGTTAGCTCACTCCCCCTTCCAGTTCAACTGACCCTGAACCCGACCCGCTTGCCCATGCGAATCCTCGTTCCGCTGGCCGTTTCGCTCCTCCTTCCCGCCGTCGCTGTCGCCCAGCAGGGGCATGACCATGCGCCCGCCACGAAGATCGAAGGGGGTGGCGTCTTCCCCGCGGGCTGGCAGGTGCGGCCCGACGAAGGCGGCACCCTTCCCGAGGTGAAGATCGAGGTGATGCCACCCGGCTGGCACATGACGACCGCCGCGTCGGGGATCATGTACCGCGCGACGGACCTGGCGTCCGGGAGCTACGACGTCTCCGCCAAGCTGCACCTCTTCCCCGAGGGGCCAGGCCACCAGGAGGCCTATGGCATCTTCGTTGGCGGGAAGGACCTGGGCGGGGCGGGACAGCGCTACACCTATTTCCTGCTGCGGGGCGACGGCACCTGGAAGGTGAAGCGCCGGAGCGGGGCCGCGACGACCGACCTGAGGACGGGCTGGACTGCACACCCCGCCATCCTGAAGGAGACGCCGACCGGACCGGTGGCCAACCTCCTCCTCGTGTCGGTGGCGCAGGGGAAGGCGCGCTTCCTGGTGAACGGGCAGGAGGTGTGGAGTGCCCCCGCGGCGAGCGTGGACGCCGACGGCATCGCGGGGCTCAGGCTCAACCACAATCTGTCGGTGCATGTGGAGAGCCTGGTGGTGACGCGGCGGTAGGGGGACAGACGGTCGGACGGTCAGACGGTCAGACGGTCAGACGGTCCGCCCGGAGACGCTACGCTGTGGGGGGAGGATCTCCCAGCGCCGCCTGTGCCGCCCGCTGCACCTCGCCCTCACCCTCCGCTGCGATCCGCGCCAGCGCCTGACGTGACGCCGCCGTTCCCGCCTCGGCCAGTGCCCGCACCACCGTCACCTGCTTCCGGACATGCGCCCCCCCGAAGGAGAGCAGCGCCTTCCGTGTGAGCGCGATGCGCACCAGCGCCTGAGTTGCCTCAGGAGCGTCAATGGCCGCGAGGGCATGGAGCAGTTCATCCCACGCGGCGGGATCTTTCTCCACTTCCAGCGCCGCGAGCAGCGGCATCGCAATTGCCCCGGAGCCGCGCTTCGAGAGTGCGCGCGCGGCGTGGCCCCGGGTCGCCGGCGAGGGGTGGGCCAGCGCCTGACGCAGCGGCTCGATCACTCCCTTGTCGCGATAGTGACCGAGCGCATCGATCACCGCATGCCGCACCTCGGCATCAGGGTCCTGCACCCGCGGCGTCAGCGACGGCACCGCTTCGGGGAGTCCGAGTCGGCCCAGCAGCGTGGCGCCCAGCCGCACCTCGACGGGCCGGCGGCTCTGCAGCAGCGGCGCCATGACCTGGAACGCCTCCGGCATTCCGGCGAGCGCGTCGACCAGGAACTCGCGCGGCCCGATGGTATCGCTGGTGCGCAGGATCTCCAGCATCAGTTCCGCCGCCGCCATCCCACCCCCGCGCAGTACCTCGGCGGTGCGGGCCCGCTCCTCGGGGACGCGATAAGCCTGCTCGATGAGGGCCTGCAGGACAGGCCGAGCCAGCATGCGCCGCAGTGACAGAGCGAAGGTGCGGCGGGTCTCCTCCGACAGGGCGGGAATGAGGCGCTGGGCGGCTTGCGCATTGTGCAGCGTGGCGTGCCACTGTCCCCGCCGGATCGCCTTGTCGAGCTCCCGCAGGATGCCTTCGACGGTGCTGGCGAGCTGATCGCCCTGTCGGGCCCTGGGCAGCAGCGTGCCAGCCGTCGCATCGGGCATCGAGTCCCGCGGACCGGAGAACTGAATGGGCAACGGGTCGGGCAGCAGCTTCACCCGGACCTTTGCGGTGCTCGGGATCGGCGCGGTGTCATCGGCCAGGGCGCGCAGCACGGTGAGCAGTTCGACGGCGGTCGCACCGGCCGCGACCTGGATGTCGTCCACCTGGCGCAGCTGCAGCCGTTCCTTCAGCGGATCGCCGTCGTTGGCCCAGCTGTTCTCGATACCGGCCTCGATCGCCGCCGGCTGGCGGGCCACGCGGGCCACGAGCATCGCCACGGTGTCGCGCACGGCGTCCTCCTGCTCCGGCGCCGTGCGGAGCAGATGGACCAGATGGGTGAGGAGCGCGGTGAAGCTGGCGCCCGGATCGGGCGAGAGGCCGGACATGGTGACAGACAAGATATCCCCAGCGCGATTGCTTGACAGAGGTTTTCCCGGGGCGTATATACCTGTTATGAGGGGCCGTTTTGGCTCGCACCTCAACTCCATGAACATGATTCCTGGCTGTCGCGCCCGTCCGAATAATTCCAACCGGGCTGGGGCGGAGCGGTAGCGGTGCTGGAGTGGCGGCACGCGATCGGCCCGCTCCTTCATCCGACGAGCAGGCCGATCAATTTTTGTCCTCGAACAATTCGTGGTGCTCCCGCAGCAGTTCACTTCTTTCCGGAGAACGTATGAAGCGTGCAATCGTTTTGGGCGGAGCCCTCGCCGCACTCGTCGCGGCATCGCCCGCGGCGGCACAGGCGACCATCGGCCTGGACGCCGGGCTGTTCAGCAGCTACGTCTGGCGCGGCATCACCTACACCAACAAGCCGGTGCTGCAGCCCGACGCCTACGTGACCATCCCGCTGGGGAAGGCCTCGGTGACCGCCGGCGGCTGGGCCAACATCGACATCGGCAAGTACGATGGCACGGACGACATCTCGGAGTCGGGCGGCTCGTCCGCCTTCAACGTGGCGGAGTTCGACTGGTGGGGTGAGATCGGCGTCCCGGCGGGCCCGGCGACCCTCACCGCGGGCGTCACCGGTTACATCTTCCCCAACCCGAAGAGTTCCGGCGGCTTCAACAGCGACTTCAACACCATCGAAGTCTACGGCAAGGCCGCGCTGAGTGCCCCATTGAACCCGAAGGTCTCAGCGTATTACGACGTCGACAAGATCAAGGGTCTGTACGTCGAGGGTAGCGTGACACACGGGATTCCCCTCGGCGCGTCGACGCTCAATCTCGGCGCACTGTTGGGCTGGACCGGCGGGCAGGAAGCCAAGGCTGGTGAGTTGGCGAACTTCGCGAATAGCGGCCTGACCCATTTGGACCTCTCTGCCGGCCTCGGGCTGTCGGCGGGCCCGCTCACCATCACGCCTTCGGTGCACGGCATCTTCGGCTTCGATGACGCGACGCATTACCACAGCGCGAGCACTGTCGCGACGCTGGACACCAAGTTCAAGGTATGGGGCGGCGTGACCATCAGCTGGTCGCATACCGGGGGCAGCGCAGCGGAGGAGTAGTAGACGACGGTCGGACGGTCAGGGATGAATGGCGAACGGGAGAAATCCGCAAGGATCCTCCCGTTCTGCTTTTCGACCGTCCGACAATCTGACCGTCCGACCGTCCGCCCGCTACATCCCCGTCGCGATCTCCTTCACCGTGTCCTCCAGCCGATTCAGCGTTTCCTTGAGCAGTTCCATCGGAATGCCGAGCGGCGGCTCGATCCGGATGGTGCGCGCCTTGGAATACGTTCCCGCCACCAGCACTCCGCGCTTGAACAGCCCCGCCGCACAAGCATAGCCGATCTCATCGGTGGGAAACTCCATCCCGATCAGCAGGCCCAGGCCGTGCACATCGGTCAGTACCTGGGGATAGCGCTTCACCAGCGCGCCGATCTCCTTGAGCAGAAACTCCCCCTTCATCGCCGCCTGACCGGGCAGGTCTTCCTCCAGCGTCACCGTGATCGCCGCGATGCCGGCGGCGCAGGCGATCGGATTGCCGCCGAAGGTGGTGGAGTGGATGATCGGATTGGGGATCATCACCTCCCAGATCTTCGGGGTGGAGATGAACGCCGAGAGTGGCATGACCCCGCCGCCGATCGACTTGCCGAGGCACATGATGTCGGGAGCGACGTCGGTATGATCCACTCCCCAGAGCTTGCCGGTGCGACCCATGCCGGTCTGGATCTCGTCGGCGACGAGCAGGGTGCCATGGCGGGTGCAGATCTCGCGGACCCGCGGCAGGTAGTCGGGCGGCGGAACCACGCCACCGGCCTCGCCCTGCACCGGTTCCACCACGAATGCCGCGGGCGACATCCCCACCGCCTCGAGAATACACATCTCGCGGTCGAGCGCATCGGCGTCGCCGTAGGGCACAAAGCGCACGTCCTGCAGCCCGCCCTGGAACGGGATGCGGAACGACGCCTTTCCCATGAGCGAGAGTGCGCCCATTGACTTGCCGTGGAAGCCGCCGAGGGTGGAGACGAAGGTGTTCCGCTTGGTGTAGAGCCGCGCCAGCTTGATTGCCCCTTCGATGGCGTCGGTGCCGTTGTTGATGAAGAAGCAGCAGCCCAGGTCGCCGGGCGTGACGCCGGCGAGCAGGCGAGCGAGGCCGGCGCGCCACGGCTCCAGCAATTCCTGACTGTTGAGCGCCATGCGCCCCATCTGGTCCTGTACCGCCTTGACGATCCTGGGGTGGTTGATGCCGGCGCTGAAGATGCCGTAGCCGCCGAGCATGTCGATATACTCCCGGCCCAGCAGATCGCGGAGGATGGACCCCTCGCCGGACCACTCCAGCGCGGCGAACTGGCCGGCCTGGGTGACCGACTTGCGATAGGTGAGGAAGCCCCGATTGATGTGCCGGTCGTAACTTTCGACCGTCTCGGTGATGAAGGCTTCCTTCTCGGCCCCAGACATGTCCCGACCGCTGATCAGGTCGAGATAGCGGCGGCTCAGGGCGAGGACATCGGTGTCAGGCAGACGCAATTAATCGGCGCTCCTTTCAAGGTGACTGGGCGATTGGGCGATTAGGCGATTGGGCGATTGGGCGACGAATCCACAAATCGCCCGATCGACCAATCGACCAATCGCCTTTCTCCTACGAGCTCTTAATTTCCGTCCAGATCTGGTCCCACAGCTGGCCGTTGGCCCCGAGATCCTTGTAGTACTCCAGCCGCTGGAATTCTTCGGCGGTGGGATAGGGAATCGGCGTCGTCATCTTGGCCAGCGCTTCACTATTGGGCGAGCCATAGCCGGTGAAGTTCGAGACGCTCGCGCCGACATCGGGCCGCAGGATGTAGTTGATGAACTCATGCGCCGCCCGCTTGTTCTTCGCCCCGGTGGTCACCATCATCGAGTCCGTCCAGATGTTGCAGCCCTCCTTGGGGAGGACATAGCCCAGCGCCGGCTGCTCGGCTTTGGCCTGGGTCGTGTCGCCATTCCACAGCTGCGCCACCCAGACGTCGCCGGAGATGAGCTGGCCCTTCACCGGCGCCGAGATGTAGGCCTTGAGGTTCTTCTTGGCGATCAGCGCGTCAGCCTTGGCTTCGGCAAGCTCCGCCGGGTCGATCGAGTTGAGCGAGTGGCCCTTGAAGCGCAGCCAGGCGCCCACCGCGTCACGCATGTCATCCATCTGGGTCATCTTCCCCTTGTACTTCGGATCCTGGAAAATGGCCCAGCTGTCCGGCGGGGTGGCGATCTTGTCGGTGCGGTAGGCAAAACCGGTCGTCCCCCACTGGTATGGCACCGCGTGCACCAGGCCCGGATCGAAAACCGGGTCGGCGAAGGTGGGCGCCAGATTGGCGAGATTGGGGATGTACTTCTTGTTGAGCGGAAAGGCGAGATTGAGCGCCGTCATCACCGGGACGATGTAGTTCGACGGGACGACGATGTCGTAGCCCGACGCGCCGGCCTGCAGCTTGGCGACCATCTCCTCGTTGCTCTCATACGTATCGTAGGTGACCTTGACGCCGAACTCCTTCTCGAAGTTCGGGACGGTGTCCTCGGCGATATAGTCCGACCAGCTGTAGATGTTCAGCTCCTTCTCCATCTCCGGCAGGTCCGCCCCCGCCGCCAGCGCCGGCGCATCCTTCTTGCCGCAGGCGGTAAGCACCAGGCTGATCGTGCTGAGGCTCAAGCCCAGCGCCGTTGCGCGGGTGACGAACTCCCGCCGGCTCACGCCGCCCGCCACGAGCCCTTCCACCAGCTGTTCGGTCTCGATCCGCTTGTTCATGGCACAATCTCCAGATGGTTAGGGCGACGCAGGCATCGCGTGTCAGGCGAGGAAGTCCTTCATTCGGTAATATGCCCCCGCGAGGGGGAGGAACCACGGCCAGCCGCCGTAGAACGGCACCGCGCGGAACGGGAGCCCTGTGAGCGCGGGCCACAGGGCACGGCCGAGCATCGCCCGGCCGACCCGATCGCCGAGCCAGGTGGCGTATGCCACACCATGACCGCCGTAACCTACCGCGTACGCGATGCCGTCGTGCCGACCGGTGTGGGGCAGCTGGTCCAGGGTGAACCCCAGCGTCCCGCCCCAGCCGTACTCTACAGGTGTACCAGCCAGCTCCGGATACACATCCTGCATCCCGCGCCGCAGCGCCGCAAGGTTGTCGGCCAGCGGCTGCGGCGAGAAGGCCGCCCGTCCGCCGAAGATCATCCGGTTGTCCGCGGAGAGGCGGAAGTAGTACAGCAGGTCCTTGGTGTCGCTCAGCACCCTGCCACGCGGCACCAGCCGGCCCGCGACGGCGGGGTCGAGTGGCGCCGTCGCCAGCAGGTAGCTGCCGATGGGGATGACCCGGCGGGTGAGCCACGGCAGCAATCCGCGGGAGAAGCCGTTCGTCGCCAGCAGCACATCCCCGGCGTCGACTGGCCCCTTCGATGTCTCGAGCCGGAAGCTGCCAGATTCCTTGCCCAGGCGCTGCACATCAACACCGGCCACGAGCAGCGCGCCCGCCCGAGTGGCAGCCGCCGCCAGTCCGTGAAGGTACCGGGCGGGGTGAATCCCGCCAGCCGCGGGATCAAGCAAACCGCCGGCATAGCGCTTCGAGCCGAGCTCGCCGGCGAGATCGGTGAGACTGAGCAACTCGGTGGGGTAGCCGAAGTCCCGCCGCAGCAGTTCGCGCGACGCGGCGAGGCCGCGCATGTGGGCCGGCTTGGCGGCGAGGGTGACGTGGCCGGAGCGGGACCAGTCGCAGTCGATCCGCTCTTCCGTGACGGTGCGCTCCACGAACGCGACCGCCGCAAGCGAATCGTCGAACAGCGTCCGGGCGAGGGCGAGCCCGTGAGTCCTCACGATATCCGGCAGATCCACCTTGTAGCCCGGCAGCACGAAGCCGCCGTTGCGCCCGCTGGCACCCAATCCGCCGATGGCGTCCCGCTCCAGCACCACGACCGAGGCGCCGCCAGCGGCGAGCGCGCGCGCCGCGGCGAGCCCGGTGTAGCCGCCGCCGGCGATGGCGACATCCACCCGTGCCGGCGGGGCTGGCGCCGTGGCGACGGGGGGCAGCCCCTCGAGCCAGAAGCAGCGATCGGGGATGAGCATGGGGGGACAGGGGCGATTAGGCGATTGGGCGGTTGGGCGATTGGGCGATTAGGCGATTGGGCGGTTGGGCGATTAGGCGATTAGGCGATTGGGCGGTTGGGGCCGTAGGGGCGGGGCTAAGC
>JANMYS010000088.1:0-5286 GCA_031382385.1 Gemmatimonadota bacterium
CCCCAGCCGAACAAGGCGATTGTCGGCCGGAACGCCTTCGCGCATGAGGCCGGAATCCACCAGCATGGCGTCATCCAGAACGTCCTGACCTACGAGATCATGCGGCCGGAAGAGGTCGGCATCCCGCGCTCGACGCTGGTGCTCGGCAAGCACTCGGGCCGGCACGCGCTGGAGCGCCGGTTCAAGGAGCTGGGCTACGAACTGACCGAGGAGAAGCTGGCCCAGCTGTACAAGGAGTTCAGCACGCTTGCCGATCGCAAGCGCGAAATCCTCGATGAAGACCTGCTGGCCCTCATGCACGAGAGTTTCCATGATGCCCCGGAGGCCTACCAGATTCACCTGCTGAAGGTGACCTGCGGCAGCATTCCGGCGGATGCCACCGTGCAGATGGCCGGCCCGTGGGTGGGGGATCGTTCCGCCACCGGCAGCGGGGATGGGCCCATCGCGGCGGCTTTCGCGGCGATCAGCGAAATTCTCGGCCGGCCCGTGGAAGTGACGAATCTTTCGCTCCGCTCGGTGACGCCCGGCCGCGATTCGGTGGGACAGGTGTTCCTGCAGTGTCGCATCGGCGGCAAGTCGCTCTCCGGGCAGGGCGCGTCTACCGACATCGTCGAGGCCAGCGCCCGCGCCCTGGTGCACGCGCTCAACAAGGAGCGGCACGCGGAGCGCCTCGAAGCGGAAGCACATGACGCGGTGCAGCTGTGGGGCGTCTGATGCCGCGGGTGGCCGGAACCACTACGGACAAGGCGCGATGAGCGAGCCGATCTCCGGGGCCCAGTTGTTGTGCCGCCTGCTCGAAGAGCAGGGGGTAGACGTGCTGTTCGGCTATCCCGGCGGCGCCATCATGCCGCTGTACCACGCACTGCCGGAGTTCCCGGCACTGCGGCATGTGCTCGTTCGGCACGAGCAGGCGGCCGCGCACGCCGCGGACGGCTACGCCCGGGCGTCGGGCCGGCCTGGCGTCTGCGTGGCGACCTCCGGCCCGGGCGCGACCAACCTGATCACCGGGATCGCGACGGCCCAGATGGACAGCTCGCCGCTCGTCGCGATCACCGGTCAGGTCAACCGCGCGATGATCGGCCGGGAGGCGTTCCAGGAAACAGACGTCATCGGCATCACGCTCCCGATCACGAAGCACAGCGTACTCGTCCAGGACATCACCGAACTGGCCGACACGGTCCGCGAGGCGTTCTACATCGCGACCGAGGGGCGTCCGGGGCCGGTGCTGGTCGATGTGCCCAAGGACGTGCAGAACCAGAAGATCGAATGGGAGGGTCACGCCGGGCCCGATCGGCGGAGCCGGACTGGTCCGGAACTCGCCGCCGCACCCCGGCTCCGTCAGGATGATGCCATCCAGGCCGCGGCCCGGCTCCTCGGCGTCGCCCGTCGCCCGCTGCTCATGGTGGGGCACGGCGTGATCCTCAGCGGCGCCTACGACGAAGTGCGGGCCCTGGCCGAGAAGACCGGGATTCCCGTCGTCACGACCCTGCTCGGCATCAGCTGCTTTCCCGAAGCTCATCCGCTGCACCTGGGCATGCCCGGGATGCACGGGGAAGTTCATGTGAATCGCGCGATCCAGCACGCCGATGTCATCCTCGCCATCGGGCTGCGCTTTGATGATCGGGTCACCGGCAACACCGCGGGGTTCGCGCCCCAGGCCCGGATCATCCATGTCGACCTCGACCCGTCCGAGATCGGGAAGAACGTCCCGGCGGCGGTCGGCATCGTGGGCGATGCCCGGGAGATCGCGCTCCGGCTCATCGAGGCTGTCGCGTCAGGCAACTGCGACGCCTGGCGGGAGGAGATCCACGCCTTTTCGCGAGCGCGGCATGAGAGCTACCGTGGCGAGATGTCGCCCGAGCGAATCCTGACCGGGATCAATGACGCCACTGATGGTCGCTGCACCATCGTGTCCGACGTGGGGCAGCATCAGATGTGGGTCGCCAAGCTGTTCCCCTACCAGCGGCCGAACAGCCACATCACCTCCGGGGGGCTCGGGACGATGGGGTTCGCGGTGCCGGCGGCGATGGGCGTGCACTTCGCCCGGCCGGATGAGCCGGTCTGGGCGATCTCGGGGGATGGCGGCTTCCAGATGAACATGCAGGAGATCGCCACGATGGTGCAGGAAGGCATCCCGGTGAAGATGGCCATCTTCAACAATGGCTACCTGGGCATGGTGCGGCAGTGGCAGCAGTTCTTCCACGGCCGCCGCTATTCGGCGACCCCGATCTGGAGTCCCGATTACGTGAAGCTGGCGGAGGCATACGGGATCGCCGGGTACCGCGTGGAGCAGGCCAGCCAGATCGACCAGGCGGTGGAGCGTGCATTGCGCGAGCCGGGGCCGGCGCTGGTGGAGTTCATGATCGAACAGGAAGCGAACGTCTTCCCGATGATCCCGCCGGGTGGCTCGCTCTCCGAGCCCATCGAATCCGCCCCAGCCATGGCCGCGCCCGCCTCATGACCGCGCCCGTGCCCTCGCTGGTCGTCACCGCGCTGCTGCCTGATGACCTCCTCGCCTTGAATCGCGCCATCGGGATCATCCGGCGGCGGAATCTCGAGGTGACCAGCCTCGTGCTGGGCCCGAGCGGGCGACCCGGCCTGGGCCGGCTGTCCTGCGTCATCCGCGGTGAGTCGGCGACGACCGAGCGCATGGCCAACCAGCTGCGGAAGATGGTCGGAGTGGCACAGGTGCTGGTACAGGCCGAGGGCGATTGCACCGCGCGGGAGCATGCACTTGTCCGGGTGCGGGTGGCCACCGCGCACCTCGCCGGCCTGTTCGACACGATCGCACTGTATGATGCGCTGGTCGTGGAAGAGAGCCCCCACGAGCTGACGCTGGAGGTCACCGGGGCGCCGTCGCTGGTGGTTTCCCTGCTGCGCGCCCTCGAGCCCTTCGGCGTGCTGGAGATCGCGCGCGGCGGGACGCTCGCGCTGCCCCGTCCGGCCGAGACGGCTGCGGAGTCGCCCCGGCTGGTCTCTTCAAACGTTCGGCTGCACTCGGCCATCACGGCCTGACCCGATAGACCGCACGAAATCACCCCATGTCCCTGGAGTTACCATGAGCAACCCCACCGCTGGCGTCCGGGTCTACTACGACCGCGATGCCGATGCCTCCCGCCTGACCGGACGCACCATCGCCATCATCGGGTACGGCAGTCAGGGCCATGCGCACGCGCTCAACCTGCAGGAGAGCGGAGCCAAGGTGATCGTCGGGTTGCGGCCCGGCGGTGCCTCGTGGCGCAAGGCGGAAGCGGCGGGCCTCGAGGTGCGAAGCGTGGCGGAAGCCGCCCGCGCGGCCGACACTATCATGATGCTGGTGCCCGATCAGGACTGCCGGACCATCTACGATGAATCGATCGCGCCGGCGCTGGGTCGTGGCAAGACGCTGATGTTCGCCCACGGATTCAATATTCATTTCAACGAGATCAAGCCCCCGGCCGAGGTCGACGTGTCGATGATCGCGCCCAAATCCCCCGGTCACCTGGTGCGGAGCGAGTTCCAGGCGGGGCGCGGCGTGCCGGGGCTGGTTGCCATCCACCAGGATGCGAGCGGCAAGGCGCTGGCGAACGCACTGGCCTACGCCGCCGGTGTCGGCTGCACCCGCGCCGGCGTGATCGAGACCAGTTTCAAGGAAGAGACCGAGACGGACCTGTTCGGCGAACAGGTCGTGCTGTGCGGCGGCGTCTCGCAGCTGATCAAGGCCGGATTCGAGACTCTGGTCGAGGCGGGTTACAAGCCGGAAATGGCCTACTTCGAGTGCCTGCACGAGCTCAAGCTGATCGTGGACCTGATCTACAGCGGCGGTCTCAAGTACATGCGCTATTCCATCAGTGACACGGCCGAATACGGGGACTACACCCGCGGTCCGCGGATCATCACTGAGGCGACACGCCAGGAGATGCGGAAGATCCTCGCCGAAATCCAGAGCGGTCAGTTCGCCAGGGAGTGGCTGGCGGAGCACCGGAGCGGTGGGGCCAATTTCGCGCGCATGCGCAAGGCGGATGCCGACCACCTGATCGAGAAGGTCGGCCCCGAACTCCGCGCCATGATGCCGTGGTCGGAGGAGGGCAAGGCGCGCCAGGCTGCGGCCGCCACCGCCCGTCCCAAGGCGCCGGTACCCGCGGGTCGCTGATGCCGCGCACGCTGTTCGAGAAGCTGTGGGACGCTCACATCGTCCATCAGGTGCCCGACGGGCCGGCGCTGCTCTACGTCGACCTTCACCTGGTGCATGAGGTCACCTCTCCGCAGGCCTTCGAGGGATTGCGCCTGGCCGGGCGGCCAGTGCGCCGGCCCGACCTCACCGTCGCCACCGTTGACCACAACGTGCCGACCGACGCGCAGCGGTTTGACATCGTGGACCCGATCTCGCGTCGCCAGGTGGACCTGCTGCTGGAAAATGCGCGCGCCTACGGGATCGAGCTGTACGATCTCGCCTCACCGCAGCAGGGCATCGTGCATGTCATCGGGCCCGAGCTGGGGCTGACCCAGCCGGGCATGACGATCGTCTGCGGCGACTCGCACACCTCGACCCACGGGGCATTCGGGGCGCTGGCCTTCGGAATCGGCACCAGCGACGTGGAGCATGTCCTGGCCACGCAGACGGTCATCTTTCCCCGGCCCCGCACGCTCGAGGCGCGGTTTATCGGCGTGCCGGGACACGGCGTCGGCGCCAAGGACCTGATTCTGGCCCTCATCGGCCGGATCGGGACCGCCGGGGCGACGGGGCATGTCATCGAATACACCGGGCCCGCGATACGCGCGCTGTCGATGGAAGGCCGCATGACCATCTGCAACATGTCGATCGAGGCAGGTGCACGGGCGGGGATGATCGCACCGGATGAGACGACATTCGCCTACCTGATGGACCGGCCGCACGCTCCGCGTGGCCGGGCGTGGACGGCATCGGTGGACCGGTGGAGCATGCTGGTGACCGATCACGGCGCCCGGTACGATCGCGTCGTCGAGATCGACGCCTCGACGATCGTCCCGATGGTCAGCTGGGGCACCAGCCCGGGCATGGTGGCCCCCATCACCGGGCGGGTGCCTGACCCGGCCGGGGCGAGTTCCCCCGATGAGCGCGAGGCGATGATCCGCGCGCTGGACTATATGGGCTTGACCGCGGGCGCTGTTCTCGCCGGGTTGCCGATCGACCGGGTCTTCATCGGCAGCTGTACCAATGGGCGGATCGACGACCTCCGCGAGGCGGCGCAGGTGGTGCGCGGCCGGAGCGTCGCGCCCGGGGTTCGCGCAATGATCGTCCCCGGTTCGATGCCGGTGAAGGCTCAG
>JANMYS010000108.1:0-38072 GCA_031382385.1 Gemmatimonadota bacterium
CCCTGTCGACCCTGCACCTGTCTCCCACCGGGCCCCGCGGTTGTGACGCCATTCCACGCCGCGGCCCAGGGGCCGCATATATGCGGCCCCTACGGCCGCGGCATCAGCGCCTCCCGCATCGCCGCCTTCACGGTGACCCGCGTCTCCGCTGCCAGCGCCGCCGTCAGCGTTGCCCTGGCGCTCTCGCCGCCGATGCGCGCCAGCGTCTGTACCGCATTGCTGGCGAAAAGCGGATCCCCGTCGGCCAGATAGCGCGTTGCCACCTGTACCGCCCGCCCCTTCTCCGGCCAGTCGGCCAGCAGTGCGAGCGCCTGGCCGCGGACGTTGCGAGGTTCGCTGACATCGGTCAGTGATTCCAGTGCATCCAGGCCGGCCGCATCCGGCTTGAGGTGCAGCCGCTCCGCCGCCGCCGTGCGCACCTCATGTGATCCTCCATTCCGAATCCGGCTGATCAGCAGCGCCGTTCCCTCCGGTGCACGCGCGGGATCGTAGACGCTGAGCGCCAGGATCTGCACGTAGAAGCTGGGATCGGTGGTGATGAGCCGCACCGCTTCGGCCTGCGCCGCCGCGGTATCACGCCGGGCGAACGACCGAATGGCCCGCCCGCGGACCTGGGCCTCGGGATCGCCCAGCGCGGCAACAATCAGGTCGTGGCCCCGGTCGGCGTCGTAGCGGCCGAGCTGACGGATCGCCTCCTGGCGCTGCTCGGGCGACGGGTCGTTCAGGGCGATGAACCGCCGCGCATCACGTGCCGCGTCGGTGGTCGAGCTGTCGAGCGTGGCGAGCGCCCAGTGGCGCGCGGCAAAGTCGAGATCGTGCTTGGCCAGCTCAGCGAGTTCCGCCGGTGTCTGGTCGGTCTTCACCGTGCCGAGCAGCCAGCCGCCCTCGTCGAAGCGAAAGGTCACCGGCGTCTGTGGCAATGCCAGCACAAAGCGCTGGTTCTGTCCCGTCACCATGATCTCACGCCGTACCACCGAGTCCCGGGTGACGATCCGCACGGTGGCGGGGAAGCGGAAGAAGGGATGGGTCGAGTCGATGGGCTGGGTCTGGGCCACCGTGAGCGTCAGCGTCTTCGCGCCCGCGTTCCATGACCGGGTAACCCGCACCTTGGGATAGCCGATGCCATAGGCCCACTGGTCGAAGAACCAGTCCAGATCCTCGCCCGAGACCTTCTCCATCGCGGCGGCGTAGTCCGCCGTCTCGACCGGCTCGTAGGCGTTGTCGGTGAGAAAGCGCTGCATGCCGGCCCAGAAGATCGAATCGCCCAGCAGGCGGCGCAGCTGGTGGGCCACCTGCGCGCCCTTCGGATAGACGTGGCCACTGAAGAAGAGATTGATCGGATCGGTGCCAGGTTCCTCGCCCAGCACGAGCGGGCGCTCGACGTTGAGGTCCGCCCCCATCGCCCCCTGCTGCTGATTGATCCAGCTCAGCTGCCCTGTCGCCCAGCCGCGTGACTTCTCGTTGTGCACCGACTCCATGTAGGTGGTGAGACCCTCGTTGAGCCAGATGTGGGCCCAGGTGGCCGTGGTGGTCAGGTCGCCAAACCACTGGTGCGCCAGTTCGTGCGCGTTGAGTCCGCGCCCGCTGCTCTCCGGCTCCCCACCGGCGCCGTGCAGCACCAGGTCGGTCTGGGTCGTCGCCGAGACGTTCTCCATGCCACCATAGGTGAAATCGGGAATGATCGACTGATCGTACTTCGCCCAGGGATAGTTGACGCCGAGCACTCGGCTGTAGGTCTCGATCATCGAGGGCGTCTCGCCGAACGCGCGCCAGGCGGCGTTGACGGTGTCGGTGGCGGCCCAGTAGTTCACCGGCACCCCGCGCCAGTTGTCGCGCAGGATCGCGAATTTCCCGGCGACGATCGAGTAGAGATAGGTCGAGGCCGGCAGCTCCTGGGCCCAGTGCCACACCTGCTGCGCGCCGCGGGTGGCGGGCGTTACCCCGACCAGCCGGCCGTTGGACAGTACGCTCACGCCGGTGTCGGCGGTGACGAGGATCTCCCAGGTCGTCTTGTCGTTGGGGGCGTCGTAGGTCGGGACCCAGCTGTGCGTCTCGGTGGCTTCGCCCTGGGTCCACATCACCCTGCGCCGCGGCACGAAGTACATCCCCCGCTCCGGCTTGCCATGGTAGCGGAGGATGAAGCTGACGGTGTCGCCCGGTTGCGCCCGCTTCGCCAGTCGCACGGTGACACGACCGGTGTCGCTGGTGAAGCGAAGCTTCTTGCCCAGGAGCGTGCTGGCGCCATCGATGGTCAGCTGGCTCGCGTCGAGCTGAATGGTGTCGGTGGGCGCGGCGGTCACGACCAGCCGGGTCAGGACATCGCCGGTGACGCTCCGCTGGTCGAGGTCGTAGCGGATATTGATCCGCTGATGCAGCAGGTCGAAGCGCTTTGCCCGGACCGGCCAGAGGCGTGGCGGGGTGTAGGCGCCGATGCGGTGGGTCTGCTGCGCCGTGGCAACGGCGGGCGACAGGGTCAGGGCCAGGGCCAGGGCGTGCACCGGCCAGCGACCAGGTGAGAGACTCACAGTTACTCCGGGGTGGCAGTGAAGGGTTGAAGGGGCTTACGCGGAGAAGTGGCGGGGAGTTCCGTTGGAGTGCAGCTTAGCGGCACAGGGGCGAGAGGCGGCAGGTGGCAGGTGGGAGGTGGGAGGTGGCAGGTGGCAGGTGGCAGGGGCTAGGAGGTGGGGAGTATCACAGGTGCGTGCGTCAAGGGTGGTTGCCAACGGCCAATGGCCAACGGCCTGTGCTCTCCCCCTTCCCAACCCGAGCAACCAGACTTATCTAACCGTTCGATGTCTCTTCCCCCCTCCCTCGCCGCCGCCCTTGTCGACCGCTATCGCCTCGAGCGGGTCCTTGGCGCAGGCGGGATGGCGACGGTGTACCTCGCCGAGGACGTGAAGCACCGCCGCAAAGTCGCGGTGAAAATACTTCGTCCCGAACTGGCCGCCGCGCTCGGCGCCGAGCGGTTCCAGCGCGAGATCGAGATCGCGGCCCAGCTGCAGCACCCCCACATCCTGCCGCTGCTGGATTCCGGCGCGGTGGCGGCGCCCGATGCACCGGGCACTAGCGGGTTCCTGTTCTACGTCATGCCCTACGTCGAGGGCGAAACATTGCGGGATCGCCTGGCACGGGAGGGGCGCCTTCCGCTGCTGGATGCTATCCGGATTCTGCGGGAAGTCGCCGATGCGCTGGCCCATGCCCATCGGCGCGGCATCGTGCACCGCGACATCAAGCCGGAGAATATCCTGCTGGCCGAGCGCCACGCACTGGTGGCGGACTTCGGCGTTGCCAAGGCGATCGCCGAGGGTCGGGCGAGCGAGGGCGCCGGCCTGACCTCCGTCGGCCTGGCGTTAGGCACGCCCGCCTACATGGCGCCGGAGCAGGCTGCCGCCGATCCGAGCGTTGATTCCCGGGCCGATCTCTACGCCTTCGGTGTGGTGGCCTACGAAGTGCTCACCGGCCGGATGCCGTTTGCGGCGACCACACCGCAGCAGATGCTGGCGGCGCATATCGCCTATCCGCCCGAGCCGATCACCGACGTGCGCCCCGATCTCCCTCCGGTTCTGGCCGCGCTCGTCATGCGGTGCCTCGCCAAGGAGCGCGATCAGCGCGGGTCGGGCGCCGACCAGATCGTCACCGAGCTGGAGACGCTGGGTCCGTCGTCTGGGGCGCTCACACCGGTCCCGCTCCCCGCGCTCTCGCCCCCGCCGTCCCCTCTCCGCACCCTCGGCCTCCTGCTGTCCGGCGCCATCGCCGTGCTGGTGGCGGTCTATGCGCTGGCGCTGCTGCTCGGTCTGCCCGACTGGGTCTTTCAGGGCGCCGCCGCGTTGCTGCTCGCCGGGCTGCTGGTGGCCGCGGGCACCGTCGTGATGGAGCGCCGGCGCCACACGGCGCGTGGGACCGGGAGTCATCACCCGAGTCAGGAAACCGGCGTACAAAAGCTGATGACGTGGAGCGGATTTCGCCGGGGTGGCGTGCTGGCATTCAGCGGTTTGACCGTGGCGACTACCGCCTACATGGCGATGCGGCTGCTCGGCATCGGGCCGGTGGGAACGCTCATTGCGGCGGGCACGCTCGCCGCCCGGGACCGGATCGTCGTCGCCGACTTCGTCAATCGAACCAGCGACAGCACCCTCGGCGCGTCCATTGCGGAAGCGTTCCGGATCGATCTGGGCCAGTCGCGCCTGGTCGGCGTGTTCGATCAGACGGCGGTGAAGGATGGGCTGCAGCGCATGGGCCGGGCACCGGGCTCGGCACTCGATCCCGCGGTGGCGCGTGAACTCGCCCGGCGGGAAGGCGCGAAGGCGTATGTGGCGGGCGAGGTGGCGTCGGTTGGGAGCGGGTACGTGCTGACTGCCCGGCTGCTCGCTGCGGCAGACGGGACCGAGCTTGTTGCCCTGCGTGAGTCGGCCGACGACAGCGGCGCCCTGCTCGCCACAATCGACCGGCTCTCCAAGAAATTGCGGGAAAAGATTGGCGATCCGCTCAAGAGCCTGCGAGCGGCCGAACCACTCGAGCAGGTGACCACCGCATCCCTCGAGGCGCTGCGGCTCTACACCCAGGCGAAGCGGGAGATGGATCAGGGGCTGTATCCCGCCGCCACGCTCAACCTGGAGGAGGCGCTGAAGATTGACACCGGCTTTGCGATGGCCTGGCGCCAGCTGGGTGTCCTTCGCTTCAACAACAGCGCTCCACGTTCGGCGATTCAGGAAGCGGCGACGCGTGCCTTCCAGCACCACGACCGGCTCCCCGAGCTCGAACGGCATCTGACCGATGCCTACTACTACTTCTCGGTCACGAACGACGATCAGCGGGCCGAGCAGGCATACCATGCCGTGCTGGAGCGGCGGCCCGACGACATCACCAGTCTCAACAATCTCTCGCTCGTCATGATGCGGCGACGCCGGTGGGCGGTAGCGGAGACGCTACTCACCCGCGGGCTGGTCGTCGACAGCACCAGGTCCAGCCTGCATGTGAACCTGGTGGAGGTGCTGGCCCGGCTGGGCAAGCGCGACGAAGCGATCGCCGCAAACGAACGGATGGACCGGGTTGCGTCACGGGCGCACGATGTGGCCGCCGGCTATCGGATGAACCTGGCGGCAATGGCGGGGGCATGGGATTCGGCGGCATTTCATGCGCGGGAGCTGGAGCGGCTGGCAACCCGGGGTGGCTCGCTGCCATGGTCCATCAACGCACAGGGCGCGCTCGCCGTTATCCAGGGTCGCATCGGAGAGGGGTTGCGTCAGATGGCGCGAGCCGAGCGGGTAGAGCTGACGGACAATCCCGCTGCGGTCGTCCAGTACGCCGTTCTTCGCGCGGACCTCGACGCGGAGTACGGCGCGGGCCCACGGGTGGCGGTGCGAAATCTGGAGCGGGCCCTGCTGGCCCACCCGCTGCAAGAGATCGCGGTGGCTGATCGGCCGTACCTGTTGCTGGCAAACTTCTTCAGCTACCGCGGAGCACCCGATCAGGCGCGGCGCATGCTGGAGGAATACGCCGCCAATGACTCCGCCGCCCGGCTCCAGACCCGCGGCAACCAGGTGGCTCGTGCCTGGCTGCTGGTTGCCGAACGGAAGTTTCCCGAGGCGCTCTCACTCATGCGCATGGCCCAGGATTCTTCGAGCTGCCCGCAATGCTCGGCCTACTTCCTTGCCGATGCCTTCGACCTGGCGGGCCAGCCGGATTCTGCGGTGGTCTACTGGGAGCGAGCCGTGGCCGCGCCGGCCGACTGGGAGCGCTTCTGGGATGATGTGACCAGCCTGCCCCGCGCATACCAGCGGCTCGGTGAAGTGCATGAAGCGAAGGGCAATCGGGCCAAGGCGCTCGATTACTACGGCCGCCTGATGGACCTCTGGCGCGATGCCGATCCCTCGCTGCAGCCGCGGGTGCAGGACATCAAGGAGCGGATTGCGAGGCTGGTGGCGGAGCAGGGCTGAACTGCGAGCCGTTAGCCGTCAGCCATCAGCCGTCAGCCGTCAGCCAATGGCCATTGGCCGTTAGCCGTTAGCCGTTGGCCGTTAGCGTTCAGCATTCAGCTGCCACCTGCCACCTGCTACCTGCCACCTATCTGCTCACGGTTCGGAGAGAATTCCCCATGCCCGATCCCAAACCCGCCAGAAAAAAGCGCGCAAAGAAAGCCGTCGAGCCCCGCGGCCTCACCGCGAAGCAGGTCGGTAGCGCCGAGCCACCGGCAGCGATTGGGCGGCTAGGTGAACGTATCGTCGACGACGGCGGCGCCATCCTCGCCAGCTACCGCGAACCGCTCGGCGGGCAGTGGCAGGTCCTGGCTGCGTTGCCGATCGACCGGGTGGAGCCGACCCCGTATCAGCGCGATCTGTCGGAACCCCACGTCGCGCGGCTCGCGAGCGCGATGGACCGGCTGGGCCGGTTCATGGACCCGGTGATCGCCGTCCCGGCTGCCGACGGCATGTACTGGACCCCCAACGGCAATCACCGGCTGGCAGCACTCAAGACCCTCGGCGCGCGGGCGGTGGTCGCGCTGGTGGTGCCGGAACCGGAAGTCGCGCATCGGATTCTGGTGCTCAACACCGAGAAGTCGCACAACGTCCGCGAGCGGGCGCTGGAAGTCATCCGACTTGCCGAAGCACTCGCCGGCCTGGATGATCGCGCCGAGAAGAGCTACGAGACCGAATTTGAGGAGGCATCACTGCTGACGCTCGGAGCCTGCTATCAGGAGAATGGCCGGTTCTCCGGTGGCGCGTACCATCCCGTGCTCAAGCGGATCGAGACCTTTCTCGGCGCGAAACTGTCGAACGCGCTCATGGTGCGACGGGAACGGGCGGTGAAGCTGCTCGAGCTCGATGCCGCGGTAGTGGTCGCGGTGCAGGGGTTGAAGGCGCGTGGTTTCGACAGTCCCTATCTCAAGGCCTTTGTCCTGGCGCGGATCAATCCGCTGCGGTTCACGCTCAAGCGGGGACAGAAAGCCGACTGGGATGAGACGATCGCGACGATGCTCGCCAGCGCGCGGCGGTTCGATCCCGGCAAGGTGAAGGCCGACCAGGTGGCGCGGGCCGGCGGGGCGCCGGAGGGAGCGGAATAGGCGCGATGCAGGGGCGGGTCGCAGGGGCGGGTCTAAGACCCTCCCTACACCGCCCCCAAGCCGCCCGCCTGCAATGCAGTCTACGGCTTCTGCCCGATCTCCGTGAGCCGGCCCCGCGCCTCATTGTTGGTGGAATCCCGGGTGATCGCTTCGCGGTAGGCCGCTGCGGCGCCGGCGGTATCAGCCCGCATGAGGAGGATATTTCCGCGAAAGACCGACATCCCTGAGGAGCCGGGGAAGAGCGTCTCATTGAACCGGAGCAGCGTCAGGGCGTCGTCATACTTCTTTTCCCGCCCCACCCGGAAGGCGGCGATGCTGAGGCTGCTCTCCCCGAAGTCGTAGGCGTCCCTCCCATAATATTTCTGGCGCAGCGCCCGGTAGAGCCGGATGGCGGAGTCCGCCCCGGCGGCGATGGTGGTTTCCTGAATCTGAGAGGAGAGCGGCACGGGCCGGCTGATGCCGCGGTGGCAGGTGCTGCAGGTAACCGTCACCCCCGCGGCCGGCCGCTCGGGGATGGTATCGAGCCGGTGATTGATCTCCTCCACCATCCGCATCATCTGCCGGGCGACGAGCTTGGTGCGCTTCTTGTCCACCGCGAAGTCGAAGGTCTCCAGCCCCTTTCCCTCCTCGCCGACATGACAGAAGGGGCAGCGGACGCCGAGCGCGCCGGTGAAGTTGCGCATGGTGCCGACCACCTGCATCACCGGGGTATCGTGCGGAATCACCTTGGTGTTGATGAGGGAATCGGGCGGCCACTTGCCGGGTGCCTGGGCGGCGAGGCCGGTGGCCAGGGCGGCGAGGAGGAGGCCGATGAGGGTACCTCTCATGATGGGACCTCGAGGATGCGTGGTGGCCAGCCGTGAGCGCTGAGTGTACCGCCGGCAGGCGTCGGGCGTCAGGCTCTCAGTCATACGGCAGGGTGGCGGGGAGAGATTCCGTTGTTCCCCACGGGTGGCGGGAGTCACCGGGAATCGGGCGACATCTTCCCTCCCCTTGCGCTTCTACAAGAGCTGGCGTATCGTCTCTTGTAGAAGCCATAGGGGAGACCGATGTCCGAGGAGCGTCTGGAGCTGCCGCAGGGCACGCTCGATCTGCTGATTCTCAAGGCGCTTTCGCTGGGCGCCCAGCACGGCTGGGCCATCTCCGAGCGGCTGCAGCAGGTTTCCCGCAGCAGCCTGCAGATCCCCCAGGGTTCGCTCTATCCCGCACTCCACCGGCTCGAACGCCGCGGCTGGATCTCGGCGTACTGGGATGCCTCCGACAATAACCGCCGGGCCAAGTTCTACGAGCTGACCCGCGACGGCCGCCGCCAGCTCAAGACGGAGGCGGAGGAGTGGCGCCGCCTGACGGCGGCGGTCGACCTCGTGCTGGGGATGAGCTGACCGATGTGGTCCCACATCTGGAGTGATCTCCGTTATCGAGGTCGCGCCCTGTTCCACCGCTCGGTGGTGGAACAGGAGCTGGACGAGGAACTGCGCTTCCACCTGGAGCAGGCGGCGGCCAGGCACCAGGCCCAGGGCCTCACGGCGGCGGAAGCGATGCGTCTGGCGCGGGTCGAGTTCGGCGGGGTGGAGGTCGTGAAAGAGGCCAGCCGGGATGGCCGTGGCCTGGCGCTGCTCGAGCAGGGTGCGCAGGACCTCCGCTATGCCCTGCGCGCGCTGCGGCGGAACCCCGGCTTCACCGTCGCCGTGATCCTCACGCTCGGGCTCGGCATCGGGATCAACACCGCGATGTTCGGCATTGTGGACCGGCTGCTATTCCGCACCCCGCCCTTCCTGCGCGACCCGGACCAGGTCCACCGGGTGTATCTCCAGTGGATGAACCGGGATGGTCTCCGGACGGAAGAGACCTTCGAATACACCCGCTATCTGGACCTCCGGCGCTGGACGACCGACTTCTCGGAGATGGCGGCGTTCAGCGTGCATCCGCTTCCGGTCGGCAGCGGGACGGATGCCCGGGAAATGCCTGTCGGCATCATCTCCGCGACGATGTTCGGCTTCTTTGATGCCCAGCCGGTGCTCGGCCGCTTCTTCAGCGCCGAGGAGGACACCGTCCCCCTCGGCGCCCTCGTTGCGGTACTCGGGCACGGCCTCTGGCAGGCGCAGTTCGGCGGCCGGCGGGATGTGCTCGGGCAGTCACTCAGGATTGGCACCGCGAGTTACACAATTATTGGAGTCGCTCCGCGCGGCTTTGAAGCCATTGCGGATGAGGCCCCGCCCGCCGCCTTCATTCCCATCACGGCCTATGCCGGGACCTTTCGCGCTGGTCCGGATGTCTCCAACTACTACACCCGCTACAACTGGTCGTGGATGCAGATGCTGGCGCGGCGGAAGCCGGGGGTCAGCGTCGCCGAGGCCAGCGCCGACCTGAGTCGGGCCTACCGCCAGAGCTACGAGTCCGAGCGCAGTCTGAATGCAGGCGGGACTCCAGCGGAGATTGCACGGCCGGCGGCGGTTGCCGGCCCGGTGCAGGCGGAACGGGGCCCGCGCCAGGGCACGGTCAGCAAGGTCGCAAGCTGGGTAAGCGGTGTTGCGCTCATCGTGCTGCTCATTGCCTGCGCGAACGTGGCCAACCTGATGCTCGCCCGTTCAGTACGCCGCCGCCGGGAGATCGCCCTCCGTCTGGCGCTGGGCGTGAGTCGGGCCCGCCTCTTCCGCCAGCTGCTGACGGAAAGCCTGCTGCTCGCCGGTTGCGCCGCGATCGTCGGCCTGCTGCTGGCCCACTGGGGCGGCGTCGTGCTGCGGGCGCTCTTCCTGCCGAACGTGCCGGCAACCGCGGCGCTCGCCGATCCGCGAACCATCACCTTTGCGTTGCTGCTCGCCGCCCTCGCGGGCGGGCTGACCGGCCTGGCGCCCTTGCTGCAGGCCCGGCACACCGACCTGGTCGAGTCGCTCAAATCCGGGACCCGGGACGGCGGGTATCGCCGCTCACGCGGCCGGACCACACTGCTGCTGCTGCAGACCGCGCTCAGCGTTGTCCTGCTGGTCGGGGCCGGGCTCTTCGTCCAGAGCCTGGGGCATGTGCGCTCGCTGCGTCTGGGATACGATGTGGACCCGGTGCTCTACATCTACCCCGAACAGCGTGGCAGCCGTTTGACCGATTCAGAGGCCGCGGCGCTCCGCCAGCGCCTGGTCGCGGTGGCCGGCGCACTGCCTGGCGTCGAGCGCGCGGCTCTCGGTTTGACCGTGCCGTTCTGGGACACATGGACGGAGAACCTGTACGTCAGCGGGATCGACTCGGTGGATTATCTGGGCAGCTTCACTATCCAGGCGGGGTCGCCCGAATACTTCGCCACGATGGGCACCCGCATCCTGCGCGGCCGCGGCATCACCGCCGAGGACCGCCCGGAAGCTCCACCGGTGGTGATGGTGAGCGAGTCGATGGCGGCCGCACTCTGGCCGGGCCAGGAAGCACTGGGGCAGTGTCTGCGCATCAGCGCTGAGACGGCCCCTTGTACGACGGTGGTAGGTATCGCCGAGGATATCAGGCAGAACAGTCTCACCTCCGACCGGGGCCTTAACTACTACATGCCGATCGGGCAGTTCCATCCCGAGGCGGCGGCGGTGTTCGTCCGGGTCCGCGGGCGGGCGGAGGAGCAGAAGGAGCTGGTGCGTCGTGCCCTTCAGCCGCTCATGCCGGGCGACGGCTATGTCAACGTGACCGCGATGCGGGAGATCGTCGATCCCCGGTTTGCGTCCTGGCAGCTCGGGGCCACGATGTTCCTCGCCTTTGGTGGCCTCGCGCTGGTACTGGCGGCGATCGGGCTCTATGGCGTGATCGCCTACGATGTGGCGCAACGCAATCATGAACTCGGCGTGCGCATTGCGCTGGGCGCGCGCGCCGCCGACGTCGTCCGCCTCGTGGTGGGCGATGGCATCCGGATCGCGCTGGCGGGGGTGGCTGCGGGCTGTCTGCTGGCGCTCTGGGCGGGGCACTGGATTGCGCCGCTCCTCTTTGCCCAATCCCCGCGCGACCCGCTGGTCTTTGGCCTCGTGACGGCCGCCCTGCTGATCGTCGCCTGCCTGGCAAGTGGTCTGCCTGCGCTCCGGGCAACGCGGGTCGATCCCAACGTGGCGCTGCGGATGGAGTAGGGCCGTTGGCTGTCAGCCGTCAGCCGTCAGCCGTCAGCCATCAGCTGTCAGCTGTCAGCTGTCAGCCATCAGCCGTCAGCCGTTAGCTGCCAGCTATCAGCTTCCTCCTGTTCTTACCCCCCCGTCCAAATAGCGCCCCGGCACTGATCCGTGCCCCGCTTCTTCACCGTCGGGACCTGACGTCGGCACCGCCGTCTGGTGCTCGGCACCTGACAGTTGCACACTTCCCCGACCAGCGATTCCTCCCGAAGGATCATTACCATGCAGAGACTCATCCGTGCCGTCCTTGTCATTGGGCTCGGGCTCACCGTTGCGAGCCCGCGCGCGCTGATGGCGCAGTCACCCGCCCCCGACTCGGCGGATGTCAACTCGATCGAGGGAATCGTCCGCGCCTACTACGAGGTGATCAGCGGACCACCGGGCGCGCCGCGTCAGTGGCGACGCGACAGTACGCTGTACATGCCGGCCGCGACGTTCGTTGCGATGGATGTGAAGAACGGTACACCGGTCGCCTCGGTGATGACGCCGGAGGAATTCCGCCAGCGCACCAACGCGTCGTTCGTAAAGAATGGCTTCTTCGAGACCGAGATCGGCTCGCGGATCGAGCGCTTCGGCAACGTGGCCCAGGTGCGGAGCGCCTATGAGACCCGGCAGGCATACGGCGGCCCGGTCACAGGTCGCGGCGTCAACTACCTGATGATCTACTGGGATGGACGGCGCTGGTGGATTGCCGGCGCGGTCTGGGATGACGAGCGGGAGGGCACACCGCTGCCTGAGGAATGGGTGGGACGGTTTGAGCGGGAGGGGTAGGGAGCGGTCGTTGGCCGCTAGCCATCGGCCCGCTACCGGACGAACAGCGCCGAGAATTGATCGATGGCACCGGGACCATTCCCGCCGAGCTTGAGGCGCAGGGTATCGCCGGCACGGGTGGCACCATGCAGGCTGAGCGGCAAGTTGGCGGTGGTGGGAGTGAAGAAGAGCGAGTCGGCCGACACCCGGTAGTTTCCAAGCTCGATGGCGGTGTCGCTCAGCCCGTTCAACCGGTTCTGAAACCAGAGGCGCACGTCGTAGTCGCCATTGTCCAGCCGGAGATTGGCACCCTGATAGATGCAGCAGCCGAGGGTATCGACGTAGGGGACGGGCGCGTCGTTGAGTTGACGGAGCCGGTACACGGTGGCACCGGGGCCCTGACCACCACAGGCGGCGAGGAGCGCCAGCAGGATCACGGTGCGGGCTGCTCTTCTCCGGGGAATCGGCATGGTTCGCTCCTGGAGAGTCAGAGCCGTACGGCGCGGGGCGGCATATGGTGTCGCGGTCGAGGCTGACCACGCGCGTGGTGGCTGAGTCCGGCACGGTCAGGTCGCGGTTGCACGGTGACGGGAACGATGGCTGACTCCCCGCCGTCGTGCCGCTTGCTCCGGATTGACCGACCTGGTCCGAAATACCAGCCGCCGGATCCCTTGCGGGACCCGGCGGCTGTTTGAGTAACGCCCCGGCCGGTTCAGGGCACCGTGAAGGTCTTGGTCAGCTTGCCCGTCGCGCCGCCGTTGTCGGTGACGGTCAGGGTCCAGGTACGCTTGCCGCTGCTCGGGAACGTCCGGGTGAAGGTGGCGAGCGTCGAGAGAGTCGTCCCGGCGGTGTTGGTCCACTTGTACCCGACGATGGTGCCGTCGGGGTCACTCGAACCGGTGCCGTTCAAGGTGCAGACGTGCGCCGGTGCCGGCTGGCAGCTCACCGTCCACCGCGCCACCGGCGACTGGTTGAGCGGCGGGATGATCGGGATCTGCCAGGTGGACAGCACGCCCCGGGTCCGATCCAGCGTCCGGGTGCCCAGTGTGGCCTTGTCGACCAGGAACGCGATGGCGCCCACGCCACAGAGATCCCTGAAGTTGAAGCTCGCGACCCCGGAAGCGTTAGTGGTGCCGCTGACGGGGGTGTTGCTCCAGTAGTCGTCCAGGAACCGGCCGCTCACCTGGACGTTGGCCAGCGCGGCCCCGTTCTCATCGGTAAACGTCGCGGTCACCGTCGCGGTGGTGTACATATTCCCGCCCTGGAAACAGCTCCCCGGGAACGCCGGGTCCTGCACGAACACCGCGTTCATCACCAGCGCGCCGGACACCAGGCAGTTGGAGCCGCAGGCGGTGACGGGCGTCATCTTCATCACTCGCGAACTGCGGCCGATCATGACACTGGTCAGGATCTGCCCGGCGTTGTTCATCGGGCCGCCACCGCCGACGGTCGCCCCGGGATAGGCCGGCGAGATGAGCCCGGCGAGAGGCTGGCCCACGCCGTTGGGACCGGCGGCGATCAACCCGGTACTGCCCGCGGTGAACGAGACATCCTGCGCCAGGTTGATGGACCCCAGGCCGGCCCGGCTCAGGTGGCCGGTGGGAATACCGGAGAGCTGCTGCCAGACGCCGTTGGACAGGCGGAAGGGATAGATCAAGCCCTGAGTTCCGGTGCCGAGGAAGTGGGCCTGATCACCGTTGTCATTGATGATCCCGCTCCCGAACCCGAAGAAGCTCGGCGGCGGAAGGGGCAGCGGCACGACGCTGGCCGGGTTGCCCAATTGGTACCAGTGGCCACTCCGGGTCACCACCTTGCCGCCCGGGCTCATCCCTCCCGGCATCTCGTTGGGGTAACCCAGAGTCGCGAGATTCAGCATGCCGGTGGCCTGTGACCACATATAGGGGGCGGCGGCCGTCGGGAACGCACCGCCGGTGGACGACCACCCCACGCTCCGGCCCTGGTCGTCGAGGCCGTCCATCGTTGCGAATGGCATGTTAGGCAGGCCACCGATCAGCTGAGCGGTATACCCGGCACCGCTCGGGGTCCACACCACCGGGTAGGTATTGGTGGGGGGATTGCCAACGTAGCCGCCGACCACGCCTAGGTTGTTGATGAAGTATGGGAACACCGTGGCGGTACTCTGACCCGGCACCGAGGGAAGCACGATCCGGGTTCCGCCCCGCCAGACGACGTTGTCCTCCGGCGGCAGGCAGAAGGGGCCGCAGCCGGTGTCGCGATAGGACCGGCCGACCACATCGCCGGCGTTGTTCATGTTAAAGCCGCTGGCCGCCGTGCCGACGAAGTCGAGGGCGTACATGCTGGCGACCGCGGAGCTGCGGACCGAGAGTGGAGTCATGCCGGTCGGGTCGGGCCGGTCGTTGCTGCAGGCCAGGGCCAGCAGTGCGCCAAAGGCCAGCGCGGCGCGTTGGGTGGAATGGGTGATACTCATGGGTCCTCCGCAGTCAGCACTAAAGGAAACCACAAATTCGGGATAAGGATCGGAGCTGGGAGTGATCGTGCCGCCATCGCAAATCCCGGCCACGTTTTCGGTCGAACAATACAGGCTGGTACCGGAAACCAGAAGAAGTGATGAAGTCCTCCGGAATGCATCCTCAGGATTCCACGCCTAACATCACTGTAGCGTTACGGGACAGCACCCGGTGAGGGGGCCAGACCGCCGGATCCCTTGCGGGACCCGGCGACTGGTTGCGTGGAGCCCCACCTGGCTCAAGGTACGGTGAAGGTCTTGGTCAGCTTGCCCGTCGCGCCGCCGTTGTCGGTGACCGTCAGGCTCCAGGTCCGCTTCCCCCCACCCGGGAACGTCCGGGTGAAGGTCGCGAGCGTCGAGAGGGTCGTCCCGGCGGTGTTGGTCCACTTGTAGCCGACGATGGTGCCGTCGGGATCGCTCGAGCCGGTGCCGTTGAAGGTGCAGTTGTGAGCCGGTGCCGGCCGGCAGCTCACCGTCCAGCGTGCCACCGGCGGCTGGTTGACCGGACCGATGGTGGGAATCACCGACCGGGCGAGCGTGCCCCGGGTCCGATCGAAGGTCCGGGTGCCGAGTGTGACCTTCTCGACCAGGAACTCGATGGCGCCCACGCCGCAGGGGCCCTTGTTGCTCCACGTCACCATGCCAGAGGCGTTCGTCGTGCCGGTGACGGCGAGGCTGGTCCAGTAGTCGTCCATGAAGCGGCCGTTGACCTGCGCGTTCGCCAGCGGGACGCCGGACTCGTCGGTCACGGTCACCGTGGCGGTCGACTGGTTGTACATCGTGCCGCCCTGGAAGCAGGAACCGGGGTTGGCCGGGTCCTGCACGAACACCGCGCTCAGCGCCGCCGTGGCCACCAGACAGTTGGCGCCGCACGACGTGGCCGGGCTCAGCTTCACCAGCCGCGGGCTCCGTCCGAAATAGACCTGCGCCAGAATCTGGCCGCTCGCGTTCATCGTCCCGCCCATGGTCACGCCGGTCGCGCCGTACGACGGCGCGATCAGCCCCTGGAGCGACTGCGCCACGCCGGACGGTCCGGCTGCGGCAACACCAATGCTCCCCACCGTCCCGGTCACGTCCAGGGCGGAGTTGATCGTCCCCACACCGTACCGGGTCAGGCGGCCTGTGGGGACGGAGGAAAGCATCTGCCAGGTCCCACCCACCGGGAGGCGGAAGAGGTACAGCAGGCTCTGGCTGCTGGTGGTGGGGAGGAAGCGGGCCTGATCGCCGGCGTCGTTGATGGCGACGGCGTACTTGGTGACCCCGAAGAAGCCCTGCGGTGGCGCCGGGTTGGCCGTGAAGCTGGCGGGGTTCCCCAGCCGGTACCATCCGGCGGGGGTGGCGACGGTGCCACCGGGGCTGATGGCCATCGGGAAATCGTTAGGATATCCCTGCGTGGCCAGATTGACCATTCCGGTGGCCTGCGACCACATGTACGGCGCCGACGCAGTGGGAATCCCTCCGCCGGTGGACGACCAGCCGACCACTCGGCTCTGGTCGTCGATTCCCGCCGCATCGGAGCTGCTCATGCCGGGAAGGGCGCCGAGGTCCTGGGCGGTGTAGCTGGCACCGCTTGGAGTCCAGACCACCGCATGCGTCGTGGTGCCGGGGATTCCCGCGAGGCCGGCGATCATGCCCTGGGAGTTGACGCTCGAGGGATAGATGCCGGAGAAGCCCGGCACCGAGGGCAGCACGATCCGGTTGCCCCCCCGCCACACGACCGTCTCCTGGGTCGGCAGGCAGAAGGGCCCGCAACCGGGATCGAGATACGACGTCCCGACGACGTCGCCACTGTTGTTCATGACCGTGCCGGTGGCGGCGGTGGAGACGAAGTCGGCGACGTACATGCCGGCAAGCGCGGATGCCCGTACCCCAGCGATGGGAATAGTGGCAGCGGTTGGTTCCGGCTGATTCTCCCCACACCCGGCCAGCAGCAGGCCGGCGGCGAGAATAGCCGCGAGGTTTGCTCTGTGTGTCACCCGCATGAATGCCTCCCTCTTGAGTTGAACCTCTCGTCTGCCGCACCGTGCCGCGAGGTCTGCCGGTGCCTGCTCTGGTGTGGCCGTCGCTGTCAGCGTACTCATGGCCCGATCGAAGCTTCGGTTCTCCGCTTGGCTCAAGGCACAGTGAAGCTCTTGGTCAGCGTTCCCGTCGCGCCGCCGTTGTCGGTGACAGTCAGGGTCCAGGTGCGCTTCCCGCCACTCGGGAACGTCCGGGTGAAAGTCGCGAGCGTCGACAGGGTGGTCCCGGCGGTGTTGGTCCACTTGTAACCGACGATGGTGCCGTCGGGATCGCGCGAGCCGGTGCCGTTGAAGGTGCAGACGTGGGCTGGTGCCGGCTGGCAGCTGACCGTCCAGGCTGCGACCGGTGGCAGATTGCCGCCGCCGACGGGGACCACGGTCCACATGACGGCATGCACGCCCTGTCCCGGGGGGAAGTACGACTCGCCCACCACCACGCCCTGATTGTTGATCCCGCGCGCGACCGAGTTGATCACCGACGCGCCGGGCCAGGGCTCGAGCGGGATGTACTGCCCCTGCTTCCACAGCACGCCGATCGAGCCGCTGGTGCTGCCGACGACGTCGCCGCTGTCGTTGATCTCGCTCACCGTGTTGGCCTGGAGAACCGGCAGCGGCAGCGCCTGCACCACACCGTTCTTCCAGATCACCGGAGTGCCGCCGTTGCTCTGGCCCGCGACATCGCCTCGGGTGTTGATCGAACGACCGACCGACTGGAGGAATGGGCCCGGGAGGTCGGGCAGCACGGTGAAGACGCCGTTGGCCCACACAAAGGCGTACTGGCGCGCGCCTGTGCCACCTGCGGTGCCGGTGCCGGTGACCTGACGGGCGTCGTTGATGTCGTACGCCATCGAGAAGTTGCCCCCCGGAATCACGCCCAGATCCTGGTAGAGCAGGCCGTTGCGCCAGAGGGCGGCGTGCTGGTAGGTCGGAACGCCGCCACCCCCACCCGTACCGCCGCCGGCCACCTCACCGAAGGCGTTGATGCCGTTGGCCGCTGCGCCCGAGGCGACCGTGCCTGGGAGCGGCTGCAGCTTGAGTGCGGTGCCATGGTCCCAGTAGACCCCGAACCCGATGCCGCCGCCCCCCTGATTGGCAAAGCCGACCAGTTGCCGGTTCTCGTTCAGCTGGGTCGCGGTGGTGACCGCCGAACCGGGCTGGGGCAGCGTGTCCACGATGACGCCGTTCTGCCAGATCACCCGCCGGGTCACTCCGCCGGCGTCGGTGGCCCTCCCCACGATCTCGCCGATATTGTTGATGTCGTAGGCGCTCGAGTAGGTGCCGCCCGGCAGCATTCCGAGATCGGTGATGGTCACCTGCCAGTTGCCAATGATCCGGGTGACCGAATTGGCGGTGGAGCTTACGATGCTCTCGCTGCCGACTGGGTCCACAGGGAGCTGGCTGGTGCCCGCCGGGTCCGCCGCATCGGCGCAGGCGCCTAACGTAATGAGGCTCGCGAAGCTCAGTGACCACAAGATGTTCCGAAACACGCTGCATCTCCTGTTAGGCTGATCCATGATGCCACTCTCGTAGAGCGCTGCAGGCGTGCCTTGCACGACCGCGACAATACTGGTCGTCGTTCCATGAGCGGATGATGAACCCACTGTGAGAGCGGAAGGCCAGCCTGCACTTCGTACTGCATCGCGGTGCGTCAGGCGTAGCGATTCGCTACGATCAGCGCTTCAACAGCGGTCCTGGGAGCGGGCGTGGGCTGCTCCCTCGGCGTCTCGCGCTGGTGAAATCGCAGGAAGCGGGCCGGGACATCGCGGCGCGCGCTACAGAGTCGGGAGTCCGTGAGGAGGAATGCAGCGGGTGCAGCGGGATGAATCAATGCGTCACGCAGCGTGACAGGCCGGATTAACGTGGTGCCTTCCAGGGACTCACTGCCACTCAGATGTCCGGGTGCCGGGCCCGGTGGCTCCCTGGCTGGGTTCTGGAGCCGGGGGGGTACCCCAGCAGGACTTCCGGCCAGGCGCGGCTCGCCGGATCCCGGTCCGGCGGATACATTGGCGGAGGTCAGCCTTCAGCCATCAGCCGTCAGCCGTCAGCCATCAGCCGTCAGCCATCAGCTGCCGGCGTCAGCCCACCTCCACCGCCCGAACGAAGCGGAGTCCCTCATGTCGATCAGCTTCACCCTCAACGGCAGGCCCCAGACCGTCGATGTGCCGCCGGAGATGCCGCTCCTCTGGGCCATCCGCGACGTCATCGGCCTCACCGGGACCAAGTACGGCTGCGGCATGGCCCAATGCGGTGCTTGTACCGTCCATCTCGACGGCCAGGCGGTACGAAGCTGCTCCACTCCGCTCAGCGCGGCGGCCGGCAAGGCGGTGACGACGATCGAAGGCCTGTCCGCCGACGGCAGTCACCCGCTGCAGAAGGCCTGGGTCGCCGAACAGGTGCCGCAGTGCGGCTACTGCCAGTCGGGCCAGATCATGCAGGCGGCCGCACTCCTCTCCACGACGCCCCAGCCGACCGACGCCGAGATCGACAGCGCGATGGCGGGCAACATCTGTCGCTGCGGGACCTACAGTCGCATCAAGGCCGCCATTCACCTCGCCGCGAAGGAGGCCTGAGATGACCACTTCCTTCTCACGCCGTGAATTCCTCGGCACCGGCGGACTCGCGCTGGCGGTCACCGCCCTGCCGCTCCGGCGACTCGCCGCCATGCCCGCTGGCACCAGCGCCGCACGAGCCCTCGCGCCCAGCGCCTTTGTCGAGATCACCCCCGACGGCGCGGTCTCGGTCTGGGTCACCAAGTCCGACATGGGGCAGGGGGTGCGCACCGCGCTCCCCATGATCCTCGCTGACGAGCTCGAGGCCGACTGGAGCAAGGTGCAGGTCATCCAGGCCGATGCCCACCCGCGCTATGGCGAGATGGGGACCGGAGGCTCGAGCAGCGTGGCCTCGCTGTGGGATCCGCTCCGGAAGGCCGGGGCGCAGGCCCGCGAGATGCTCATCGCCGCCGCCGCGGAGCGCTGGGGTGTGGCGCCCTCGGAGTGCCGGGCCCGGAACGGCGTGGTCGAGCATCCTTCGACCGGCGGGCGGTTCAGCTACGGCGATCTGGTGAATCGGGCCGCGCTCCTGCCGGTGCCGGAGAACCCGAAGCTCAAGGATCCCTCGGAGTTCCGCCTCATCGGTACCGACGTGCCGGGGGTGGATACGCGCGACAAGGTGACGGGGAAGGCCCAGTACGGCATCGATGTCGTCGTGCCGGGGATGCGGTACGCGGTCATCGCGCGCTGCCCGGTCTTCGGCGGGACGATGCAGGGGCACGACCCGGCAAAGGCGCTGGCAGTCCCGGGCGTCCTTGCCGTCATCGAGGTACCGAGTGGCGCGGCGGTGATCGCGACCGGCACCTGGGCCGCCATGGAGGGCCGCAAGGCGCTCGAGTGCCGCTGGGACGAAGGACCGGCCGCACAGCTCGATTCGAAGACGATCTCGCGGCAGCATCATGCCCGCGCGGCGATGGCCGGCGCCCTGGCGCGGAACGATGGCGACGCGCTCGGCGCGATCGCCGCCGCGGCCAAGTCGCTGGAATCAACCTACGAAGCGCCACTCCTCGCCCACGCGACGATGGAGCCGATGAACTGCGTGGCCGATGTGCGGCCCGACCGGTGCGAGATCTGGGCGCCGCATCAGGCGCCTGACTGGGCCCGGAACGAGGTGGCTGGCGCACTCGGCATGACACCGGAGCAGGTCACGGTGCACACGACGCTGCTCGGCGGCGGGTTTGGCCGCCGTTTCCTGCCCGAAGAGCTGATCGAGGCGGCGCAGGTCTCCCGCCTGGCCGGCGCTCCGGTCAAGCTGGTGTTCACCCGCGAAGACGACATGCAGCGGGATTGGTACCGGCCGATGAGCGTGCACCGGATGGCGGGCGGGGTAAATGCCCAGGGCAGCGTGACCGGCTGGCTGCACCGCGTGGTCGCGCCATCGATCGGCAATCAGCGCTGGCCCGGCTCGGTCAAGAACGCGCTGGACCTCGATGCGGTGGATGGTGCGGCGGACCTTCGCTACGACATCCCCAATCTCCGGGTGGAGTACGGTATGGTGGCTACGCCGGTGCCGGTGAGCTGGTGGCGCTCGGTCTACGCCTCACAGACCTGCTTTGCCAACGAGTGCTTCCTCGATGAACTGGCGGCGGCCGCCGGCCGGGATCCGCTCGCGGTTCGCCAGGAGCTGCTCGCCAAGTCGCCGCGACACCTTGCCGTCTTGAATCTGGCCGCCGAGAAGGCCGGCTGGGGCAAGGTGCCCGCGGGCCGAGCGCAGGGGATCGCGATCCACCACTTCTTCAGCGATGCGATCGTCGCTGAGGTGGCGGAGGTCTCGATCGAGAATGGGAAGGTCCGGGTCCACAAGGTGACCTGCGCCGTGGACTGCGGCCTTGCCATCAATCCGGGAAATGTCCGCTATCAGATCGAAGGCGGCGTCATCTACGGCCTCAGCGCCGCGCTCTATGGCGAGATCACCATCGAGAAGGGGCGGGTCAAGCAGAGCAACTTCCACGACTACCCCGTCCTCCGCATGCCGGACGTGCCCGTGGTCGAGGTGCATATCGTGCCGAGCGCCGAGTCGCCCAAGGGCGTCGGTGAACCGGGGCTGCCGCCGATTGCGCCGGCAGTGGCTAACGCTGTCGCTCGGCTCACCGGCACGCGGGTGCGGAAGCTGCCGATCGTGGTGTAGTACGAAGCATTATCGTAGGGGCGGAGCTTTGCTCCGCCCCGCTGCTTTTGTCCTCCCGCCCGCTCGCGGATTGGCTCTCACCTCCTCGCACGGTAGCCCCACTCGAATGCGCCTTTCACTCCTCCTCGCGGCGCTCTGCCTCACACGCGCCGCCTCTCTCGGTGCCCAGGCGCCGGCAGATTCCGCCCCGGCTCCACCATCCGCCGCGGACCTCGCCGCCGGCGAGCGGGTCTTCGAAACTCAGTGCGTCCGCTGCCACGGAGCCCAGGGCACCGGCGGCGTGGGGCCAACGCTCACTCATGCCAAGCTCCGCCGGGCGGCCACCGACGAGGCGCTGGTCCAGGTGATCCAGAATGGGCTGCCCGGCACCGCGATGGTGGGATTCTGGAATCTTTCGGAGGATGAGGCCCGGCAGGTGGCGGCGTATGTCCGCGCCCTCGGCCGCCGGCCGCCGGAGGTGATTCCGGGCGATGCGACCCGCGGTCGTGTGCTGTATGAGGAGCCCGGGCGCTGTGGCGCCTGCCACATCCTCGACGGCCAGGGTGCCGGCTGGGCGCCGGACCTGAGCGAGGTCGGGCTCCGGCTCTCAGCCGTGGGTCTGCGCCAGTCGCTGTTAACCCCCGGTGCGGCCCAGCCGGTCTCGGCGCTGCCGTCGGTGCACGGGCCCTATCCCGCGTTTCTCGCGGTCGTCGCCATTACCCGCGCCGGACGGGTCATCCGCGGTACCCGGGTCACCGAGGACGACTTCGTGATTGTGCTGCGTGAGGCGGACGGGCGGCTGCGCTCGCTCGACAAGTCGGCGCTCCGCCGGCTGCAGAAGAACCCGGGCCAGAGCCCCATGCCTTCGTATGCCGCGACCTTCAGCAGCGGCGAGCTGGACGACCTGATCGCCTATCTCGCCAGCCGCCGGGGGGAACCATGAGGCTGCTTGCATTCGGATGCATCGCCATCGCCATCGGGGGCACCGATCCACTCTCGGGCCAGGTGAGCGAGGCGCGGCTCCGCGACGCGCGCCGGGAGCCAGCGAACTGGCTCACCTATTCCGGCGACCTTGGCGGGCAGCGCTACTCGCCACTCGCCCAGATCACCGCGGCCAACGTTGCCGCGTTGCGCCCCGCCTGGATCTATCAGGCGAGCGAGGCTGGCATGCTGCAGACCAGCCCGGTCGTGGTCGACGGCGTGATGTACCTGACGGAGTTCCGCGGTCACGTCGTTGCGCTCGATGCCCGCACCGGCCGGATGATCTGGCGCTATCAGCTCACCCTGCCGCCCAAGGTGCTCACTCTCGGATTCGGCCCCACCAACCGCGGCGTCGCGGTGCTGGATTCCACCGTCTACGTCGGCACCCCCGACGCGCATCTGATCGCACTCGACGCCCGCTCCGGCGCGCTCCGCTGGAATGTGCCCGTGGCGGACAACGCCCTGGGCTACTCGATCACCGCCGCGCCCCTTGCCGTCGGCGATCTGATACTGGTCGGCATCAGCGGGGCGGAGGCCGGCATCCGCGGCTTCCTCGATGCCTACGATGCCCGCACCGGTGAGCAGCGCTGGCGCTTCTACACCATTCCCGATGTGGGGGAGCCCGGGGTCGAGAGCTGGGGCGGCGAATCGTACAAGACCGGTGGCGGCTCGACCTGGGTGACCGGGTCCTACGACCCGGCGCTCGGGCTGGTGTACTGGGGCGTCGGCAATCCCGGCCCCGACTGGAATGGCGACAGCCGTCCGGGCGACAACCTCTACACCTGCTCCCTGGTGGCGCTGGATGCGAAGACCGGCACGCTGCGCTGGCACTTCCAGTTCACGCCGCATGACACCCACGACTGGGATGCGACCGAGATCCCGGTGCTCCTCGACGGGGGGATCGGTGGCCGAGTGCGTCAGCTGGTGACCATGGCCAACCGCAACGGGTTCTACTACGTCCTCGACCGGGCGACAGGAGAATTTCTCTCCGGCACGCCCTATATCGAACAGGGGTGGGCCGACGGACTCGATCCATCGGGCCGACCGATCATGCGCCCGAACATCGAGCCCACGGCGCAGGGCACGGTGCTCACGCCAAACCTGCACGGCGGCACCAACTGGTACAGCCCCAGCTACAGTCCGCGTGCCGGCCTCTTCTACGTCGCAGCACGGCAGATGGGCTCGACCTACTTCAAGTACGACGCCAGCTACACACCGGGCCGCTACTTCATGGGTGGTGGCGAATCAGAATTCGGCGGCGACTCGGCCCAGGGCGCGGTGAAGGCGCTCAACCCGCTCACCGGCGCGGTCCGGTGGAGCTTCCCGCTGCATTCGCCGCCGTGGACCGGGCTGCTCTCGACCGGAGGCGGTCTGGTCTTCGGCGGGACGAACGAGGGAGTGTTCTTCGCGCTCAGCGCCGTCACCGGAAGCCCGCTCTGGCACTTCCAGATGGGGGCCCAGCTCAACGCCAACCCGATCGCCTTTGCCGTCGACGGCCGGCAGTATGTCGCGATGGCGGCGGGGGGTACGCTGCAGGTGTTCGCGCTGGCGGTGCCGTAGGGACACTCGCTCCTGGCTGACGGCGAGTCCACAGGGGTTCCAGAGGGCGCGTGCGTACTTCCCGCTTCGACGGTAGGTGCCACCATGCAAAGCCGTGCAACCGGCGGGACCTTGCGGGGGAGCCGTTCCACACTTGCAGCAACCACTCATATTCCCCGGCTCGTCACCACCGACACAAAGTCTCATCCCATGCGCAGCCTCACCTTCCTCACGATCGCGCTCCTCATCATCGGCCTCCCCGAAAATTCCGCAGCGCAGCGCCCGCTCAATCTCGACTTCGAGATGCGCAGCGTTTCCTACGCCGATCGGCCATGGGGATGGGCTCTTGGCTGGTCCGCGTTCGGGGGTAGTTCTGCGGCCAGTTTTGCTCTAGACGAGACGGAGAAGGCAGAGGGTGCACGGAGTCTCCGCATCACGGGCGAGGCATCACCGGTCGCGGCACCGGGTGGGACACTCATGCTCCAGGTGCCGGCGACCTTTGCCCGCGGAAAGCTGCTTCAATTGACGGGTCAGCTCCGCACGAAGGGACTGGCCGGGCGCGCCCTCCTGATCCTTGAAGCATGGGGAGATCGGGTCGTCGTGTCAGCGGACACCGGCATCGCCCGTGGCGGAGAGGGCGATGCGCGATGGCAGACGGTGGGGCTCACCATATCCGTTCCCGCGGATCCCTCCGTGCATTCGATCGTCATCATGACGGCGGTCGAGGGGATGGGCACCGCCTGGTTCGATGGGCTCGAGTTGCGCGTTGCGGGGCAGCCGGTGCTTGCCCTCCCCGTCGACGCCCCGTCACCGACCGCAGCCGAGGTTGCCTGGCTCGCGACACGCAGCGCCCCGCTGCGAAGCGTGGGCGTTCTTGCCGCTGAGAATGCGAACGACGATGACCTCGCGCTCTTCTCCCGCATTGTCGGGGATGCCCGTGTGGTCGGGCTCGGCGAGTCCACCCACGGGACGAGCGAGTTCTTCCAGATGAAGGAACGCCTGGTGGAAGTCCTCGTCCGCACCCAGGGGTTCGACGTGTTCGCGGTGGAAGCCAATCAGCTCGCTGTCGAGCGTGTCAACAATTACGTCCTCGGCGGCCCAGGCACCGCGCGAGATGTCATGCGGGTGATGTTCCGCGTCTGGAATACCGAGGAAATGCTGGCGCTGGTCGAGTGGATGCGGGCCCACAACGCCGCGCATCCGGCACGTCCGGTCCGCTTCATCGGCTACGACATGCAGGACCAGCGCACCCCAGTGGACACGCTTCTCGACTTTGTGGCGCGCACCGAGATTGGATTCCTGCCTCGAGTCGTGGCGTTGACGAGTTCGTTTCGTGCGGAGCAGGGGTATGCAACACCCGGGATGTCGGATTCGATCAGGGCGCTCTGGCTCGCACGCGCGGATTCCCTCTGGCAGGAAGTCGCAGCACGGCGGTCACGCTGGCTGACCACGGCAGCCACTCACCCCGATACCGTCCAGGTCGAGTGGGCCATTCACTCGGCGGACCTCTTCCGGCAGGCCGCACGCCTGAATGCATCCCTGAATTCGCCGGACCGGGATAGCCTGATGGCGGCCAATCTCGATTGGGCGCTGCGAACACTCTACCCGCACTCACGCGTGATCGTCTGGGCCCATGATGTCCATGTCAGCCACGGCGGGGACCCGGTGCGCAGCTTCAACGGCGGCGCGCAAATGGGTGCCCATCTGAAGCACACCTACGGGCGCGACTATCGCGCCTTCAGCCTGCTTACCCGCACAGGGTGGTACAGCGCCACACGCAGTTTCACCGATCATGAAATCTTCGCGGCCGGGGCGTTTCCTGCACCCGCCGGCAGCGTGGAAGGCGCGCTCGCGTTGCTGCCGCGGCCCGCTGCGAGTCCGGGTGTTATCGTCGATCTGCGTGGAGCCGCCGGGGATCCTCAGGCGGCCTGGCTCTGGCGCCCCCGGCCAGTGCGGAGCATCGGCTATGCTGCCTACGATTATGGATTCGACCTGACGGCGGTGATGCCGCTGGAGTTCGACGGGATTGTGTTCATCGAGCGGACGTCTGCCTCGCGGATGCTGACCGCCAAGCCTCCTCCCCACCCCGACTGAAAGCCCGGTCTAGCTGTACGCCATCACCCCGACTGGCCACTGGGAGATGCGCGCTCTGCTCGGCCTCCCGGCGGGTTGCAGGTCGGCGGCGGCCGCCGGGGAGCGTCTGCGGCCCGATTCTTGTTACTTTCCCCGCTTCCATCTCTCTTCCAGGGCGCTCATGCGGATTCTTGTCACCGGCGGTGCGGGTTTCATCGGCAGCCATACCACCGTCGAACTGTTGCGGGCCGGCCACGAGGTTGTCGTGGTCGACAACTACAGCAACAGCAAGCCCGAGGCGGTGCGCCGCACCGAAGAGCTCGCCGGCAAGTCATTCGCCTTCCATGAAGTGGACCTGCTGGACCGCTCGGCGCTGAATGACGTCTTCGAACGGCATCCGGTCGACGCGGTCATTCACTTCGCCGCCTTCAAGGCGGTGGGCGAGTCGGTGGCGCTGCCGCTCAAGTACTATCACAACAACATCACCGGGACGCTGAATCTCTGCGAGGTGATGATCGCCCATGGAGTGAAGACGATGGTCTTCAGCTCCTCCGCCACCGTCTACGGCGATCCGGCGACGGTTCCCGTGCTGGAGAACTTCCCCCTTTCCGCCCTGAACCCCTACGGCCAGACGAAGCTGGTGATGGAGTACGTCTTCCGCGATCTCTACCGCGCGGATCCGTCATGGAACATCGCGCTGCTGCGGTATTTCAATCCCGTCGGGGCGCATCCCAGCGGCCGCATCGGGGAAGATCCCAACGGCATCCCCAACAATCTCTTTCCGTACATCACCCAGGTAGCGGTGGGCAAGCTGCCCGAACTGAAGATCTACGGCGGTGATTACCCGACTCCGGACGGCACCGGCGTGCGGGACTTCATCCACGTGGTGGACTTGGCGGTCGGTCATCTGAAGGCACTGGAAAAGCTGGCGGGGAAGACCGGCTGCGTGGCCTACAACCTCGGCACCGGCCGGGGCAATAGCGTGCTCGAGGCAGTGCACGCCTTCGAGCGGGCCAGCGGAAAGAAGATTCCCTACCAGATCGTCGCCCGCCGGCCGGGCGACGCCGCGAGCTGCTACTGCGATCCGTCAAAGGCGCTCAAGGAACTGGGGTGGAAGACCGAGCGCGACCTCGACGCGATGTGCGCCGACGCCTGGAAGTGGCAGTCGATGAATCCGAACGGTTTTCCGGGCTGACGACGTCGCCGCCAGCACGGAAGCGGGGCGATTGGGCGATTGGGCGATTGGGCGATTGGGGGATTGGGGGATTGGGCGCCCTGTCACGGAGGCGGGCGGTTACCCGTCCCGCGGTCGCGCCAGGAACCGGCGCGGCTGCTCCCGGAACGCCTTCCGCAACGCCGCCCAGAGCCGGCGCCGCTCGCGCTGCCCGAGGTCCCGCGCACGCATGGCCGTCCGAAGCGCAAGTGCGAATGACACGCTGAAGTTGAGCGCGCCGATGATGACGATCCCCAGTGCGCCCCACGCGACTGCTGCCCAGTGCAGCTGCCCCGCTCCGATGACAAACAGCGACCCCGCGCTCAACGCCAGACTCGCCGCGTGCAGGGTCACGTGACGGACTTCAAGAGCGACACCGGCGAACTTGAATAGCACGGGCACGAATCCCAGCAGGAATCCCAGCACCACATAACCGGCAATGCCACCGAGGTTGCGCTCGACGAACGCCCCCCACCAGGCGGCGCGTCGTTTGCCCACCGCGCGGCGGAGTCCCGGATGTTCGGCGATCGCTGCCGGCAGACCGCGATAAGTACTCCAGTTGGACGCCCACCCCGCCGCAAGACTTGAAATCCACAGGAACACCCCGGTGAGGGCGGCAAATGGTATCGTCCAGGACACGAAGGGGTGCATCCCGTGCAGCGTGTGTTCCGCTGTTTCCGGCCCCAGCGCGGGCCGGCCGGTCAGGCCGAACCAGAGCGCGACCAGCAGGAGCGTGACGGGGATGGTGGCGAACACATTGCCCAGCGTCGCGATGACTTGTGACCGGGTGATACCGGCGACGAGCTCGACCTGTTCCTCCACATCGCCCTGATGCTCCAGTGCATGCGCCAGCGCGGCGGCCGTCATCGCCGGCTGTTTGGAGGCCAGCGTGAGGTGTAGCAGCTGCATCGCGATGAAGCTGCCGGAGTAGTTGAGGGTATACGCCAGCCCGGCGAACATCGGCGCGAACGGAAGGGCGCTGATGACGTACTTGCCGACCGCAGTGAAGGCCGTCAGGACCCCGCCGAGGGCGGCGGAGCGCTCGATCAAGCGCCAGTCGCCACTGCTGCGGACGACATAGTGGTCGCCCGACTCCCCAGTGTGTTCCACCACCTTTCGCGCCAGCCGCTTGAGCGCGTTTCGTCCCAGCAAGCGGATGCCGAACTGGTTCGCTCGTCCCCGGATCAGTGCGCCGGCCAGTCGGCGGGCATCGCCCCGCCCCGTGGCGACGCCGAGCAGGAGGTCGAGTCGTGCGAGCTGGGCTTCCAGCAGTTCGAAGCGGTAGATCAGGTCGGTGGAGACCCCGTGTACGTCGAGCCGCTCCCGCCCTCGGTCCAGCGCGACATGGACCTCCGCGCGACAGTGAACCCAGTGTTCCCAGTACGCACTGTCCCGCGGGTGCTGGGCGACCAGGGCTACGGTGCCGCCCAGCTGAAAGAAAGGCGAGGAGGACTCCAGCAGCTCGGGCTCCAGATCGAGCATATCGCGCGCGAGGCCGACAGCCGTGGTCCGCAGCGCGAGAAGGGTGGCCGCATCGAGCAGGGCCTGCTCGGGAAGTCCCAGCAGGGTGCGCCACGGGGCGCGGACATCGTCCGACAGCGATTCGACCCAACTCGCAGTGGTCTCGTCCACCGGGAGCTGGGTCAGCAGGAATGAAAGCCCGGTGGCCGATGCACGGCGCGGCACGACGCGATCCACGACGCGCTCGAAGATCTCCTTGAACAGCGTTTGGTGCACCGGCAGCCCCATCTCCGCCAGCAGCTGTACCGCTGAGCCGCTGTTCCAGACGGCGGAGATCTGTTCCTCCAGCTCCGCACGGCGGGGATGGTTGTCGAGCGCCCGGGCCAGCAGTTGCAGCCGAGCGGTTCGCGCGTCGTCGGTGGTGGCGCCCTCGATCGCGACCCACCTCACCACCGACTCGAGCGTACGCAGATCTGGTACCGCGAGGAAGGCATCGAGCCGGCGCTGGGCGGCGAAGGAGGGGTCAGGCGTCATGGGTGGCAAGATAGTTGAGAGCCATCAGCCGTCAGCGATCAGCCGTCAGCCGTCACCCACCGCTGTCATCCTGAGGAGCACAGCGACGAAGCGCCTGTCCTGAGCGCAGCGAAGGAATCTCTTGAGGCCGCAGGAGAGTTCTGAGCCGGCTTCGGGACCAGGAGATCATCGCTGCGCCCTCAGGGTCACGGGATACCGGCGCCCTCCCGCCCACCCCCGGCTACCCCCCACGCCGCCAGGTGCTCCTCGAGGAAGCTCGTCAGCAGCCCGTACAGATGCAGCGTCGTGCCCTCCCCTTCAAAGATGCCGTGGGTCCGATTGGGATACGCCATCATCCGGAAGGGCTTGTTGGCCGCGACAAGGGCATTGATCAGCCGTTCCGTGCCCTGGTAGTGCACGTTGTCATCGCCGGTGCCGTGGATGACCAGCAGATCGCCGCGCAGCCCGCCAGCAAAAGTCAGCGGTGAGCTCGCCACATAGTCCGCCTCGTTCTGCTGCGGCAGCCCCATGTAGCGTTCCTGGTAAATCGTGTCGTACAGGTGCGTATCGGGGACCGGTGCCACAGACATTCCCGTCTGGTACAGGCCGGGAGTGCGGAACATCATGTTCAGCGTCATCGACCCTCCACCACTCCAGCCCCAGATCCCGAAGCGGGTCGAATCGACCCAGCTCCACCGGCCAATGGTGCGCGCCGCGCCCGCCTGATCCTCCGTCGCCACCACACCGATCTTCCGGTACACCGACTTGCGCCACTCCCGGCCGCGCAGCGTCGGCGTGCCGCGGTTGTCGAGCGTGATCACCGCGTAGCCCCGCTGCGTCAGCATGAGGTGCCAGGGATCAATGCTGTACCAGGTATCCTTGGCGGTCTGGCCCGCCGGTTCGCCGTAGACGTAGAACAGCACCGGATACCGCTTGGTGGAATCGAAGTCCGCCGGGTACATCACGAGGCCGTCGAGTGTGACGCCGTTGCCCGCATCCACCCGTACGAACTTGGCTGGCCCGCGCCGCAGCAGCCCGTAGCGCCGCTTGAGCTCGGCGTTGTCGCCCAGGGTGCGGACCACTTCGTGCGACGGCAACCGGATCAGTTCGGTGGTCGGTGGCGTGGTGATGCTGGAGAAGGTGTGGATGGCGAACGCACTACCCGGCGCCGCCTGGTAGTTGTGGGTCCCCGCCTGATCCATCGGGCTCAGCCGCTCCGCGGGGCCACCGGTGAGGGGGACGCGATAGAGATAGCGCTGGGTGGCATTGTCCGGCGACGCGCGGAAGTAGAGCGATCCGCCGACCGAGTCGATGGCAACGACGTCCTCGAGGTCGTACGCACCCGGTGTGAGGAGGCGGACCTCTTTGCCATCGCGCGAGACGCTGTAGGCGTGGCGCCAGCCATCCCGCTCGCTGATCCAGAGGAAGCGGCTTCCGTGATCGAACCAGGCCCAGTCATTCACGACATCCACCCAGGCGCTGTCGCGATCGAGCAGGATCGGCACGACCTGCCCCGTCTTCGCGTCGCCCTGCAGCACGGTCAGGGTGTTCTGCAGCCGGTTCAGGTGCTGCATCACGATCTGGTCGGAGTTGGCGGCCCACTCCATCCGCGCGAGGTAGATGTTGCGGGGATCGCCCGGCACCTGCATCCAGCGGGTCGATCCCCCGCCGGCGCTCACCACCCCGACGCGGACACTGGAATTGGTGGTGCCGACCTTGGGGTACTGCACCGCCTTGGTAAACGAATAGAGGCTGTCGGTGTTGTTGATCAGCAGGAAATCCCGGACACCGGACGCGTCGAGCTGCCAGTAGGCGATCCGCCGTCCGTCGGGGCTCCAGCGAAAGCCGTCCCGGTTATCGAACTCCTCCTCGTACACCCAGTCGAAGGTGCCGTTGATCGTGGTGCGGGACCCGTCGCGGGTGAGCGCGGTGATCTTCCCGTCGCTGAGCCGTTCGACGTAGAGGTTGTTCTCCCGTACGTAGGCGACGCGGTCACCCTGGGGCGAGAACTTGGCAAACATCAGCGTCTGCGGTTTCGCCGTCGGCCCACCAAGCTTCCGAAGGGCGCTGGTGCCGAGTTCCAGCACCCAGTAGTCGCCCCGGGTGTTCTGGCGCCACACCCGCGCGGTGTTGGTGAAGATCAGGAGCCGCCGGCCGTCGGTGGAGAAGCGGAAGCCTGAGAGCCTGAGCGGGGTCGAATCGCCGGCCGGGGTGAGCTGTTCGCTTCGAACCACGACGCTTTTCGCCAGCGTTACCGGGTCCACCTGCACCAGGTCCGTGCCATTCCCCTCCCCCCGTCGCTCGAAAGCGTAGTAACTCTTTCCGTCTGCCGCCCAGCGGGTGGGAGGAACCCAGTCGGGGCTGAAGAAATCGGAACTGAAGATCCCCTCCAGCGTGATGGTGGAGGAGTCGGTGGTCTGGGCCGCGAGTGGGGTGACGAGCAGAGCCGCACACAGCGCGAGCAGGGGGAGGGAGCGACGGGACATGGGCAGTTGGGGAAGAGGAGGACGGTAAGATAGGCGGGTCGGTGTGCGAGAATACAGGCCGCCGTACGCACACCGGTTGCCCCCAGTTCCGCCCTCCGCCCACCGGCTACCGCCTATCTGCCCTGGGCCCGCATCCATGCGTGCATGAATCGGCTGATTCCCCGTTCCAGCAATGCCCTGGCGGCCGCCACTGATTCAATCGACGGAACGGCGCGGACAGTTTCCTCCACGTACCAGGTCACCATGAGCATCGGGTCGTTCGTCCGGGCCAGCAACGCGGTTTGTTCCACCTGAATGCGCACCGCCAGATCGTCGGTCCAGCGTCCGGCGGAACTCGAGGTGAGTGAGATACTGAGGCGGCCCTCGGGGCGGGAAGTGTCGGCCGGATTGGTTAGCAGTCGCAGGCCTGCCTCCCGGAGGTGCAGGTCGGCCGCATCACGCAGGGCCGCCGCGCTGTCGGGTGGAAGGTAGGGAAGATTGGAGGTGAATTGGCGATCGACCAGGCGCAATCCCTTCAGACTCAGGTCCTGGGACGCAGTGAACTGCGCGGCGGCAGGGTGAACAGCGATCAGTCCGATGAGCAGCGCGGTGGCGATTGCAGGGCGTCGGGGGTGCATGCCGCAGTATCGCCGTTTCCTGCATCACGCGCGGTGACTCATCTCACTCCAGGACCGCAACGCGCGAGGGATCCTCGAGTCGCTGACTCGACGATCCCTCGCAGTGCTGCAATCGGGCGGCAACGGGACAGTGGTCCCGGCGTCCTAGTACCGGTAGTGATCCGGCTTGTACGGGCCGTCCATCGGCACACCGAGGTAGTCGGCCTGTTCCTGGGTCAGCTTGGTCAGCTTCACGCCGAGCTTGCCGAGGTGCAGGCGGGCCACTTTCTCGTCGAGGTGCTTGGGCAGGGTGTACACCTTCTTTTCGTACTTGTTGTTGTTCTTGTGCAGCTCGATCTGCGCCATCACCTGATTGGTGAACGAGGCCGACATCACGAAGCTCGGATGCCCCGTCGCACAGCCCAGGTTGAGCAGGCGGCCTTCGGCCAGGATCAGGACCGAGTGGCCATCGGGGAAGATCCACTCGTCGAACTGCGGCTTGATGTTGTTGCGCACGATACCGGGGAACGTCTTCAGGCCGGCCATGTCGATTTCGTTGTCGAAGTGGCCGATATTTCCGACGATCACCTTGTCCTTCATCTTCGCCATGTGCTGCGCGGTGATGATGTTCGCATTCCCCGTCGCCGTGATGAAGATGTCGGCGGTGGTGAGCACCTCGTCCAGAGTGGTGACCTGGTAGCCTTCCATCGCCGCCTGCAGCGCGCAGATCGGGTCGATTTCGGTGATGATCACCCGGGCCCCCTGGCCCTTGAGCGCCTGGGCGCAGCCTTTGCCCACGTCGCCGTAGCCGAAGATCACCGCGACCTTGCCGGCAAGCATCACGTCGGAAGCGCGCAGGATGCCGTCAGTCAGCGAGTGGCGGCAGCCGTACAGGTTGTCGAACTTCGACTTGGTCACGGCGTCGTTCACGTTGATTGCGGGAAAGAGCAGCTTCCCGGCCTTCATCATCTCGTACAGCCGGTGCACGCCGGTGGTGGTCTCCTCGGAGACCCCGCGGATGCCGGCCGCGACCTCGGTGAACCGCTTCGGGTTCCGCTTGAGCTCGGCGTGGAGCAGGGCCAGGATGACGCCATACTCCTCGCTGTCGCTGACCGGGTTGAACGCCGGTACCTTGCCGGCCAGCTCGAACTCGCGACCCTTGTGGACCAGCAGCGTCGCGTCGCCGCCGTCATCCAGCAGCAGGGTCGGCCCCTTGCCGTCGGGCCACATGAGGGCCTGATCGGTGCACCACCAGTATTCGTCGAGCGTCTCGCCCTTCCATGCATAGACCGGAACGCCACGCGGGTTGGCGACGGTGCCCTCGCGTCCCACGGCGACTGCGGCGGCGGCATGATCCTGAGTCGAGAAGATGTTGCAGGATACCCAGCGCACATCGGCGCCGAGGTCCACCAGCGTCTCGATGAGCACGGCGGTCTGCACGGTCATGTGCAGCGAACCCATGATGCGGGCGCCGGCCAGCGGGTTCTTGCCGGCGTATTCCTTTCGCAGCGCCATCAGGCCCGGCATCTCGTACTCGGCCAGCCGAATCTCCTGGCGACCCCACTCGGCCAGCGACAGGTCCTTCACCTTGAACGGTTCCCGGCCCGCCTCGCGCGTGACGTCGAAGGGGTGGGTCGTCATGACGGCAGTCGTCACAAGCAGCTCCTGATGTTGAAGTCCATGCGTCCGGGGGTGTGCCCGGCCACGTGATTCCACTCTCGTGCTATCTGATGCAGCCCCGCGATGCTCAGCGTGCCTTGTGTCCAACCATGGTGAAGAGCATCGGTCCCTTGGCGCCCGGCGCAAGCGGCAGCGGCCGATAGCGTCCCTCGTCCAGTCCCGCCTCAACAAACCAGTCGCGCAGCTGCGAGGCACCGATGCCCTGCCGCTGGTGTCCCATCGTCTGGCGATACTCGGCCCGTTCATGCGGCATCAGGTCGGTGACCAGCAGTCGACCACCAGGCTTGAGCGCACGGGCCGCCTCCGCGATTACCGCTGCCGGCTCCGCGACATAGGGAAGCACCAGCACCAGGAACGCGAGGTCGAGGGTGGCGGGCTCGATGGGCAGCGCCTCGAGATCGCCGCGCCGGACTTCCACGTTGTCGAACTCGCCGATCCGGGCCTTGGCCGACCGCAGCATCGCGGCCGATGCATCCACCGCGATCACCTGGCGGACAAACGGCGCGACCGCCTGGGTCAGATGGCCGGTGCCGCAGCCGAGGTCTGCCACCACCCAAGTCGGATCGAGCAGGCCGAGCAGCGGCAGCAGCTCGGTGCGGATACCGAAGAGCTCGGCACGCAGGTGATCCCACTGTCCCGCCGTCGAGGCAAAGAACGCCTCGGACTGGGCCCGCCGCTCGGAGAGCACCCCCCGGAGTCTTTCGGCATCCCGGATCGCAGCCGGGGTGGACGACACCTGCTCCCGCACCACCTGCCAGAGCCGCCGTGCCGCCGGGTCGAGCTCAGCGCCGGGCATCCTGTAGTGCCGGCTGGCACCGTCCGCCCGCGAAACCACCCATCCGTCGTCTGCCAGCACCTTCAGGTGCCGGCTGGCGGTGGACTGAGGCAGTTGCAGCGCGGCGCAGAGCTCCGAGACGGTCAGCTCCTGCCGCTCAAGCAGCAGGAGGAGCCGGTTGCGGGTCGCATCGGCCAGGGCCTGCAGCCGGGAGACGATGGTAGTGCCCAGAGGAGCTCCGTGGTCAATCCTTACATCCGGATAATAGAATTATACGACTCAGAAGTCAATGCTCTCGGCCGGCGCAGTGTGGTGGGACGGGGCGACGGGAATGGCTGGTTCGGGTCATGGCGTGAAAGCGTTGTGGTACAATCAGTTACGTCATTGTAGCCAGGCTTGAGACAGGGAGGACGCTGCGCTGCGGGCCGGGGCGGCGAACGATGGCCTCCCGCGTTGCGTGCCCTGAGCTCTTCAGTACAACCAGCCTCCTCCTGGGGCGGCAGCTGCGAGCGCGGAAACAGCAACGCACCGCCGGCGAGATAGCCGGCGGTGCGTCAGCAATCCGTCCCATCCAACCGTGATCAGCTACCGTGCGGGCGCTGCTTCACCCGCAGTGCTGATCGGTATCGACCTCGTCGTCCGTGGAACGCTCAATGTCCCTCGGCACCAGTGGGAGCCGGGCTGTAGATGTGGTCGTCGTGAGTCCCTGACGCGGTGAGCACACCGGCCGCGCCCTTGGCCACCCGCCACAGTGCATGGTCCACCAGCAGGTAGTTCCCCGGCACGTCGAGCTTGAATTCGAAGGTGCTGGCGGCGCCCGGCGGCACGTACCAGGTCTCCTCGTTCGCCGTGTAGGTCGCCGGTGAGCCGTTATACACCTTGTCGAAGATCTCGCCGATCATGTGGAAGTTGGATCCGATGTTCGGGCCGCCGACGCCGAAGAACAGTCGCACATGCTCCCCGACCTTGGCCTGCAGCGGGTGGATCTTGGTGAGGGCCGCGGTGTGCCCGTTGAAGGTGATGTACTCGGGGTGTTCGGCCATCGCCTTGTCGAGGCTGAACTCCTGATGGCCCTTGGCGCCGTTGGCTCCCGCAGCATACCAGTCGCCCTGGACCACATAGAACTCACGGTCCACCGCCGGCAGACCACCGCGCGGCTCGACGACGATCACTCCGTACATCCCCTGCGAGATGTGGTAGTACGGCGGGGAGTAGGCGCAGTGATAGACGTAGGCGCCGGGCTTGAGCGCGGTGAAGCTGAAAGTCTTGGTCTCGCCCGGAGAAACATTCGTGACCGGGGCGCCACCGCCGGGCCCGTTGACCGCGTGCAGGTCGATGTTATGGGGCACCTTGCTGGTGGCTGGATTGACCAGGGTGAGCTTGACCTGATCGCCTTCCATGACGCGGAGCATCGGGCCGGGGACCGTGCCGTCGAACGTCCAGAAGCCGTAGGTGACCGAGTCGGACAGTTCCGAAACGACCTCCTTGACGGTCAGCGTGATCTCGACGGTCGTGGGCGCGGTCCGCCGGATCGGCGCGGGCACGTCGGCGGGGTCACGCACGACATTCGGAACCTCGAGCGGCTTCGGCGGAGCTTGTGCCGGTTTGGTTGCGGCTGCACCACCCGCGGGGGGCGCCTGGCCGCAGGCCACCACGAGCGAGAACAGCAGGGCCAGTGCAATTGGCCGGACCAGAGTCGAACGGCGTGCGAACCGGGAGCCAGTCATGGGACACCGTGGAGTGAGCGGGCAGAGGGCTGATGCAAAATCACATCTCAAGGTGAGAATATGACATTTTCACAGGTAACGCAAGATCAGTCGTGCTGCGCCGTTGGTGGCCCGCGAGCCGCCTCCTCTCAGCTCAGCCCGCCCGCACGACCTCTCCCAGCACGGCCATCGCATCACCAAGCTGGCGATCGGTGAGATAGGGCGCTGGCCCGAACCGCAACACCTCGCCGCGCGCGTCCACCATGGCGCCCCGCGCATGAAGCCCGGCGGCGAGACGTCCCGCCTGCGGCGAGCAGAGCGCGAGGAATCCGGCGACCTCCACGAGCGCTGTGCTCCGGTCCCGGTCGATGCTGGCCGGATCGAGATCGAGCGCGTCGAATTCTCTGGCGAGGATCCCGATCTGATGCTGGCTAACTTCCCGGAGCAGCTGAGGTGTCAGCGCCATTTCGCTGAAGAAGTCGAATACCCGCGCGGCGCGGTAGTGACTCGCCGGATCGTAGGTGGCGCCGGCGAACCGGTCGCCACCGGTGCCATAGGTGGTGCGGCCCTCCCGTTCACTCGATGCGAGCGCGGTGAACTCGCTGAACCAGCCGGTGTTGACTGGTCGCAAGGAACAATCTGGGGGAATCCGCATGAAGCAGTTGCCCTCGCCCAGCTGGCAGTACTTGTAGCCCCCGCCCACGACGAAGGCATCCAGCAGGTCCTCCGCCGCAATCGACCAGGGGACCACATTGATGGCGTGATAAGTATCCACCAGCAGCTCGGCACCGTGTCGCCGGCAGCTGGCCGCCACCTCCCCCAGCCCGTGCGCAATCCGTGCTGAGTCGAAGAACACCGCCGATACCAGCACGAGCGCCGTGCGATCATTCACCGCCTGCGCGAGCCGGGCCGCGACCGTCTCGACCGGCGCCTCCGCGACCCGCACCACCTCGATGCCTTCCTCGGCCAGGCGATCCAGCTGGCGGCGGATGGTGTGGAACTCGCCATCGGTCGTGACGAGGCGAGGTCGCTCTTCCAGGGGCAGCGCGGAGAGAAGGCGAACTACCAGCTCATGGGTGTTGCCAGCCAGGGCGATGGCCGCCTCCGGTTCGCCCAGCAGGCTGCCAAAGCCCTTCCGGACCCGTTCGGCTTGCCTGAAGGCGTGCTCCCACTTGTCGTCGACATACTCTGCCGCATCCCGCCACGCCTCCGCCTGAGCCTCGAACGCGACATCGGGCCAGGCCTGGTGCGAGTGGCCGGTGAGCAGCAGCCGGTCCGCGACCTTGAAGCGGGAATAGTCGCGAGCGAGTGGGTTGGGAGAGCCGTAGAGCGTGGTTGGGTCCATCGAAACTCCTCAACTGATGATCCAGTGGCGTGACTCGGGCGGGGACGCCCGCCACTACGCCGATTCGAATTAGAGTTCCGACCGGATCGCCCACAGATCGGGGAATAGCGGCTGGTTGAGCGTGGTCACCAGATACTCGGCGCCGGCGCTCCCGCCGGTGCCCATCCGGGTGCCGATGGTGCGCTGCACCATCTTCACGTGGCGGTAGCGCCATTCCATCAGTCCTTCGTCGAGATCCACCAGGCGCTCACACAGTCCCGCCAGCCCCGACTGGTTGCGATAGACGTCCACCAGAGCCCGGCGCACTTCCGGCGTGGACTCGATCGGCAGGGTCACGTCTCGTTCCAGTTGTGCCCTGGGGATCGGTACCCCGCAGGAGGCGAGGTAGTGCAGCACGCTGTCCCACAGCGTGGGTGCCGCGAGCCGCTGTTCCAGCCGCCGCCGGGCTTCTGTCCCCGGTTCGCACCGATCCAGCGCCGCGGGGTTCTTCCGTCCGAGCCGGAACTCCAGCTCGCGAAACTGGGCCGACTGAAAGCCACTGGCGGAGGCGAGCCGGTCGCGGAAGGAAAGGAACTCGAGCGGCGTCATCGTCTCCAGAATGT
>JANMYS010000028.1:0-25259 GCA_031382385.1 Gemmatimonadota bacterium
ACTCCGTCGTTCGTCAGCCATGCCAGCCCTCCGGAGTGGCGGGTGGTCCGGCCGCAGCGATGCCGTCGGCGTTCGGTCGGCTGATCGCAACCCGGGCAGTGAAACCGGCCCTGAGCCGCCGCTCCCAGTATCGAGTCGACCAGCATGCCGAGCATACCCAGAAGCAGGGCCGGGGAGAAGAGGGACGGGGTGCCGGCCACGGCGGCGCTGGCCAGGCCGACAAGACCGGCGCCGAGGGCGGCGCCCGCCGTACCGAGGAGGGTGACGCCGCCACTGGTTCCCGCTGGCACCTGCCGGCCAGTGAGGATGTGGCGCGGCAGGGCGCGGCTCCACCCGCCGAAGGCGGTGGCCCAGGTATCCGCGGCGGCGGCGGCGAGGCTGATCGTCACGACCGTGAGTGCGGCCGGGCCGAGCACCAGCGCCGCGAGCGCCGCCGCTCCGCCATTCGCCAGCACCTGCCATTCGTCCCGCCGACTGCCCTTGGCGTCGTAGCGCTCGGCGCTGCGATCGGGGGCGAGGCGGGAGATGATGCTCGAGCCGATGAAGAAGCTGCCGAGTGCCGTCATCCCGGCCCAGCCGGTCATGCTCCCGATGCTGGTCCCTACCAGGGCGGCGGCAAGCGCCCCGAGTCCGGTGAGCGCGCGCAGTCGCCAGCCGAGCAGGGCGATCAGGGTGGAGAGGGCGAGGGCGAGGGGGAGGGGCACGCAGGAAGAAGAATCGGTGAAGGGGGAAAGGGGAACGGGGAAGGGGGAACAGGGCGAATCCGAACGACGTCGCGCTACCGAATCACGCAGTCAATGGGTTATTGTAGTCGCGGCGTGTGAGGTCCATCACACACTTGCCTTCCCGTTCCCTGTTCCCCGTTCCCGCTGTCCTGTCACCTTTTTCCTGCCACCTGCCATCTCCTTGTCTGTCCCCACGATCATCCCCCTGAGCCTGCTTGAGGCGCTCCGCAATCTCGACACACCGGTCGAGGACGGGCTGGAGGAGCTGGCGGGCGAGATCGTGAACAAGCGGCTGGGCCTCTCTTCTACTGTGGCGGCTCAGATCGCCCGCTACCAGGAGATGGTGCGCAAGGACGAACCGGTGACGGTGGACGAGGCGATTGCGGTCTTCCGCCTGGCCGGCCGGCGGGAGGACGCCCAGTTGGTGTTCGCCGATGCGGGCCGGCGGGCGGCGCGCCACGCCGCACGCGGCAGCCCGATCCTCTCCCGGGCCGCGGTGCGGGTGATGCCCGGCGGGCTGGGGCGTTCCTTCGGCGCGAGTGCCGCCGTGCGGGCCGCCAAGAAGGTGCTCGGTGCCCAGGTCGATGTGGAGGAGGGCGGCGCGGTCGGCCAGATCACCAAGCCGCTCTCCATCATCGCCGCGCCCGAGGGACAGGCCTGCACGTTCTATGGCTCGGCGCTGGCCGAAATACTCCGGCTGCTGACCGGATTCGAGGGGGCGATGGCCCACGAACGTTGCCGAGCGCGGGGCGACGATCGCTGTTTCTGGCGTGCCACCGCGGTAGGAGGATACGACTGATGCTGTTGCCCGACGTGAATCTGCCGCTGGTGCGGACGGCCCTCGCCGAACTGGGCCTTGATGGCTGGCTGCTGTTCGACTTCCGCGGAATCAATCCGATCACCGGCAGGATGATCGGTCCGATCGGCTTCTCCAGTCGCCGGCTCTTTGTCTACCTGCCGCGGGTCGGGGAGCCGGTGGCGATCGTGCACAAGATCGAGTTCAAGCCGTTTACCGACTTTCCGGGCCGGGTGATCGCCTACGCCACCTGGGAGTCGCTGCACGCCGCGATCAGTGAAGTGGTCGGCGGCAAGACGGTGGCGATGGAGATCTCGCCGGACGACGCCGTGCCCTATCTCGACCGGGTGCCGTTCGGCGTGGTGGAGCTGATCCGCCGGCTGGGCGGGACGGTGCGGCCGTCGGGCGCCCTGGTCACCCGGTTTGCCTCGGCGTGGTCGGCAGAGGAACTCGCCGGGCACCTGGTGGCGGCGGAGGCGCTGGCGGAGATCGCCCAGAGCGCGCTGCGGCGCGCGGTCCGCCTCGGCGGAACGGGGCTGACCGAGTCGCAGCTGCAGCGGGAGGTGATCGACGCCATTCATGCGCGGGGGCTGGTGTTCGATCACCCGCCGATCGTCGGCTTCGGGCCCAATGCCGCCAATCCGCACTACGAGCCGGTGGCCGGGCAGGACCGCACGCTGCAGCACGACGAGGTCGTGCTGCTCGACCTCTGGGCCGGCAGCCGCCTGGGGACGGTGTTCGCCGATCAGACCTGGATGGGGTTCTCGGGGAAGGTCGTCCCGCCGAAGGTGGCGGAGGTCTGGCGCACGGTGCGGGATGCGCGGGACGCGGCGATCGCCCTCGTCCGGCGGAAGGCGGGGAAGGAGCCGCTGTTCGGTTTCGAGGGCGACGCGGCGGCGCGCGGGGTGATCACGGCGGCGGGCTATGGCGAGTACTTCGTGCACCGCACCGGCCACTCGATCGACCGCGACCTGCACGGCTCGGGGCCCCATCTCGACAACTACGAGACCCACGATGACCGGGAAATCCTGCCGGGGGCCGGCTTCTCGATCGAGCCGGGGATCTACTTGTCAGGCAGCTTCGGCGTGCGCAGCGAAGTGAACATGGTGTGGGCGCCGGAGGGCCCCCGGGTGACGCCGGCGGTGCCGCAGGTGGAGCTGATTACGGCCTGAGAAACCGCCGGGAACCGGGAACCGGGAACGGGGAAAGGGGAACGGGGAAAGGGGAATCGCGAGGCTCGGGAAATTTCCGTCTCGCGCCCGATTAGTGCGAAAGGGCGCTTCTCCCGTTCCCCGTTCCCGGTTCCCCGTTCCCTTCTGTTTCGTCGAAGTTCCGGTGTTTCATGCGGTTACACCGCCCTTCGTGGCCGAAACCCGCCATGTGACCCTTCCTTGACACGTGATTTTGGTCACGTCATATTGATGCCACCCAATCGGGCCGCGATTGGGATTATTCGCTGAAAACGCATTTCGCACACCCGCAGCACATCCATCTTGGTAGGACCGGCGCTACTCGTGATCACCCCCTTGGGTTGAGGGCGGCTCTTCGCCGTCGCGCCTTCACTGTTTCGTATCGCAGGCAGGTTTGTGTTCACGCCACTGGAGGATGTCTCCATGAGAGAATGCGGTGTTAGCGCCTTCGCCCGCCGAGCGCTGTGGGTCGCGCTCGCGGCAGTCGGCCTGCTCGTGTCAGCGGGTTCGCTGCACGCTCAGTCGACTGGTAAGCTCGAAGGACGAATTCGGGATCAAGCAGGTGCGCCCATTGCCGGCGCCCAGGTCCGGGTGGATGGGACGGCGTTCGGTGCCGTCGCCAACAGCCAGGGCTACTGGTTCCTCAACAGTGTGCCGGCCGGGTCGGTCGACCTGACCGCCACCTTCGTCGGGTACCAGCCGGTCCGGGTGACCGGCCTCCGGGTGCTGGCCGGTCAGACGGTCACCCAGGACTTTGCCCTGGAGCAGACGGTCGTCGAACTGACCGATATCACCTCGATCGCGGCGGTCAACGCGCTGGTGCCGCGCGACGAAGTGGCGACCAAGCAGCGGATTGACGGCGAGTACGCCGAGAAGCTGCCGGTTGACCGCATCGCGAACGTCATCGCGCTGCAGCCGGGCGTCGTCATCAATAACAACGGCGGCATCAACATCCGCGGCGGCCGTGACGACGAAGCGGCGGTCTATGTCGACGGCGTTCCGGTCGGCGGCGGCGGCCGCGGTGGCCAGTTCGTCGGCACGACCGGCGGCGCCGGCATCGGCAGCGTCGGAACCGGCTCGTTTGAAGAAGCCTCGGTCACGACCGGTGGCTCCTCGGCGGAGTTCGGCAATGCCCAGTCCGGCGTCATCGCGATCCAGACCAAGGCCGGCGGCTCCAAGTGGGGCGGCAACTTCGGTTACGAGAACGACGCGCTCGGCGGGCTGAACCACAGTGTCGGCTTCAACCGGGTCACGGGCGGCATCGGTGGACCGATTGCCGGCAACCTGACATTCTTCCTCTCCGGCGACCTCGACGGCGCCAAGTCGCAGAACAACGGTGTCGATGGCCAGAAGAACCCGGTATTCGTCCAGGCCGGCGTTGACACCACGGTCGCGGTGTTCAGCGGCTCACCGGCCGACACCTCGTTCGTCGATGTGCTGAAATTCGCCGAGCACACCGGCACCTGCGACGAGTTCAAGAAGAGCACCAACAGCGACATCCGGAACAACTACGGGCTGGATTGCCGCGGAGCCCAGCTACCCTACTCGCCGGCCTCCAGCTACCGGTTGCAGGGCAAGTTGCAGTTCACTTACGGCACCGGCAGCCGAATCGCGCTGACGGCGCTGCAGAGCTCCGGCCAGAACCGCGGCTTCAACTACGCCTCCATCACCAATCCGACCAACACCTTCGCCAACTGGAACAAGAACAACGTCCTCACGTTGAACTGGAGCCAGAGCCTGTCGAAGTCGGCGGATCGGGCGCTCACGCTCGATCTCTATGCCTCGTACCAGTGGGACCGCGCGATCACCGGCCCGCTCACCCGCCAGGGCGAGCAGGACACCCGGGATCCGTTCGCCGGCTTCATGATCAAGAAGCCCAAGTTCCTGTTCGACCTGGGCAACTTCCCGATCTCGACGATCGGCACCAATTTCCGCTGCAACTGCGGCGCCCTGTCGCCCTACGACGTCCTGGATCCCGACCAGTACGAGCAGTCGTTCTCGTACCGCACCAATCCCTACGGGTTGTCCGGGGTGTTCCAGGGCTTTCCCGAGCAGGGCGGGCCCAGCGGACGGTTGAGCCTGTACAAGGAAGACCGCGCCATCGGCAAGGGAAACCTCGACTGGCAGGTCGACCGGTATAACCGTCTCAAGATCGGCGGGGAGTACACCAAGTACTTCATGAATGCCTACTCCTCCGGTCTCACCAGCCAGGCCTTCTCCGATGGCTATCACGAGAAGCCGACCCGGTGGAACGCCTTCCTCGAAGACCGGCTTGACCTGGGCGACGTCGTCCTCGTGGCCGGCCTCCGCTATGACTGGTACAAGACGGGCGCCAGCCGGCCGTACTTCACCGACAGCCTCGGCAACCGGTCGTACTTCCCCCGTATCTCCACGATGCCGGGGTACAACCAGGCGACCGAAGACACCCTGTTCGTGGCCGACAAGAGCCACAACTACCTGAGTCCGCACATCCAGGTGGCCTTCCCGGTGACGGAGCGGACCAACTTCCGGCTGTCCTACGCCCATCAGGTGCAGGCGCCGGACTTCAACCTGATCCTCGGCGGCATCAACACCGACCTGAGCATCACGAACACCAACCACGTCTACGGCACCGACCTCGACTTCGGCCGGACGATCACCTTCGAGTTCGGTGTGCGGCATTCGTTCAACGACGACATGGTGCTCGACGTCTCGGCGTACAACAAGGACAAGCTGTCCGACGCCGCCGGCCGACTGGTCACGTTCTTTGATCCGCAGAAGAAGCAGAACGTCGATCTCCGGGTGATCACCAACGCCGACTTCGGCAACTCCCGCGGCATCGACATCCGGTTCGACCGGCGCATCGGCGAACTGTTCAACGGCAGCCTTGCCTACACCTTCGAGGAAGCCAAGAACACCGGGTCCAATCCGTTTACCTACATCAACTTCGGGTCCCGGATCCTGAACTCCATCAGCGGTGGCAACAACCCGCCGCCGCAGGGCATTCTGCCGACCGACCAGAGCCGGCCGCACAATCTCGCCGGCCAGCTGGCGCTCAACTTCCCCAACAACTGGAAGCAGGGCTCGGCCGCCGGCTCGATCCTGGAAAACGTCGGGGTGTTTGCCACCTTCCGGTTCGCCAGCGGCACCTCCTACACCCGCTGCCCGGTGTCGGATAACTCGGATGACAACATCTTCTCCGGTGGCGTCTGCGGCCGCAGCATCGAGGGCGATTACAACGGCGCCCGCCTGCCGCAGTTCAAGCAGTTCGATCTGCGCCTGACCAAGAGCTTTGGGGTCGGTGGTCTGGACTTCACCGCCTACAGCGAAATCCGGAACCTGTTCAACTTCGTGAACATCAATCGGGTGTTTGCCCAGACCAACGACATCAAGAACAACACGGAGCGGACCCGCATCCGCGAGGCCGAGCTCCAGTCGTTCGCGGACGAAGCCAGCCGGAACAGTGCCCTGCTGGCCGACAGCTCGATCGACCTCTCGTTCGGTGGCGTGGTCGATCCCCGCCAGGCGTGCGGTTCCTGGAAGCAGCAGGACGGCGCCTCCGCGACGCCGAACTGCGTGTACCTGATCCGGGCGGAGGAGCGCTACGGCGATGGGGACCACATCTTCTCGCAGGCGGAGCAGACCCGTGCGTCAGATGCGCTGTACAACGTCTTCCGTGGGCTGAGCAGCTTCACCGGTGCTCCGCGCCGGATCCGGGTCGGGTTCGAAGTCAATTTCTAGCGTAACTCACGGTGGCCTGGTCGGGGAGATCACTCCCGGCCAGGCGCCCCGCATGTCACCGAGCGAGGGGAGAATGCACTCACGATTCCGTATGAAGGGCCTCATGCTGGCGGCGTTCGCACTGCTGATCGCCAGCATGGCGCTGCCCAGTCCGGCCTCGGCCGAGCCGCAGCCGGGAGCCAGAAAGAAGGGCTTCAGACTGTTCGCCCGCGCCCTGGGCGCCATGACCATCAACCAGATCTACTGCGGCCTGGCCTCCGACGGCCGGGTCTGCGTGGACTCGACCAACAGCTCCACCATCGGCGGCGGCTTCTGGCCCAAGGGAACCGCGGACCAGTATGTCTTCAACTCGGGTCTGCAGCTGGCCGGCATCATCGGGCCGGATGGCGGGCCCTGGGTGGGCGACACGGTCGGCGCCTTCTTCTTCGATCCGAAGGGCACCACCGAGCACGGCGAAGAAGTCCAGCCGATCTACAACATTTCCAATCCGGCGGACGCTTCCATCTGGCCGGCCGCTGCCTGCGTTCCCAGCGGTACGGACCCGGTGGCGCAGCTGTTCGATCCGCTGCTGCAGACCGATGTAACCAATACCGTCATCCCCAATTGCCGGCGGACCGCCTCGCAGGGTGACGTCTGGTTCGTCTCGACGGAAGCCAATCCGAGCCTCAAGGGTGGCCGCAAGCACCCACTCGGCGTCGCGGTGGAAACCCGCGGCATGGGCTGGAACTTCCCCGTCGGCAATGAAGGCATCCTGTATTTCATCTACACCTTCTACAACATCTCCTCGACGGTCCGGGCGGACTACAACGCCACCCGCCCCGAGCTGGCCGACATCCTGTACAACCGGGCGGTGGAGTTCCACTCGGCGACGACCGCGCAGGGGGTGAATCTCCCGTCGGGAGGCTACACCATCACCAACCTGTTCGCCGCCTTTGCGGCGGACATGGACGTCGCGAACGCCGGCTCGAACTACTCCGGCGTGAACCTGCCATTCGCCCTTGGCTACACCTACGACCACGAGTTCTCCGGCGTCACGCCGGGCTGGACCTTTGATCCCTCGATCTTCAGCGCGCCGTTCTTCTCCGGCGCCGGCTTCATCGGCGTGAAGTATCTCAAGAGCCCCACGGGCCCTGGCGCGATTCAGCTGTTCAGCAACACGATCAACGGCGGCGCCTTCGGCGACCCGGGCAACACGGTGCAGCTGTACCGCTACCTGTCGGGCGCCATCAGCGTCGCGGCCGGCGATGCGCCGTGCAACACCGGCAACCCGCTGGTGACCAACATCTGCTACGTGAACAACACGGCGCCGGCGGACATGCGCTTCTTCCAGTCGTCCACGCCGCTGACGCTTTCACCAGGCCAGGGCGGGTCGATCGTGGTGGCGTACATCTTCGCCGCCCCGGTGGCGACCGCCGGCTGCGGCGCCGGCTGCGACGTGCTGCCGGGCGACGCGCTGCTGCTGACCGATCCGGTCGGCCTGGCCACCACCGGCGCCAACCTGGTGGACAGCATCTCGGGCTTCCGGGGCTACACCGACGGCAACTTCGACGGCGTGGTCCAGCAGTCCGAAATGACGGTGGTGAAGGGTTCCCTGCTGGGCAAGTCGCTGGTGGCGCAGGCGGTGTTCGACGCCAAGTTCCTGCTGCCGTTCGCGCCTGACCCGCCGAGCTTCTTCCTGATTCCCGGCGACAACGTCGTCACGGTGATCTGGAAGCCCACCGCGAGCGAGACCGCCGGCGACCCGTTCTTCGGGCTGGCGAGCCAGCCAACGGTCGGGGCCAATAACAATGCGCTCTACGACCCCAACTACCGCCAGTTCGATGTGGAAGGCTACCGGGTCTACCGCGGGCGGGTGGACGCGCCGAACGAGCTGACGCTGCTGGCGCAGTTCGACTATACCGGCACGATCATCACCGACTACACCGGGGTCATCAACGCCTCGATCGCTTGCGCGCCGGAGTTCGGGATCACGGCCGGCTGCAACGCCGCGTTCGTGCCGAACCTCAAGAACGGTACTCCTCTGACGGTCGGCTTCGACTACGATCTGAACGGTCAGATTATCCAGATCAACTCCGGGTCCGGCCGTGTCCCACTGGGCACCGGGATCGTTGACAGCTTGCCGATTCTCGATACGCTCTTCCTCGACACGCTGCCAGATCCTGACTCGCTCGTGACGGATACGACGGGTTTCACCCACTTCTTCGTCCCGAATGCGGTGCAGGTCTTGAAGGCGGACACCACGGTGAGCGGCGGCGGGACGAACGGCGGCTGCGGACCGAAGTCGGTCTGTCCTCAGCTGTCCAACAACGGCGTCCCGTTCGTCTACGTCGATGCCACGCCGCGGAACAACCTGCGGTACTTCTACTCGGTCACGGCGTTCGACGTGAACTCGGTCGAATCCGGCCCAACCAGTCTGGAGTCGCCGCGAAATACCAAGTCGGTGACGCCGGTCAAGCCGGCCACCGACTACGTGAACACCTCGTCCGTCGCGGTCCAGGTCATCGGCCGCGGGGTGGCGATGGACACCATCATCACCGCGGACCCGTCGATCGACGGTGTGACCGGCGTCTTCAGCGGTCCGTCCCGCCCAGCGAACGGTCTGGTTCCGGCCTTCGTGGGTCAGCTGCCCAAGCAGGTCTTCGCCACGGGTGGCAGCTTCGCGGTGACCCTGGATAGCATCGGGTCCGGCGAGGCTGACGCCACCGGCTGCTGCGGCGGCATGGGTGCCACCATCGCACCGACGACCTACTACGTGACCGTCAGCACCAACAGCGGCAGCACGCAGCTGCAAATTCCCATCCAGCTGAACGCCAACGACAACACGACCACGGCCGGCAATGCGCTCTTCACGGCGGCCACGGTCAACGGCCCGCTGGCCCAGCGCTACGGTGGTGACTCGACCTACAGCCTCAAGGGTGCGGCCTTCGACAGCATCCCCAGCATCTACTTTACCGGCGCGCCGGTCTTCGGCTGCCGGATCAAGGGCGGATCGATTCCCGCCGGCAACGAGTGCATCTACAACGGGCACCGGTGGCGGGATGGTCCGAGCGCCGCGACCTCGAGCCCGCTGCCGTCGGCCCGGCTCACGGCGGAGACCTTTGCCGATCCGAACTCGGGCAACTGTAACTTCAACGGCGGCAACAGCCCGGTCTGCGTGGCGGTGGACTACAACAACGCCGGAGCCCTCAGCGGTGTCACGACGGTCTACAACCCGCAGAGCTACTCGCAGCTGATCCGCCGGTGGCGCAACATGGACGTGGTGATGGCGCAGTTCTTCCGCGCCGCGGACATCAATGTGTACTGGGGCAATGCGGGAGCGATCGATTCCGTCATCGACGTCACCCATAACGTCCCGATCGCCTTCAGCACGGAAGCCGGCCCGACCTGGGGCATTCTCCAGGCCTCCAACAGCGCCACGGCCGGCTCCTCGGATACCCGCGCCACGGTGCTGACGGCCAACGACCTGGCCTGCGTCGAGCCGTTCTTCTCCCGCAGCAGCAGCCCGCAGGCGCAGTATCCCTGCACCACGCAGTACAGCTTCGTGAACACGGTCACCCCGGGGAACCTGGCGTTCTACAAGAATGCCCAGTCCGCGGCGATCACCGCTCCTGTGGCGGCCGGCAACGGCTTCGGGCTCTACCTGACCGGCACGTTCACGATGTTCGAAATGGCGAGCGGTCTGCCGCCCGCCGCCGGCACCGTCTGGACCATGCGCTCCTACGCCGGCATGATCCGCGGCGGGCAGGGTGTGGGCGGTGGCAGCACGGGGTTGCCCTACACCTTCATTCCGGCGCTCCGTCCGTTCACTGCGGTCGGTGCCCAGGTGGCGGTGGTGTACGATGTCGTGAACACGTCGCGGGCCCCGACCTTTGCGGACCTGAAGCAGGTCCACACGGTGCCGGACCCGTACTACGTGACCAACCAGTTCGAGCAGTCCACGGACAACAAGATCATCAAGTTCGTGAACCTGCCGCAGCGCGCCATCATCCGGATCTATTCGTCCAGCGGCGTGCTGGTGAACATCCTCGAGCACAACTCGACCACGTTCGGCGGGGATGAGACGTGGAACGTGCGCAACCGGAACAACCAGGTCGTGGCCAGTGGGGTGTACTTCTACCACATCGAGGCCAACGGCGTGAGCGGTGGCACGGCGCGCCGAGTCGGGCGCATGACCATCGTGAACTTCGCGCAATAGTCCTCGACGGTCTGGGGGGCCTCGGCCCCCCGACCCTGCACCCAGGAGATCGGACCCATGATCCAGCTTCACACCTCGCGCCTGGTGCTCGTCGCGGCCCTGCTCGGCGGATCGGTTCAGGGCCTCGCGGCCCAGGCCGGCACCAAGCAGGACAACACGGCCTACGGCACCACGTCCGCGGAATTCCTGCTCCTCGGAGCCGGTGCCCGCGGCACCGCGCTCGGCGGCGCCTACACCGCCATCGCCAACGATGCGAGCGCGCTCTACTACAACCCCGCCGGCGTCGCCCTCATGACCCGGCCCGGCATGACGATTGGCACGTATGACTACGTGGCCAACACCCGCTACAGCTGGGGCGGCATCGCCTTCCCCTTCAGTGGCGGTTCCAAGACCTTCGGTGTGCAACTCGGCACCTTCGGGTTCAAGGACCAGGCGGTGTACACCGTCGAGCAGCCCGACGGAACCGGCGCCACCTACGACGTGAGCGAGACGTTCCTGGGCCTCACCTATGCCCAGAACTTCTCGGACCGCTTCTCGGCGGGCTTCACCGGCAAGTTCATCAGCGACAACCTGGGCGACGCCAGCGGCAAGGCGTTCGCGGTCGACTTTGGCACCAATTTCCACGCGGCGCTGAACGGCCACCCGGTCAAGTTCTCCTTCGTCCTCTCCAACCTCGGCACCAACATCGGCTACAAGGGGAATGCACTCGTGACCGCCTCCCCCCGCGATCCGATTCCCGGTGAGGACGATGTCCCGGGCCTGGACCAGCCGTCGCAGCTCCGTACCAAGGCGTTCCCGCTCCCGACCACCTTCCGGGTCGGCCTCGCCTACGACGTCCTGACCGCATCGAGCACCCGCTTTACGCTGCTGTCGGACTTCAACCAGCCGAACAACAGCAAGGCCGGATTCTCGGCTGGTGCAGAATTCATGACCCGCAATCTCGGCGGCTCCAACTTCTCCGCTGCGCTGCGCGGGAGCTACACCTATATCGCATCGAACAACCTGCAGCCCACCACGCTGTCGACCTCGCTCAGCAGCGAGGAGAACCTGCATGGTATCGCCGCCGGCGGTGGTCTGATGTACGGGCAGGGGAATTTCAACCTGAGCGTGGACTACGCCTTCAAGTATCTGGGTATCCTGGGGGCGACGCACTTCGTCAGCTTCGGACTCGGCTGGTAAGGCTGTTACCGGGCGGGCGGAGCCCCGCGGGCGCCGCCCAGCCCACAAGGACTGCAATGCGACGTTGGATGCTTCTGGCCGGGCTCGCGGCCACCATGGCGGCCCGCCCGGCGGCAGCGGCGGCACAATCGAATCCGGTAGTGACCGTCCGGTGCTTCAGATTCTACCGGGCTGACCAGCAGCGGACCCTGGTGACGGCGTTCGTCGAAGTCCCGTATGCGCTGCTGGAACCGCCGTCCGATGCACCGCATGGCGATCTCCGATACGGTGTCACGGTCCAGATCACGGACCCGAAGGGCAAGCAGCTGGAAGGTCAGTCCTGGCCTGGCCGGGCCCGGGCGGACCTCAGAAGCGCCGGTGCCGTCGCCTTTGAAATGCTGGACTTCTCGTTGGAACCGGGAACCTCCCGCATTGAAGTCGCCGTCACCGACTCGATCTCGGGGAAGCGGTTCATCGCATCGACCAATGTGACGGCCTGGTCCGAAGCGCCTGGCGCATCAGATCTCATGCTGTCGCCGAACATGAGGCTCGCGACCGGCAGCGACACCATGCCCAAGTCGGGCGAGCGCCGCTGGGGCAATACGCTGGCGACGGCGGTGACGGAACTCCGGCTCAGTCCGGTCCGTCCCAAGGCGTTCTACCTGCTGGAGGCCTATTCGGCCACTGCCGATTCCGGCACGATGCAGGTCCGGGTGACAGATTCGAGCGGGACCGCGCTGGTTACGACACGGGCCACGCCGATCCGGGTGGTGGCGGGCGGTTCGGTGTTAAAAGGGGCGCTGGATCTGACGGGGCTCCCGTCGGGCAGATACACGCTGGCGGTCCGGCTCGACGTCGGCGGCAAGATTCAGGAACGGGCCGACCAGTTTGTCATGGCCGACTTCCAGGAGACGATGCAGCGGGAAGAAGCCCGCCTCGCCTCGCTCCGGGAATCCGATGAAGGCTATTTCGGACTAATGAACGAGGAGCAGTTGCAGGAGGCGTTCGCGCCGCTGATCTACCTGGCGCCGCAGGAGTCGCTGTCCGTCTGGAAGACCGGGCTGACGATCAGGGCCAAACGGGAGTTCCTGACCCAGTTCTGGACTAGACGGGATCCAACTCCGGCTACCCCGCGGAACGAACGGCGGGAGGTGTTCTACTCCCAGATTGCGGAAGCGAACCGGCTGTATGCCGAAGGCGGCCGCAGCACGACGCCGGGGTGGCGGACGGATCGGGGCCGGATCTTCGTCAAGTTCGGACAGCCGGGCGATGCCCTCGACCGACGCACCAGCACCGGCTCGGCTCCGCCGTACCAGGTCTGGCGCTACACCCGGGGCAAGGAGCAGTACTACATCTTTGCGGATCGAACCGGCATCGGGGCGTACAAGCTCCTGGCCACCAACGATCTGAGGGAAACCAGCCTCGCCGGATTCCGGGAGATTCTCGGTGGCGAGGCGCTCCAGGACATCAGCCGCTGGCTCGGCATTGACCTGTTCAGCGCGGATACCAGAAGTGGAAGCAACCAGTAATCGCAGTCGGCTTACCAGATCGCAGACCCCGTTCCCCAGCGAGCGGTGATCACGTTTTCGTCTTCAGACACGAGGGACACAGTCATGAACCGTGTGATGCGTAGTACGGTCGTCCTCGCTGCCGCGCTCGGCGCGATCTCCTGCAAGGGAGATCCCACCGACTCTCTCCGCAACGGTATCGACCATCTGGTCGCCACACCGTCGGTCCTCTTCATCGGCGGGCCGGACTCGACCCAGTCGGTCCTGATCGAGGCGGTCGACGATCAGGGGAACCGCCTGTCGGGTACCTTCTCGCTGGTGTCGGCCACCGCGGGCCTGTCCGTCGTCCAGGACTCGGGTTTCAACAATGTGTACAACAGCGCCGGGCAGCTCGTCCCCCCGAAGAACTGGACCCGGGCCAAGTACAACATCACCACCGTCGCCGGTTCGGGCGTCGAGAATGCGGTCTTCGCGGTAGGCGGGAAGCAGATCACCGTCCCGGTCCGGATCGTGGCAGTAGCCGCCGGATCCATCTCGCTTTCCACCGCTGCCGCCAATGCCGGTGATACTGTCGTCGCGACGGCCCCGGCCAATTTCCGGTTCAAGCCCAATGCGGTCGTGAGCGTTCCAGGCGGGGTGGTCGTCGGACTTGGAACCTCCGCCGACAGCTCGCAGATCTCCTTCGTCGTCGGCCCGAGCATCAACGGTGTTGTTACCGTCACGAATCTGGTGCTCCAGTACTCACCGGCACTGGCCACCTACTCGGCGACGTCTGCGGTGCCGCTCCTCACACCGGCCGTCAGCAACATCGCGACGACGTTCTCGACCTCGACGCCGAACATCAACGACCTGGTCACGGTCACCGCGCCGGCCGGGTACAAGTTCCTGCCCAACGCGACCGTCACCTTCGGTACCGACGATCAGGCCGTCACCAGCGTCGCCTCTGACAGCAACTCCCTGGTATTCCGGGCCCACAAGGCTGGCGCCAGCGGCACGGTGACCATCGGCAATGTGGCGCTCAGCTTCCTGACCAACGTCGGCTTTTCCACCACCGTTACTTCCACAGCAACTGTTGGCGCGACCGTAACCTCGCTGACCGGCACCGATCAGCTCGCCACCGCCCCGCTCGTTGCCGTCCCGGCGACAGGTAACACCGGCGGCGTGATCGACGCGGGCGCCTTTGCCACCGGTCCGGCGGTCTGCTCCGGAACTCTCGGCGGGCCATGCCGCATCTACAAGATCGTCCTGACCTCCACCAGCAGTTTCTCCGTAAGTGCGACCTGGCAGGGCACGACCGACATCGGCGTGTACTTCACGGACTCGAGCGGGGCCACCCTCGTCGGCTCGTTTGGTTGCGACGCAAAGGGAGCAGGCGCCGGTGGACAGCCCGAAACCTGCACGCAGACGGCATTCGCAGCGGGCACCTATTACATGATCGTCGACTCGTTCGCGCCCTTCTATGGCCCGCCGAACAACGTCGATCCGACGGACATCACGATCGCGTTCACGGGTCTCTAATCCACGCGATTCAGCGACGCAGCAGGGTAGGATAGAACGGCCCCCGGCGAAAGCCGGGGGCCGTTCTCATTGAGGTGATATGAGCACCGCAGCTACGGGTGGAGGCGAGGCAAAAGCTGCTGCCTGGTCTCGCACGAGGTGGGAGCCTCAGGGACAGCGAGTGTCAGGGAGATCCTTCGCGTATATCCGGTACTGTCCAGGCATCAGGGAAGTGCGGCCCAGCTTCACCGCTATTCAGGCTACGACCCGGAGACAATCTCAGGCGAGGTTGCCGTGAACAGCAAATCTCCCTCCCTGAACTGCTGCTGGTACAGCCTCGCATAGAGCCCGCCCGTCGCCAGCAGCGCCGTATGGGTTCCCTGCTCGACGATCTTGCCATGAGCCAATACCACCAGCCGGTCGGCCCGGCGCACGGTGGAAAGCCGGTGGGCGATGATCAGTGTGGTCCGGTTCTGCAGCAGCCGCTCCAGCGCATCCTCGATCAGCCGCTCGCTCTCGGTGTCCAGGCTGCTCGTCGCCTCATCCAGGATCAGGACCTGGGGATCCTTGAGGATCGCCCGTGCCAGCGCGATCCGCTGCCGCTGGCCGCCGGAGAGCTTGATCCCTCGCTCACCCACCAGCGTCTCATAGCCCAGTGGCAACCGCTCGACGAACTCATGGGCATGGGCGGCGCGGGACGCCGCCTCAACCGCCTCTAGCGACGCGTCGGGCCTGGCATAGGCGATGTTCTCCCGCACCGTCCCGCTGAAGAGGGCTGGCTCCTGCGGCACGGCGCCGATCACATGGCGCAGGTCGGCGAGCCGGAGGCTCCGGATATCGACGCCGTCGAGCAGAATCCGGCCGGCGGTGACATCCCAGAAGCGCGGCAGCAGCGATGCAATGGTCGTCTTGCCCGCGCCGGAAGGACCGACCAGCGCCACGACTTCTCCCGGCGCCAGCTCGAGGTTGAGGTCGCGGATGGCCCACGGCGCCTCGGGGCCGGCGTGATACTGGAAGGACACCGCCTCGAAGGTGATCCTGCCCTCGACTCTGGACGGGAGGGGCACGGGATCGGCAGGATCGGTGACGCTGCTGGTCTGCTCGACCAGCTGGAAGACCCGCTCCGCTGCGCCGACCGATTCCTGGTAGGCGCTGAAGAACGAGGCCAGCGAACTCACCGCGCCGGCAATCGTGATGGTGTAGATGAGGAAGGTGAACAACGATCCGGCGGTGAGCTTCCCCTCGGTGACCAGCACGCCCCCCTGCCACAGCACCACCACCACCGCGGTGAAGCCGGCAAAGGTGAGCGCCGCGAAGAACACCCCGCGTACCTTGGCGCGCGCGACGGCGGCGTCGATCACCAGGCTCACCTTGTCGGAGAACCGGCTCCGCTCCCAGTCCTCCTGGGCAAAACTCTGCACCGTCCGGATCTGGCTGAAGGCCTCTTCCGCGACGGCGGTGCTCTCCGCGATTCTGTCCTGCACCCCGGTCGACATCGCCCGCAGGCGGCGCCCGAAGAAGAACGCTGTTCCCACCGCGACCGGCACGACGGCAAGCGCGGTGAGGGTCAGCCGGGGCTGAGTGAGGGCGAGCATGGTAATCGCGCCGATCAGGCTCAGGATCTGGCGGGAGAATTCCGCCACCTGATGGCTCACCAGCCCCTGCAGCTGCGCGACATCGGTCGTGAGCCGGCTGGTCAGCTCCCCGGTCCGCCGTTCGGCGAAGAACCCGGGCGGCTGCTCCAGCAGCCGGCCAAAGAGGGTCCGCCGGAGCCCGGCCACCGCTTGTTCTCCAGTCGCGGCGAGGAGATAGGCCTGCACGTAGTTGAGGCCGGCCTGGACGATCACGATCCCGAACAGCCCGAGCGCGATCTTGTCGAGCAGCGCCCGGCCCCCCTGCCCGAACGCCACGTCGAGCAGCCGGCCCATCACCAGCGGCATGGCGAGGCTCAGCGCCGCGCCGAGGACCAGGCAGAGCGACGCGATAGCGAGTGCGGTGCGGTGGGGTTTGATGAGCGGCAGGAGCCGCTTCAGCGCGGTAGGGGAGGGGATCCCGCGGCGCTTGGGGGCCGGGGTGGATTCCGGTGTGGCAGAAGCAGTCATGGAGACAAGATAAGCGGGGTAGTCAGCCGTCAGCCGTCAGCCGTCTACTACCCAGCGCCAACCGCCCAATCGCCCAACCGCCCAAGCGCCCACCGCCTAGTGCCCCATCCCCTCCATCGGGGCCATCGCCGCCGTCTCCGGCTTATCCAGGATCAGTACCGGCGCCCGCTCGAACCCATGCCCGAACGGCATGGCCCGGTCGATCCCCATCGCGAGGAAGAGCAGGGCGAGGTAGAGCAGCGAGAACTTGTACATCTTCCAGGTTGTGGCACTCACCCCAACTTCCCGCAGCACCCTGATGGCGAGCCACAGGAGCCGGCCGCCGAGCAGCAGCGCCGCCCCGGCGTAGAACAGCCCAAGCGCGCCGAACACCGTCGGCATGATGGTGAGGGGAATGAGCATGAGGGTATAGGCCAGCATCTGGACCTTGGTCCAGTGCTCGCCCACCACCACCGGCATCATCGGGATCCCCGCCTTGGCGTAGTCCTGCCGCTTGATCAGCGCGAGGGCCCAGAAGTGGGGCGGGGTCCAGAAGAAGATGATGGCGAAGAGGTAGAGTGCGGCGAGGTCCAGGGACCCGGTCATCGCCGTCCAGCCGACCAGCGGCGGAAAGGCGCCGGCCGCGCCGCCGATGACGATATTCTGTGACGTCAGTCGCTTGAGCCAGATCGTGTAGATGACGATGTAGAACATGTATCCGCTCAGTGCCATCCACGCGCTCAGTGGATTGACGAAGCGCCAGAACATCCAGAACGCCACCGCCCCCTGCGCCAGACCGAAGCTCAGCGCTGCCCAGCTGGGAATCCGGCCTGACGGAATGGGCCGGAGCTTGGTGCGGGCCATCAGCTGGTCGATGTCCTGATCGAACCACATGTTGACGGTATTGGCGCCGCCGGCCATGAGATAGCCGGCCACCAGCACCCAGAGCACCAGCGAGAGCGGCGGCACGCCCTGACCGGTGATGTACATCGGGGCGACGGTGGTGAGCAGCAGCAGCGAGATGATGCGCGGCTTGGTCAGGGTGATGAGGTCTCGGGCAATCGAGGGGCGTGCCACGATTCCTTCTCCACCGACCTCCTGCCCGTCTGCCCGTCTGCCCGTCTGCCCGTCTGCCCGTCCGACCTCCTGACCCTCCGCCCGCCCAACCGCTTCCCCCAGTCGCCGGCTCCGGAACGCCAGCAGCAGGGTCGCGACCCAGATGAGCGATCCGACCAGGAGATGCGCCGCCCGAAGTGAGGGCGGCAGCAGCCGCAGGATCATCGATGCCGCGATGCCGATCTGCGCCACGACCAGCAGCGCCAGGACCCACGCCGACCGGCTGTATGCGGCGACACCTGCGCCGCGCTTCCGCCGGCTGCCGAAGGCGAGCCCGATGGTGTGACCCACCAGCAGGAAGGCAAAGAGGCGATGAACCCACTGCAGCTTGCCCTGCCAGGTGATCGGAGGGGCCAGGGCGCCGGCGCAGAGCGGGAAGCCCAGGCAATACAGGCCGGCGTCGTAGTTGGCGACGAATGCGCCGAAGAGCACCACCACGAATGAGAGTGCGACGGCGCCGAGCGCCCCCCGTGCCGCTGGTGCAGCCTCACTCGGCAGACCGCTCAGCCGCTCCCCCGACCGCAGCACCGCGATGGTGAGTGCGGCGAGCAGCAGCATGGCGTTGCCGAGGTGAATCACGACCGCAGGAGCGGCGGTCCCCAGCTTCACCGTGACCGCGCCCAATAGCACCTGCAGTACCAGCAGGGCGGCGGCAATGAGAGCGGGGTTCAAGAGCCAGGCATCGGCGCGGTGCCGCTTCCAGGCGATCACCGCCAGACTCACGATCGCCGCGCTCAGCATCGCCGCCACCCACCGGTGGCTCCATTCGATCACTTCAAGAGTGTCGGCCAGGTTGGGCAACAGCCGGCCGTTGCACAGCGGCCAGTGGTCGCCACAGCCCATCCCCGATCCGGTGATGCGGACCACGCCGCCCAGCGTGATCAGCCCGATGGCCAGCCCGGTCGCGAGGAGCGCGATCCGGCGGTAGAGCTGTGCGCCATCACCAGCGTGGGTGGTCATCGGGAATGCTCGCTGTATTGTGGGAGGGCAGGCATCCCCGCCTGCCTTCACGATTTCGGTTGGGCAGGCGTCCCCGCCTGCCCGCACGGGGCTATAAGGAAAGCTGCTTCCCCGGGGGGCGGCCGCCGGGCACAAAGAACGGGATCGGACGCCGGGTTGTCAAGCACGGCGGGGGGGCCCAACTTAGGACCTTCCGACGGTCCTGATCCCCCCTCAGCTCCCCTCCCTCATGCCTGTCACTGATACCCCAGATCCGTGGGGAGAGCGCCTTGTCCGCCGGCTGGGTTTGTGGAGCGCCGTCGCCGTCGTGGTCGGATCGACGATCGGCAGCGGGATCTTCCGGACACCGGCTGGTGTCGCCCAGAAGATCGAGGATGTGCCCCTCTTCCTCCTGGCATGGGTCATCGGCGGCATCGTGGCGCTCTGCGGCGCGCTGACCTACGCCGAGCTGGCCGCCGCCTTTCCCCGCAGCGGCGGCGTCTATGTCTTTGTACGGGAAGGGTTTGGCCCGCTGCCCGCCTTTCTCTTCGGCTGGGCGGAGCTGCTCATCATCCGGCCGGGCGCCTACGGCGCCATCGGCATCACCGCCTCGGCGTACTCGCTGCGCACGGTGGGTCTCGATCCCGATGCCGCGCCCTGGGGTCTCCCGGTGCGGGCCGACCAGCTGCTCGGCGCGGTGTTCATCATTGTCGTCGCCGCGGTGAACTACCGCGGGATCAAGCGCGGCGCCGTGCTGCAGAATCTGAGCACGGTGTTCAAGGTTGGCGCGCTCGGATTGCTCATCATCCTCGGATTCCTGCTGGGCCACGGGATGGGGTTCGGGCCGATGCTGGCGCAGCGGGCGCCGGTGGCCACTTCACCCTTTCTGCTGGCGATGGTCTCGATTCTCTGGGCCTATGATGGCTGGGCCGACCTCGCCTTCATCGGCGGCGAGGTGAAGGACCCGGCGCGCAATCTGCCGCGCGCCCTCCTCATCGGCACCGCCACGGTCGTCGTACTCTACCTCGGTGCCAACCTGATCTATCTGTATCTCATTCCGATGGCGCAGCTGAAGCAGGCCGAGCTGGTCGCGGCCGATGTGGCCAGCCTGCTGATCGGGTCGGCGGGGATCATCGCCGTGTCGGCGGCGGTGGCGGTCAGCACCTTCGGCACGCTGAACGGCTCGATGATGACGGCGCCGCGGATCTTTTTCGCGATGGCGGACGACGGTTTGTTTCCGAAGGCCATCGCGAAGGTCGATCCGAAGACCGGTGCGCCGACGGCGGCGATTCTCCTCGCGGCGGCGCTGGGGGTGCTCTTCGTGCTGGTGCGCACCTTCACCGAACTGGCCGATCAGTTCGTGATCGGCATCTGGCCGTTCTATGCGATGGCGGTGGGCTCAGTCTTCATTCTGCGGCGCACCCGGCCGGAGCTGCCGCGGCCGTACCGGACCTGGGGCTACCCCGTGGTCCCGGCCATCTTCCTCCTCGCCTCGGTGTTCCTGCTGGCGAATTACCTCGTGTCGGAGCCGGGGGCGTTCGCGGTGGACATCGGCGTGATCCTGACGGGGCTGCCGGTGTACTGGGCGTGGAAGCGGTGGGGCGGAACAGCGGGCGCTGGGCGGTAGGGAGCAGGTGGTAGGGAGTGGGCGATAACACCGCGGGAACGGGGAACCGGGAACCGGAAAAGGATTGACGCGAAGAAGCCACCGGGACTCCATCCCGCTTTGTGTTCCCGGTTCCCGGTTCCCCGTTCCCCGTTCCCCGTTCCCGGTTCCCCGTTCCCCCCCTACTCCCGCCTCACCTCCAGGCTCACATCCGCCGCCCGCACGCTGTGGGTCAGCGCGCCGATCGAGATGTAGTCTGCCCCAGCCACCGCGTAGGCGCGCACATTCTCGAGAGTGATTCCGCCGGTGGCTTCGATCTCGATGCGCGGACTCCGGCCCCGTGCGTAGTCGCCCCAGGTGCGCACCGTCTCCGGCGACTGGTTGTCGATCAGCAGCCGGGTTGCGCCGGCGGTGAGCGCGCTCTCCACCTGGCCTAACGTCTCGACCTCGACGTAGCAGTCGCCAATCCCCTGCGCTCTCGCCTCCGCCAGCGCCTGGGCCACGGTCCGCCCCGACTGCTCCAGTGCCCGCCAGTGGTTGTCCTTGATCATCACGACCTGTGACAGGTCCAGCCGGTGGGGATAGCCGCCGCCGGCGAGCACGGCACTAACGTCGAGCAGGCGCAGTCCGGGTGCGGTCTTGCGGGTGTGCAGGATTCTGGCCGCGGTGCCTGACACGCGTTCGACGTAGCCTCGCGTCGCGGTGGCGATTCCGACGGCGCGCTGCAGCAGGTTGAGCAGCGGACGTTCGGCCCGCAGCACGCGCCTCAAGTCGCCCCGGAGCAGGCCGGCGGTAGTGCCGGCGGCGATCACGGTGCCCGGGGGCTGATACCAGGTCACGGTCTCGAGTCCGCAGGCCTGAGCCACGGCATCGGCGTAGGTCGTGCCGGCCAGGACACCCGCGGTGCGGAACTCGAGGGCCGCGGCGGCATGAGTGCCCGCAACGATGCTCACGAGCGATGTGATGTCGCTCGTTCCGTCCTCCGCCAGCGCCACGGCCGCGAGGCGCCGTGCGTCCGCGCCGAGCTGCGCCCGCAGTTCCTGTTCGATCATGCGCTCACGCTCCTCAACTATGGGTCGGCCGAGATGGGAATCTCTGCCACGGTGCGATCCCAGGCAAACGACAGCGTGCCTGCTGTATCGGCGCCCTGCCAGGTGGCAGTGAGGGTCTCCACCGGCTGAGCGAGCGGCAGGGCCGGAACATCGATGCCGCCGACCTCCCGGGCCCGGACGGATGGGGAGAGATCGTTGCCCCAGTGCTGAGTCGAACGACTGACGAAGATCATCCAGTGCCCGGGGCGCGGGAGGGCGTAGAGTGAGTAGCGCCCGGGGGCGAGGGGAAGCGACCCCAGCCGGATCGGCCGGTTCACCGAAAGTCGGGTCGGCTCGTTGGCGCCGAGCCGCCAAAGCGAGTCGTAGGGCACCAGACCGCCAAAGCCGATGCGGTTGCGGAGCGAGGGTCGGCCGTAGCACAGCAGGACGTCGGTCCCGCCCACCCGAAACCGGGTCATGGCGAGCGGACTCGCCCGGCGCTGGTACGAGACCGGGCTGGTCCAGTCGCGGAGGCAGGGTCCGAGGGCGACGGAGGTCGGCACCAGCGAGGTCCCGGTCGCGATGAAGGTGATGAGCAGCGCCGTGAGCAGCAATCCAATCGGCAGCGTTATGCGGCTGGTCGCTTTGCTGAGCATGGTGTGTCCTCGCAGGGGCCGTTGGCCGTTGGCCATTAGCCGTTAGCGTTCGCCCAACCGCCCAACCGCCCAACCGCCCAACCGCCGTACCGCCCAACCGCACAATCGCCCAATCGCCCAATCGCCCAATCGCCTAATCGCCTAATCGCCCAATCGCCTAATCCCCCGGCTTCTGCGCCACTCCCGGCCCCAGCGCCACCATCCGGTCGAGCGCCAGTCGAGCCCGAGCCGCGATTGCTTCCGGCACCGTGATGTGGAACTGGTCCAGCGACAGTGCGTCGCGGGTGGCTTCGAGGGTGATCGTCTTCATGAAGGCACAGACGGCTGCGCGGTCGGCGGCGAAGAATTTCTTCTCCGGCGCCTCGAGCTGCATCCGGTGCATGATGCCGGTCTCCGTTGCCACGATGAATTCCCGGGCGGGCCGCTCCTTGACGAGCTGCACCATCCGCTCGGTGGAGGCGATGTGCACGCCGTTGGCGGGGATGTCGCCCTGACCCATGGCGTAGATCAGCTGGCCGGCGCAGCCGCACTCGGGATGCACCAGCACCTCCGCATCGGGGTGCGCCTCGCGCGCGCGAGCGAGGGTATGCGGGCTGATGTCCTTGTGCACGTGGCACTCACCCAGCCACACCTCCACCTTCCGGCCCGGGCGCATGCGGCGGACGTGGGCGCCGAGAAAGAAGTCGGGGCAGAAGAGGATTCCCTGATCCGCCGGGATGGCGTCGATCACCTCCAGCACATTGCCGCTGGTGCAGCAGTAGTCGAGCTCCGCTTTCACCTCGGCGGTCGTGTTCACATAACCCACCGCGATGTACCCCGGGAACTTCCGCTTCCACTGGCGCACGTCGTCGGCGGTGATGGTCGCGGCGAGCGAGCAGCCGGCGCGCAGGTCGGGCAGGAGTACCCGCTTGGCCGGTGCCAGGATCGTCGCGGTTTCCGCCATGAAATGGACCCCGCAGAAGACGATCACCTCCGCGTCGGTCGCGGCGGCTTTGCGGGAGAGGCCAAGCGAGTCGCCCACGTAATCCGCGACGTCCTGCACCTCGGGGCGTTCGTAGTTATGCGCCAGGATGACCGCGTTGCGCCGCCGGGCCAGCGTCCGGATCTCCTGCTGCAGCAGGGCGATGGCCGCCGGGGAGAGCGTGGTCGGTTCGATGACGGGGAGCGCCAGGGTCATGCGGGACTCCGGCCGGGAGCGGTGCTTTCGAGCGGGCGCCTGGGAAGCGGGGGATAATCCAGCCGGCGGTGCCCTCCCCGGCTCTCCCGCCGCCGCAGCGCCGCATGGGTGATGAGCCGCGCGGTGAGCAGCTGGTTGGCAGTGCGCCACGCTGCTGCCGGCGTGCGCTTGGCGAGGGCGGCGAGGGCGGCACGGGCCCGACGCAGAGTGGACTCGGTACGCACCAGCCCGACGTCGAGGGCCATGATGGCGCGCATTTCGGTGCGGATGGACGCCGCAGCATCGTCGGCCGCATGGTCGGCGGGGATTTCCGGGGCCGGGGGAAATGCCGGTGCCGGTTGCCGCAGCTGCTCGCGATGACTCCACTGCGCGATGAACGCCTCCGCATGGCGGCCCGGCACCGGGCGCTGTCGCACCCCTTCCATCCATTCACGCGCGTATCCGCTTGCCTCGGACGCGTGATGGCTCGCCAGCAGCGCGCGGGCGACGCGATCGGCAAAGACCAGCCCTTCCAGCAGCGAGTTCGACGCGAGCCGGTTGGCGCCGTGCACGCCGGTGCAGGCGACTTCGCCCACCGCCCAGAGGCCTTCACGGGTCGTGCGGCCATCAAGGTCGGTGCGCACCCCGCCCATCGCGTAGTGCAGCGCCGGGGCAACGGGAATGAGGTCTCGCACCGGATCGAGGCCGAGCTTCGCCAGGATCGTGGTGACCCCGGGAAAGCGTTCGGCGAAATCGCGGATCTCTCTCGCATCAAGCCAGGCCCCGCCGGTCAGATCGGCCGCTGCCACCGCGCGGGCGACAACATCGCGCGGCGCGAGTTCACCGCGCGGATCGGCATCAAAGGCAAAGCGCCGTCCGTCGCGGTCGACCAGGATGCCGCCGGCGCCGCGCACCGCCTCCGTGATCAGCGGCGCGGGGTTCACTCCCGGCAGCTTGAGGGCGGTAGGATGAAACTGGAGAAACTCGAGGTCGCGCAGCTCGGCGCCGGCCCGCCACGCCAGCGCCCAGCCGTCGCCGGTGGCGACCAGCGGATTGGTGGTGACCTCGAACAGCTGGCCGACGCCGCCAGTGGCGAGTACCACATCCTGGGCTTCGAGCTCGACCGCCTTGCCATGGCGCAGCGCAATCAGCCCCGTCACCCGCCAGCCGTCGTGCGAGAGCGCCGCTACTTCGGTGTAGCGCAGAATCTCGATCAGCGGATGCTTGCGGACGATATCCGTCAGAAAGGCGACGATCGCCGCCCCGGTGCGGTCGCCGCCGGCGTGGATGATCCGCGGCTGGGTGTGGGCCGCCTCGAGGCCGAGCCGCAGCGCGCCGTCGGGTCCGACATCGAACACCGCACCCATCGCCAGCAGTTCCCGGATCCGGTCGGGGCCTTCATTGGTAAGCACCCGGACCGCTTCGGGATCGGAGAGGCCGTCCCCCGCAGCGAGGGTGTCGGCGGCATGCTGGCTCGGACTGTCGCCCGGTCCGAGCGCCACCGCGATCCCGCCCTGGGCCCAGGCGCTCGCGCTGTCGGCGAGCAGGCCCTTGGTGAGCAGGACGGCGGGCTGGCCCTCGGCGGCGAGACGCCACGCAGTCCACAGCCCTGCGATGCCGGTGCCGACGATGATGGGGCGGGGTGATGCCATGGCGAAATATACCGCGGCCGGGTTCGGTCGTGACGCGGTAGGGGCCGCATGTAGGGGCCGCATATATGCGGCCCCTACCTACGGCCCCGATGGGATCACGTCCGCACCCGCCCGATCAACCAGAGTGCCGCAACCAGGAAGACGACATTCGGGGCCCACGCCGCCGCGACCGGATTCACGATGCCGGTCACGCCGACGGCCTTTGACAGCTGGATGAACGACAGAAACACCAC
>JANMYS010000174.1:0-94060 GCA_031382385.1 Gemmatimonadota bacterium
CCACCTCCCACCTCCCACCTACTCCCTATCGCCCGACCGCCCGCCGGATACCTTGGGGACAACGGAGACCCTCATGACCTCGGCAGCAACGGGTAGCGATCAGGACGCCGTCGACCGGCTCTTTTCCGCTGCCTACGAAGAACTCAAGCGGCTCGCCCGCGCGGTGCAGCGCGGGGAGCAGAGCGTCACGCTCACGCCCACCGCACTAGTAAACGAGGCCTGGCTCAAGCTCTCCGCCACTCCGGCGCTGGGTCACCTCTCCCGGCTTGAATTCAAGCGCGTCGCGGCGCGGGCGATGCGCCAGGTGCTCATCGAGGCGGCGCGCCGCCGGACTGCCGACAAGCGGGGCGGCGGGCCGACGGTGGTGACCCTCGACGAGTCGTTCAGCCAGGCGGCGGTCTCCGCCGACGACCTGCTCCAGCTGCACGATGCCCTCGACGCGCTGGCCCTGCTGAATCCGCGCCAGGCGGCGATGGTCGAAGGCCGGTTCTTCGGGGGACTCGAGATTCCGGAGATCGCCGAGCTGCTCGGCATCTCCGAGGCCACGGTGCTGCGCGACTGGCGGGCGGCGCGCGCCTGGCTGGCCCACGAACTCCACCAGACTTCCTAGGCTCCAGTGAATCGCGCGCGGTGGGAGCGGGTACAGGCGCTGTTTCACGGAGCGCTCGATCGGCCAGCGGCCGACCGGCGCCGGTACGTGGAACAGGAGGCCGGCGCCGACCCGGAACTCATCGCCGATGTGCTCGGCATGCTGGCCCAGGACGAAGGCCAGACCTCGGTTCTCGACCGGGGGCTCGGCGCCGCCGCGCAGGCGGTCGTCGGCCGGCTGGATGAGGCGATGCTCGGCCGTCAGCTTTTCGGTCCCTACCGGCTGCTTCGGATCCTTGGCGAAGGTGGAATGGGCGTGGTCTATCTGGCCGACCGCGCCGATCTCGGTACCCAGGCCGCGATCAAGATCCTCCCCGACGCCTGGCTCTCACCCGCGCGGCGTGAACGGTTCCTCGCCGAACAGCGCACCCTGGCCCAGCTCAACGACCCCGGCATCGCGCTGCTCTACGATGCCGATACCCTTCCTGACGGCACGCCGTGGTTCGCCATGGAGTACGTCGATGGGCTGCCGCTCACCGAGTGGTGCCGGGCGCACCAGAGTTCGGTACCCGAACGGCTCCGGCTCTTCCGCCTGGTCTGTGAGGCGGTCCGGCACGCCCACCAGCATGCGGTGATCCACCGCGACCTCAAGCCGTCCAACATCCTGGTCCGTTCCGACGGCGTCGTGAAGCTGCTCGATTTCGGCATTGCCAAACAGCTCGAGGCGATGGACCTCCCCGCCGACCAGACCCGCACCGGTCTCCGCGCACTCACCCCGGCCTACGCCGCCCCTGAGCAGCTCCGTGGCGGGCGGATCGGGGTTCACAGCGACGTCTACTCGTTAGGTGTGGTGCTGTACGAGCTGCTGGCCCGGCGGTTGCCCTACGATCTGGTCGGGCGCACCCCGGAGGAGGCCGCGGCGATCATCGCCGTCAAGGAACCGGTGCGGCCGTCGGTTGCATCGCGGCAGACGGCGGCGCAGGCGGGAGAGTTGTGGTCGTCCATGAGCGCGAGCGCCTGGGCCGATCTCGACGTCCTCTGCCTTACCGCGATGCGCCAGGACCCCGCGCGTCGGTATCAGACCGTCGATGCGCTGATCCGCGAGGTGGACCGCTACCTCGCCGGTCAGCCGCTCGAGGCGCGGCGTGACACTCTGGGGTATCGGCTGGGGAAGTTCGTGCGGCGAAATCGCGCCGCGGTGCTGGTGGGTGGAACTGTTGCGGTGCTGGTGATCGCGCTGGTCGCCTTCTACACCATCCGGCTCGCCTCGGCACGGAACACCGCAGTGGCAGAAGCAGCGCGGAGCGCGCGGATTCAGCGCTTCACCCTCAACCTCTTTCGCGGCGGAGAGACCGCCGTGGCTCCTGCCGAAAGCCTCCGCGTCGTTTCGCTGCTCGAGGGCGGTGTACGGGAAGCCGCCGGGCTCGACCGCGAACCGGCGGTGCAGGCCGAGCTGTTCCAGACGCTCGGCACCGTCTTCCAGCAGCTGGGAAAGTTCGATCGGGCCGATTCTCTCTTGAGCCGGGCCGTCGCTCTACGCGCCTCGCAACGGGATACCACCAGCACCGACCTCGCGCGGAGTCTGGTGCTGCTGGGGCGGCTGCGTATCGACCAGGCCCGGCTGGAAGACGCTGATGCTCTTATCCGCCGGGGACTCGGCATCCTGCGAACGTCGCTGCCGCCCGATCATCCCAGCGTGGTCGACGCCTCAGTGGCGCTCGGTCTGGCGCTGCAGAAACGCGGCCAGTACGACGAAGCGATCGGGATTCTCGCTGGGGTGCTCCAGGTCGACTCGGCCAAGGGGGTTCCGGATCGGGATCGGGCGGCGCACCTCCGGGAACTGGGCAACGCGCACTTCTACGCCGGGCACTATCCCGTGGCTGATTCGCTTGGCCGGGTGGTCCTCGCGCTGGACCGTGCGGAATACGGGGAGCAGCATCCGGAGGTGGCCACCGACCTCGCCACCCTTGGCGAAATCGAGGTGGTGCTGGGGAGATACGCCGATGCCGAGCAGTCGTATCGTCAGGCGCTCGCGATTACCCGGGGCTGGTATGGGGAGGACCATCCCGAGAACGCGGCCAACCTTACCCGGCTCGGGCGCGCACTCACCTATGAGAAGCAGGTGCCGGAAGCCACCACCGCGCTGGAGCAGGCGCTGGCCATCCAGGAGCGGGTCTTCGGTCCGGTGCATCCTCAGACCGCGGAGGCACTCAACGAGCTGGGAAACCTGGCGTGGACCGAGGACAAGTACGATCTGGCGGAAGCGCGCTTCCGCCGTGCGCTCGCCATCTACCGCGCGGTGTATGGGGAGCGGCACCAGTTCGTCGGGGTGGCCATGTCGAACCTGGCGAGTGTCCTCTCGGAGAAGAAGGACTACCGCACGGCGGAAGATCTGTACCGTCGCTCGATTGCGATCTACGACGTGGAACTCTCTCCCGACCACGTGAACACCGGCATCGGCCACATCAAGCTGGGCCGGACGCTGCTACGGCAGCACCGATACGCCGAGGCGGTGGTCGAGAGCCGCAAGGGGTATGACATCCTGATACGGCAGACCGACCCGGCGACCAGCTTCATTCGCGCCGCCCGGCGCGACCTCGCCGCCGCGTACGATTCACTGGGCCAGCCGCAGCACTCGGCCCGGTTTCACGCCGAGCTGGCGGACACGGCCCAAGCCCCGACGGGGTCGTAGGATCGTTTCCGCCGGTCGCACCGCGTGGAGTTACGCCGTGATCCGGAACGGCAGTACATGCGGCCGGACCATTCTCGCGTAATCTTCGTACGCCAGCTGGATCACCTCGGTCGCCGACCCGGCGTTGAAGGCGATCTCGTCATCCTCGGTCAGCTCCTCTGCCACGAAGGTCCGCAGCCCGAAGAGATTGCCGAACGGCGGCATGGTGCCCACCGCGCAGCCCGGAAAGAGGTCCCGGAATTCATGCTCGTGGGCGAGCTCGACCTCCTGCGCGCCCGTGGCGTCCAGCAGCCGGGTGAAATCCACCATCATCGAGGCCGGCAGGACCACCATCGCCATTTCGCCGTCGATCTTGACCATCACCGGCTTGGCCATCTCCTTCCCCGGAATGTGCGCGGCGGCCGCGATCTCCCGGGCGGTATGGGCGGCGGAGTGGGTGATGGTGATGTACTTCACCCTCTGGTCGTCGAGGAACGTTCTCAGCTTCTTGAGCGGCATGTTGGTCCTCGTGGGTTGACGGTGGGCGGAGCGCGGCACGGCGCATCCTGTCGCGCAGCGAAAGCCCGGACGGGCCCTTCGTCAATCTCCGTCAACCTGCCTGAAGGGAGCTTGAAGGAGATCTGAGGGCGCGCTCAGGTGCGGCGGGGGCGGCGCGGCGGGTGGGTCGCAAGCCGGTCTCTTTCGCGCTGTGCCAATCAGTCCTACCTTGGCGCATGCCATCCGCCGACCAGCAGCGGGCCACTGCCATCATCGCCTTCCGCGAGGAACTTGCCCGGCTCGAGGCACAGGGCGTTGTTGCCCTCGATCCAGCGACGCGCGATCGAATCCGCGCCCACCACGAGGCCATGCTCGCGGCCCTGGCCGCGACTGGTGAAGTGGACCTGTCGGCCGCCGCGGCCCGGCTCTCGACCGGCATGCGGATCGCGACCCTGCTCGGCACGATCGCGCTCTCTGCGGCCTACGGCCTGTTCGTGAGTTCTCACTGGGGCGCGCTGTCCCTGACCCTGCAGCTGGCGCTGGTCTCCCTGCCTCCGCTGCTCCTCGTCGCCCTCACTCATTTCGCCGCGGCGCGGGAACGAACCGGCTACGTCGCCTCGCTGATCGCCACGGTGGCGGCGATCGCCTTCGCCACCAACCTCGGTACCCTGGGCCAGCTCTTCAATCTCCCCGACTCCCGTACCGCCCTTCTCGCCGTTGGCGCCTTTGCCATGCTGCTCGCCTATGGCTATGGCCTGACCCTGCCACTCCTCCTGGGCATTGGTGGCATCGGCGGCTGGCTCTGGACCCTCGGCGCCATCCCGCTCGGCCTCTGGTGGCGGGACGGTTCCGGCGTGATCGAGCCGCTGCTGCTGGTCGGGCTGCTGGCCCTGACGGCGCCAGCCTGGATTCGCGGGCCGGCCAAGTTCGCGCCGTGGTATCGCGGCATGGGCGCCGCAGTGGTGGTCATTGGCCTGCTCTGTGTCGAGAATGTCGGTGAGCTGAGCGCCTTCACTGCGGTTGACGTGCACACCATCGAACTCGGCTACAAGCTGCTGGGTGCGGTCGTGCTCACCGCGCTCATCACCTGGGGCATCTGGCGGGATCAGCGGGTGGTCGTGCAAATCGGCTCGGCCGGCGCGGTGCTGTACCTGTTCATGCGACTGGTCGACTGGTTCTGGGACCTGGTACCGCAGTGGCTCTTCTTCCTGCTGGTCGGCGCCTTCGCACTGGCGGTGCTTCTGGTCCTTCGACGCCTTCGCTGGACGCGGGTGGCGGCACGATGAGGCGGGCGATCGCTGCCATGGTGCTGGTCGTCCTGGCAAACGGCGTTGTGCTGGTATCCGCTCGACGGGAACGGGCCGCTCCCGCGGCCCGCACCACCGTCGCCGTCTGTGCCAGGCACATCATCGGTGGAGGCACATCCGACGACGCCCCTGCGCTCCGGCTCTGGCTCGCGCCGGAGTCACTCTCGACTCCGCTCGGCCTCGACGCCGCAGGCCTGCGGTCGCTGGGCTTCGCCGAAAAGGTCATCGCCGCCGTTGGCCGGGAGCGTGATTCGACCTTTCGCTCACCGCGGGCGCGCCCGGCCTGGGTGCGGCTCCGGCAGCGGAGTGATTCCCTGAAAGAGTGGAGTGCTGTCGAGGTTCATCCGCTGGGCGCGCGGCCGGTGCCAGACTCCACCTCGATGCTGCTTCGCGGACTGGTCGCCATCCGTGAGCGTCCTGCCTCGCCGCCGCCCGACCCTGCACCCGGGCACGATCATGCGGCGATGGTCGGACCCCGCCCTGCCGGGGTGATCCATCCCGTCGTCATCGAAGTGATTCCTCCCCAGCTGCATCTGGATCACCGGCAGATCGCCATCCTGTCGAGCGGGCCCGCCGAGACCGCGTGGTGCGAGGTACAGCGCCAGGCGGTGATCGTCACCGGAGCGAATGGCGGGATCTGGGTCGAATCGGTGCATTGAGTCGGCCGGGCGCCCGCCGCGGGCAAGGACAAGCTTCGGTTTCTCCCACCCGCGGACTGGCAGTCGTGCGTGCCGCTCGATATCATCTCCCCCGCGTCGTGATGGGCCGGACTCCCCCCTTCCCAGATTGGGCCCTCCATGCACTTCCGCCAGTTCTACATCGGCTGTCTTGCGCATGCGTCGTACCTGATCGGCGACGAGGGAGAAGCGGTCGTCGTGGATCCGTCCCGCGATATCCAGATGTATCTCGATGAAGCGGAGGCGCATGGTCTGACCATCACCTGGGTCCTCGAGACCCACCTCCACGCCGATTTTGTTTCCGGCCATCGGGAACTGGCCGCACGCACCGGCGCAACGATCGGCCTTGGCGCCCGGGCGGAGGCAGGGTATCCCCATCGCCCACTCAAGGAGGGAGACGAGGTTGAGGTGGGAGGCCTGGTGCTCAAGGTGATCGAGACGCCGGGGCACACACCGGAGAGCCTCTCGTTCCTGATCACGACTCCGGCCGGAGAGCAGCTTCCCTGGGGGGTCCTGACCGGCGACACGCTTTTTGTGGGCGACGTGGGTCGGGTGGACATTCTCTCCTCCCGGCTCCCCGTCGCGGAGCTGGCGGGGTTGATGTATGACAGCCTGCACCAGAAGCTGCTGACGCTGCCGGATGAGACCCGGGTGTACCCGGCGCACGGGGCCGGGTCGCTGTGTGGGCGGAATATCGGCAAGGAGACCTGGAGTACCATCGGACGCGAGCGGGCCATGAATGCGGCACTCAAGCCGATGGGCCGCGAGGCCTTCATCACGGAGATTACGCGCGACGTTCCCGAAACCCCGCGCTATTACCTCCACTCCCGCGATCTCAACAAGGCCGGACCCGCGCTGGACGCCGAACGGCCGATGCCGCCGAGATTCACGCCCGCGCAGTGTGCCGACGCATCCCGGAGTGGCGCGCTTCTGCTGGATACGCGCCCGGCCGCGGCGTTCGCCGCCGCCCACCCGGCGGGAGCGCTCAACGTGAGCCTGGACGGACAGTTTGCCAGCTGGGTGGGGACGCTGGTCCGCCCGGACCAGCACCTTGTCATGATCGCAGATGCCGGCCGCGCCGAGGAAGCGGTCCTGCGCCTTGCACGGGTGGGATATGAGAATGTCGCTGGAGTGTTCGAGGGCGACGTGGGACGGTGGGAGGCGGAGGGCCTTCCTCTGGTGCAGCTGAATTGCCTCTCCTGCGAGTCATGGCTCGATGCCGGTCGCAAGGTCCTCGATGTCCGCCGCATCCGGGAGTGGGAGGACTTCCACCTCGAGGGCGCGACCCACATTCCGCTTGCGCAACTCCCGGATCGACTGGGCGCACTCGATCGCGCCACGGAATGGGTGGTGGTATGCGCCGGAGGCTACCGCAGCGGAATCGCCGCGAGTCTGCTGCAGCGTTCCGGAATCCCCCGAGTCCTGAACGGCTCCGGCGGAATGGACGCCTGGCGGTCGGCGGGGCGCCCGTTGGAGACACGGCACCCCTGACCCTGGTGGCCTCGAGGAAAGCTCGGCTTCCTCAGCTCTCGAACTGCTGCACCCCGCGAATCCCCTGCTTGTACAGTTCCATCTCCTCCCGGGTGATCAGCCGCGCCGGTACGCCGCCCCAGGTCTCGCCCTCGCCGACCCGGGAGCCGGGCAGCAGCACCGAGTGCGGCAGGACCGTCGCCCCCCGACCGACCTCGACGTCGCCCATGATCGTGGCCGCCACCCCGATGGTAGCCCGGTCGCCGATCACCACCGGGGCGACCACCAGGTAGCCGCCGCCACCGAAATGGGCAAAGAGGCGGACACTGCCGCCGATGGCGGCATCGTCGCCGACAGTGATCAGCTGCGGGTCGGAGATGTATTCGGTGTTGATGAAGGCGTGGCGCCCGATCGTCATTCCCATCGCCTTGAGGAACCAGATCCCGAACGGAGTGAGAGTGACGAACGGCAGAAAGGTGAACCGCACCAGATAGAACAGCGCGTTATGCAGCAGCCACGGCGCGGCACGCATGGTGTAGTAACCGCCCTTGAATGGCCGGACCCGAGTGGGCAGCACCAGATTGTAGAGCGGAACGACCAGCAGCAGCCCGAACCCGAACAGGAAGAAGCCCAGGGCGGTAGACAAGCCGAGCGCCAGGCCGCGGGCGAGGAATGGGAGCGATTCGCTCCAGACGGCCGCCACCTGCCAGCACCAGATCGCCGGGGCGAGGGCCAGTCCCAATGCCGTGGAGACCAGGAGGTACAGACTCAGCACCACGATCATGTAGGCGGTCCGGCCGTAGCGGCGCACCAGCCGGTCCAGGGCGCTTTGCGGAGGCGGGCTTCTGGAATCGTCTTCGGCGAAGGGTTTCATTAAGTCTGTGCGGGTAGATGACGGTAGTCCCAATAGTACCGGGATGACCCCGTGCGAGCGAACCCGGACAGCCGCCATCGTTTCATCCCTTCTTGTCGGTCCTTTCACGGCCGCCCGCTCATGTTTGGCTGGGTTGGCTGCCGTCGCTGCCGCGGCACCGGCGCTTGCTCCCCTCCGGCAGCAGGACAACGGGGTCATATGAAGACATCAATGGGATTTGTACTGCTGTCGGCGGCCGTTGGGCTGGCAGGTGCCCTGTCGCTTTCGGCCCAGGCGGTTCCGCCACGGTTCACCGATCCGACCTCAGTCGCCGGTCTCTGGGACGATTCCACCAAGACCACCATCGGCGTCACGGCGGAATACACCAACTCCGTCGAGCTGGCGGACATCAACGGCGACGGCAGGGTCGACATCCTCTTTGCCAATGGTGGCGACTACGAGGCTGTGGGCAAGCCGGAGCTGAGCCGGGTGTTCCTGAACCAGGGACTGGGCAAGCTGTTTCGGGAGGCCACCACCGAGGTCTTTGGGGCGGTACCGATGCTGGCGGTCCGGGCCATCCGGGTGGCTGATCTTGATGGTGACGGCGACGCCGACATCGCGGTAGGCAGTTCCTACCAGACGCAGAGCCGGCTCTATCTGGGCGACGGTCGGGGCGGTTTCCGCGACGTGACCGCGACCAACTTCCCCCAGATCCCGGCCAGCATCGGCGATCTCAAATTCGGGGATGCCGATGGGGATGGCGATCTCGACATCATCCTGGCGGATTGGGGGCCTGGCAGTCCGATGGAAAACACCGGCGGCCGGACCATGCTGTGGCTCAATGACGGTCGGGGCCGATTCACCGACGCAACCGCCCGGCGGATGCCGGATGTGGCGGTGCGCTTCTCGTGGAACCTGGAGTTTGTCGATGTCGACAACGATTTCGATCTCGACATCCTGGTGTCCTCCAAGAAGAGCGCTGGCGGGTTCCTGTTCGAGAACGATGGGACCGGTCGTTTTGCCGACAAGACGCAAGGGCGAATGCCGCAGTATCCGAACAATTACGATTACGAGGCGATGGACCTCAACCACGATGGCTTTCTCGATCTCATCACCATGAACGATGGTGAGTACCTCGAAGACGGCCCCTACGCGCGGCGCAACCACATCTTCGTCAATGATGGTCACGGGGGTTTCGTGAACGCCTCACCGGTCCTGTGGGAGGACCGTGACAACCCCGCCGTCGACGACAACCTCGCGGTCATGATGGACTACGATTCGGATGGTGACCCGGACGTGCTTGTGGCGTCGCTGGCGGGGCCCGACCGTATTCTCATCAACGACGGGACCGGCCACCTGCGCCTTCATACCGACTGGGTGAACAGCTTCACCGGCGATGCGACCCATGGCACGCTCGGGACGGCGGCCGCCGACTTGAACGGCGACGGCCGGCTCGACGTGGTGCAGAGTCAGGGGGAAGTCCCCGGTTTCTGGGACGAGCGGGTGTTCCTGGGCACCCATATCGCGCCTGATGCCGCACCGCCCGTCATCGCGCTGGTGGAGCAGGTCAGCGTCGGGCCGGGGACCCTGCCGGTGACGGTGCGTGCCCGGGTGCATGACAACAAGAGCCCCACCATGCCGCACGACTGGAAGTCGGTGGTGCTGCGCTGGACCGCCGCGGGCAGGACCCGGGAGTTCCCGCTGCGCTGGTACGGGGAGTACCTCTGGCGGGCGACGGTCGACAAGCCGCAGGGCGCGGGCGCGCAATATCAGGTCTGCGCCACCGATGCCGTCGGCAACCGTGCCTGTTCGTTGCCGGTCATGGCTGGCACTACTCCATAGCCTCACGCTCTTGCACCGGTGGCGGCGGGCGCTCCCGCCCGCCGCCAACCGAGAGCGGCGGACGTCCTGTCCGCCGCTTTCGCTTCGGGGTGAGCGTCCAGCCTCCCCCGGACGGTGACCCGGATCGACCTCCGCATGTGCGCTGGCACACCAACCCAGGGGTGTGCGCCGCCCCACAGCTTCGCCAGGAGGATCGGAGTACATAGCAGGGCCCCCACCAGAGATCCGGACGACCATGCGACGAACTGCCTCCACCCGCGGCGTGCTCACCGGCGCCAGCAAGGGGCTGACCTGGACGCTTACCACCGCGGCCGCGCTGTTCGCCGTGCTGGCGAACGCTCGCAACCTCGGGCTCACCGACTGGTTCGGTGCGGCGGGGCTCAGTTTCGCCGATCATGCAGCCCAGCGGGTGCTGGTTACGCCGCGGACCGACTCGCTGTATGCCGTCGGCGATACCATCATGCTGGCAGCCATCGTCACCGATCGCCGGGGCGCGGTGCTGGCGGGAGCCCAACTCCGGTGGGAGAGCCAGGACTCGAGCGTGGTCGCGGTGGATTCCTCCGGCGCGGTGATCGCGCGCGGGGCGGGGCGCACCCTGGTGACCGCGTGGGTGCGCGACCACTCTGCCAGCGCGCTCGTGTCGGTGATTCCCCGCCCGGCGCGAGTCATCATTCCGGGCGACACCGCCCTGCGGATCCGACAGGGCGATACGCTCCAGCTCGCCGCCGTGGCGCTGGACGCGCGGGGGCACCGGATTATCGGTTCCGCGCCGCTCTGGCGCAGCGCCGACTCGGCGCTGGTCAGGGTTGATTCGTTCGGCACCGCGATTGGCGTTGGCGCCGGAATCACCCGGCTCCGCGCGGCGGCCGGGGAGGGGAACGCGGAGGTGACTGTGCGAGTCGATCTCGCACCAACGGGGCTCGTCCTCGTGGGCGGGGCTGGCCAGCACGTCCCCGCCGGACACCGCCTGCCGGAACCGATCGTGTTGCGGGCCCATGCCGCTCAGGGGCAGCCGGTCTCGGGGATCGTCGTCCGCTTCACCCTGCCGGAAGGCGAGGGGCGGGTCGAGCCCGATACTGCCGTCACCGACCGGGAGGGGCGGGTGTCGGTGACTTGGGAGCTCAGCCACAGGGCCGGGGTGCAGCGCTTGACGGCTCGCGTTGCTCAAATCGACAGCCCCCTCCTCGTCAGCGCCGAAGCCGACCCGGTTCCGGGGAACATCAGGATGGAAATCCTCGACGGCGACACGACCGGTACGGCGGGTGTCGCCCTGGGAAGTCCGATCAGGATGCGGCTTACGGATTCCTCGGGCGTCGCACTGGATGGCGTGCCGGTGCGCTGGACCGCGCTGGACGGCGGCAGCGCAACCGGCGACGCACGCACCGACTCGCTCGGCGTCGCGCTGGCGCGCTGGACCTTCGGCCCGCGTGCGGGGCGGCAGCAGCTCCTGGCACAGGTGGGCAACCCGCGCGCCATCCCGGCGCTCCGGATCGGCGGGTACGCACTGGCCGGTGACCCCGCCGCGCTCACGCTCGATGGAGGCCAGGGCCAGCGGGGGAGGGCAGGGAAACCGTTAGCCAAAGCCGTCGTGGTCACGGTACGGGACCGGCAGGGGAATCCGGTCGCCGGCGTCACCGTTCTCCCGGTGCCTGACAAACGCAGCGGGAGTGCCGACTCGGTGGTCACCGATCTCCGGGGTCGTGCGGCTCTCCGCTGGATCCTGGGAACGACGGCGGGTGCGCAATCGCTGCGGCTCCGCATCGCAGAGGTGGACAGCGGCCTGTCCGTTCATGCGAATGCCGGTCCGGCGGAGCCGGTGAGCATCACCATCCGGGAACTGCCAGGGAGGAAGCCCGCGGGAGTTGCCCAGCAGCGGCTGCAGGCGAGTGTCCTGGATGCCTATGGCAACGCCGTCGGGGGCGTAGCGCTCGCGATCACCGCATCGGGCGGCCGACTGGCGGCGAGCCGGGTCCGGAGCGACGACTCGGGGCGGGCTGCCATCGGCTGGACACCCGCGCGCTCAGTTGCGGAGCAGCGACTGACCGTGCGGGTGGTCGGCGGGAGCGTCCTGGCCACGCATACGGTTCGCCCCAATCCCAGCACACCCGTGGCAGCTGCTCCAGCGAAGCGCAGGGGCTGATCGGACAACGCGATACCGGCAGCCCGCATGGCCGCCGGATGGAGCATCCGCCAGTGTTCCGGGTGGGTTCCCTGGTCGACGCCCAGAGTGTCACGGCGGGAGCCGGGGGTGGAACGCGCGTCCCCGCCCGCCGCTGTGCGGACAGCATGCTATCATTGTGAGGGGGTCTGCCAGGAGTCGGGACTCCCAGCAACGATGGCACCAGGGGGAAACAATGACAAAGGCAACCAGGAAGCTGCTGGTGCGGAGCAAGACTGCCGCACGGGGAGCCTATGATCGACTGGAAACAAAGGTGATGGCGGCCGCAGGTCGCAGAGTGGTGAAGGCGAAGGTCAAATCGGCGAAGAAGGTGGGTGGGCAGGCCGCCCGAGCCGCTCTGGTCGCTGGCGCTCTGGCGGCGGCAGGCGTGGTGATTCAGGAAATCCGGAAGCGGCGGAAATCCAGCAGCGACTGATCAGCCGGTTCGGGTCGGTACGCACAACCCTCCCCGCCACCTGGTCGTGGCGAGGAGGGTTTCTGCTGCCGGAGGCGTGGCGAACGACTACGCTGCCTTGACCTCCGACGTGCAATGCCCGCAGCGGGTGGCCTTGAGCGGCATCGCCATCAGGCAGTACGGGCAGTCGCGCGTGGTGGGTGCGGGCGGGGCCGCCGGGGCCTGTTTCATCTTGTTGACCGCGCGAACCATCATGAAGATGACGAACGCCAGAATGATGAAGCTCACCACGTGGGTGAGGAAGGAGCCGTAATTCAGCGTGACCGCACCTGCCGCCTGCGCATCCCCGATCGTGGCGTAGGGCGCGGGGGCCTTGGCCCCTTCCTTCATGACCACAAACAGGTTCGAGAAGTCAACGTTGCCCAGCACCAGGCCGATCGGGGGCAGGATGATGTCGTTGACGAGGGAGTTGACGATCGTCCCGAACGCCGCGCCGATAATGACACCGACGGCAAGGTCCATGACGTTGCCACGCATTATGAACTCCCTGAATTCTTTTATCATATCATCTCGCTCCTGGTGGAAGGCACTGCAAGGAGTCGCCGTGCCCCGCTGGGCCGCGTGCGGGTGGCAACATGAGGTGCTCGAGTGAGTGCTCGAGGATCGATGGACGTTCCGCCGCCATCGAAGCCACAAGCTACGCTGCCGGCGACCGCGCGGCCAGAGCCCCAGTCGACCCACCCCGACCACCCCGCCTGACAGGGCCCATGATCGGGCAGCGCGGTACTGCTCGCGCGAGGTGTGGTCATGCAGCGCCGATGCGGCGGGGCGGTGGCCAGGTGGCAGGGGCGCGTGTCGTCTCAACACAGCAATGGGGCAGCCGACCCGGCTGCCCCACCCTGTCACGCTTTACTCACGGGTCTCCCGTCGCCCGCCCTGCGCGGGCACGGAGGCCCGCCCTGCACTAGTGACACTTCCCACCGGTCTGATCCCACAGTCGTCCGTCGACGTCCAGGAACGCAGAGCGCCACTCCGCGGCGCCGAGGGTAACCTTGAGGACGCCGAAGTGACCCTGGATGCGGCTGGCACTGTGCGCGATGATCGGGCTCCGGAATCCGCGCAAGTCCCCGCCCCCCGTTCCCACGATGATCTGGGTGATTCCCTTGAGGGAATCGACCACAGCGTCCGGTGTCTGCGGGAGAAATCGTTCGTACTCGTGGTCGTGACCGTTGAGGACCAGCTCGACTCCCGCACCGTACAAGATGCGCCAGATGGCGTCGAGCCTGGTGTCCGATCCATGCCAGCCCGAGCTGAACCTCGGGTGGTGCCAGTACGCCACGGTGCACTGCGCCTTGTGGTCTTTCAGGTCCTGTGTAAGCCAGTCTTCCTGAGCCTGCTTGTCCGCCGCAGTGAACGCGGCGTTGACCAGCATCTCGCTGTTGAGGACAATCGCATGCCACACGCCCACGTCGTAGCTGTAGTAGCCCTTGCTCGACGAGCCGGCGTGGCTGCCAAAATACTTGTAGTACGCCGCCGCCATGTCGGACAGGTGCTCGTGATTGCCGGGCGAGGGGCGGATGTTCTTCATGATGAGCTTGGCGGTATCCCCCCACGATGGCGTGAAGCACAGCGCAAAGTCACGTGCGGTGCCACCGGGATAGGCGTTGTCGCCCAGGGTGAAGACCTCGTCGTGGACCTTCGCCGCACTGTCGGCGCGCAGCACGCTGTCCACCAGCCTGGCCGTCGCCTCGTCCCCAGGCGAATCGCACCGCGCGATATCGCCGGCTCCGATGAGGACGGAGGCGCCGCTCAGCGCGACCTGCACGGCGGTTGCCCCCGCCACCGGGGGTGTCAGCTGCACCGCCGGTTTGCACGCGAGCACCATCAGGGGCAGGGTGAACAAGAAAGCCTGAAAACAGAGAGGCATCGTCGTAACTCGCAATCGTTGAAGTGGATCAGGTTGCTTCGCGCCGTGGCGGCCCTAGAAAGTCATCCCGGTTCGGATGAGCATGCCCGTCCGCCCGGCACTGTTCGTCAGGGTGACGCTGATGGCCGCCGAAGGATCGAGGAAACCGACCCAGAGGCCACCGCCTGCGGCGCGACGCCATCCACCGGGGGAGTCCCCGTGAACGTAGACCCGGCCGGCGTCCACGAATCCGAAAACGCCGACATCGAATGGGATGATGAGCGGGAACCGGGCCAGCGGGAGCCGGAGCTCGGCACTGCCGGCGAGCGAGGCGTCGCCGGCATAGCGCTGCCGCTCCAGCGTGCGCACGGTGCTGTCGCCGCCAAGGAAAGCTGCTTCGTGGAACGGATAGGTCCCGTAGACCTTCTGGGCCCCGGCACGCAGGGCCAGGATGGGCCGAGTCGGGAGTGGAAGGGTGAGGTAGGCCCTGGCATCGCCGGTCATCACGCCGAACGTGCTCTTCACATCCCAGACGGCGGGGAAGACGACGCCGCTGAGGTCGACCAGAACACCCCGACCCGGATTTCTGGGTTGGTCGCGCCGGTCGTGGTGCAGTCGCAACTGCAGGCCGGCCTGGCCGAAGCGACCGAAGCCGTAGGGCCGGTTGGCCGCGATGAAGCGGTTGGGCGTGCTGTCGGTTGTCGAGTACTGGATCACGGGTCCGAGCGAGACGCTGCTCCGGGGGCCGTGGTCGAGCACCACGGCAGGCTGCAACAGCCACTGCCGCTGCCGTGCCGCGAAGAAATCCGCCATGGCTCCCGGAGTGGCGTTCCCGTAGCCGTGAAAGTTGCTGAGCTCAAGTTGGGACATCCGGAGCCTGACCGTGAAATGGAGCGGTGAGCGCTCCATTCGGTGGTCGGCATTCATCCCGATGCTGAATCCGTCACTGATCGATGCGTACCTCGCCTCGACGCCGACCCGATTGGCATATGGGCGGCGCCCGAAGCCATACCCGTCCCGGCTGATCCCGAGCCCGAACGTGACGCCCAGATCGCTGACGCCGAGCCCCATGCTGGGCGCGATCCGGCTCCCGCGATCGGGACCCGGTGCCACCAGGACACCCTGCTCCCAGATCCAGGGCCGCCGGTTGTACAGGGTGTCCGGTCCATATCCGAACTTGCCCCCATGTCCGGATTCGTACAGGCGCGCCTGATGGGCATGACCATCGACCCGGGACGAGTCGATCAGCCGGTACGTGCCGTTGCCGCCGATGATCACGACCGGGATGCTCTGCTGGACATCGCCGGTGATGACGGCAATATCGTCCCCACCGTGGAGGTAGACCCGGATCTCCCGGGTTTCTCCCCCGTCGAACCGCCGCCGGAATGTCGGCGTGGCCGCCCCGGACTCCAGCCGCACATCGACGATTCGATGCGCGAGCCGCCTCACGGTGACGCGGTCGGCGGCGTCGGTTGCATGGATGTCGGCCACCTCGGCGATGTAGCGATAGAACCGGTGTGCGGCGCCCGGCAGCCCGTCACGCCGCCGCTTGAGCCTCCGGGCGAGTGCCGGCGCAGTGGCCCGATACTCCTGGGGCAGCGCCTGCACCGCATCATCGATCACCGCATCGGTCACCCGTTGCACCAGTACGCCGACCACGGAATCCCACACCGACAGCTCCAGACCGCCCAGCAGCCGGCGGTCGAACTCCAGGCTGTTCCAGGTCAGCCCCCGGACGCTGGGGTACGAGTCCTTGAAGGACATCAGATTGGGAGAGGCGAGCCGGGCCAGCCCCGGAATCACTCCGCCATAGGAGATGAAGTCCTTGTCCCGATCCCGCGGAATGGGCACCCACGGCGATGGAGGGCTGCGGCGCATCCGGGCCCATTTCCACTGGCCTGCATGGCGGTCCCAGTCGTTGAGCATCATGTCCAGCAGCCGGGCGGCCAGCAGCGCGTGCGCGTCCACCCGTTCAGCGGGGTCGCTGTCCAGCAGCTTGAGCAGTTCATCGCTCGCAATAACCTCGACCGCCCCCGCGAATCCGACGCCGTCGTCCGGGGCGCTCGGATACTCTTCGATCATGCCCAGCTGGCCGGTGAAGTCCGCACGGAACTCCCCGAGGAGCGGGTCGTCGGGCATGACGACCAGCGTCGGTGTGACATGCAGGATCCGCGCGGCGGCGAGGATCCGCGCGCTGACCACGGCGGCCGCCGGATGGTGGGCGCTGATCTGATCGCGCGCCAGCGTCTCGAACACGGTTCCCTTCAGGCCCAGTGGAAGCGTCACACCGGCCTTGGCGACACAGCGGAACACATATTCCACTCCCTCGGGCGTGCGGAACCGCAACGACTTCGTCTGGTTGCCTCCTCCCGTCTTGTATGGCCGAAGGCCACCGGCAAAGGAATGGAGGTCCAGCACCGGCACCCGGACCGGCATCGTCCATAGGTCCCGATAGTTCTGTCCGAAAAAGAACCGGTACAGGCCACCCGCCCTGTAGCCGGCCCCCGCCGTGACGGTGACGCTGTCGCCACCCCTGATCGTGGTTCCGGTGTCCTGTGCGAAGGCCACCGACGGCCAGAGCGTAAGCAGGAGCGCGATCCTGCCCCAACGCGCGCGGAGTGCAGCGGACATCGGGGCTGCCTCAGCGCCAGCGGTACAGCGCGATGGCGGCGGGTCGGTTGCCGGCCTCGTCGCTGAGGATCAGGATACTGTCCGTCGTGATGGCCACTCCCTCGGTGTGCTCGAGGGCGTCCGGGAGCGCGCGCGCGAGGACCTTCGCTCCCGCTGGGGTAAGCGCGACCAGTGCCTGCTCCTGGGCGGAGATCAGCACGTAGTTCCCGCTCGCGGGATCGACCGTGATATCGGAGGGGTGGAAGTCCTTCAAGCTGGTGGACTCGATCACCCGCGCTATCGGCACCGTGAGCGGCACCAGCTCGGCTCCGCCGGCGCCGGGGAGCGGCCAGCGGTAGATCACCAGAAAGTCCTTGAGTGCCTTGGTTGTAACATGCTTGCAGGCGAGGAGCAGTGCATGGATGGCCGGGTCGTATGCCAGCCCCTCGAACTCGCATTCGTGCCCCAGCTTGGTGTCCAGGAGGGTGTAGTCGACCTCGTCCCGGCTCGCCCCCTCCTGGAACAGGTACAGCTTGCCGTCGCTGGCCAGCAGGTACATCGTGTCGCCGACGACGGTGATCGCCTCGAAGTCCTCGTGCAGCGTATGCTTCCCGAGCGTGAACTGCTTGATCACCACGCCGCGGCGATAGTCGATCTCGGAGACCTGACCCCGTTCGTCGCCATGCGCAAACAGCCGGCCGTCGGCGGTGAGGGCGATTCCCGAAATCTCCGCGAGGCTGGCGGGCAGCACCCAGCGCGCCATCGCTTTCCCTCCCGCCGCGCCCGAATCCGGCCGGGCCAGCGCCTCGGCGAGATGGGATTCCCGTTTGGCCAGCACCGTGCTGTCGAGGGCTTCGGTCACGCCCGGCTTGCCGGAGCGGCAGGCCGCACCCGTGACCAGCGCGGCGACCAGCGCAGCAGCAACGTGAGGGCGTCTCACACCGGCGCTTCCTTCTCGGCCTTCTTCTCCGCCGACTCCTCCGCAGCCTCCAGCTCCTGGCCGAGTTCCAGTTCCGCCGCGTCGATCGTATCACCGGGCCGTGCATGAATCGCGGTCAGCAGCTCGCCCCGCGCGCCGGGCTTCCGGAGCCGCACCAGATAGTACAGCTCCGAAGGCTTCCCCTCGTTGGTCACGACTTCATCCAGCTTCCAGCGCCGGGTCAGGTTGTCAAGGACCTCTTCCACCCGCTGCTGCGACTCGTTGATCGCCCGGGTGGTGATCGTGAGGATGGCGTTGAATTTGGGCTTCTTCCCCTTGGGGCCCAGGATCTTGCGGACGCGGGTGAATCGCTCCGCCAGCGCGATCGCCTTTTCCTGGCTGAGTGCGATGACCAGATCACGATCCGGCAGGTTGCCTTCGTGCGGGGATTCGGCCAGCGTCCCGAGCGGCTCCGCCCACTTGGAGGATGCGCTCGGCTCCAGCGCGCTGCGGCCGAAATCATAGTGCCAGCTGAGCAGCACGACAAAGTTGAAGACGACGGAGACGACGACGGCGACGGTGAGCACCTGCACTCCGGCCGCGAAACCCACCGCAATCGCGAGAAAGACGAAGACGACATCCCGTGCGTCGCGGAGGGTGGTGCGGAACCGCACCGCTGCCACGACGCCCGCCAGGCTGAACGCCAGCGCGAGGCTGTTGCGCACGATCAGCACGATGCCGGCCACGACGATGGGCATGATGATGAGCGTCTGGACCAGCGCCTGACTATGCCCCGGGGTCTTCCGGGCCGACATGTACACCCAGGATACCGGCAGCATCAGGGCCAGGGTGACGAACAGAATCATCGTGGTCGTCAGGGCGAGATCGAGACGGGGCGGAAGGCTGATGTCGGGGAACCCGGTGCGGTTCTCGGACAGGCCATCCTGGAGCAATTGCGGTTCCGAGCTGCTCTCGGTCGAGGACTCGGTTGGCCGTTCACCCGAGAAGAGCCGGTCGGAGGCGGGGAAGCCGAAGTGGAGGAGGACGGTCAACAGGCCGAGTGCGACATAGTAGCCCAGCAGACGCCGTATCGGCCGTTCCGAGCCCATCGTGATCAGGTCGATCAATCGCTTGAAGAATCCCATGAGGGAAAGGTCAGGGGGGCCGCGGGTACGGGCTATCCCCCGAGGGGCTGAGGAAAGAGCTGGATCGAAGGATTGAGGGCCGGGGTGGCGATCCGCCGCATCGCCACTGGACCGGTGTGTACGGCGCAAGTCGCTCGAAAGAGTTAGGCGGCTCTCGTCCTACCTGCGCCGAACCGCCGCGCGCCTTATGATGCGGGTTGTGCACTTCAAAGGGCCACATGTTTGCATTGCTGACGACGCTGTTCCACGGTAACGGTACCTGGTCCACACCCCGTGTCATCGGGCGGGCCACTTGGCTGCCGCTCGGCGCGTTCTACCTGCTGGTGGGGGTCGCGGTTGCTGTGCTGCAGCTCACGACGCCACTCGCACCGGCTGGCGACGGGCGCACCATCGCGCCCTGGCTTGCCGACCTGCTTGGCTACGCATCCAGCGCGGTGCCGATCCTGCCCCAGTGGCTCGTTGCTGCGCTGGCCATGATGGGAGCAATCCTGCTCGCCATTCCGCTCGGTTATGTGTACAGCCGAACCCGCACCCGGCAGGAGTATGACGGGGCGCTGGTCACCACCGTGATTGCGTTGCCATCCCTGATCACCTCCATCCTGGTGGTGGTGCAGGACAGCCTCGTGCTCGCCTTCTGTCTCGTCGGCCTCGTCGCGGCGGTGCGGTTCCGGAGCAGTCTCAAGGCGCCCCGCGATGCCGTCTATGTCCTGGCTGCCGTGGGGATCGGATTTGCGGCCGGGGTCCACGCGCTGGATGTCGCAATGGTGGTGTCCCTCGGATTCGTGGGGCTGGAACTTGCGACCTGGAAAGCGAATCTTGTCCGCGGTCACGAGGGCGTGATGGCAGCGCTGAGCCACCCGATGACGCCGCTCGGGCCGGTCGCCCCGCTCGAAACCGGTGTATCCGTAACCGGCATCGACCACGGCACCGGAAACAGCAACGGCGATGGACACCGGCAGGGGAATGGGAACGGCCAGGGGCACGGTCACAGGAACGGCCATGGCACCAGCAACAGGAGAGGTGCCGCTGCGCGGCTCGCTGGACTGCCCGACTTCGGCGGTGATCACGACCGACGGGCACCAGCGAAACGGATCAGGCAGGCCACGCTTCGAGTCAGCGTCTCCGACATCGACGACGGCCGAGCCATGACCGAATCTGTCCTGGCCCGGATGACCAGGCATTGGGAGCTGCAGAAGACGACTGGCGGCGGCCGTACGCACCTGGTGCTCGACTACCAGGTGCGCCTGCGGAAGCGCTACCCGGTGCAGCAGGTGGTGGATGCCCTCAAGAAGGAAGGGTCGCCCTTCGTCGTGGAGGCGGAGCGCGCGTCCAGCTGAGGGTTACCCGCCTGCTCCGTGCGCTACGGGCCGGCATGAATCAGGTCATCCTTTCCCCTCGTCCGACCTCGGACCTCGAACATGCGCCGCGGGCGGACCGGTCATCGGTCAGCTGCCTGCAGATGCTCACTCCAGCTGCGCCGCGATCGCAATGGGGCCAAGGGCCTCCCTGCCGCCCTCGGGGCGTTCTCCCGCTACAGTCTCCCGCGCCACGGCCGATACTCATTCCGTCGGGAAGAGCCCGGGAGGGGTGCACCCATGCTGGAACTTGGATTCACGAATTTCGAAGGGGCGGCCCAGGCCGCCCTCTCGTTTCTCCACCGGCGCACGGGGCTGCGCCTCTGGATGATCACCCGGGTCCAGGGCGACGACTGGGTCGTGCTCAACGCCGAGGACCATGGCTACGATGTGAAGGACGGGACGGTGTTCCGCTGGACCGACTCCTTCTGCTCCCGCATGGTGCGGGGGGAAGGTCCGAGGATCGCGCCACGGTCGGAGGACGTCCCCGCCTATGCAGCGGCGCCCATCGGCCGCCAGGTCAAGATCGCGGCCTACATTGGCGTACCGTTGATCGGTGTTGACGGGAGTCTGTTTGGCACGCTCTGCGCCATCGATCCCGAGGAGCAGCCCGCAGCGCTGGAGGATGAGCTTGAGCTGGTGGAGATGGTCGCCGGCCTGCTGGGTTCGCTGCTGCGGAGTGAAATGCAGTTCGCCGAAGAGATCCGGCATGCCGAGCGGGCTCAGGTGGAAGCCCTGAGCGATCCGCTGACGGGACTCGCCAACCGCAGGGCGTGGAGCCAGCTGCTCGCGCGTGAGGAAGAGCGGTGTCGCCGTCATGGGAATCCCGCCGCCATCCTGGCGGTCGATCTTGACGACATGAAAACGGTCAACGATTCGCTCGGGCATTTCGAGGGAGACAAGCTGCTCCAGCGAGCGGCGCAGGTGTTCGGAACCGTAGTGCGTGGTCAGGACGTCGCCGCTCGGGTGGGCGGCGACGAATTCGCCGTTCTGGCTGTGGAATGCGCGGCTCCCGCGGCGGAGATACTGCTCTCGCGCCTCCGTTCGGCCTTCGCTGAGGCAGGCGTCAATGCCTCGATCGGGATGGCCTTGCGGGATCCCGCGCGCACCCTGCAGCACGCCTGGGAAGCGGCAGACAGTGCCATGTACGTCGACAAGACTCGGAAGTCGTCGAACTCGCGGTCGGGTGAGCCTGGGGTTATCGACCGGTTGTCAACCGCGGTGTAGTGCACCGCATGGGGCTGGGTGAACGCAATCCGGTCGAGCAGGGCGGGCCTCGGTGCCCGCCCGCTGTCATTCCGAGGAGCGCAGCGATGAGGAATCCCTTCAGCCTGGCGCCGGAATCGGAGTGGTGAGTGGGGTGGCAGGCGTGATCAACGGAGCAGCGGCACCACCTCCCGCTCGATCTGCTCCGGCGTGTCCGTCGGTGCGAAACGCTGCACCACCTCGCCGTCCGGGCCCACCAGGAACTTGGTGAAGTTCCACTTGACGGCCGTCGTGCCGAGCAGGCCGGGCTGCGCCGCCTTGAGGTGCTCGTACAGCGGGTGCGTCCCCGGCCCGTTCACCTCCAGCTTGGCGAACATCGGAAAGGTCACGTCGTACTCCAGGCTGCAGAACCGCTGGATCTCCGCCGCATCCCCCGGCTCCTGGTGACCGAACTGGTCGCAGGGAAATCCCAGCACCACGAGGCCCTTGGCCTTGTGCCGGCGGTAGAGCGCCTCGAGCCCGGCATACTGTGGGGTGAAGCCGCACTGACTGGCAACATTCACGATGAGCAGGGTCTTCCCCCGGTACGGTTTGAGGGACGTCGGCGTGCCGTCCAGGGTGTGGATCGGGATGTCGTAGAGCGAGGTGGTGCGTGCGGGCATGGCCTGGTCCGAAAGGGTCGGGGCAATCTACCCCGCCGAGAGTATGCGGACGACACCGAGGATTGTCAGTCAGTGGTCTTGTCGAGCACCAACCGCACTCGCTGAGTCAGCGTGGCGATAGAGCAGGGCTTGGGGAGGAACTCCACCCCCTCCTTCAGTACCCCTCCTGCATAATCACGTCCCCGCCCTCACCTTCCGCCGCAACTCCTCGAACCAGTTGTCCACCACCACGATCTGCCCCGCGCCAGGGGCCTGATCCGCCCCTGTCAGCCGCACCATCAGGAAGTGCTTGTCATCCGGGCTCCCGTCCCAGTAGGGCACCACATTCGATGGCATGAGTTGCGAGAGGGCGGTGAACAGTCGGCGCGGCTCGCCCGGCAGGAAGGTGGGGGATCCCCTCACGGGCGCCACCATCAGGTCGTTGCCCGGATTCTGAAAGAACAACTCGCTGCCGCTGTGCGACCAGCGGGGGCTGTTGCCTCCGGTGGTGGAGATCTGCCAGCGGCCAGAAGCCACGTCGGGGAATGGACGGACGTAGACCTCCGCCTGTCCGGACTCGTCGGAAACGTACGCCAGCCACCGGCCATCGGGAGAGAGCGAGATCCCTGTCTCCTGGAACCGACTGGTGAGAATCGGGATCGGCGCGGTGTCGCGGCCGGGCCGGACGGCGTACACGTTCCGGTTGGCCTGGTCGGTCGTCCGATACACCAGCCATTGGCCGTCGCGCGAGAGCTGCGCCTCCTGAATCCCTCCGGCTGGAGCACGCAACAGCAATTCGGCGGGGCGAGCGCCGTCGGCCTGCTGCCGCCAGAGGCTGCCCAGGCTGCTATCCCGGTTGGAGATGTAGATCACCGACCTGCCGTCGGCGGTCCAGGTCGGCCTGGTGTTGTTGGTGCCCTCGAAGCTGAGCCGGGAAAAGGGGCCCGATGGCAGTTGTTTCACCCAGATGTCGACGGACCTGGTACCGAGCACATCGATCGCCAGTCGGGTCCCATCAGGGGAGAGGGAAAGTCCCCGGTTGGCCGAACCGGTGAACTTGAGGGGCGGATCGAGCGATTTCGCCGAGCCATCTCTCCCGACCCAGACCGCCTCGACTGAACCGTCGCCGCCGGTCGCCCGGCCCGGAATGTAGGCCAGGGTCCCCTCCCGGGAGATGGCGAGGTCCGCCGCCCCGAAGTTCTTGGTGGCTATTCCTTCCACCAGCGGCACCGCTGGTCCGGTGAGCTTGAGCTTATCGACATCAAAGGGGGCGGCGACGAGGGTACCATCGGCGCGCAGGTAGACCAGGAGGCCGGGGGCGACATAGCGCGCCATCAGCCCCTTGGTGAGGACGTGCCGCCGACGGCTGGCAATCTCGACTGCCACGATGTCGAAGTCCTCGGGGTCAAGGTTGCGGCGAGAGCGGAGCAGCAGCGCCTTGCCACCTGGGAGAGCCTCCGGCCAGGCGTGACCCACCTCCGCCGAGGCACTGTCCAGCGGGAGGAACGGCTCCGGAGTGCCACCACCCTCGGGGATTCGGTGGAGTCCAGCCTGGGTGTCAAAGTAGATCCAGCCGTCCGAGCTCCACGCCGCACCGCCACCACCTCCCGTGCCGGCCTGGAAGAGCGTCACCGCCGGGCCACCTGAGACCGGGATGACCTTGAGGTCAAAGAGGGTGCCGGCCGAGAAACCGATCTGCTTTCCGTCGGGGGAGAAGAACAGGTTGAGCGCGCCGCTGGTTCCCGCGAGCGGAGTGGCATCCAGTTGGTCTCGCTCGCGGAGCCACAGTTGGCCTCCGCCGTCGCCCGGGCCAACGTAGACCATCAGGTTGCCATCGGGCGACAGCGCGATATTGCTGCCCGCCGCGAGCCGCTGCATCGCCGCATTGGGCGCAATCCCCATGCTGTAGCGGCGCACCGGGCGGGGTGGTTCGGGCCGGAGCCATCCCCATGCTGCCACGACGGCAACGAGAACCAGCAGTGCCCCCAGCACCGGCACGAGATAGCGCCGAGTCCCCGTGGCCGCTGGCAGCCGAGCGGTCGCCGCGCCAAGGCGTCGCGTGGCCGGACCGCCGCCGGTCAGCGCCGCCGCAAATTCCGCCGCACTCGCATACCGATCCGCCGGCAGCTTCTCCAGCGCGGTGAGGACGGCGGCTTCGAGTTCCGGCGGAACGGTATGCCGCTGCGCCGTGAGGTTGCGCGGCTGTTCCGTCACCACCCTGGCCACGATGGCCTGCGCCGTGGCCCCGGTGAACGGCGGCTCGCCGGTGAGCATCTCGTACACCACGCAGCCCAGCGCGTAGACGTCGGAGCGGGCGGTGATCTCCCGCTCGCCCATCGCCTGCTCCGGGCTCATGTAGTGCGGCGTACCGAGACTCATGCCGGTCTCGGTCATCCGGCTGCCACCGTCGCTCCGGCTCACCGCCAGCGCAATGCCGAAGTCCGCCACCAGGGCGTGCCCGCCGTGCAGCAGGATGTTCTCCGGCTTGATGTCACGGTGGATGACGCCGTGCTCGTGGGCATACTGCAGCGCGTCGGCCACCTCGCGGGCGATCTGCACCGCTTCGTTCACCGGGAGCTGGTGCTCCCGCTTGATCCGGTCGCGGAGATTCTCCCCCTCCACGTAGGGCATGACGTAGAACACCGTGCCGGCGGCCTCGCCAGAATCGAACAACGAGAGGATATGGGGGTGCTGCAGGTTGGCGGTGGTCTTGATCTCGGCGAGGAAGCGCTCGGCCCCGATGACGGCGGCCAGTTCGGGACGGAGGACCTTCACCGCCACGCGGCGGTCGTGCCGGATGTCCTCGGCCAGGTAGACGGTGGCCATGCCGCCCTGGCCCAACTCGCGTTCCAGCCGGTAGCGGTCCGCGAGCGATTCGGTGAGCTTCGGCGGTGGATTCATCGGGTCAAGATGCAGCCCGATGCGGCCGGGCGGTAGGGGCGGCGTTACTCCACCCGCACCGCCTCGAGCGCGATCGTGATCTCCACGTCGTTGCCGATCAGCGTGTTGGCGCCGACGATGCTGTTCCACTCCATCCCGTAGTCGCGCCGGTCGATCGTCGTCGTCGCGTCGAACGCGATTCGCTCGCGGCCGTCGCTGTCCTTCGCGATGCCGCGGTACTGGCCGGTGAAGCTGGCCGGGTGCGCGTGGCCCTTGATGGTCAGCAGGCCCACGATTTCGGTGGTGGTGTCGCTCCGGGCCAGGCTGGAACCGCGGAAGCTCAGCTCCGGAAAGCTGTCCACCGCGAAGAACCGCTCGCCGCGCAGGTCGGCGTCGCGGACCGCGTTCCCGGTGTTGAGGCTTGCCGTCTGCACCGTCACGTCGACCCGCCCGCTCCGGACCCCCCGGTTATCGGTGGTGATGACGGCGTACCAGTTGGTGAAGGTGCCACGCACCCGGCCCACCAGGTGGCGGACCCGGAAATCCACCTGCGAATGGACGATGTCCACGATCCAGCGGCCGGCCTTCGGCACCCCGGACCCCTGCGCGGCCAGGCTCCCTGAAAGGCCGGCCAGCAGCATGCCGACCAGCACCAGCGTCCGACGGTTCATGGCGCGCTCCCTTGTTGGGTTCCTCATGAAGGATATGCCGCGAAGGTGAAGGAGCCGTGAGGATTGGCGGAATGAGGGGTTGCGCCAAAATCACGCAAGCCGCACACTCTCCCCCGGCAGCTTCATCCACCCCATTATCGTTCCCCCTCCACGCTCGGAGTATCGCCCTTGGCTGCACCGCACGACCCTAAGGCTGCGATTCAGGCCGCCTTGGCGGATCGGTACGAGCTGCTCGACGAGATCGGCCGGGGGGGAATGGCCACCGTGTATCTCGCCCGCGACCGGCGGCACGGCGCGCGGGTCGCCATCAAGGTCCTGCGCCCCGAACTCCTGTTCGCCATGGGCGGCGAGCGCTTTCTCCGCGAAATCCACATCAGCGCCAGTCTGCAGCATCCCAACATCCTCCCGGTCCTCGACTCGGGCGAAGCCGCCGGCACATCCTATTTCGTCATGCCATTCGTCGAAGGGGAATCGCTGCAGCAGCGGCTCCAGCGGGAGACCCGGCTGCCGGTGGACGAGGCGGTGCGCCTGACCGCCGAGGTGGCCGACGGGCTCGCGCACGCTCACACCGCCGGGTTCATCCATCGCGACATCAAGCCCGGCAACATCCTGCTGTCCCACGGGCATGCGGTGCTCGCGGACTTCGGGGTGGCCCGTGCGCTGGATGCATCAGGGGCCGATCGTCTCACCGAGACCGGGTTGTCGGTGGGCACCGTGGCGTACATGAGCCCGGAGCAGGCCGGTGCGGGCCGCCTCGACGGGCGGAGCGACATCTACTCACTGGGATGCGTGCTCTACGAGATGCTGGCCGGCACACCGCCCTTCACCGGCCCGAGCGCCCAGGCCATCATGGCCCGGAATGCCATCGACCCGGTGCCGAGCATTCGCACCGTGCGGCAGGGCGTGCCCCAGGCACTCGAGGCTGCGATCAACCGGGCGCTCGCCAAGGTGCCGGAGGATCGCTTCGCTACCGTGGCGGAGTTCCGGGATGAGATCATCCGGGCCGCCGCGACTCCGATTATCACCACGGCAACACCGCCGGCGACCCGGCCCTGGTGGCGTCGGCGCCAGGCGCTGCTCGCGGCGGCGATTGTCGGGCTCGGCGCGATCATCCTTCTGTGGCGGGGGACCGCGGTTCGTCCGTCGCTCGATCCCAATCGGGTGATGGTGTACCCCTTCGTGCTCCCCAGCGACTGGCCCGGTGCCCGCACCTCGGGCGAGGATATCGCCACCGTCATCGGGAGTGCGATGGACGGCGCTGGATCCCTCCGCTGGGTGGATGGCTGGCAACTCCTCCAGCCGGCGCAGCGGGAGAACATCCGCCTGCTGGCGGTGCAGGAGGCGATGGAAATCGCTCGCGCCCAGCGCTGTGCCTATGCCATCACCGGCCGGCTGGTGGCGCGGGGTGATTCCGCCGACGTCTTCCTCGAACTCTACGACGTGCGCGGTGACTCGGTCATCGCCCGCACCCCGGGGCAGTCCGCGAGCATCAGCGAAAGCTGGCGCGGGGGCATGCGGGCGGTCACCACCATTCTTCCCCGGCTCATCCCGACCGCCGTGCCCGATGTCGAGGCCGAATGGAAAGCGCGGCCGCCGCAGGCGGTGGCCCATTTCCTCCTGGGCGAGGCCGCGTTCCGGCGGGTGCAATTGGCCGACGCACTGGCGGAGTTCCGCAAGGCGATCGCTGCGGATTCGACCTTCGGGATCGCGGCAGTGCGGGGGGCGCAGGCCGCCGCCTGGAACCATCAGCCCCGTCAGGCGGCGTCGCTGATTCGCATCGCGACGGGTCAGGAGCTCTCGCCGCGCTACCAGCTTTTCGCCCGTGGCGTCGCATCCTACCTCGATGGTCGTGCCGACTCGGCGGTCGCGCAGTTGCGTGCCGCGCTGGAGCTGGACCCGTCCATGGTGGTCGCCTGGATGCAGCTGGGCGAGGTGTACATGCATCTCCTCCCGGTCGAGGGGAACACCGATAGCCTCGCCGAGGCAGCCTTCGGACGAGCGCGCGCGCTCGACTCGACCGCGACCACCGTGCGATTCCACCTGGTGGAGATTCTCGCCCGTCGGGGTGATCGGGCCGGATCCGCTCTCCTGGCCCGGCAGTTCGCCCGGCTGGCGGCGGACACCCAGCTCGCCCGCCAGGTCGAACTGGTCTCGGCCTGTGGACCCACCGGGTTTGAGGGCATGGATCTCCGGGCCACTGCGGTGCGCAGCCCGCTGCCGCTGAGCCTCGCCGCTATGTCGTTAGGTGCATCCACCGTCACTTCGAAGTGTGCACTGGCCGGATACGCCATGCTGCTGCAGGAAGACACCGCCCGGACCGAGGCGGCGGAGGGCCGTCGCTTCTTTGCGCTGCTCGGCCTGGTCAACGCGCTGCTGGGCCGGGGACGGACCGATGAAGCCGCGACTGCCATCGAACAGTTCCGCCAGCGGTGGGGATCCGGCGCGTCGCTCTACCTGCTGGCAGCACCGGTGGAGCCGGCGTTCGCCGATCGGGCCCGTGCCCTCGCCCGACAGGATTCCGTTGATTACGGCCCGACCTACGCCCGTGTCCCCTATCCGGTGCGCCTGTGGGAACTGGGGGTCTGGGCGGCGGACGAGGGAAAGGCGCCCCTCGCCCGCGCGGTCGCCCGCGACCTCGCCACCCGGGCCATGCGCGGTGCGCGGATCGATACCCTGCTGGCCTCTTCCATGGCAGCACACGCGACACTGGCGGAGGGCGACTCCCTGCTGGCGCTCCAGCTGTTTGAACGGTTGATTGGAGGAGCCTCCCCAGCCGACGAGCTGACCTGGAACGAAGTCGCCTCGCTCGGGCTCGATCGGTTGATGCTGGGGCGGCTGCTCATCTGGCATCGGGAGTACGCCCGCGCCTTTGGAGTGCTGGCGGTGCACGACTCGGCGCTGCCCGCGGTGTACCCGCTCTATCTGCGGGCCAGCCTGCTGCTCCGGGCGGACGCGGCCACTGCGCTTAACGAAACACCGCTGGCGGCTTCGCTGCGGGCCCGCGTGGCGGCGCTGTCCAGCGGCTCATGAGGTGTCCCCGAAGGCCGGATTCAACATGCGTACTCGGAGGGAACCGATGACGGATAGCTCCAGGAAGGACGACGTACCACGCGGGCGCGAAGGCGCACCGCCTCCCCCTCCGCCTGGTGGTGGCCGCGAAGGCGCGCCGCCGCCGCCCCCGCCCGGCAAGGGCCGCGAAGGAGCCCCACCTCCGCCGCCACCCGGTGGTGGCCGTGAGGGAGCGCCGCCTCCTCCCCCGCCGGGTAAGGGCCGTGAGGGAGCCCCACCACCACCGCCGCCCGGCAAGGGCCGCGACGGAGCACCGCCGCCGCCACCGGCCAAGCCGGCCAAGTAGTTGAACTGAAGCAGGCCCGCGCCGCGCCAGACGTCGGTCTGGCGCGGAACGGGCATGCGCTCGCCGACCGTTCCCCTCTCTCGAGATGCAGACCATGTCCGACCTCCCTGCAGGTACCGCACGCCGGGCGCTGCTCATCGGCATCGATGCCTATCCCAAGATTCGGCAGTTGTCGGGCTGCGTGAACGACGTGCGCCTCATGCGCACGATCCTGCAGGACAACTTCGGCTTCGCGCCCGACACGATCACGGTGCTGGAGAACGGTGAGGCGACCCGAGCCGCCATTCTCGCCGCGTTCGATGCGCTCATTGCCGCGACCGGACGCGACGACATCGTGGTGATCCACTTCGCCGGGCACGGGTCGCAGATGACCGACCTCGAGGGCGACGAGCCGAGCGGCCTGGACAGCACGATCATGCCGTTCGACACCGAGGGGTGGCAGGGGGACAACCGCGACATCACCGACGACGAGATCGGCCTGATGCTCGACGCGCTTGGAGCGCGGACCTCGTACATCACCCTCATCTTCGACTCGTGCCATTCGGGGACCATCACCCGCGACGCGGTCGGCGCCAATGGCCGCTCGGTCCAGGCGGACACCCGCCCGGCGAGCGAGTTGAAGCGGCAGCCGGTCGCCGGCGTGGCGAGGGCGACGACGCGGTCGGCCGGTCCCAGCGGCTGGATGCCGATGACCGAGAAGTACGTGCTTATCTCCGGCTGCCGGGACGAGGAGACCTCATTTGAGTACCAGCCCCCCGAAGGCGAGGGCAAGGTCTCGCATGGGGCGCTCACCTACTTCCTCTCGCAGCAGCTGCGACAGGCGACCCCCGGGACGACCTACCGCGACATCTTCGAGCGCGCCGCCGCCCGGGTGAACGCGGTCAACAACGCCCAGCATCCGCAGATGGAGGGCAAGGCCGACCGCGAAATCTTCGGGGTCCGCGAGGTGACGCCGACGAAGTTCCTCCGCGTCACCGCCCGTGACGGCGGCACGGTGACACTCTCGGCTGGCGCGGCACAGGGGGTCACCACCGGCTCGGTCTACGCCATCCACCCGCAGGGCACGAAGGACCCCGCCTCATCCTTTGCCCAGGGCGAAGCCGAGGTCACGGAAGTCGGTGTCGTCTCGTCCCAGGCCCGCATCACGAGCGAGGCCTCGGCGGGGACTATCACGCCGGATGCACGCGCCTTCGAGACCCGCCATGCCTTCGGGGACTTCCGGCTCGGCATCACCGTTCTCGATACCCCGGGCGCCGAGGCAGCCATGCTCCGCGCCCTGCTCGACGGCTCGACCCTGCTCAAGGTGCTCTCGGGTGGTGAGCCGGGGGCGGTCACCGTCCGGCTGCTGCCTGCCCGGGAACAGGTGGTGCAGACCGACCCGGTACCGCGGGCGGGAGCGCTCCGCGCCCCGATGTGGGCCAGCTTCGGCGAGACCGGTGACCTGCTCATGCCGCTCAAGGCGCTGGGCGATGAGAAGACGATCCGCGAAAACCTCGAAACCCTCGCCCGCTTTCGTCAGGCGCTGGCACTGGAGAACCCCGATCCGGACAGCAAGCTCCGCGGGAAGTTCACCCTCGACCTCCTCAAGCAGGACGCGCAGGGGAAGTGGGTGGTGGCCGAGCCCGAAACGGCGGGAGGACAGATCGTCTACACCGAGGGCGACGCGATCGGCTTCCAGGTCAGCAGCCAGCACGACAGTCCGGTGTACACCGCTCTGGTGGATTTCGAGGTGACCGGCGCGGTGACCCCGCTCCGGCCGCCACGCCGGGCACCGGCGGCGCAGGAGAAACTCGGCGCCGGCATCACCTACAAGATCGGGCCGGAACTCAAGCAGGCGCCGCGCGTCACCTGGGACGCCGGCTTTCCCTTCATTGACAGCATCGATCACAGCCGGGAAGCCGAGGCGATCGAGACGGTGAAGCTGTTCATCACCGAGCAGCCCGCCGACTTCTCGGTGCTCGAGCAGAAGGGTGTGCGCGGCGACTCGGCGGGCAAGCCCACGCCGCTCGGCAACCTGCTGCAGCGCGCCTTTCAGGGCAGCCCCACCCGGGGCATCGAGATGGCGCCCGCCGCCGAGGAGGACTGGACCACGGTCGCACGGTCGTTCGTAGTGCGGCGGCGAACCAGCGCGCCACTGCGCGAGGACGGGGCCGAGCTGGTGATCGGCGGGGCGACGCTCGCCACCAAGGGGCTCAGCGGCACGGTCAGCACCTATTTCGGGAAGAAGGGGCGGGAGGAGGCGGAGCTGCTGGTCGGCAGTCCGCTGACCGCGGCACTGGCCGGCGCGGGCATCGACGTGCGCCAGACCGTCGCGATCGCGGGAGCGAAGGAGACCGGAGCGCCTACCCGGAGCGCCGGGGTGCAGCCGGCCTTCGAACTCAAGCTGTCCCACCCGGGCGAGGGCTTTGGCCAGATGGTCATGTCGGCCGATGAGCTGGGCGTCGTGTCGTGGCACTTCGCGCCGCCGGCTGCCGCCGCAGGAACCCGAGGCGGGGCGGGATCGCCTTCGGCAACGCGAACCTATGTGATTCCTCGCGGGGTACCGGCGGAGCAGGCAGGGGGCGCCGCCACTCGCGGAATCGTCACGGCGATCGGCACCAAGCTGCTCAAGGAGATGGTCTTTCCGCTCATTGATCCGATCATCGGTGAGGTGAGCGCCACCTTCGTCAATCGGCTGGAACAGCATCGCTGGCCCTACCGTATCCGGGCCTTCGGCCCCGGCGACTTCACCACCGACACCGCCGCTCCGCTCGACGGCGAGGGCTGGTCCCGGCTGGCCGGCGGCCGGGCGCTCCTGATGGTGCACGGCACCTTCAGCCGGTCGCATCTTGCCTTCGGGCACCTGCCCGCGCCATACATGGAAGAACTGCACCGCCGCTACGGAGGGCGGGTCTTCGCCTTTGATCATTTCACGCTGTCGCATGATCCGCGGGAGAACGTGCGCCGGCTCCTGGCTGTGGTGCCCGAGGCCGCCTCGCTCGATCTCGACATCATCTGTCACTCGCGTGGTGGCCTGGTGAGCCGGATGCTGAGCGAGAAGCAGAGCGAGTTCTCGCTGGGCAGCCGAAAGCTGCGGGTGGGTAAGGTCGTGTTCGTGGGCGCGCCGAACGCCGGGACCAGTCTGGCCGACCCGGCAAACCTGAACAACGTGCTCGACGTCTTCACCAACCTGCTCAATTTTCTGCCGGACAACGGCGTCACCGATGTGATGACGATGATCGTCAGTGTGCTGAAGCAGGTCGCGACCGGCGCCATGGCGGGTCTCGAGGGGTTGCAGTCGATGCGCCCCGATGGCGAGTTCGCCAAGTGGATGAATACCGGGGCCCGCGTGGGCGACACGAAGTACTTCGCGCTGGCGGCCAACGTGACCCCAAAGGACCCGGGCCTGAAGCACTTCGTCCTCTCGCGCGGACTGAACTTGCTGATCAAGGGCGACAACGACCTGGTGGTGCCGACCAGGGGGGTCTTCGCCGAGAACGGGTCGGGCTTCTTCCCGATCGAGGAGAAGCTCGTGCTGGAGGGAGATGAGGCGGTGTCGCACACGAAGTATTTCGAGAATGCGGCGGTGCAGGGGAAGATCCTGGAATGGCTGGGCAGCGGTGCCTGAGCCGCTGGTAGCCGCCAAACCGACGGGGGGAAGCCGGTCAGGGGAGACGGGCGAGGCTGAACCCACCATGATCTGACCGGCGGCCGTGGCCGCGGACCACGCCCCCGACCTCTCTCCGGAGGCCGGGGGCTTCTATTTCCACCCGGCCGAGCGAACTCGCACGGGCCGACCGAAGGATGACGTGGGTTCGGGGTCCTGCCGGGCTCCCGATCCCGCTCTGCCGGTCGCCACCTCCCCCGGTCTGCTTGACAGGTCCGTGACTTTGGCGCATACTTTGTTCGCATACCGAACAAAGATCAGGGTGCCGCCCGGCATCCTCGACCGCGCCCATGTCGGGATCTCCGCAGCCAACCTGGAGTAAAGAGAAGATGCCCCCGAGAATCTCGTCAATTCGCGTCCTGGCGCTCGTCGGGATCGTCGCAGTGGGTGGTTGTACCCGGGATCTCGATACCCTTGGGCCGGCCCAGTTCCCGACCGATGCCGGCGTCTTCGCTGAGGGCCTGGCCTCGGGCGTCCGCTTCGAGGCGTTCAGCGGCGCGAAGCCCGATGCCATCAGTGACGACCCCAGCAACGCGCACAGCGGAGCGCTTGGGCTCAAGTTGACCGTCCCGGCGCCGGGGGATCCCTCCGGGAGCTACGCCGGCGGTGCCTTCATCGCCAATGTCCCTCGCGATCTCTCCGGCTACAACGCCCTGACCTTCTGGGCCAAGGCGAGCATCGCCGCCAGTCTCGATGTGGCTGGTCTGGGCAACGACAACACCGGCACCTCCAAGTACACCGCCCAGCAAACCGCCATCGCGCTGACGACCAGCTGGAAGAAATACACCATCCCGATTCCGCTCGCGGCCAAGCTCACCAAGGAAGGAGGGCTTTTCTTCTTTGCCGAGGGGCCGGAGAACGGGGCCGGGTACAGCATCTGGCTGGACGACATGCAGTTCGAGACGGTCACCACGATCACCAATCCCCGCCCCGTGATTGCGCCCGCGACGGTCTCCGATGAAGTCGGCGCCAGCCTGCGGGTGGGGGGCACCTCGGTGACCTTTGCGGTGGAAGGGGTTGACCAGACCCTGGTGGCCGCCCCGGCGTACTTCACCTTTGTCTCTTCTGACGTGGCGGTGGCTACCGTGGCGCCGGACGGGCTGATCACGCTGGTCGGGTCCGGCAGCGCCTCCATCACTGCGCAGCTGGGCACGACCCCGGCGACCGGTACCGTGACGCTGCTCTCTGTCGCTCCGCCGGCCGTGGCCGCGCCGGTGCCGACCGACTCCGCCGTCAACGTGATTTCCCTCTACAGCAACGCATACACCAACAACACGGTGGACACCTGGTCGGCCGGCTTTGACCAGGCCGACGTGGCCGATGTGCAGATCGCCGGCGACGACGCGAAGAAGTACACCAATCTGGTCTTTGCCGGGATCGAGTTCATCACCCAGCAGGTCAATGCCACCGCGATGACCGGGTTCCACCTTGATCTCTTCGTCCAGAACGCCGGCCAGTTCAAGGTCAAGCTGGTGGACTTCGGCGCCAATGGCGCCTTTGGCGGTGGCGACGACTCCGAGCATGAGGTCACGCTGACGACGAGTTCCACGCCTGCCATCACCTCCGGGAGCTGGAGCAGTCTGGATATTCCCTTCTCCTCCTTTCCCGGCCTGACCTCGAGGGCGCATCTCGCCCAGATCATCATCTCCGGCTCGAGCAGCACGTTGTACCTGGATAACGTCTACTTCTTCAAGGGTTCCACGCCGCCGCCGCCGACCGGACCGACAGTCGCGGCGCCCACGCCGACTGTGGCCTCGGGCAGCGTGATCTCGCTGTTTAGCAACGCCTACACCAACGTCACCGTGGATACCTGGTCGGCGGTGTGGGACAACGCGGACGTGGCTGACGTCCAGGTGGCAGGCAACGACACCAAGAACTACACCAACCTGGTCTTCGCTGGCATCGAGTTCACCTCGGCGCCGGTGGATGCCTCGACGATGACCGCCTTCCACATGGACATCTGGACCCCGGATCCGACCGCGGCACCGGCGGTGTTCAAGGTCAAGCTGGTGGACTTCGGGGCGAACGGCACCTTCGGCGGCGGTGACGACGTCGAGCACGAGCTCGCCTTTGACGCCACCACCACCCCGGCGCTTGCCACCGGCAACTGGGTGGGGATCGACGTCCCCCTGTCAGCCTTCACCGGCCTCACCACCCGTGGCCACCTGGCTCAGATCGTCATCTCGGGTACGCTGGGCACGCTGTACATGGACAACGTCTACTTCTACGCCGGCGGAAGCCCGCCGACTTCTCCGCCCACCCCGGCGCCCACGCCCACGAAGCCGGCGGGCAACGTGATCTCGCTGTACAGCAACGCCTACACCAACGTCACCGTGGACACCTGGTCGGCGGTGTGGGACGTGGCCGACGTCGCGGATGTGCTGGTCGTTGGCAATGACGTGAAGCAGTACACCAACATGGTCTTTGCCGGCATCGAGTTCACCTCGGCGCCAGTGGATGCCTCGACCATGACCGGCTTCCACATGGACATCTGGACGCCAGATCCCACGACGACGGGTGCGGCGTTCAAGGTCAAGCTGGTGGACTTCGGGGCCGACGGTAGCTTCGGCGGTGGCGACGATGTGGAGCAGGAGCTGATGTTCACCAACGCGTCCACTCCGCCGCTCGCCACCGGCAGCTGGGTGGGGATCGACGTTCCCCTGTCGGCCTTCACCGGCCTGGTGACCAGGGCCCACCTGGCCCAGATGGTCATCTCGGGAACGCTGAGCACGGTCTACGTCGACAACGTCTACTTCTATAACAGCGGCGGGGCACCGACGCTCTCGTCGATTGCCATCACGCCAAACCCGGTCAACCTCGTCCCGGCAGGGACCCAGCAGCTGACGGTGACCGGCACCTACAGCGACGCGTCGACCGCAAACCTCACTTCCGGTTCGACCTTCGGCTCCAGCGCGACGGGCGTCGCGACGGTCAGCAACGGGGGGCTTGTCACCGCGGTCGCCGTCGGCACGGCAACGATCACCGCCACCCACACGGCGTCCGGCCTGACGAACACCGTGACGGTGAACGTGGCGACCGGCAGCAGCGGCGGGCTGGTCTTCTTCGGCGGCTATGATCCCGGGGTGAGTTTCGTCGATTTCGGCGGGGCCACGAACAATGTCTCGATCGATGCGACGACGCCGAACAACGGCCGCTCCTCCTTGAAGGCCGTCATCACCGGGTCGGGCGGATACTCGGGCGGCGCCTTCGTGGCGTCCCTGCCGCGCAACCTCTCCTCCTTCAATGCCCTGACCTTCTGGGCCAGGGGGAGCACTACCAACGCCAGCCTCAAGGTCGGCATCGGCAACAACGGGACCAGTAACCTGCTCAACGCCGAAGCGATCGGCATTGCGCTCACGACGACCTTCACCAAGTACATCATCCCGCTGCCGGACCCCAGCAAGTTCACCAGCTACGACGGGCTGTTCCATTTCGCCGACGGGCCCAACAACTACACCGTCTGGTTCAACGACGTGCAGTACGAGAACCTGCCTTCCAACCTTGTGGCACCGCCCACCGCTGCCCTGGCCGCCTGGCCGAGCCTGACGGTCGCGGTCGGTACGCCGGCGCAGATGAACCCGGCACCGAACACGGTCAACTGGACCGTGCCGGCGCTGCCCAACGGTGGCAAGCTGACCGATGTAGCCTGGCGCTGGTACACCCTCACCTCCAGCAACCCCAGCGTTGCCACGGTCAGCGCCGACGGACTGGTCACCGGCGTCTCGGGCGGAACGGCGAACATCACTGCCACCATGAACGGCATCGTGGTCTCGGGGAACGCGCCCATCACGGTGACCGCGCCGCTGGGCGTGCCGACCACGATTGCCCCCACGCCGACGGTGAATCCGGCCAACGTGATCTCGCTGTTCAGCAGCGCCTACACCAACGTGGGCGTGGACACCTGGCGGACCGGCTGGAGCAGCTGCTGCAACCAACTGGTCGACCCCTACGTGATCAGCGGCCATGATGTGAAGCAGTACACCCTGGCCAATTTCGTCGGCGTCGAATTCGGGGTCACCCCCCTGGGGCTCAACACGGTGAACGCGACGACGATGACCCACTTCCACGTGGACGTCTGGTCACCCAACCCGTCCAGCAATCTCGAGATCCAGCTCGTCAATGACGCAACCGGGTCAGCGGCGATCGGCCGCTATCAGGCGGGGGCCACGGCGAGCGGCAGCTGGGTTTCCCTGGACATCCCGCTGTCGAGTTTCGCCGGGCTGAGCGCCAAGGACAAGCTGCAGCAGCTGCTCTTCGTCGCGGCGGGACCGACGGTGCTGTACATCGACAACGTCTACTTCCACAACTAGCCGGGAGGACGGCGCCGCCGCCGGCGGGTTCACGCGGGTCAAGGAGAGATGGCCGTCACCAGCGGCGCGGTCCCGGAGCTGGTGGCGGTAAACCGGGCCCCGGTCGATATCCCCTCCGGGTATTGACCGGCGTGACGAGATCAAGGCCTCTGTCGCCCAGTTGATCATTTGGGGCGACCCCAATACGGTCTACCGGGAGTACGTGCAGCTGCACAGGTAATCCTGACCGGGGGGACGGCCCGAAAGGGCCGTGAGAGGCTACGATGGCCGAATCGACGCTGGCGAAGGCCGGTACCATGCGACCGCGCTCGCTCGCCGATGCAGTGCTGCACCTCATCTGGGAGCAGCGTCGCATCTCGCGGGCGGAGATTGCCCGCCGTCTGGATCTCTCGCGCTCGACAGTGTCGGAAGTCGTCACCATGCTGCTGGCGACCCGGCTGGTCGCCGAGGCGGGTGTGGGAGCATCCCGGGGCGGACGCCGCCCGATCGTGCTGGAATTTCAGGACGACGCCTGCCCCATTCTGGGTGTGGATATCGGGGCGTCGCATGTGTCGGTCGTCCTGACCGATCTCCGCGGCCAGGTGCTCCATTGGGAGCATCGTGACCACCCGGTCCGGGCTGACCCCGATGGGACGCTGGCCCTCGTCGCCGAGTTCTGCCGGTCCTGTCTGGCAAGCTGGAAGGGACGCCGGCGGCAACTGGTGGGCATCGGTGTCGCGGTGCCGAGTCCGGTGGATATCCGGTACCCGGATCGGCTCTCTGCCGTCGCGCTCCCGGCCTGGCAGGGACGCAGCTGGCAGAAGGAACTGGTGGCCCAGTTCGACGTGCCGGTGCTGGTGGACAACGATGCGAATCTCGGCGCGCTGGCCGAGCACTGGTGGGGCGCCGGACGCGGGCTGGACGATTTCGCCTACATCAAGATGGCCACCGGCATCGGGTCGGGGCATTTCGTCGGCGGCCGGATCTATCGCGGTGCGAGCGGGGTGGCGGGGGAGATCGGCCACCTGACCATCGATCCTCGAGGAGAGCTGTGCGGCTGCGGCAATCGCGGGTGCCTGACAACGTTCGTCGGCACCCAGGCGCTGGTGACGCTTGCCACGAAGCTGCTGCCTGATTTTCCCGAGAGCACGCTCCACGGCACCAGGCTGACCATCACCGCCATTGAGGACGCGGCCCTCGCCGACGACCCGCTGGCCCTGCAGGTCGCACATACGGCGGCGCAGCACCTCGGGACCGCGGTGGCCGGTCTGCTCAACCTGATGAACCCCTCTGCCGTCATCCTGGGCGGAGGATTCACCCGGCTCGGGGAGCGACTGATCGGCCCGCTCCGGGAGACGGTGTACCGGCGCACCTTCGTGGGCTCGCTGGCCGCCTCCGGGATCCGGACCAGCCAGCTGGGGCCCCAGGATATCGCCATCGGGGCAGCGACCATGGTGCTCGATGCCGCCCTGACCGATCCGACCCTGTTTCCGACCGCTGGAGCGCGTTAGTCACCCTTTCACCCACCGGGCCATGAAGCAACACATCCTGATCCTCGCGGCGGCAATCGTCGGCATGAACAGTTGCCTCACCGAGCCGAAGCCATTTGCTGTTCTCGATCTGGCCTGGGAAGACAATTTTGATGGGCAGGCAGGGGATCTGCCGAACCCCGCCAACTGGAAGTTCCAGCTCGGGACTGACTGGGGCAATCAGGAACTCCAGTGCTACACCGACCGGTCGACCAACGCCGCGCTGGACGGCGCCGGCAATCTGGTGATCACGGCCCGTGCGGAGTCCTATTCCGGACCTGCGTCAGGGATTAGCGGCATTCCCTGTACAGCGAACGGCTACACCTCGGCCCGGCTGACCACCGAGGGCATCCACGAACAGCAGTACGGGCGGTTCGAGGCGCGGATCAAGATCCCGACCAGCACCGGCATCTGGCCCGCCTTCTGGATGCTTGGCGCGAATCTGCCCACGGTGAGCTGGCCCAGGGCGGGCGAAATCGACATCCTGGAGAACTTCGGCCGGACACCCAGCTCGGTGTTTGCCTGCCTGCACGGACCACGGTATTCGGGGTCGAATTGCCTCACCCGGCGGTATGACCTGCCGTCCGGCCGGTTCGACGCCGACTTCCACATCTTTGCCGTGGAGTGGACCAAGGACCGGATCAACTGGTTCGTGGACAGCACGCTGTACCATTCCATCAAGCCGACCTACGCCCCGGGCGAGTGGGTCTTCGATCGTCCGTTCTATCTGATTCTCAACCTCGCCGTCGGCGGCGGCCCACCGGGCCCGCCGAACGGCACCGCCTTCCCGCAGCAGATGGTTGTTGACTGGGTCCGGGTGTACAAGCCGTGAGCCTCCGCTCCCGCCTGAGCGGCGTCGCCCGGCTGGCCCTGGCCGCCTGGCATTCGCGGATCCCGCCGCTTACCGGCGAGAACCGCATCGCCCACTACCAGACTGCGCCGGAAGACCGCATCTCCTTCCCGCGCAAGCTGGCCTACGGGATGGGCGCCTTTGTGAACAACCTGCTGGCGGCGGCGATCGGGGGGATGATCGTCATCCTGAACCTCGGGCTGGGAATGAACCCCGCCCTGGTCGGCCTGCTCGGGGCCATTCCCCGGGTCACTGATGCGCTGATCGATCCGCTGATGGGTTACATCTCGGACAATACCCGGTCGCGCTGGGGCCGCCGCCGGCCCTACATCTTCGTCGGCGCCATCCTCTGCGGAATCACCTACGTCATTCTCTGGCACCTGCCGCCCGGGCGGAGCGAGAGTTTCTACGCCTGGTATTTCCTGGGCTTCTCGATGCTGTTTTATGTGGCGTACACGATCTTCGCCGCGCCGTGGGTCGCCCTGGGCTACGAACTCACCCCCGACTACCATGAGCGCACCCGGCTCATGGGCGTCCAGAACTTCATCGGTCAGCTGGCGTATGTGGTGTCGCCCTGGTTCCTCTGGATCATGACCCACAAGGCCTGGTTTCCCGATCCGGCGACCGGGGCGCGCGGATTGTCGATCGCCATCGCCATCGTGACCGTCGGCGTCGGGGTACTCCCGGCGATCTTCCTCCGGGAACGGTTCAAGCATATCGCGGAAGCGGAACGGGCCGGGGTCGCCCGGGAGTCGGGCGCGGCAGCGCTGCGGCGGAACCTGGCTGAGTTCTTTCACGGATTCGCCACCACGCTCCGCTCGAAGCCGTTTCGCAAGCTGTGCACCGCGACCTTCCTGGTGTTCAACGGCTTCATCATGATCTCGTCGTTCCAGCTCTACGTGATCATCTATTACGTCTTCCGCGGCGACAAGGAGCTGGGCGCGAAGTACGCCGGCTACGCCGGCACGCTCGGCGCCGTCTCCACTTTCGGGGTGATCTACTTCATCACCTGGCTGGGGTGCCAGATCGGCAAGCGGCGCGCCTTTATCGTCTCGACCTCGATCTCGATTATCGGATACGGGCTGAAATGGTTCTGCTACAGTCCCGAGCACCCGATGCTGCTCCTCCTGCCCGTGCCCCTTATGGCCTTCGGGCTCGGCGGGCTGTTCACGCTGATGGGCTCGATGATCGCCGACGTGGTGGACGTCGACGAACTGGAAACCAGGCAGCGACGTGAAGGGATGTTCGGGGCGATCTACTGGTGGGTCGTCAAGCTCGGCATGGCAGCCGCGCTGGCCGGCGGCGGGTTCCTGCTCAACGCCACCGGGTTCGACGTTGCGCTGGTCGGGGAACAGACGGCCCGGACGATCATCCTGCTGCGGTTGTCTGACGCGTTGATCCCGATGATCGCGTCGGGAGTCGCGATCTGGGTCTTCTCCACGTATCACATCACGGAGGAGCGGGCCCACGAGGTCCGCCAGGAGCTCGAACGTCGGCGGGGCAAGCCGGCTGAGGCGCTGGCGACGTAGTCCGCCGGAGGGAAATGAAAAAAACCGCCGCGATTACGGCGGTTTTTTTCTTTGCCTGTGGCCGCCCGGCTCTACCCGATCTTGAGCCCGAAGCCGAGCGGGAAGAGCGGGGTCTTCGGCTCGCTGACGCTGGTGGGCCAGGCGAATGAGAGCGTGCCCTGGAAATCGTGGTCGCCGAACAGCACGTCGGCCACCCCCTGGCCCTCCGAACCCGGAAGCCAGGCGGCCACGAAGGCCGCGGCCTCGGCGAGTTCCTGGTTGATCACGAGCGGCCGGCCCGAGACCAGCACGACCACCACGGGAATCTTCCGGGCGGTGATGGTCCGGATGGTCGCCAGGTCTTCCGGATGCAGCTCGGCTAGCTCGAATGTCGTCCCGTAGGCCGGCAGCTTGGCCGTGCGGCCGCCACCTCCCGAGCCCGCTCCCACCAGATCCGAGGACCGGATGTCGCCGAAGCCCTCCGCGTACGGCTTCTCCCCGATCACCACGATTGCGACGTCATGCTCTGTCCGATCTGCGGCGGTGCCGTCGACGCTCAGGACCGCGCCGGGAGCCGCCGCGCGGATCCCTTCCCAGATCGACGTGCCGCCGATGATGAAGTCGTTGCCCGAGGTCCCCTGCCACGCCACGGTGAAGCCGCCGCACTGGTGCCCCCGGTTGTCCGCGTTCTTGCCGGCGACCAGGATGCGCGCGTTGCGCTTCAGCGGCAGGAGACCGCCGGTGTGCTTGAGCAATACCAGTGATTTGCGGACTGCCTCTCGTGCCACCTCCCGATGCTCCTTTGCCCCGAGACAGTCACGACGGGACCAGTACCGCTCCGCCGGCCGGGGCCGGTCAAACAGGCCGTACTGGAATTTCACCCGGAGTATCCGCCGGACCGCATCGTCGATCCGCTCCAGCGGCACCACTCCACTGGCGACGTGCGCCATCAGCTGCTTGAGGCAGCGGCGCCAGTCCATCGACACCATGAACATGTCGATCCCGGCGTTGGCGGCCATTGCCACCGCCTCGGCGTAGTCCTCGGAGAGATAGTCAGCGCCGTCCCAGTCGGAGATCACGAACCCGGTGAAGCCCAGCCGGTCTTTCAGGACGTCGGTGAGCAGGTAGCGGTGGCCGTGGCACTTCTTGCTGTTCCAGCTGTTGAACGAGGCCATCACAGTCAGCACACCCTCGGCCAGCGCGGGGAGGTAAGGCGCGATGTGGACGCGCGACAGCTCCTCCTCCGGCAGGATGGTGTTGCCCTGGTCCTTCCCGCCGTCGGTGCCGCCGTCACCGACCCAGTGCTTGACGCAGGCGACCACGCTGTCGCGGCCGAGGTCGCCCTGGAGGCCGCGAACGAAGCGGCCGGCGTACGACCTGACCAGCGCAGTTTCCTCCGAGTAGCTCTCGTAGGTCCGGCCCCAGCGGATGTCGCGGGCCACGGCCAGGGTGGGCGCGAAGGTCCACTCTACCCCGGTCGCGAGAATCTCGCGGGCGGTCGCCTGGCCGATGCGTTCCACAAGATCGGGGTCGTGCGCCGCGCCGAGGCCGATGTTGTGGGGGAAGACCGTCGCCCCCAGCACATTGGCGTGCCCGTGGATGGCGTCGACACCATAGAGCAGCGGAATCGCCAGCCGGCCGCCGTCGGTGCTCATCGATGCGAGCCAGTACGCATCATTCATGGCGATCCAGTCGGCCGGCCGGTTCTGCCCCGGGGTGGACCCGCCGCCGCTCAGGATCGAGCCGAGGTGATGGGCCTTCAGATCGTCCGGAGTGGCGGCCATCCGTTCGGTCTGGATCATCTGGCCGACCTTCTGGTCCAGGGACATCCGGGCCAGCAGCTGCTCGACCTTGTGCGAGATCGCGTTGTCGTCGGTAGATGCGCTCATGGTGGCGTCTTGGGGTTTCACGAAGAGTGGGAGTTGGTGAGGACAAAGTCGGTGCGCAGGTCCGCGGTGGAATTCCCGCCGATCCATGCATGGAACTGCCCGGGTTCGATCGTGAGCCGCATGGTGCGGCCGTAGAATGCGAGGTCGCTGGCCGTCAGGCGAAAAGATATTGTCCGCTGCTCTCCCGGAGCGAGGCGCACCTTCTCGAAGGCCTTGAGCTCGCGCACTGGCCGGGTCACGCTGGCGGCCAGGTCCCGCAGGTAGAGCTGGACCACTTCCTCGGCCTCCCGTTCACCGCGGTTGGTGACATCGGCGGTGAGGACGATGGTATCGTCCATGGTCATCACCGGATTGCTGACCCGGATGTTCGCGTACTCGAAGACCGTGTAGGAGAGACCGAATCCGAACGGGAACAGGGGGGTGTAACTCACATCGAGATGAAACGAGGTGTTCCCGACCGAGAGCTGTGGGGCCCGGGCCTCGATGTCATCGATGTGGGCAAAGGTCTCCGGCGTCGGTGGTTTGCCGGTGTGCTTGTGAGCGTAGTAGATCGGGATCTGTCCCGTGACTCGCGGGAAGGTGACGGGGAGCCTGCCCGAGGGCACGGCGATGCCGAAGAGAAGGTCGGCGATTGCCGGTCCACCCATGGTGCCAGGGTGCCAGGCATAGAGCAGCGCCTGGACGTGGCCCAGAATGCGCTCCAGCGCGAGTGGCCGGCCGGCCATCAGGACGAGGACGATAGGCTTGCCCGTAGCGGCGACGGCGGCGATCAGCTCCTCCTGCGCACCGGGCAGCCCGATGTCGGCGCGGCAGTGGGCCTCGCCCGACAGGATGGCTTCCTCGCCCAGGAACAGAATGACCGCGTCGGACCGTTCCGCCAGTGCGACGGCATCGGAGAAGCCGGACCGGTCCCGGCTGCGCGTCGTCTCGAGCCCCCGGACATGCTCGACGCTGACCCGGTCGCCCAGCAGTTCTCGGATCGATTGCAGCGCGGTCCGGCTGTGCCGTGCGTCGCCGTCAAAGATCCAGGTCCCCAACTGCTCATGCGGATCGTCGGCCAGCGGCCCGATCACGGCCAGGGTCTGCAGCGACTCGGCGGACAGCGGCAGGGTGCCATGGTCATTCTTGAGCAGCACCATGCTTTCGACGGCGGCTTCACGCGCGGCCCGGAGGTGTTCGGGATTGGCGGCGACCGGAAACTGGCCGGGATCGGTATACGGGCTGTCGAAGAGCCCGAGGCGCAACTTGGTGCGGAGCACATTCCCCGCCATGGTGTCGAGCTGCACGGATGAAATGCGCCCCTCCTGGACCAGCGACAGGAGGTGGTCGGCGTAGGTGGTGCTGTTCATCTCCACGTCGCACCCGGCGTTGGCCGCCTCGTAGGCGGACTCCCGATCGTCAGCGGTCAGGCCATGCACGGCCAGCTGACGAACCGAATCCCAGTCGCTCACCACGAAGCCGTCGTAGTGCCACTCGTCGCGCAGGATGCCCTTGAGCAGCATCTCGTTGCCGGTGGCGGGCACGCCGTTGAGATCGCTGAACGAAGTCATGATGCTCGCTGCCCCGGCATCCACCGCCGCCTTGAACGGCGGGAGGTGGACGTTGCGCAACTCATGCTCGGGAATGTTCGTCGTGTTGTAGTCCTTGCCGCTTTCGCATGCACCATAGCCCGCGAAGTGCTTGGCACAGGCGGCAATGCTGCCGGGCTCGGAGAGCCGCTCGCCCTGGAAGCCGGAGACCATCGCGGCACCGAGCAGGCTGGTCAGCCAGGGGTCCTCCCCCAGCGACTCCGCCACCCGCCCCCAGCGGGGGTCGCGAGCGATATCGATCATCGGGGCGAAGGTCCAGTTCACCCCCGAGGCGGCGGCCTCGAGCGCGGCGATCCGTGCTCCGCGCGCGATGAGATCGGGATTCCAGGATGCGGCCTGACCCAGCGGGATGGGAAAGACGGTGGTGAAGCCGTGAATGACGTCCCGGCCGATCAGGAGGGGAATCCCGAGCCGGCTCTCTTCCACCGCGATGCGCTGCAGCTCGTTGACCGTCTCCACCTGAACTTCGTTCAGGATGGCCCCGACCCGCCCCTCACGCAGGGCCTGGTGCAGGTGATCGGGCACCGCTCCCCCCGCCGCCGGCACCAGCGCCAGCTGGCCGATCTTCTCCTCCAGCGTCATCTGTCGCAGCAGCTCGTCGATCCGCTGCTCGAGGAGTGCCGGATCGTCCGCCGGCTCGCTCAGGTCGGTAACCGGGCCCGTTGCCATGGCAGAAATTGGTCGGGATTCTCGGCGGCTGGACCGAGCCGCCGGTGTCTTACCAGCCAACCGTCATGTAGGTGCGAATCTCCCACTCCTGGCCATCCCGTCCGGGAGCGGTCGGATCGCACACCAGTGCTCCACTGGAGTTCGCCACCGTGGCGGGGCAGTAGCGCGGCGACAGGCGGTCGAGCGAGCGCCAGGTCCCGCGGACTCCCAACCGGGTCGCCGGAAGATCCCACCACTTGGGCTGTCCCAGGGAGTACGACAGGTCGCCCATCAGCTGCATCGGGAAGGTCAGGTTGAAGTCGCGGTGGTAATCGTACGGACCCCAGTCATTGAACTTGGCCGATGTGACCAGCTTGAAGTGATCCTTGACCAGCCGCATATCGCCGCCGTAGCGGTGGACCAGCCGGGGGCTGTCGCCGTTCGGCTCGCCGGTGCCGCCGAACAGGTTGACGATGAAGCGGAGGTCGGGCCGGAGCTGGGAGACGATGCGGGTCCGCACTTCCCAGAGATCCCGGGCCGGCGGTGCGCCGGGGAAAGGGAAGGTAGTCCGGCCATCCGCCAGAATGCCGATCGCGGCGTCCTGAGTCGTGGGGTGGTGCTTGTAGGTGAAGGCGGCGCTCACCGCGAGCTTCGCGTCTTCCCGGAGGTCGCTGTCCCAGGCGTACATCCAGGTCGCCGGGGTCGGGTCGTAAGTCACCAGGAGCTCGCCTGCAGTTGTCTGGCGGTTGGCCCGGACGGCGAAGGGATCGTCGAGAATGTTGCGGGGCCGACCGGGCGCAGGCGTGTTCCTGGGCATCGGCCCGACGATCGGCTTCTGCCACAGGAAGTTCGGCGCGATCTGGAAGTCACCGAAGGTGTACGTCACGCCGGTCATCGCATTCCACTGGTTGCCCAGGCCGCTGTCCTTGAGGTACCAGCCGGTGAAGGTCTGCACCGAGGTCGGGCCACCGTCAGCGACCAGGCCCAGCGCCGCGCCCTGCCCGTACCAGTTCCACCGGCCGGTCGAGACCGTGAGCTTGGCCTTGGCGCCGAAGGCATCCTTGGAGCGGATCCGGTCCTGCAGCACCCGGTAATTGCCCGGTGCACCGGCAATCAGCTGGAAGGTCTCGCCGACTTTGGTGTCGCCCGACCAGATGCCGCCGACATCGATGCCGACGGGTCCGCGAGTGGTGGCGATATGGAGCGTCGCCTTGCGGGTCGGCGGGGTTGGCACGGCGAACGAGCTGCTGGTTGACCGCTGGCTGGCGATGTCTTCCTGGTAGATGCCGGCGATATCAAAGTTTCCGACACGACGGCGGTACTTCGCCAGCAGTGAGGGGTTGGCGCCCCACCACAGTTCGGGACCAAAAGCCACCTTCAGGCCGGCGAGCTGCTTCTTGCCGGTGAACTCAGCCCCCAGCGGGGCGTCGCCGTTGTAGATGTCGATGTTGGGGCCGTAGTTGGCCTCGCGGTAGAGGCCGAAGAAGTCGCCCTCGTAGCCCCAGTGGTAGTGGCCGGTCCGGTAGAAGCCATCCAGGGTGAACAGGCGTTCGTCCCACTTGAGGCTGGCGCGATAGACCTTGACCCGCTCGATGCCATTCAGGGTGAGCGGCTGCCCGTTGGCGTCCACCGAGCGGGTGCGGCCCCGGTTCTCATAGAAGATCTGGTCGATCGGGTTGTCGGGAACGTTCCCCAGCACGTTCAGTGACAGGGAGGCCATCACGTTGTCGGCCGGATGGGACTCGAAGTCGGCGTAGTACGACTCGAGGTGATCGAATCCCTTGAACGACGGCGAGGCGGTGGCGCTCGGCGTGGTGGACGGAGGGGTGCTGAGGTTGCTGCCGCCGGTCTTGAAGGTGGAGAGCTCGAGCCGCATGCCGCTCACCCGGAACTTGCTGGCCAGTCCGCTGGCTGCAGCGGCCTGGTCGCCCCGTGCCCGGAGCGCCATCTCTTCCGGCTGGATGGCGGCGAAGTGCGCCTGGATCGCGGCCAGGTCGGTGCCCGGCCCGTAGGGGTTCAGCCGGTAGACCTGCTGAAGCGCGTAGTACGCCGCCCGGGGGTACAGCTGGAAGTGGCCCCGGGCGTCGGTGGGCCCCTTGGCCATGATTCCCCACCACTCCTCATTCATGTTGTTTTCGCCGGCAGCGAAGTCGTCCAGGTAGGCCTGATTGGGCCAGGAGGCGTTGTTGTCGTGGACATCGAGCCCCACCTCCTGCCCCGCCTTCCACCACCCGTCGGTCCACTGAAAGGTGAGCCCGCCGATCGAGTTGCCGACCAGCCCCTTGCCGCTGGACTGCTCGTAGATCTCCCGCCACTGCCCTAGCAGGTACCTGGTCTGCATGACCTGGTCTTCCCGCATGTCCCGGGCATTGTAGGCATCAGACCCGAACTCGGTGAACATCACCGGCAGGCCGAGCTTTTCCTTGACGACCTTGAAGAGGTCGCCGAAAGAGATCCCGCGGTAGACATTCGCCCCGAAGACGTCGAGCCCCTTCGCTTCCTCGGCGATGATATCGATGTACTGGAGATCGCCGTTGGCCATCGCCACCGGGCGGTCGGGGTCGATCGCCTTGATCGCGCCGATCACCTCGCCGAAGAGCGAGTAGAGGTAGCGCGCCTTGGCGGCGTCGCGCTCACCCTGGGGCAGGGCCTCGGTCGCCGCCGACTTCCAGGTGAGCCCGTAGTTGTTTTCGTTGCCCAGCAGCCACATCAGAACGCCGGGTGTGCCACGGAACTCCTCGGCCACTGCCGAGATCTCGGCCACCAGCGCCGCGCGGACCCGGGGGTTTGAGTAGTCGGTATTCGCACTGTACGACCCGCCGATCGTGACGCCGTAGCGGCCCATCGCATGGTTGAGGACGGTGAAGATGCCGTACTGCTCATAGATGAAGCGGACCCAGCGCGGCGGGATCCCCACATACTGGCGGATGGCATTGACCCCCATACTCTTGAGGAGCGGCATCTCCCGGTCGAGCGTAGCCTTGATGAAGTCGTCGGGCTGATTCCAGAGGCTATAGGCGTAGTTGGTGCCGATGGGGAAGTAGTCCCAGTTCACGCCGAGGACCATGAAGTCGCGGCCGTCGACTGTGAGCCGGGACCCCGCCGCGTCCGACACGACCTGGATGCTCGGGGACTGTGCCGCAAGAGTCGGGGCGGCGGTCAGCACCAGGGCGGTTGCCACGGCAAAGTGCCTGCCGAGGGTCCGGAGGGCACAAGCTCGAGTCGGGCTCATCAGAGCCTCCTCACAGGGGGAGCGGCGCGATGGTGGAACCGCGGCCGGGGTCAAAACGACTTTGTTCGGGTAGAGAACAAAGTGTCCCTCGGTGCGGTCTATGTCAAGATGTGGGGTCGGCCTCGGACAGCCTGGGCGCCAACGGGGGCAGGGTCGACGACCGCCCAGCCCGCGGATAGGCGGGCCAGCAGGCCCGGTGACTGAGTCGCAGGTCCGCTCGGGGAAGTACCTCGGCCCTACCCGGCGTTTACCTCTGGTGGGTGCTGCGGGTGAGAGAGGCTGCAGCTAGCCGAGGGCGCGGGCCGTCCTCCTCTATGTGTCCGTTTTCGGGACGCCCGATGCCACAACCGGGCGCGGCCATCTGAGCCTCGCCCGTTAACCGTTACCCAACAACACTTTACAGGCACGTGCTACGGCACGCCCCCTGCCTTTCCTCGCCCCAGATCTTCCTGGGAGCACCGCCATGCCCGTCCCCCCGACCGCCGCAGGGTCCGACACCGCCGCCGCTGAGCTGCAGCAGTGGGCGCAGGGCGTCGAGGCGGTCTCCTGCGGACGCTACGAGGTGAGGCGGTTGATCGCCCGCGGCGGGATGAGCGTGGTGCTGCTGGGGTGGGATCGGCGGGAGGGGAAGCACGTCGCGCTGAAGCTGCTGGACCCATCCGAAGGGGTCACGCTGGAGAACCGGGAACGTTTCCGGCGCGAGGCCCGAATTTCCCGCGACATGGCGCACCCGCATATCGTGCCCTGCTACGGTTCGCTGCACCAGGATCACCTGACGCTCACCGTCCTGCGCTACATCCCCGGCCAGTCCCTCGCCGAACGGCTCGAGGGCGGCCACCAGCTCACTGTTCGGGCCGCGCTGGCCATCCTGATCCCGGTGGCCGATGCGCTGTCGCATGCGCACGAGCGGGGCGTGATCCACCGGGATGTGAAGCCGGCGAACATCCTGCTGCACCAGGACGACAACTGGGCCTTCCTCACCGACTTTGGCGTGGCCACGCTGCGCACCTCCGAGCATTCCCGCTCCGAAGTCGCCAAGGGATTCGGGACACCCGCCTACATGGCGCCGGAACAGGTCCTCGGCAAGTGGGATGCGGATGCCAGGAGCGATATCTACTCGTTAGGCCTGGTGGCCTATCAGGCGCTGGCGGGGCGGCTGCCATGGATGAGTGAAACCACGATGGGCCTCGCGGTGCAGCGCACCGCCTGGGACGCGCCGCCGCTCCGGACGTTCGCCCTTGAGGTGCCCGAACGTCTCGCCGCGATCATCGACAAGTGCCTGGCGCGGGACCCGAAGAAGCGCTGGCGCAGCATGGCCGAGCTCCGCCGGTCACTGGAGCGGTGCCGCGCGCGGCTCCTCGCCGTCGGCGCCAAGCCATCCCGGTTCGGCGGCTGGCTCGAGCAGTGGTATGGGCGCGCCCTGTCGGCGGCCCCGAAATTGGCCTCGCTGTTGTTGTGAGGTGTGGGCATCGGCAGGGAGCGAAGGGAGGGCGTGGCCCGTAGCCGACGGTTGACGTCATGGATACCACGCCCAGCCTCGATTGCTCCTGCCACCTGCCAGCTTCTCCTCACATTGCATCCACCTCGCGCAACTCGATCCGCCCCTTCAGGTCGAGGTGCGGGCAGTCGGCGCAGATCGCCACCGCCGCCTTGTAGTCCGCCGCTTCGATGATGAAATACCCGCCAATCACCTCATTCACCTCGGAGAACGGCCCGTCGCGCACCACGTACTTGCCGGCCTCTCGGGTCAGATGCTTGCCCCCTTCGTCCTTGAGCTTTTCGCCACCGCGGAGCTGCCCGGCCTCCGCCACCCTGGTGCTCCAGGCGCGATAGCGCTCCACCACCCGCTGCATCTCCTCCGGAGAAATACTGGCCAGCGCCTTGGTGGTGTCATGCAGGATCAGCAGGAACTGCGACATTGGTCCTCCTTGTCACGGGTGAACGTCGAGGTGCGGACTTTCCGTTACCTCGACGCACCAGGGTCTCGGGTCATGACATTCGCCACCGCCAGCCCCGCCACCCTTCGTTCCAGCAGCCGCCGAACTGGGGTGGACCTCGCCAGTTCGGCGGCTCTTCGGATGGCGCTGACGCCTTCCCCCGTCCGGCCGAGCCCGACGAGAAGCTCGCCCCGAAGGCTGTGGTAGGCCGGAAACCGCCCCAGCGTAGCCAGGTGCGGGGCGGCCTCGAGCGCGGTCAGCGCCGCGGCGTCACCTTCCACCTGCCGGACGGCGACGGCCCGATGCAAGGCGACCACGGGCGAAGGCGAGAGCGCCAGCAACCGGTCATAGGCAGTGAGAATCGCCGGCCAGTTGGTGGCGTCCCAGGTGGACGCGAGCGAGTGGTGCCCCGCGATCTCGGCTTCAAGGTGATACCGCGAGATTTCGGCGCCTTCCGCCGAGCGGTCGAGATGCTGGAGCCCCCGGTGGATCAGCATCCGATCCCAGCGGCTGCGATCCTGGTCCGCCAGCAGCACGGGAATGCCATCGGCGCCAAGCCGGGTGGGAAACCGTGCGGCAAGGAAACAGAAGAGCGCGGCGAGCGCATGCACTTTCGGCGCGGCGGTGTCGGGGCGCTGGAGCAGCAGCTCCGCCAGCCGGAGCGCCTCGTGGCACAGCTCGTGACGCACCAGTTCGTCGCCCTCGTGCGCGGTGTGACCCTCGGTGAAGGTGAGATACAGGACGTCAAGCACAGCATCCAGACGAACGGCGATCTCGCCGGCCGGCGGCAGCTCCACCGGGGCATGAATCTCACGCAGCAGCTTTCTCGCCCGCGCCAGCCGCTGGGCGACGGCGATTTCATCGCTCAGGAAGGCACGGCCGATCTCACGGACACTGAGACCGCTGGCGATCTTGAGGGTGAGGGCGACGCGGGAGATGCGAGGCAGGGCGGGGTGGCAACAGAGAAAGATGAGGCGGAGCTGATCGTCGGCAAGCGGGTCGGTACCGGCGGCAACGGGTACCGCGTCATCCAGCGATGCGATGAGCTCGGCCTGGATGGCGGTTTCCATCCGGACCGAGACGCGGTCGCGACGGAACAGGTCGATGGCCCTGCGCCGCGCGACTTCGACGAGCCAGGCGCCGGGATTATCTGGCACCCCGGACTGGGGCCAGCGCTTCAGTGCCGCGAGCAGCGCCTCCGATGCGATATCTTCGGCCACGCCGAGCCGCTCGGCGCCGAGCCGGCGGGTAAGGAAGGCGACGAGTCGGGTGTATTCGGTGCGGAAGAGGTGATCGACCAGCGGCGGGATCGGGTCTGGTCCGGTCGAGTCGGGGGGTGGCGACATGGTGCTCCCTACTCTCGCCTCCCCACCAACTCCGCAGTCACCGCGGCCAGTCGATCAGCCAGTCGCCTCAGCCGCTCCTCGCGCTTGCGGGTGGACCGCTTGAAGCTGGTCCGGGCAATGCCATAAACGGTCGCGAACCAGGCCGGGATGATCGCGGCGATCACTGCGCCGTGCAGGCCGAGGCCGCCGATGGTGATGCCGAGGATCGGGCCGAGTCCTCCGCCGCCGAGTCCTCCGCCGATGCCACCAAAGATCGCGCCTGCCAGCGGAGTGAAATTCTCCCGTACCAGGATGCGGGTGCGCCCCGCCCGCACCGAGACTGAAGCCTCCATGTCCCGATTCACTCCCCCGACCCGTTGCATCGTCCAGGTGAAAGTCCGCCCCAGCTGGCTGACCTGACCTGCATTCTCCATCACGCGGCGGATTTCCTCCGCCAGGATCGGGAAGTCGGACTCCACTACCTCGCCCTCCACCACCCGCTCGAACAGCACCGATGGTACCGCGCCGGTGAGCGGGTTCACCCGTGCGGGCACCAGGGCCGCCGGTGCCATCGCCGGGTCCAATGATCGTGCCGCCGACCGGATCAGGTCGGCGCGAACGCCGACCTCCGCGCCGAGCGCCTCAACGCCGCCAAGAGTCATCGCTCCGCCAGCGGTGGGGTTGGTGGCCTCCAGTTCGGTGGCGCGACGGACAATCTCGCGCACTTCGTCCTCGCCGTACTTGCGTTTCGTGACCGCGACCTTGCCGGTCAGCTCCGCCATCAGCGCCGCCGGTGTCGCGGTCCGCTGGTCGTGCCGGATCGCGAGGCCGCGCACCAGCGCACTCTCGATGGCGGGCCCCGCCTCCGTGAGCGGAGTCCGATGCGCCACCGGCGCTTCGAGGAACCGACCGGCGCGCACGGCATCTTCCGTCGGCCAGCGTCCCGGTGGCGCGCCAACCAGCATCTCGTAGATCACCACGGCAAGGCTGTAGACGTCGGTCTTGCCATCCAGATCCGTCATTCCCGCCGCCTGCTCCGGGCTCATGTAGCCGGGCGTGCCGAGGGGGAAGCCGGTCCGGGTCAGGTTGCTCCCGCCGGCGGCGCCGGCGGTGCTGAGGGCCTTGGCGATGCCGAAGTCGGCCACGATGGGGTGGCCCTGGGAGAAGAGGATGTTCTCCGGCTTGATGTCGCGGTGAAAGATCCCCATCCGGTGGGCGTAGGCGAGCGCATCGGCGACCGGGGCGGCGATCGCGAGGGCTTCGTCGCGCCGGAGCCGCTTCTGCGCTTCGAGCCGCTGCCGCAGGGAGCCGCCGGTGATGCACGGCATGACATAGTAGAGGAAGCCAGCGGCCTCGCCGCTGTCGTACAGCGGCAGGATATGCGGGTGGGTCAGCCCGGCGGCGATCTGGATTTCCTGGAGGAAGCGTTCAACGCCGAGGGAAGCGGCGAGGTCGGGCCGCAGCACCTTCACCGCCACCTCGCGCTGGTGCTTGCGGTCCCAGGCGCTGTAGACCGTGGCCATGCCGCCTCGTCCCAGCACATGGCGCAGTTCGTAGCGCTCGGCGAGCGCAGCTTGCAGGCCGGTCGGAGTGTCGAGGGTCACGGGGCGGAATATAGGTGGCAGGTGGCAGGTGGCAGGGAGTCGGGGGTGGGTGTTGAGGAGTTGCGATCACTTTCGCGGCTCTGATTCACCGATTCCCCGTTCGTCTCACCAGTCGGGCACGGGGGCCCGAGCCGCCCTTTACCGGTTTCCATTCCTCTCACCAGTCGGGCACGGAGGCCCGACCCACCCTTTCGCTTTTCCCCTTTCCGCTGCTCCTTATGTCCATGCCATTCACTCCATCCGGTCCCATGCGCCTCCTCGCCCTGCTGCTTCTCACAACTCCGATCACGGCCATGGCCCAGCGCCCACTCTCACTCGCCGGCCGCTCCGTCGTCTACGCCCCGCACGGCATCATCGCCACCAGCCAGCCACTGGCCACGACCGCGGGCCTGGCGGTGCTGCAGCGCGGGGGCAACGCGATCGACGCCGCGGTTACCGCGGCGGCGGTCCTCTCGGTGACCGAGCCGATGATGACCGGCATCGGCGGCGACATGTTCGCCATGGTCTGGCTCGGGAAGGAACACCGGCTGGTGGCGCTCAACGCGAGTGGCAGGGCGGGTGCCCTGATGACCCGGGAGGAGCTGCTGCGACGCGGGCACACGGCGATGCCGACGAGCGGGATCGAGACGGTGACGGTGCCCGGCGCTCTCGCGGGATGGGATGCCCTGCTCAAGCAGTACGGCACGATCTCCCTCGCCGAGGCGCTGGCGCCCGCGATTCGCTATGCGGAAGAGGGCTTCCCCCTCACGCCGATCATCGCCGCCGACTGGGCCGCCCAGAAGGAACTGCTGCAGCGCGACGCCGGCGCACGGGCCACCTTCCTGATCGATGGCCACACGCCGGCGGCGGGGGAGTGGTTTCGGAATCCCGACTATGCCCGTACCCTGCGGGAGCTCGCCAAGGGAGGCGCGGCCACGCTGTACGGTGGTCCACTGGGTCAGCAGATCCTCCAGCGGCTTCAGGAGCTTGGCGGATTTCTCACCCTCGGGGATCTCCGGAGCAATCAGCCGACCTGGGTCACTCCGATCTCGGTGACGTTCAAGGGGTACCGCGTCTGGGAGCTCCCGCCCAACAATCAGGGCATTGCCGCGCTCGAGATGCTCCGGATCCTCGAGCCATACGACCTGAAGTCGATGGGGCACAACTCGGCCCCGTATCTCCATCTTCTGATCGAGGCGAAGAAGCTGGCCTACGCCGATCTCGCGCGGTACGTGGGCGACGCCGATCATCTGACCATCCCCGCGAGTCAGATGCTCTCCGATCCGTTCATCAACCAGCGCCGTGGTCAGCTGGACCCCGCGCGCGCCCAGGTCCAGGTCGACCCCGGCCCGGCGCGCGTCTCGAGCGAGACCATCTACCTCACCACCGCCGACAGCGCGGGCAACATGGTCTCCTTCATCAACAGCATCTACGATCTGTTTGGCTCCGGTATCGTGGTGCCCGGCACCGGCTTCGCACTGCACAATCGCGGCGCCGGGTTCACCCTGGAGCCGGGACTGCCCAACACCGTCGCGCCGGGGAAGCGCCCCTTCCATACGCTCATTCCAGCCTTCGTTTCGAAGCCGGGGACACCGCAGCAGGCGGATGGCGCCACCGACACGCCGTACCTGAGCTTCGGACTGATGGGCGGCGGGATGCAGGCGCAGGGACATGTGCAGTTCCTGCTGAATCACCTGGTCTTCGGCATGAATCTCCAGCAGGCGATCGACGCCGCCCGCTTCCGCCATCTCGACGGCGCCCGGGTCGCGCTCGAGTCGCCCATCCCCGACGACGTCCGGGCGGCGCTCCGGGCGATGGGGCACGACATCACCGACGAACGGCTGAGCTCCTTTGGCGGGTCGCAGGCAATTGTCCGGCTGCCGCAGGGGTATGCGGCGGGATCGGATCCGCGGAAGGATGGGAGCGCGGCGGGGTGGTAGTCGCGGCACTATTGCTCTACCCCACATGATGTCCTCCTGAGGCCGGAGCCGAGACAGGAGTACGCTTTCAGGGCAAAGAGATCCTTCGCCCGCTGCGCGGGCTCAGGATGACAGCCGATAGCTTCGGTCCGCCCGCCCGCCCGTCGTCCCGCTCTCCAGTTGCGCATTGCACCAATCGGGGGGAACATTGGGTAGTTGTCGGCCAATGATGAAACGCGGAGCCCGGCTTCTGCGTCTTCCGTCCCTACGCGGGGCTTCAGGCCCGCGGTCCAGCGCTTCCATGCTTCCAGCAGTACCGCACTGCGTTCATCGCCATCCGATGCAGGTCCGACTTTCACGTTGGAACGCTTAATGACCGATCGCCGAGAATTCTTGAAAGTCGCCGGCCTCGCGGCCGGTGCGCTCGCCGCCGATCCGCGGCTCACCCAGGCGGTTGCGGCCGCCACGAAGCCCGGGCTGCCGAACGCCGGCCCGCCGATGGATGCCGCCGTCAGGGAACTGCTCATGGAGGCGCTGAACGCCGCGAAGCTGAGCGGCGCCGGCTATGCCGACGTGCGGGTCGGGCGCCAGCGCCGGAACTTCGTCTTCACCCGGGAGCACCAGATCCAGAACGTGGTCGATACCGACACGATGGGCTGCGGGGTGCGGGCCTTGGTGGACGGGACGTGGGGCTTCGCGGCGACGCAGACGCTGACCAAGGCCGGGGTGGCGGGAGCGGCGCGGGAAGCGGTGGCGATCGCCAAGGCCAATCGGATTGCCCGGGACCGGGCCGTCGAGCTGCTGCCGTCGCCCGCATACAAGGACGTGAGCTGGCAGAGCGCGTTCACCGTCGATCCGTGGAGCATCTCGGTCGAGGAGAAAGCCGACCTGCTGCTCCGGGCCAACGCCGAGGCGCTCAAGGTCAAGCATGTGCAGTTCGTCAACAGCGCGCTGTTCCTGGTGAAGGACGAGCGGAACTTCGCCTCGACGGATGGCTCGGTGATCGCGCAGGTTTTTATCCGCAGCTATCCCACGCTGACCGCGACCGCCGTCGCCCCCGACCGCTCCGACTTCCAGAACCGCGACGCGGATATCGCGCCGATGGGACGGGGCTGGGAGTACGTGCTGTCGAGCGACCTGGTGGGCCGCGCCGGAGGGTGGGCCGAGCAGGCGGCCCAGAAGCTCAGCGCCAAGCCGGTCGAGGTGGGCCGCTACGACCTGGTGCTCCATCCGTCGCACCTCTGGCTCACGATTCATGAGTCGATCGGGCATCCGACCGAGCTCGACCGGGCCATGGGCTACGAGGCGAACTACGCCGGCACCAGCTTCATCGCCCCACCCGAGCAGATGCTGGGCAAGCTCAAGTACGGGCCGGCGATGATGAACGTCCAGGGCGATCGCTCCCAGGAGGGCGCACTCGCGACGATCGGCTATGATGACGAGGGGGTGAAGCCGGAGGACTTCCTCATCATCAAGGGCGGGATCTTCAACGACTACCAGACGACGCGGGAGCAGGCCGGCTGGCTCAAGTGGTGGTATGACCAGCAGAAGCGGCCGACCCGCTCGCATGGCTGTTCGTATTCCCAGGGCTGGAGCGATGTGCAGTTCCAGCGGATGCCCAATGTGTCGCTGTTGCCCGGTCCCAAGGAGCAGAGCTTTCAGGACCTGATCGCCGCCACCGACCGCGGCATCGCCATCGAGGGCGACGGCTCGTTCTCGATCGACCAGCAGCGCTATAACGCCCAGTTCGGCGGCCAGGTCTTTCACGAGATCAGGGGCGGCAAGGTCGTCGGCATGCTGAAGGACGTGGCCTATCAGATCCGCACCCCCGACTTCTGGAACAGCATGGACCTGATCGGCGGCAAGGCGAGCTACCAGCTCGGCGGCAGCTTCTTCGATGGCAAGGGCCAGCCGGGCCAGAGCAATGGCGTGAGTCACGGGTCGGTACCCGCGCGCTTCCGGCAGATCAATGTGATCAACACCGGGAGGAAGGCATGAGCGCCCCCATTCTCTCGCGCGAGGCGAGCCAGGCGCTGCTCCAGCGGATCATCGGCTTCTCGAAGGCGGAGCGGATCCAGATTGCGCTCAACAGCAGCCATCAGGCCAATACCCGCTTCGCAGCCAACCAGCTCTCGACCTCCGGCAGCGTGGATGACACGAGCATTGTGGTGCAGAGCTGGTACGGCCCGAAGCACGCGGTGACCACGACCAACGACCTGTCGGACGAGTCGCTGCGCCGGGTCGTGAGCCAGTCGGAGGCGCTCGCCCGGCTCGCGCCCGATGATCCGGAGGACATGCCGCTGCTCGGTCCGCAGACCTATGACACCGTCGATGCCTATTTCGACGGCACCGCGGAGCTCTCCCCGGCCGATCGCGCGACCGCCGCCATGACGGCCCTTGGTACGGCGCGCGCCTCAGCGGACCTGCGTGCCGCCGGATTCATCACCACCGGCGCCTCCTCCAATGCCCTCGCCAACAGCGCCGGCCTCTTCGCCTTTCACCGCGCCACCAGCGCGAATTACACGGTGACCGTCCGCACCGCGGACGGGACCGGCTCCGGCTGGGCCGGCGCAGATCATCCCGACTGGTCCAAACTCGACTATCGCGCGGTGAGCGAGCGCGCCATCGACAAGGCCAAGGCCTCGCGCACACCGGTCGCGATCGAGCCGGGCCGGTACACCGTGATCCTTGAGCCGCAGGCCACCGGCGACCTGGTGCAGCTGATGCTGTTCTACCTCGATGCCCGACAGGCCGATGAAGGGCGCAGTCCGTTCGTGAAGGAGAGCGGTGGCAGCAAGGTCGGCGAGAAGCTGCTGGATGCCAGGGTCAATTTCACCTCCGACCCGCGGGACCCCGATCTCCTCTCCCAGCCGTTCGACGGCCAGGGGCTTCCGGTGGGCCGCCAGGTCTGGTTCGAGAACGGTGTCCTGAAGCAGCTGCTGTACAGCCGCTACTGGGCCAAGAAGCAGGGCAAGGAGCCGACCAGCTTTCCCGGCTCGGTGAAGCTGGCGGGCGGGTCGGACTCGCTGGACCAGATCATTGCCTCGACCGAACGCGGCATATTGCTCACCCGGCTCTGGTACCTGCGCGAAGTCGACCCGCGGACCATTCTCTATACCGGGCTCACGCGGGACGGCACGTTCCTCATCGAGAATGGCAAGGTGAGCAAGGCGCTGCGGAATTTCCGGTTCAACGAATCGCCGCTCTTCATCCTCAATAACATCGAGGCGCTGGGGCGGGGCGAGCGGCTGGCCGGCACCGAAGCCGGCGGCGATGTCGTGATGCCGTCGATCAAGGTGCGGGACTTCAACTTCACCAGTCTCTCCGAGGCGGTCTGAGCGCGTGACGGCACGGGCGCCGGCGCCGCTGGCCGAACCGGGACTGCTCGCGGGCGTCGAGCGGCTGCGGAGCGAACTGTGCCGCCGGATCATCGGCCAGGACGCGGTCATCGATGAAGTCCTGATGGCGCTGCTGGCCGGTGGTCATGCCCTGCTGGTGGGCGTGCCCGGCCTGGCCAAGACGCTGCTCATCCGCTCGCTCGCGGAGGCGATGGAGCTGGAGTTCCGCCGCATCCAGTTCACGCCGGACCTGGTGCCGAGCGATATCACCGGCACCGAGATCATGGAGGAGGAGGTGGGTTCGGGGTCGCGGAGTTTCCGTTTTGTCCGCGGCCCGGTCTTCGCCAACATCCTGCTGGCGGATGAAATCAACCGCACACCGCCGCGCACCCAGGCCGCGCTGCTGGAGGCGATGCAGGAGCACCGCGTCACCGCGGCCGGCGTCTCCATGCAGCTGCCGGAGCCGTTCTTCGTGCTGGCGACCCAGAATCCGATCGAGCAGGAGGGGACCTATCCGCTCCCCGAAGCGCAGCTCGATCGTTTCCTCTTCGACATCCGGATCGGCTATCCGGGGGAGGAGGATGAAGTCACAATCCTGCGCGCCACCACCGGAGCGGATGCGGCGCCGCTCCGGCCGATGCTCAACGTCGCACAGGTGATCGCACTGCAGCACGCCACGCGTGCCGTGCCCGCCGCTGATCCCGCCCTTCGCTACGCCGCCGCCCTCGCCCGCGCGACGCGCCCCGGTCCCGATGCCCTGCCGCTGGTTCAGCACGCGGTTCGCTGGGGCGCCGGGCCGCGCGCCGGGCAGGCCCTGGTGCTCGGCGCCAAGGCCCACGCGTTGCTCCGCGGGCGCCCCGTCGTGTCACCAGAGGACATCCGCCGGGTGGCGCTCCCGGTGCTGCGCCATCGTATCCTCCCCAATTTCACCGCCGAGGCGGAGGGGATCACCGCCGAGCGGATTATCGAGGAAGTATTGAAGGCAGTGGCGCCGCCGCGGGGGGAGATCCGACTGTGAGGAGTGAGGAGTAAGGAGGAATTCCGAGCACCCCAGGCTCAGCCCTCATCCTTCACCCCTCACCCCATGCCCCTCACCCCATGCCCCTCCACCCCTCCTTCGGCCCTCTGCTCGATGCCCTCGTCGGTGTGACGTGGCCGGCACGGAGATCGTCCGGCACCGGGGCGGCGGGGAGCCATCCCTCGCGGTTGCGGGGACTCACCGCGGAATTCACCGAGTATCGCCCCTACCGCCAGGGCGATGATGCGCGGCGGCTCGACTGGAAACTGCTGGCGCGGACCGATCGCGCCTTTCTCCGCATCACCGATGATCACGCGATCCGCCCCACGCTGCTGCTGCTCGACGCCTCGGCGTCGCTCGCCTTTCCCGAAACCACGCATGCGAAGTGGATCCAGGCCTGCCGTCTGGCGGTCGGTCTCGCCGCGGTGGCGCGGAGCGATGGCGACCCCGTCGGCCTCATCATCCCCGGGCCCGATGGCGTCCTTCGCCTTGCGCCCCGCGCCCATCGCCTCGCGATCGCCGACATCGCTCGTACGCTCAACGACACCTCGCCCGCCGGCTCGGCATCGCTGGTTGCAGGAATGGAAGGGCTGCGGCCCGGCTCACGTCTCGTGATCATCTCGGACTTTCTGGCGGAGGAAGCGGCGCTGCTCGCGCGGGCCCGCGAGCTGATCGTCACCGGCGTTGAGGTCTTCGCCCTGCACGTTATCGCCGAGGAGGAGCGGGTTCCGCCTGACGTCACCCGGCTGGCGGTCGATCCCGAGTCTCCGCTCCGCCGGCCGCTGCACGACGAGGTGCGCGACCACTACATGACGACCTACGCGACCTGGCGGAGCGCGCTGGCCGAGTCCTGGCGCCGGGCCGGTGCCGAGTACACTGAAGTGCGCGCGGAGGAGGACGCCGCGCCGGTCATCCGCCGGCTGGTGCGGGGCACTGCAGTCGTGGAGAAGCGGTGGTGACCTTCGCGGCCCCCCTCTGGATCGGTGGGGCGGCGGCGCTCTCGCTCCTGGTCGTCGCACTGCACCTCCTCGCGCGACGGCGCCCGCGGCCACTCATCTATCCCACCGCCCGCTTCCTTCCCGATCAGCCCGCGAGCGCCCCCGCAGCCGCTCGGCGCCCCTCCGATCTCCTGCTGCTCCTGCTGCGGGTTGCGATCATCCTGCTCATCGGTGCGGCGTTTGCGCGGCCGCTCCGCGCGCCGCCTCGTCGCACGGCGCATCTCGTCCTGATCGACCGGTCCCGCGCCGCCCCGCGCATCCTCGACGACAGCGTCCGCGCACTAGTCCGCCAGGCCAGCCTCGTCATCGCGTTCGACACCACAGGCCGCGAAGTGCCGGAGGCCACCGATGCGGGCGACATCATCCGCTCCTCACCGCGAGGATCGCTCTCGGCAGCGCTCCTCGCCGCGGTGCGCCGCGCCCCGACCCTCGCGGCCGAGGGCGATTCACTTGCACTGCATGTTGTCTCGCCGTTCGCCGTCGAGGAGTGGGACGAGGCGACGCTCGCCATTCGGCGACTGTGGTCTGGCAGGATCGACTTGCACGTTGTGGAGCCTGCGGCACCGGCAATCCGGCCAGATGGCGGCAGCAGCCTGAGGGCCGATGATCCCCTGGGGGCGACGCTCGGGTTGATCGGCCGCGAATCGCAGGCTGGCGCACGGGTGGTCCGCAGCGTTCCAATCGCCGCGGACTCAAACTGGGCAACCGCAGGCGGTGCGCTGGTGTACTGGCCGCGTGTGCCAGTGGAGGCGCCGTGGGCGACGCTGGGCCGCGATACCGTCGGCGGAGTGTTCAGCGGAGGTCAGGTCGTCGTCGCGCCATTCACACGGGTGGTGCGTCCCCCCGAGGGTGTCGTGATTGCCCGCTGGGCGGACGGGACCGCCGCCGCGACCGAACGGCCACTCGGCACAGGCTGCGAGCGCGACGTGGCGATTCCCACCGACATGGCGGGTGATGTCATGCTCCGCCCGGGCATGCTGGCGCTCGTACGCGCATTGACCGCCCCGTGCGGTGGCCGACGCGACTTCGTGCGTGTGGCCGACGCGCTGCTCGACAGCCTCCGTGGGCCATCAATGCTGGTCGCTGCCTCACAGCTGGCTCGGCCGGTGACGGGGAAGGTGCCGGCCAATGGCTGGTATCTCGCCGCCGCGTTCCTGCTGCTTGCCGGTGAGCCGTTGGTTCGGCGTGGGAGGCGATAGCGCATGAAGGCGAAGACCAGACTGCGCCGTGCCAGAGCCATTCTTTTCGCTGGTGCGCTGGTCTCCGCCGCTGGATGGGGCATCGCCTGCGGCGCCGTTCTGCTGTTCCTGCTCGCACTCCTCGACCTCCGTGTCCCGCTGCCGCTGTTTGTGCGGCAACTCGGGCTGGTGGCGAGCGTCGTTGTGGCAGGTGGCGCCTGCATCGCCGCGCTCTGGCGGAACCGGGGTGTGCGTGCCCTCAGTACGGTCGCCCTGTGGCTCGAGCACCGCGTCCCCGCGATGCGCTATGCACTGGTGACGCTGACTGACGAGCGCTTCGCGTCGTCCGGTCCCGCCCTTGAGGCGGCTGTCGCGACCACGGATTGGAGCGGACCGCTGCGCCGCGCGCTCATCCGTGCCGCTCTGCCGTTGCTGTTCGCCGCACTGCTGGTGGCATCGCTCCGTGTTCTTCCCGCCACGAGCGTGAGCCGCATCACCACACCGCGCCGCGGGGACATCCTTGGCCGTGCCGCAACAGCGCCTCGGGCGGATCCATTGCACCCGCTGGTAGTTACGGTGACGCCGCCGGCCTACTCTGGACTCCGGCCGTCCATCCAGGAGGATCCGCAGTCCGTGCAGGGCCTCATCGGGAGTGCGCTGGTGGTGGGGGGTCCGACCACCGGCGCCGGTGTCGTCGCCACCCTCGGTGCCCAGGCGCTGCCGGTGACCAGCATGGCGGATCGCTGGCGCGTGACGCTCTCCATGCCCGACACCGCGGCACCGCTCTGGTTCACCGCCAGCGGGGAGCGGGTACTGATGGTGCTCGAGCCCCGCATCGATAGCGTTCCGATGGTCGAGCTGCTCGCCCCGGTGCGCGACACGGTGCAGCGGGCGGTGAGCGGCAGTCTCAGGCTGCAGGCGCAGCTGCGCGATGACTTCGGGCTGAACGATGGGTGGTTCGAATACATCGTCAGCTCCGGGGCCGGCGAGAACTTCAGCTTCCGCTCAGGCGTCATCGGCCGCCGCAGACTGGCTGCGGCCCGGACCGGTGAGCTGGATGCGACCCTGCAGCTCGAGGCGCTCCACCTTGCTCCCGGCAACGTCGTGCACCTGCGGGCGGTTGCTCGCGACCGCAACACCGTCACAGGTCCTGGCTCGGGCGTCTCCGAGACCCGCACCATCCGCATCCCGCGCGCCGATGAAGGCGACTCGGTACAGATCGACCCGGCCGCGCCGGCCCAGGGCGATTCCGCGCTGCTCTCCCAGCGCATGCTCATCATGCTCACCGAGGCGCTTGAGCGGCGACGGTCCCGATTGCGCCGGGATACCGTCGTGGCCGAGTCCCGCGCCATCGCCCGCGATCAGGCGAGCCTCAGGCGCCGTGTCGCCGACATTCTCTTTCTCCGCCTCGGCGGCGAGGCGTCGGCGGAGGAAGCGGGCGACACCGGCAGCACCACCGGTCTCTCTCCCGAGGCCCTGCTGCGCGCGGCGGAACAGGCTACGGTCATCAACGGCGGCGAGGCGCTGGATTTTGCCGAGGACGAGACGCCGGTCGTGGCACTGAACAAGCCGCTGCTCGAGGCCTACAATGCCATGTGGGACGCCGGCCGGGCGCTGGAGATCGGAGAGCCCGGCCGCGCCCTCCCGCCGATGCGACTCGCGCTCGCCGCCATCCAGCGGGCCCGTCAGGCTGAACGCCTCTACCTCCGCGGCCGCGCTGCGCCGATCACCCTCGACCTTGTCCGGGTGCGCCTGACAGGGAAGCGCGCCGATGTGTTCCCCGCCCCCACCACCGGGCGGCCGCCCGATCCGCTTTCTGCGGAGGCGTTGCTGGCCCGTTTCACTCGTGCGGTGGCGCTGTTGCCGGAGGCTGCCGGCGTCGACTCGCTGCTGCTGCTCCGGCTGGCAGCGCTGGAGGCGGCGCCCGGATTCGCCGGCGGGCTGGACGAGCCGCTGGCGGCACTCCGGGCAGGGCGGGATGCCACGCAGCCGCTGCTCCGTGCCCGCGGCCTGCTGCTCCCGTCGCCGGCGTCGGTTCCGGAGCTCGCCCCCTGGGGGCTGCTGCCATGAGCGAATTCGTCTTCGCCACCGCCGAGTACGCCTCGGGCGACTGGGAATCGGCGCCACTGGTCCCCGCCAACCTGATCGACTCGCTCGCGCGGTACACCTCACTCTCCGTCGCACCGCAAGGCGTGGTCGTCTCGCTCGGCTCGGCCGATCTGCTCCGCTATCCGCTGGTGTATCTCACCGGGCACCTGCCGGTGCGCTTCACTGCGGCGGAGCGTGCGATGGTCCGGACGTTTGTCGATCGTGGGGGCATGCTCTTCGTCGATGATCACAACCACGATATCGACGGCGTGTTTCACCGCACCGCCATCGAGGAGATCGCCCGGGCCGCGGGTGTGCTGCGTGAGCTGCCCAATGACCATGCGCTCTATTCGGCGTTCTTCAACTTTCCCGACGGCCCGCCGACCACGAGCCAGGAGCTGAACGGCTGGGGCGACAACCTGGTTCACAAGCATCTGCTCGCCGTCGAGCGAGCCGGGCGGATTGCGGTGCTCTACAGCAGCAAGGACTACAGCTCGGAGTGGAACTATCATCCCGAGACCAAGCGCTTCTACGCGGTCGACAACACCCGCTTCGGCGTCAACATCGTGGTTTATGCGCTCACACGTTGACCGGCCGCGGCTGGAGCTGCTGCTCCGGGGCATCGCGCTGGCTGCGCTGCTCTGGCTCACCGTGGAGGCGCTGTCCCAGCGGTCGGCCGGGACCAGCGTGGCGCTGACGGAAGCGCTCACGGAGACTGTTCTCGCCGACTGGTCAACCATTCCCCCGGCCGATACGCTGAACCTGTCACTACGGGCTGCCCCCGCTCCGCTGCTTCGCGACTGGCTCGTCGCGCTGCGGCGGGCGGAGATCGGCGTCCGCTGGTCGGACGGCGGAATTCCTTCGCTCATGATCGAAACGGAGCGTCGCCCCGATCCCGCGGGGGTGGTGAACCTCCGCGTCACTGGGCCCGTCGGTGCGGCGGTGCTGGTGAGCGATAATCTCGGCCCGCTCGACAGTCTCCGCTTCGGCGCGCTTGGAGTTTCAGTGCGACTGGCAGCTGTCGCTGGCCGAGTGCGCGCGGCGGTCGGCCGCGGGGAGGCTCGAGTCGTGGCAACCTCCACCCCTCCACCAATTGTGAACCAACGGCACGTCGTGCTGCTCGGCGCGGCGGGGTGGGAGTCGAAGTTCGTGGCGACGGCGCTGGAGGAGCGGGGCTGGGCGGTCGATTCTCGTCTGGCCGTCGCGCCGGACATCGCCGTGATTCAGGGAAAGCCGTTTCCCCTCGACACAGCACGCCATGCGGCGGTCATCGCGCTCGACTCTACCGCGGCCGCCTATGCCGGCGCGATCGTGAACTTTGTTCGCCAGGGTGGTGGTCTCCTGCTTGGCCCCGATGGGGCCAGCGGCGCCGCGCCACTTGGGGCGCTGGCGCCGGGCCGGGGCGGAGTGATGGCACGCCCCGCACTCCCGTCGGGGAGACCGGCATCGCGGGAGTTCCTCGGGCTGCACGATCTGGCGCCGTTGGTCGCCGATGCGATACCGCTCGAGCGGCGTGGCGATCACGTCGCCGTGGCCGTGCGTCGCGCAGGTGCGGGGCGTGTCGGGCAGGTCGGCTACCTCGAGACCTGGCGCTGGCGGATGGAAGGCGGCGCCGACGGCGTCTCGGCCCATCGGGCCTGGTGGGCCGCCGTGGTGGCTTCGGTGGCCTACGGCAGCGAATCCGACGCTGGCGGGGCGGGTGGGGATCCCGCTCCCCGTGCCGCGTTGTTCAGCGCGCTGGGTGAGCCAGGGACACCTGCCTCCCATTCGCCGCGCACGCTCTTTCCGGTCGTACTGGCGGTGCTGGGCTTCTGCCTGTTCGGGGAGTGGCTCTCGCGGCGGTTGCGCGGGGCCCGATGAAGCTGGCAGCCGGCAGTGAGCAGGGTCCAGGACGGCAAGCGGATGAGGACCCCAGAGCGGGCGTTGCGTCCGCCCATCCCACTGACGACGGTGGCCTTGAGCGCGGGAGCCGAGCCCGCGGCGGAGTCCTCAGTCCGCGTAGCCGCCAATGACACCGTAGCCCGCGGAGAGGTCCTCAATCCGCGTGGCCGCGGAACGCGCCACGGTCAGCCCGGTCGGTGAACCAGCTTCTTCGGCGCAGTGAAGCGCCAGGAATCCTCGAGCAGGGTCCGGAGTTGCGCGTCCGAGGCCTGCGGCAGGTGTCGGGCCGCACGCCGCGCCCGGGAGAACGAGCCGGCCCGGGGCTTCAGGGGAGGAAGAGGTTTCCTGCGAGGCATCGATCTGGAGTTGGAGTTGGGAGATGCCGACGCGCGGCGGAACATCCAAAGTGGTGTGAACGCTGACGCACGGTGCTGGGTCAGGTGCCCGGCTAGTCGCCCAGTTCGGCCAGCAGCGCACCACCGTCGGGGGCGTCGAGCTTCCGGAAGAGCGGATGCAGTGCCATCGGGAGCCAGACCTTGTTCCGCTGGTGGTAGACCTCCCAGGCGGCGGTGATGCTGCCGAGGCGAACCACCTGCATGAACTCCTCGCCCATCGCGAAGGAGTATTCGACACCGGCCGGACAACGAACCTTGATGCGCGCCATGACTGCCACCTGGGTGACGGGGTCGCCGGTACAGCAAGGCAACTCCTGAGCCCGGCGGCCAAGCTGTTGGCCCGCAAGGCGCTCAGCGGTTTGTCACGAATCAAGGGCCGGCGCCGATGGCCCGTTCTGCTAGATCGAAATGTTGCAGGCACGGTTTCGGGCCGCCCGGGTGAGCCAGTTGATCGTGAGGTCGCTGCCCGCGACGATGTGGGCTGGATCACCAGCCGGACGGGTTGGCTACTGGGCTACTTGAAGAGCAGCGAGACCGAGTAGATGATGAGACCGGCCAGCCCACCCACCAGCGTGCCGTTCAGCCGGATGAACTGCAGGTCCCGCCCGACGGCGAGCTCCAGTCGCTGAGCGGCTGCCTCCGGGTCCCACTGGCGCACGGTGTCGGCGATCAGGTCGCCCACTTCCTGCCGGTGCCGTTCCAGCAGCGAGGCGAGGAAGGCCGTCAGGAACTCATCCAGCTCCGCCCGTCGCCCCGCGTCGGCGGCCAGCGACGCGCCAACGGCGTTGATGCCGCGCGCCAGCGGTGCCAGTGTCGGCTGATCGGCGTCGCCGGTAAACTGCTCCGCCGCCGATCGGGCCCGATCCCACAGCGTCGAGGCGAACTCCTCCACGGCCGGATGATCCAGCAGGTTCCCCTTGAGCGTCTCGGCGCGCGCCGCGATCTCCGGTGAGTTGCGCAGCCGATCGATGAAGTCGTGGAACTTGGCGTCGAATCGGAGCCGGAGCGGGTGCTGGGGATTCGCCTGCACCTCGTCGACGAGGCGCTGCGTGGCGGCCTCCAGCTTCCGCTGGAAGGCATGATCGACCGCGCCCGGCACCCACCACGGACTCTCTTCGTGGATCTTCCGCCGCAGCTCATCGCGATTCTGTTCCAGCGAATCGCGCATCAGCTTGAGCGCCTCGTCCAGCAGCACCTGGTGCCGGTCGTCCGCCGCGACTACCGAGAGCAGGTTGCCCACCATCGGGGCGAGTGGCACCGCCTGCAGCCGGGTCACCGCGGTGTCGCGAATCAGGGTGCGGATTTCCGCCTCGGGCATGGCCTGCACCGCCTGGGCGACACCGGCCGCGAGGTGCCGCGCGAGGCGTGCGCTCTCCTCCGGATCGCTGAGCCAGCGGGTGACCCGCTCGGAGAGGCGCATGGACGTGATCCGCGCGGCCAGGACATCGTGGGAGAGAAAGTGGTTCTGGACGAAGCTGCCGAGCACCCGGCCGATCCGCTCCTTCTGGGTCTGGATGATAGCGGTGTGCGGAATCGGGATGCCGAGGGGATGGCGGAAGAGCGCCGTCACGGCGAACCAGTCGGCGAGACCGCCGACCAGCGACGCCTCGGCGGTGGCCCGCACGAAGCCCAGCCAGGGGTGGGCCGATTCGAGCATGCGGGCCAGAACCAGAACGAGGAACGCGACGACGAGCAGGCCCGTCGCCATCCGCTTCATGGCCGCGAGCTCGGCACGACGCGTCGCCTCGTCGCGGATCGGCGGAGAGGACGGCCGGGGCGCCGGAGCCCTGGGGGATGCGTCGGGTGCGGACGAAGTGGTCATCGCGTCGGGGCTACTACGCTCAGGTGTCGCGGGAGATTCGCGGCATGGCCGTGAAGGTAACCGTATCCCGGCCGTTCCTGGATGGTGGCCGCGGCGGAGGGCGACACCGCTATCTTCGGTGGCTTCCGCTGCCCTCACTCCCGCCGGTACCGCCGTGGCGATCTCCGCAACGATCTACAACTTCAATATCGAACTGGCCGACGTCGATCGCGGCGTCTACGAGTCCCTCGCCCTCCGGGTCGCGTGCCATCCGTCGGAAGCGCAGGACTACCTGTGCACCCGGGTGCTGGCCTACTGCCTGGAGTTTGCGGAGGGCATCAGTTTCGGCAAGGGGCTGGCGGAGCCGGATGAGCCGGCGCTGACGGTGCGGGATCTCACCGGCTCGCTCAAGCTCTGGGTGGAGGTCGGCTGGCCCGACGCGGCTCGGCTGCACAAGGCGAGCAAGGCGGCGCCTCGCCTGGCGATCTACACCCACAAGGACCCGGCGCAGCTGGTGCGAACCCTTGCCGGCGAGCGCATCCACCGCGCCGAGGCAGTCGAGCTGTATGCGGTGGATCGAGAGCTGCTGGCGGAGCTGGTGGCGCGGCTGGAGCGGAGGATGACGTTCAGTCTCTCGGTTATCGAGCGGCACCTCTTCATCACGATCGGAGAGGTGACGCTGTCGGGAGGGGTGGAGCGGTATCCGCTGATGTGACGGTCCTACCTCCCCGTCACGACACTCAGCCGGTCGATCGCGGCGATGACCTCGTGCGGCTGCTCCTCCTCGATGAACCGGCCGGCGCCCGCCACGCTGTCGATGGAAAAGTCGGGGAGCTGTTCCTGCAGCAGGGCGATTTCATCGGGCTTGATGCCGCTGGGATGTTCGACCAGGCCGAGCAACAGCCGGACCGGGATGTGGATTTCATTCAGCCGCTCCCGCAGCGATTCCGGCTCCTTCGATTTGGACATCCGGCGCAGCGCGTCAATCGACCCATGCACGTCAGCCGCTTGGCCGACGGTGTATTCGTCCACCACCGGCCCCGTGACCCAGGTGGTGTCGCCCGAATTCTCCACCAGGTCGTGCCACACCTTCTTGCGGATGGTGCCGGGTCCGACGAAGAGCTTGGTGAGGAAGCCGCCGAACCGCAGCGCATGCTTGAGCCCGGGTGTCGCCGCCGTCTCCGCCGGCCCCCCGTTGATGGACAGCAGCCCGCGCACCAGTTCCGGCCGGCGATACGCCAGCCGATAAGCCATCGCGGCCCCGCCGGCCTGTGCCACGACCAGCGCCTCACGAATGCCAAGGCTGTCGAGTACGCTGCCGATCCGATCGGCCTGGGCGGCGAAGGAATAGTCCGCCTTGCCGGGATGCGCCGAGGAGCCAAACGCCAGCGGCTCGATGACGATGCAGCGGAATCCCTGCTCGACCAGTGCGATGGTCACGTGGCGGAAGCTGTAGGCACCGCCGAAGATGCCGGGGATGAACACCACCGGCGCGCCCGAGCCCATGCTCGTGGTGCGGAGCGTCTCCTCCGGTGCCACGGTGATATCGCGGACAATGGTGGAGTCGTGCAGGGCAAACAGCGAGACGAGAGCGAGAAACACGAGAACTCCCTTGAATGCGACTGGCGGCAATCCGCGCAGCACGCCGCGCATTGGGATGGGAAGAATAATCCGGCGGACCGGTCGTGGCTACATTCCGTCAGCCGTCAGCTGCGATCAGTTGCTCGCCGTGAGGAGCTGCTTGCTGAGCACGTAGTAGTTCGGGTCCACCTTGAAGTCCTCGGGGTTCCGCAGCGTGAGCGGCGCGGTCTGCCACGCCGCCGATGGCCGGACCTCGCTGTAGCCCGCATCCGTCAGTGTCACGCGGATGGGGAGCGTGAAGCCCGGCACCGCGTCGACCCAGCGATAGGTGAGGGTGGCGCCATCGATCCGGTACTCCAGGGTCGGGATCGTGACCGTGGTGAGATACTGCCGGAAGACCGTACTGAAGTCGATGCCGGACCGCCGGCTGATGTACTCCGCGACCTGCGCACCGGTGACGATCTGATGCCGGAAGTCGGTGTTGAGCCCCCGCAGGACGGCACGCCACGTCGCATCGTCGCCGATCACCTGCCGGATGGTGTGCAGCATGTTACCGCCCTTCGGGTACATGTCGCCCGACCCCTCACGGTTGAGTCCGAAGGCCGGCACGATGGGCGCAGTGTTGCGGATGCCGCCGCGGTTGCCGATCACATAGGTCGATCCCGCTTTCGCATCGCGCAGGCACTCGACATACAGCCCCTCGGCGTAATTCGCGAAGCTCTCATGCACCCACATGTCGGCCAGGTCGGCGGTCGTGAGGTTGTTGCCCCACCATTCGTGCGCGCTTTCGTGCACGATGATGAAATCCCAGTCCAGCCCCTGGCCGGTGCCCGAGAGATCGCGGCCGAGGTAGCCGTTCAGGTACCGGTTGCCGTAGGCGATCGCGCTCTGGTGCTCCATCCCGAGGTGCGGTGTCTCGACCAGCTGATAGCCGTCGGCGTACCAGGGGTAGGGCCCGAACCACTTCTCGAAACAGCTGAGCATCGACTTGACCTGGACGAACTGTCGTTCCGCGATCGCCGAGTGATAGCGCAGCGGCCAGTAGTTGAGCGTGAGCCGGCCTCCCTCGCCATCATAGGCATCGGTCAGGTGCTCGTACACCCCGGCGTTCACCGCGACATCGTAGTTGTTGATCGGCTGGGTGACGAACCATTCGAAGGTCGTGGTGCCGTCGCCGTTCGGCGTGACTGACCGGAGCCGGCCGTTGGAGACATTGGTGAGGGGATCAGGGACGGTGATCGCCACCCGCTGGCTGTCCGGCTCGTCGGCCTGGGTGTCCTTGGTGGGCCACCAGACGCTCGCGCCGGTCCCCTGGCAGGCGGTGGCGATCCAGGTATTACCCAGGCTGTCACCGCGCCAGACGAAGCCGCCATCCCATGGGGCGTTCAGCGCGGCTCGCGGATGTCCGTAGTAGTAGACTGAGAGGATCTGCTGCTCCCCCGCGCGCTGGGGAGCGATCAGATGCACGAAGAAGGCGTTGCCGTCCCGGCGGTACTCCAGCCGGCGTCCCTGCTGCACGAAGCTGTCCACCTGCAGCGGCCGCTGCAGATCCACCTGCAGCTCGGCGGCTGGCTGCAGCACACGGTAGCGGATGTGATTGACTCCGCGGATGGTGCTGTCGGCCGGCCGCACCGAAACATGCAGATCGTAGAAGGCGACATCCCACCAGGCGCGCTGGGGCGTGATGGCGCCACGCAGACTGTCGGCGTGCAGCACCGCCGCCGAGTCCTGGGCCTGGCTCGTCGCGAACGGAGCAGCGAGGAGCGCGGCCAGCCAGAGTGTCGTCCGCATGCCGGGAATCATCCGTGAGGGTGAGCAGCGAAGTTACTCGCACCGAGGTGGACGGCAAATCCTTGCTGCCTGGCAGGTAATCATTTCGATCTGAATCCCGCGGTAGCGCAGCGGGCGCCCCTCGCCTATACTTGTCCCAGATCTGGACCGGGAGAGACAACCCGGCCAGCCTTGTCGCGCGGAGCCTGATCCGCGAGTCGAAGGCGTGCATCAGCCATCCCTTGGGGATGCTGGTCGCGCCTTTTGTGTTTCACGATGTATTTTCCCCGCACGCTGGAGGTTGTATGCGTCCCCTCGTCCTTATCGGCATCATCGTCGCCATCATCGGCGGCATCGTCATGTACAACGGTGGCAGTTTCACGACGCGGAAGAAACTTGTCGAGATCGGCGATGTGAAGATCACCGGCCCGGAGGAGCACTCGATTCCGCAGTGGGCCGCCGGCGTCGCGATCCTCGCGGGCCTCGGTCTCGTCGTTGTCGGTTCACAACGGCGCGGCTCGACCTGAACCGGCCGGTGGCGCCGCACGCTGTGTGCGGGCATCCTGCATCATGAATGGGGGAATTCACATGCCGCTGAAGAGCATCGGGAACTTCGAGAAACGGTGGGTCTCGCTCCGCAAGCTGCTGGCCGCGCAGCTCAAGGACTTGAAGGCCGATCAGAAGGCGATCGCCAAGCAGGTCCGGCAGTACAAGGTGATGAAGGACGCCGCGCGCCTGCGCGGCGCCATCGCCCACTCGCGGCAGGTCGAGCGCGCACTGGCGGCCACCACCCGCTTCATCGCCACGAAGGACCGGCTGGTGAAGGAAGCCGCCAGGCGGGGCAAGCTGCTGAAGCGCGCCCTGCGCTGAAGGCTGACTGGCACCGCCCTCCGGTCCGGCGTCGGGCCGGGGGCGCGGACCATTCCTCCCGCCGGGATGGGCATGACCGCTCCACCGTTCGGCACGATTCGCCGCTGCGCTCCCGCCGAGGCTGCGGTGCTCGCGGAACTCGGCGCGCGTCTTTTCCGGGAGGCGTACGGCGACAGCCATCCCGAGCCCGATCTCACACCCTACCTCGCGCAAACCTTTGACCCCGTGCGCCTCGCCGATGAACTGGCGCAGCCGGAGGTCCTCGTATGCTTCGCCGAGGATCAGGCCGGCGTGCCCATCGGGTACGGCTATGTGCGGGCATCGGGTCCTGAGCGGCCGGTGGGCGTGCCGGGCCTTCGGCCCTGGGAAGTCCTGCGTTTCTACGTCGACGGACGCTGGCATGGCCGGGGCGTGGCTGCCGCGCTTTTTGCCGCCTGCAGTCACGGGGCACGGCGGCGGGGAGCCGATGCGCTCTGGCTCGCGGTCTGGCAGGAGGCCAGGCGTCCGCAGGCCTTCTACCGTCGCATGGGGCTCGAGATTGTCGGGACGGCGGTGTTTCACTTCGGGCAACGGCGGGATGCCGACTTCGTGATGGCGGCGGCACTCCCGGAAGCGCGCGAGGGGTGACGGTCGCTGACGCCCCCGCCCATTTGGGCGATACCAGCGCCGCACAACTTCCGGCACCTTCCCCTCCAGCTCGCATGCCACCACCCGGAGGAACTCATGTCCGACCCTCTTCTTGCCCTCTCTGAGTCTCTCGCCAGCGCGGTGGATCGCGCCGCGCCGGCGATTGTCTCCGTCCACGCGCGCCCGCGGCTCCCCTCGACCGGGGTTCACTGGCGCGATGGCCTGATCGTCACCACCGACGGCACCATCCGGCGAACCGAAGGGATCACCATCACCCTGCCTGATGGCCGCTCGATTCCCGCGACGCTGAAGGGTCGCGACCCCGGCACCGACCTCGCGGTCCTGGCCATTCCGCCCGGTCTGCTCCCGGTCGCTTCGCTGGCCACGACCCGGCTCCGGCCGGGCCACCTGGTGCTGGCCATCGGTCGGGTGGATGAGAGCGGCCCCTGGACCAGCTTCGGGGCGGTCAGCACGATCGGAGGGACCTGGCGCACCTGGAAGGGCGGGGAGGTGGATTGGCGGCTCCAATCGGGGCTGACGATCTATCCCGGCATGGGAGGCGGCCCGCTGATCGATGCGGCGGGGCTGGTGCATGGGATCAATTCGGGCGGGTTCAGCCGCCCGCTGGCGACGACGATCCCGGTACAGACCGTGGAGCGGGTGCTTAACGCGCTGCTCAGCAGCGGGTACGTCGCCCGCGGCTACGTCGGCGCTGCGCTCCAGGCGGCGCGCTTCTCCGATGCGGCCCGAGCTCGGATGAACCTGACCCGGGAGGGTGGGCTCGTCATTCTCGAGGTGGATGCCGACGGACCAGCCGGCGCCGCCGGGCTGTTGCTGGGCGACGTCCTGCTCACCGCGAATGATGTCGTGCTGGAGACGCCGGACGACCTGCTGAATCTGCTGGGACCGACAATGGTGGGCCGCACCATTCGACTGGAGATCGTGCGTGGCGGCAGCCCGACCACCGCGGAGTTGCTGGTGGGGGAACGCCCACGGAAGCGCGCCTGATCGCGGATGGCCCCTCTTCGTGTCCTGATCGTCGCCACCACGCCGCGGGCGCTCGCCAACGATCGCGCCCTGCTTGCGGCCGACCCCGAGATCGCACTGGTCACCGATGCCGACGACGCTGATGTGACGCTGCTCGATCTCACCGAGGCGGTGGCCGACGAGTTGCCCGCCGGTGCCGGTGACCTGGGCCGCACCCTCTTCCTGCTGTCCGATGCCGGCCAGGACCGCCTGATGAACGCCGCCCGGGCGCGCGGCGCCAGCGTCGTGACCGACGATATCTCCCGGGCACAGCTGCTGCTCGCGCTACGCACCGTGGCGAGCGGCCTGCGGGTCCAGATGGCACGGCCGGCATCCCGCGGCAGTGAGTCCCGGTCCCGGCCCGGTACCGCTGTGCCGACCGATGATCTCACGCCCCGGGAACGCGAGATCCTGCGGCTGCTCGCCGAAGGGCTGGCCAATCGGGAAATCGCGGCCCAGCTCGGTCTGTCCGATCACACGGTGAAGTTCCACCTGCGCGCCGTCTTCACCAAACTCGGGGCCCACTCCCGGACCGAGGCCGTCAGCCTGGCCGTGCGTCGCGGGTTGCTCATGCTTTGAGCCTGCGGACGCGTGCGTCAGAAATGACCGGGTGCCGCATCACGCTGTGGCATGATGCGGCGGCGGACGAGTTGCAGCGATCAGCCGGCGACGTTCAGTTGCGTGCCAGTGGTCGGCGCCGAGCTGCTGGCGTAGCTGAAGCTCACGCTGACGTAGGTGAACGTCATCGAGATGCTCATTCCGGGCTGCGGCATCACGTCCGCGCTCACGTCGGCGTTCTCCCTCGCCTCACGCGCTGCGCGGAACATCTGGAGGTGCTCCTGCAGCACGCCGAAGGCGGCCTTGGCGTTCTCCATGTCGCCGGCATCCAGGGCGGTGCCGATCGCGCTGAAGTCATTCCGCAGGGTCGCCGTGGCGCCTGGCTCACTCTGGAACCGGCGGAACATCCGGCCGCCCCCCAGTTCCTTCAGCCGCTGGTACGCCTTCGTCGCGCCTTCCAGGTCGCCCGCCTCAAGCGACTTCTCCAGTTTTTCGCGCGCGTCCCGTCGCGCGTGCCAACCGCCGCCCACGGCGCTCGGCTGAGTCTGTCCCGCAGTGCAGGACGTGCATGACATTGACATGACCAGGTCCTTCTGGTTCGGTGTGAGGTGAACCGCTGTCCGTCAACCATCGGTCGCGGTGCACCAGGACTTGAGGGGGCGGGCGCGGCCCGGCAGGGTGACCGTGGAGGAGGGTGACAGCGGCGGTAGGCGACAGGCGGTAGGCGCCAGCATTCAGCCGACGATTCAGCGATATTCCCCCCGCGCCCCGCGCCCCGCGCCCCCCGCCCCGCGCCCCGCGCCCGGCGCCCACCGCCCACCGCCTCCCCCTACTCCCATGCCCCCCACCGACGCCGAAGCGATTCTCACGATTGCCATGCTCGCCGCGGTTGCCGATGGTGCGGCCAGTCCCGATGAACTCGCCCGCCTCAAGCAGGCGGTCACCCGCCTGGGTGTCACCTCGCTCGACGCGGTGGCCGGTCAGGTCGCGGCCGGCCGGCTGACGGTGGCGGAGGTGGCCTCGCGGCTGTCGGGTGACGATGCGCGTCGGCTCGCCTACGAGACCGCTCTCCTGGTCTGTCACGCCGACGGCGCGGCAGATCCGCGGGAGACGGCATTCCTCGCCGAGCTCCGCACTGCCCTCGGCCTGGTCCCGGCCGCCGTGGCTGCGATCGAGCAGGAGGTTGGTGTCGCCGCCACGACTACGGTGGTCGCTGCCGGCCCGCCCGCCGCCGCTGCCGATCTGGACCAGCTCATCCTGCAGCAGGCGATGATCGGCGGCGCGCTGGAGCTGCTGCCGGACCGGCTGGCCAACATGGTGATCATCCCGCTGCAGCTCCGGCTGGTGTACCGGATCGGGCAGGCCCATGGTCAGCAGCTCGACACCGATCAGATCAGGGATCTGGCGGGCACGCTCGGGATCGGCGCGGCGTCGCAGGTGATGGAGAGTATCGTGCGGGGTGTACTCGGGGGAATCGGCAAGGGGCTGCTCGGCGGGCTCTTCGGTGGCGCCACCGGCATGGCAGCCGGCAGCGCCGTGTCGTTCGCCTCAACCTATGCGCTGGGGCACGTGGCGAAGCAGTACTATGCGCAGGGACGCCACCTGAGCGCCGATGACCTGCGGGCGCTGTTCGCCAGGTTTCAGGAGGAAGCCAAGGCGCTCTTTCCGAAGGTGCAGGACCAGATCCAGACCCAGTCGAAAAGCCTCAACCTGCAGCAGCTCCTGACTTCGCTGAGCGGTCGCTGAGGACGACGGCCCCCTCTAGTGGAGGGGGCCGTCGGTTGTGCGCCGGGTCAGCGTGGAGCTATTGGAAACTCGGATTCCCGGGATTGACCCCGCACTGCCCGCCTGCATCCGTCACCGTCCCCTGCCCATTCCAGTAGAAGGTGGCCTGTCCCGGCACGATCAGGTCGCTCCCGAGGCCGAGCGTCTGGTGGGTGCTGAAGCCGCGGGCAATCGCCGCGGTGGTGTCCCGCGTGAGAATGATCGTGACCCGGTCATCCGCCGGCACGGTGTCGGTGCCGGTGCCGATGATCTGGTTCAGGTCCACATCCTTCCAGTCGGTCTCGCCGGCCCGATAGATGTCCCCGGGGTATTCGGTGCCTGCCACGCAGTTGCCGAAGCTGGTATCGGGGACGACCCGGATGACGTCGGACATCTTGATGGCGACGCACTGATACGCGCCCTCGGCCGGCGACCCGGTGAAGAGCACCGGAATGGCCACGAAATCCTTGTCCGAGGCCGTCGCCCCATAGTCCTGGACCAGGACGGGGGAGGAGCAGTCGGCGTTCGGGCTGATGTAGAGGGCGTAGACTCCGATGCGCAGGGCAGCCGGGTCGCCGGTGCTCATCACGCTGGCCCGGAAGGGAACGGGTGGTGCGCCGGCGGAACCATGCACGGTGAACAGCGTGGATGGGCTGTCGGTGCCTGCCGCACAGGCGGCGAGGCTGCCGAGGACGGCAAGAGCGGAGACGGTCCGGCGCATGAAGGTGTGCCTGTCATGAAGGAGAACAGAGCTGCCTGCTTCCGTCATCGGCGGGAATGGGGGGGGAACTGTAGGCAGCCGTCAGCCTTCAGCCGACAGCCGTGAGCCGTTGGCCGTTAGCCGTTAGCGTGTTTGGGAAGAGAACGCGACTGGCACTGCCTGCGGCCCCGCGCCACCCGGCTGCGTGCACCTCACAAAAGCGAGCGGCCCCGACTTGCGTCGGAGCCGCTCCTTCTATTTCTCGCCTACCGCCTACCGGTCAAGCACGGAGGCCTGACCTACCCCCTACTGCACCACCGCCACGAAGAGCCGCCCATTGCTCTGGACCGCGGTGCCGGTGATCGGCGTCGCCGTCGCGATCACGGAATCGCGGCCCAGGCTGGCACCGAGGGTCCATCCGCCAAGCGTCGCGCGGCCAGAGGCGTCGGTCACCTGAACCGCTCCAGTGATCGTCCCCTGGCTCCCGGCCGGAACGCTGAATGTGACTGTGACGCCAGCGATCGGCTTCAGCGTCGGCGTAAGCAGCTGTACTCTCGGCAGGCTTCCGGTGGGTACAGCACTGCCTGGGGTTCCACTGATCGTGTTCATGGAGCCGGCATCGAGGATGGTCAGCGTATCCACCGCGCCGAAGGGGCTGAAGCTCTTGGTTTTCCCGCCCAGGCAGCAGGTCCCCAGCATCGTGGCGTAGGCTGGACGGGGGAGGAACAGGTCCCGCACCAGCGGGCCGGCCCAGTGCCAGCCACGCTGCGCGTAGCCGCGCAGCCCGGTGTAGTCCGGCGCCATGCCGATCAGGCCGGTGCAGTCGAGGAACGGCGCGGTCTGGCGGTCAAGCAGCACCGCCGCCGTACCGACGTTGTGCGCCAGCTTGAGCCGCCCGAAATCCGGCGGGGTGAAATCCTGGACCTGGCAGGCGCCCACCAGCAGGTCCTGGGTGAAGGCGACCGGAGGCGAGGCGGTGAACTCGTAGAACGCCGGATACTGATCCAGCGGCGTCAGCAGCGGGCCAGGGGAATCCGGGAGCCGCTGCACCGAGATGACCGTCAGCGTGGGCGCCGCAGCGGCGGGCACATTCAGACCGGCAAACTTGGTGTTGGTCACCAGCGTCGTCGCGGGAGAGGTCGGTCCCACCACGCCGACGACGCCGTCATCGCCCAGCGACGGCACGGTGATGCTTGGCGCCGGCAGCCCGACCTGACAATAGAGGATGATTGCCAGATCAACCACGCGGCCGGCAGAGGTGGTGTTCTTCCCGCCGATGGTGCCGCCAGCGTAATACAGGTTCAGCGTGGTCCCCAGCAGCGTGATCGCGGTGTTCTGCGCTGCGATGATGCTGCCCTTCGGCTTGAGCTGATCCTGCAGCTTCGCGTAGGATGCGAGGGCTGCCGTCAATCCCGGGCCGACCGGATAGAGCGCCTTGATCGCCCCCTGCGCATCCTGCGGACCGGGGCAGGTCGCATTGGCTTGCTGGCCGGTGAAAGGGGCGGTCGGGAGGCTGCTGTTGGTCGCCGGCTGATCGCAGGAAGCGAGGAGCATTGCGCCCAGGGTCAGGGCGAGGATCTTTCGACGCATGGGGGCCTTCCAGTGGCCTTGAGGTCTGACGGATGGCCGGCTTGGGCCGGAAAGGAGACGAGACTTAATTTCTGTGCAGGTTCGGTGCGAGGTGGAGTGACATGCTAACCGCTTGTTTGACATGATGATAGCCAATTGCTACTCGCCAATATTGTGGCAACCGTTGTGGAGTAGATACCACAACCACCCCCCGGCTCACTTGCCGGAGCCCACCAATCGCAGGAAGCCGGGGTCCTGCTGCAGGTCCTTGAACCACCAGCCATTGGGATCGGCGAGCGAGGCGCCGCTGTTCGGATTGGCAGCCACGAACACCTTGAGTTGCTGGATCGCTGCGGCCTTGTCACCCAGCATGGTATAGACGAACGCCGCGTCGAGTGGGAGTTCCCGGGGCGGGTCGATTTCCGGATTGCCAAGTGACCGCTTGACGAGCTGGCGAGCGCTGTCGGCCAGCTGGGGAGTATTGCCCGCGATGCTGGCGCGCGCCAGTGCGGCGGCGACCAGCAGGTTGGCCTGCAGCCGCTGGAACTCCCGCCCATCCTCGGAGGTCAGCGCGACCAGCGTATCCGCCAGTCGCCATGCCATTTCCGGATCCGGCTTTGCCCCCTTGATGCTCATGAGGTACAGCCGGCACTCGGTGAACCGGGAGTTGCCGGGGAAGCGGCGCAGCCCCTCCCGGCACCACTTCTCTGCCTTGGGAAAGTCACTGATATCGTACAGTGAACTGAACAGCCGGTAGATGATGACGTCGGCGTTGGACAGGAAGGCGTCGGCCGCCAGGGCGCGGTTGGCGGCGTCGATGACGTCGATCGCGTTTGACGCATTCCCTTCCGTGGCCTTGTTGTTGTACAGATGGGAGAGCGATGCGTAGGCCCCGGCCTGCGAGGGGTTGAGCTGGGTCGCCTTGACGAAGTCGGATTCTGCCGCCGCGATCAGCTGTTTCTGTCGCGCCTGAACGGTGCCGAGTTCAAGCAGGAAGCTGTAGTACCGCAGGTTACCGCGCAGCTCGAGCGCATCGGGGTTGTTTGCCTGAACCGCGAGGGCTCGTTCAATGTGACCCAGGCCGGTCTTGATCCACGGCTCGGCCAGGCCCGGGTCATCGTTTACCAGCCGGGACCGCCGATACGCCAGCAGGGCCCGCAGCACGATGGGATCGGGCCACTTCGGGTCGAGCGGCTCGGCGGCAGCGAGCAGGGAGTCCGCCGTTCTGAACGTCCGGGCGAGCGCCAGGCTGTCACCGGCCGCCGCCGCTGCTTCGCCCTCCCGGTGCAGCTGCTCGGCACGCTGCAGCAGCGACCAGGCCGCGAGGTTCCGCGTGCCCTCCCGCTGGTTGCGCAGCTGGACCTCGACGCCCAGACGCGCGCGAATCAGTTCCGCGGCCCGTGGCGCCACCGAGTCGCGCAGGAGGAGCAGCTCGCCGGACTTGGCGACCAGCGGCTTGACGCGCTCGCCGAAATCCGCGCCACTGTTGCCGTCCACCAGTCGGAGGTTGAGCCGCACCCCGTCCCCGTCCGGCTCGAGTGTGCCCTCGACGATCGTCCCGGTGCCTAACGCGCGTCCGATGCTGTCGCCGGGGATCTCCGGGTCGCGGAAGGGCTCCACGCCATTCCGGGAAATGACCGAAAGACCCCGCACCTGACTGAGCCCGTCGATCAGGGCCTCGGTGAGTCCGTCAGCGAGATCCGTCAGTTTCCGGCTGGGGCTGAGGTCCTGGAAGTAGAGCACGGCGACTCGGGTGGGATCGAGGCCGGCCCCGGCGCCGCTCGCCCCCGTCGCGCTCACCCCGCGCCGGCCATACCAGACCGCGGCCGCGATCAATCCCACCAGGACCAGCGACCCCGCAATCCCGGCGGTGAACAGCGAGCGCTTCCCGACCGTCACGGTGACGGCGTTCGGTGGCGTATTGGCGGCGATGCGACTGGCGGTGCGCCGCGTCGCGGTCATCCGCGACGCCGTGTACCGGCTGGCGGTCATGCCGGGTGGCGCTCCCAGCATCTCGGCGAACTGCGACGCGGTCTGGGGCCGATCGGCCGGGACCTTGCTCAGTGCGGCGAAGATCGCATCCTCGACCTCATCTGGCACGGTGTCCCGGACCACCTGCAGACTCGGCACCTGTTCCATGGCGTGGCGCGCCATGATCTGCCGCGCGTTACTGCCGGTGAATGGCGGCTGGCCGGCGAGCATCTCGTAGAGCACGCAGGCCAGACTGTAGATGTCGCTGGTCGGGCCCGCCGTATCGCCCACCGCCTGCTCGGGGCTCATGTAGAGCGGCGTGCCGATGGCCATGCCGGTCTCGGTCAGCTTGGCGCTGCCGCCCGCCTCTGACAGAGCCCGCGCGATGCCGAAATCCGCCACCAGCGCATGCCCGCCGGAGATCATGACGTTCTCCGGCTTGATGTCGCGGTGAATGATGCCGAGCATGTGGGCGTAGCCGAGCGCGTCGGCCACCTCGAGCGCGACCTTGAGGGCGAAGTCGACCGGCAGGAGGCCATCCCGGTGCAGCCGCTCGCGCAGCGATTCGCCGTAGACGAACGGCATCACGTAGTAGAGCAGGCCGTCGGCTTCTCCCGAGTCGTACAGCCCCAGGATGTTGGGGTGCTGCAGCTTGGCGGCGAACTTGATCTCGCGGTCGAACCGCTCGGGGCCGAGGTTCGCGGAGAGCTCGGGATGCAGCACCTTGATCGCGACCTCGCGATCGTGCTTCAGGTCGGTGGCCAGGTAGACCGTGGCCATGCCGCCGCGACCCAGCTCGCGCTGGATACCGTAGCGATCGGCAAGTGCCGTCTGGAGTCTGGTGAGGGTGTCGGCCACGTCTGAGCGGAAAGGGACGAACTGCCTGGGGGGCGGCGATAAGCGTGTAAGTATACGCTGCTACAGGGAGTTGGCCAGCGGCCAGCCGGAGAAGCCTCAGCCACGACTGTTCCCGCGGGTCCACTCCACTTCGGCTGGCATTCACGGCTTCGTGTGACCGGTGCGGGCCAGCTATCTTGTGCCACCCCATGCCCCTGCCTCTCCGCTGTGCCCATGCCGATTGGAGCATCCAGCCCGCCAAACGGTGGCTGGCGGTGGCAACCCGCGATGCCGCGGGCCAGTACACCGTCGGCGCACCTACCCCTGTCGGCGAACCCCGCGATCTCATCGCTCGCCTGCGGGACGGGATGCCGGCCACCGAGGTGCTCCTGCTTGGCGTCGACTTCCCCGTCGGATTGCCGGTGGCCTACGGCGACCGGGCCGGGTTCCGGGAGTTTCGCGAGGCACTCGGGGTGCTGGGGCAGGGACGATGGGCACGGTGGTACGAGCCGGCGACGGAGACGAGCGAGATCAGTCTGGCGCGCCCGTTCTATCCCGCAACGGGGGGCGAAAAGGGCAGCAGAAAACTTGCCCAGCTGCTGACTGGACTCGCACTTCCTGGAGCAACCATCGCCCCCCTGCTGCGTGGGTGCGAACGGGCCACCGCCACTCGGCCGGACGCCGCCCCCCTGTTCTGGACGATGGGCGCCAAGCAGGTGGGCAAGGCGGCGATCAGCGGCTGGCGGGAACTGATCGCACCGCTGCAGGAGCGGATCCGGCTGTGGCCGTTCGACGGCACCTTCGCGGCGCTCACCAGGACCGGGGGGACGGTGCTGGCCGAGACGTATCCTGCCGATGTCTACGCCCGGCTTGGGGTGGCCTGGCCACGTGACGCCGCTGGTGCCGCTGCCGACGAGGGGAGCGGGAAGGGCAGCCAGGCCGCACGCCAGCGCAACGCTGCCGCCATCCGCAGCTGGGCCACGGGCCACCGTATCCGGTGCTCCAGCGAACTCACCGCCCAGGTGCAGGATGGCTTTGGCGCCGACAGGAGTGGCGAAGATCGCTTCGACGCGGTGGTTGGTCTGCTCGGGCTGCTCGATACGATCCTGACCGACGGCCCGGCAGAGCCGAACGATCCGGTGGTCCGCCGGCTGGAAGGATGGATCTTCGGGCTGCCCTGGCCGGGGCGCTGATGCCGACGATCCCGCCCCCCCTCGCCGTACGCTTCGACGGGCTCACGCACCTGATCGGCAACACGCCGCTGCTGGTCATCGAATGCGAATTCCGCGGTTGCCCGCGGGTGGTGTATGCCAAGGCCGAGCATCTGAACCTGACCGGAAGCATCAAGGACCGGATGGCGCTCCACATCCTGCGGCAGGGGTATGTCCGGGGTGTGCTCGCACCAGGTGATCTGGTCATCGAGGCGACCAGCGGCAACACCGGGATCGCCTTTGCAGCGCTGGGGCGCGCGCTGGGTCACCCCGTTTCCATCTTCATGCCCGACTGGATGAGCGAGGAGCGGAAGAATCTGATCCGTTTCTTCGGCGCGGACATCCATCTTGTGACCGCCGCCGACGGCGGGTTTCTCGGCAGTATCGAGCAGGCCGAGTCGCTCGCTGCAGAGCGCGGCCATGCTTTCCTGCCCCGGCAGTTCAGCAACGAGGACAACTGCGCGGCGCATGAGCTGACGACCGGGCCGGAGATCTGGAGTCAGCTCGCCCGCGCGGGCCTGCGGCCCGACGCGCTGGTGGCTGGAGTTGGTACCGGCGGGACGATCATGGGGACGGGCCGCTTCCTGCGCACCCGGCACCCCGGGATCCGGCTGCACCCGCTCGAGCCGGCCGGCAGTCCCACGCTGACGACCGGGCACAAGATCGGCAAACACCGGATCCAGGGGATCTCGGATGAGTTCATTCCCCGGATCGTCGACCTGGGGTATCTCGATCAGATTGTGGCGGTGGACGATGGCGACGCGATCCTGATGGCGCAGAAGCTGGCCCGCGTCCTCGGTCTCGCGGTGGGCATCTCCGCCGGCGCCAACTTCCTGGGGGCGCTCAAGGTGCAGGAGGCACTGGGCGACGATGCCGTGGTGGTCACCTTCTTCTGCGATGACAACAAGAAGTATCTCTCGACCGACCTGGTCCGCGAGGAGCCGGTAAGACCGGACCAGCTGTCCGGCGCCGTGACCCTGCGCAGCTTCCGCACGCTGCCACGGTCCTGCAGCCGCTGCGACCTGGAGGGAGGGCGGTAGCGGCTACGCGAACAGCCACCGCACCACATACACCGCGAAGATCATCGCCGAGATATCCGCGATCAGGCCGGCGGGAATGGCGTGCCGCGTCTTCCGGATGTTGACCGCCCCGAAGTACACCGCAATCACATAGAACGTTGTTTCCGTCGAGCCGAACATCGTGGCTGCCGTCTTCACGATGATCGAATCCTCGCCATAGCGCCCGATCAGGTCCAGCATGATCCCCGCCGACCCGGACCCGGTGAGCGGCCGGGTGATCACCATCGGCAGCACCTCCGGCGGCCAGCCGAGCGGCGCCAGCAGGGGCCGCAATCCTTCGACGAAGAAATCCATCGCGCCCGAGGCGCGGAACATCGCCACCGCGAAGAGAATCGCGACGAGATAGGGGATGATGTTCACCGCGACCTGGAACCCCTCTTTCGCGCCGACCACGAATTCCTCGTAGACCGGGACCCGTTTCCACAGGCCATAGAGCGGAAAGCCGATGATGATCAGCGGAAGGATGAAGACCGAGAGCAGGTCGAGTGTGGAGCGCAGGGCGGGCATGGTCGGCGCTCCTCAGGTGGTGGGGCTGGAGGGGAGGACGGCGTCCCGCATCGGGTCGCTTTCGCGATACACCCGGAGCCGGCCGAGCAGCTTGGCGGAGACGATGGCGACGATCAGCGACAGGCCGGTGCAGATCAGGATCGAGAAGAAGAGCTGGTTGACCTGGAGGCCCATGATCGCCACCAGCAGTACCGGCGGAACGATCTGGACGCTGGCGGTATTGATGGCCAGCAGCATGACCATCGAATTGGTCGCCGTGTCCTTCCGCGGGTTCAGCTCCTGCAGCGCCTCCATCGCCTTGATCCCCATCGGCGTGGCGGCGTTGCCCAGACCGAGGACGTTGGCCGAGAGATTCAGGACGATCAGCCCCAGGGCGGGGTGCCCCCTGGGGATCTCGGGGAAGAGCGGTCGGATGACCGGCTCCGTCACCCGGACGATGATCGTGATCAGTCCCGATTTGTCCGCGATCCGCAGCATCCCCAGCCACAGCGCGATCACGCCGACCAGGCCCAGCGCCAGCGTCACCGCCGTCTTGGCGGTGTCGATCGCCGCGCGGGTGATCGCAGTCAGCTTCACGAACTGCACCGGTGCGAAGGTGATCGTGGCCGCGCCGAGCGTGTCCCCGCGGCTGGCGCGTACCGTGGCCCGGCCACGCAGGTCGTTGTCCCGTTCCGAAGTCATGGCGCGCAGCGTCTGGAGCGGCTCCGGGAGCGTGGCGTCCTTGCCGAACCGCAGCTCCTGGCCGTCCTGATTCTGCAGCAGGTCGCCGGCGAGCGCCTCGCCCAGCACGACACTCTGCCCGTAGTGGGTCGAAAGCGTCGCACTGTCGCCGCGAATCATCACCGGTTGGTGCCGGGCTTCGGGATCGTAGCCGCTGGGGAATGCCACGGTGAGCGGCACGCCGCGGTCATTCCGGTAGGTGTCGCGCCGGAGGTCGCCGACGTCGAGAACCAGCGCGAAGACGAGGCTCAGGATGATGAGCCCGGCCCAGATGTAGTTGAGCATGGGGAGGCGGGGTGGAGGGTTCGCGTAAGGTAGGTTCGGGTAGGGCGAAGGGGAACGGGGACCGGGGAAACGGGGGGAAGGGGAAACCGGAACGGTGGAACGTGGCCATCGCGCGGAAATCGGCCCCCATGCCCCTGGTGCTTTTCCCGTTCCCCGTTCCCCGTTCCCGCTGTTTGTCCCCCACCTGCGACCCTCCCTCCCCGCACCGCATCTCTCCCTGCACCACCTTCCTCACGGAGTTGCTTCATGTCCTATCGCCTGACTCGGGGAGCCCTGCCGGGGCTTCTCCTCGCCGCGGCTGTCGCCACCGTCGCCCCCCGCCCCCTGCCAGCCCAGGATGGGAATGTCCGCATCTTCACGATGGGCGGCCGTCCGCGGATCGGCGTGTCCCTCGACCCCCGTGCCAACGCCGAGACCGACAAGCTCGGGGCCCGGATCCGGGAGGTGGTGCCGGATGGTCCCGCCGACAAGGCGGGGCTCAAGGCTGACGACATCATCACGAAGTTCAATGGCGTCGTGCTCGGCGGCGCCTCCGCCGGGGACGAGGATGCCTCCGGGCCGAGCGAACGGCTGATCGAGCTGGCCGGGAAACTCGACGCCGGTGACACGGTGAAGGTCGAATACCGGCGCGGGAGTGACACCCGGACCGCGACCATCGTCGCAAAGGAGCTGTCGGAAATGAGCGGGATGCGCATGCGGTCCTTCGAGATGCTCCGGATGCCCGGCGGAGAAGGGAAGGTCGGGCCGGACATGCCTGGCCCGCGCATCCGCGTTCCCGGCCTGGAGGGAATGGGCGACGGTTTCCGCTTCATGTTTCATGATGATGACGACGCCGGGCTGAGCCTGATGCAGCTCAATCCTGAACTGGGCGACTACTTCGGGACGAAGGAAGGCATCCTGGTGCTGCAGACTCCTGGCGATTCGACCCTTCCGCTCAAGGCCGGCGACGTGATCGCGACCATCGATGGCCGGAAGCCGCAATCGGTGGAGCATGCCCGGAAGATCCTCGGATCGTATGAGCCCGGCGAGACCGTGAAGGTGGAGGTGATGCGGAAGCAGAAGAAGCAGACGCTGACGTGGAAGGTGCCGGCCGAGCGGCGCCATGAACAGCGGTGGCGGACACCGCGGTCCACCCGCGATGGTCCGCCGCTCGAACGGAGCTGAAGACCAGGCGATCGGCGATAGGCTGTGGGCGAAAACTACCCTCGCCCCGCCTAGCGCCTAGCGCCTAGCGCCTAGCGCCTCTCCCAGCGCCGTCTCGCCTACCAGCGTCACCAGCTCCCGGCCCGCCGTCCGTGCGATCTTCGCCGCCCGGCCCAGAAAGGTGCCCAGCGCCGTCGCCCAGTCGGGGGCGGTGGCCGGGCCGCCGCCGTTGAGCGCCCGGAGGATGCGGTCGCGGTTCCGCAACAGGATCGGCGCGGCGACGGTGATCGCATTGAAGCGCGGATCGTAGCGGACCCCAAGCCCCTCGATGAGGGCCGCGGTCCGGGCGAAGTACACCAGGTCGCCGGGCAGCACCACGGGCCAGTCGTACAGCGTCGTCATGATCTCTTCGCTGAGGTACTGCAGCCGCTCCTGTGCCGTCGTCCGGCGCAGGGTCAGCGCGAGCAATGCCGCCGCGAGTGAGCGGATCGTCTCCAGGTCAGCGCTGGGGTCCAGCATGCCCAGCTGCTGAAAGCCGCGCAGGACGCCGTCGGTGTCCTGCCGGATCGCGGCGACCGCGGTGTCGAGAATCTGCTGCCGTCGTTCCCGGCCCACCCGTACCACCATGCCAAAATCGAGCAGGATCAACGCGCCATCCGGGCCGACCAGCAGGTTGCCCGGGTGCGGGTCGGCATGGAACAGCCCATCCACCAGCATCATCTGGATGTAGAGCTCGAGTACCCGGCTGATGACATCGTCGGGGTGCAGCGCGCCGCTCCCCAGTTGGGCATCGAGGCTGTCGATGCGGGTGCCTTCCATGTATTCCAGCACCAGCACCCGCTCGCGCACCAGCTCCGCCACCACGGAGGGCACCTGGATACGCCGGTTGCCCTGGAAGTTGGCGCGGATGGCGACGGCGTTTGCCGCCTCCTGCCGGAAATCCATTTCCTCCACCACGCGGAGGGCGAACTCATCCACCGCCGCCCGGAGGCCGCGTACGTGCGGATGATTGAACCACCGCAGAACCCACCCGAGTATCCGCCGGGCCGCCGCGACATCGCGGGCGACGAGCCGCTGTACCCCGGGGCGCAGGACCTTCACCACGACCTCGGCGCCACCGAAGCGGGCCCGGTGCACCTGGCCCAGCGAGGCTGCCGCGATCGGCTCCCGGTCGAATCGCTCGAAGAGCTCCTCGGGGGCGCGGCCGTAGCTCTCTCGTATGACTCGCTCGATTTCCGCCAGCGGCACCGGCGGCACCCGGTCGGTCAGTCGGCTGAATGCACGGACATATGGCTCGGAGAGGAGATCCGAGCGGCCCGCGAACAGCTGCCCGAACTTGACGAACGTCGGCCCCAGCGCGCCGAGGGTGGTCACGATCCGGGTGGCCCGGCGCTGATGGAACGCCTCATCGCGCGGAACGGGACCGCCGAACACGAGGAATCGTTTCCGGTCGCGGAACCCGCTCAGGACCAGCGGGACCAGCGCCTGGAGGATCTGCAGTGTTCGCATCAGTCTCCGCCGGGTTTCAATCGGCCGACGATGATCGTGGTGTTGTCCGATCCCCCCCGCGACAGCGTGAGGTCGACCAGCTCCCGGCAGGTCGCTTCCGCCGACGTGCTGCGACGCAGCGCATCCCGGATCTCGTCATCGGTGACATGCTTGGTGATCCCGTCGCTGCAGAGCATCATCACGTCATTCCACTGGACATCGGTGGTGAGCGTGTAGGGCTCGGCGCGGGTCGCCCCGAGGGCGCTGTAGAGGACATGCTTGAGCCCCGAGTGCTCCGCCTGGTCGGGGGAGAGCGCGCCGGCATCCACCATCGCCTGGGCCATTGTCTGGTCCTTGGTGAGCAGCTCCAGCTCGCCATTGCGCAGCCGGTAGCACCGGCTGTCGCCGACATGGACCACGTAACCGCGCGGCCACCGGATGCAGACCATCGTGAGCGTCGTCGCCATCCCGATCCGCTCGTCATCCGCTTCGCCCGCCTCCCGCACCCGCTCGTGGCTCCGCTCCACCGACCGCTGCAGTTCGGCGAGGAAGGCCGGCTCGGCGTCCGGATCCAGCTGGACATAGAGATCCATCGTGCGCACCACGTAGTCGACGATCGAGGAGAGCGCCGTCCGACTCGCGTCGCGGCCCCCGGGCAGGCCACCAACGCCATCCGCGACCAGAAAGACGAATCCGCGGGAGGGACTCAGAAGCTCGCCGATCGCTTCCTCCGGCAGGCTGGAGTGATAGACCTGTATCGCCTTGTGCAGGCTCGCCACCAGGAAGTGGTCCTGATTCTCGGTGCGCTCGAGACCCTGATGGCTCATCCCGAAGACGTCGATATTGGCCTTCGTCGGGCGGGGCGGTGGGTCGGTGATTTCTTCCGGCATGGCAGCCTCTGGTCGCTGGCGGTACAGCACTGATCCGGAGGGAAGATCGACCCGCTGGGGCCCGGCTTCAAGCGCCAGCCTTGCTACCCGCGGCGGGCTATTTTGCTCCGGTGACCCACCCCCTCCCCATCGAGCCGGTGCTTCCCGCCCTGGCGGATGCCCTTGGCACCGCCGGCAGCGCGGTCCTCCAGGCGCACCCCGGTGCCGGCAAGACCACCCGCGTTCCGCTGGCACTCCTCGGGCAGCCGTGGCTGGCGGGCAAATCGATCCTGCTGCTCGAGCCCCGCCGTCTGGCGGCGCGGGCCGCGGCGCGGCGCATGGCATCCACCCTGGGCCAGTCCCCGGGCGGAACCGTGGGGTACCGCATTCGGCGCGAGTCTGTCGTCGGTCCCGCCACCCGGATCGAGGTCGTGACGGAGGGCATTCTCACCCGGATGCTGCAGCACGATCCCACGCTCGAGCGCGCTGGTCTGGTGATCTTCGACGAGTTCCACGAACGCAGCCTCCACGCCGATCTGGGACTCGCGCTGACGCTGCAGTCCCGGGAACTGCTCCGTCCCGATCTCCGGATCCTGGTCATGTCCGCCACTCTGGATGGAGCTGCCGTCGCCCGCCTGCTCGGCGGCGCGCCGCTCATCACCAGCGACGGCCGCGATTTTCCGGTCGAGACACGGTATCTGTCCCCGCGGAGCGGTCTGCGCCTCGAGGGTGTCGTCGCCGGCGCGGTGCGGCAGGCGCTGACTGAGGACGAGGGTGACGTCCTCGTCTTTCTTCCCGGCGCCGGCGAGATCCGCCGCACGGCAGACCTGCTCGACGGACTCGATTCCTCCATTGCGATTTGTCAGCTGCACGGCCAGTTGCCACGGCCACAGCAGGACGCGGCACTGCGCCCCGCTCGGGCGGGCGAACGCAAAGTCGTCCTGGCCACCTCGATCGCGGAGACCAGCCTCACGATCGAAGGCATTCGCATCGTCGTTGACGGAGGCTACTCCCGGGTGCCGCGCTTCTCTCCCCGCTCCGGCATGACCGCGCTCACGACGGTGCGCGTTTCGCGCGCCTCGGCGGATCAGCGGCGTGGTCGCGCCGGCCGGACCGCACCGGGTGTCTGCTACCGGCTGTGGCCGGCGGCAGAAGATCATCACCTGCTGCCGCGTTCGACGCCGGAGATCCTGGAAGCGGATCTCGCACCCCTGGCGCTGGAGCTGGCCGCCGCTGGAGTGGAGGACCCGGGCGACCTCGCCTGGCTGGACCGGCCACCGGCAGCGGCGCTGACGGAGGCGCGCGCCCTGTTGCACCTGCTCGGCGCGCTCGACGCCGGCGGTCGCATCACGTCGCATGGGAAACGGATGGCCGACTCCGGCACCCACCCTCGACTCGCCCACCTGCTGATCCGTGGCCAGGAGCTGGGGGCCGGTGCGCCGGCTGCCGATCTCGTCGCCCTGCTGGAGGAGCGCGACCTCCTGCGTGGCGACTTCGGGCCGCCCGACGCCGACCTCCAACTCCGGCTCGATCTGATCGCCTCGCGCGAGACACCTCCCCGCTGGCATGGCTGGACGGTGGACCAGGGCGCGCTCCACCGCGTACGGCAGGAGGCCCGCACCTGGCGCACGCTGCTGCGGGAAGCCGGCGCGACCGGTATCGCGGCTGGGGCTCCGCCATCCACCGGGCTGCTGCTCGCTCTGGCGTACCCCGATCGGATCGGGCAACGGCGCCCGGGTCAGGCCGGGCGCTTCCTGCTGCGCAACGGGACCGGGGCCGCCACCGACACCGCCACCCTGATCCGGGCCGACTACCTCGTCGCGGCCGCGCTCGACGGCGACCGACGGGAGAGCCGCATCTGGCTCGCGGCCCCGGTCGAGCTTGCTGACCTGGAGGCACACCTCGGCGATCAGTGCGAAGTGGAGGAACTGGTGGGCTGGGACGACACTAGCCACGCGGTGATCGCTGTCCGGCGCGAACGGCTCGGCGCCATCATTCTGGCGGAAGCGCCGCTCCGGGCTCCCGATCCGGTGCAGATCGCCGCGGTGCTGGCGCAGTGGATCAGGCGGGAAGGAATCGCGGCGCTGCCGTGGCGGTCGGAAAGTCACCACCTCCGCCAGCGGCTCGCCTTCCTCTATATGGCGATCGGCGCGCCCTGGCCGGACGTCTCGGATGGCGCACTGGAGAATCGCCTCGAGGAGTGGTTGCAGCCCCACCTCACCGGGCTGCGCCGTGCCGCGGATCTCGAGCGACTTCCGCTCGACCGGCTGCTGCTCGATCTGCTGACCTGGGAGCAACGACGCCTGCTCGACGAACTCGCCCCGAGCCACCTGTCCGTGCCGAGCGGTTCCCGGATCACGGTGAACTACACCGATCCCTCGGCGCCGGTGCTGGCGGTCAAGCTGCAGGAGGTCTTCGGCCTCACCGAGACGCCGCGGCTGGCTGGCGGCAGGGCGCCGGTGACGATGCACCTGCTCTCGCCTGCGCAGCGTCCGGTGCAGGTGACGCAGGACCTCGCCGGCTTCTGGCGCACCAGCTACTTCGACGTGCAGAAGGAGATGAAGGGCCGCTACCCGCGGCACCACTGGCCGGACAATCCGCTGGAGGCGGAGCCGAGCCGGCGGACGATGAAGCCGCGGGGGGAACGGCGATAGGCGATGGGCGCGATGCGAGTACGCCCACCGCCCACCGCCTACTCCCTATCGCCGGCTACTGCTCCACCACGATCAGATACTTCGACGGCTCCCAGAACGACTCCGGCGCGCCGATGGTGATCGTGCCGCGTACCGCCCCCTTGTTGTCCACCCAGCTGTCGAGCGAGGCCAGGTTCTGCCGGCTCACGATCCGATAGCGCCGGTTCGCGTCCGGCAGCGGGATGTCCTTCGTCTCGCTCCAGTTGATCGACGTGAACTCCTGCAGTGGCAGCTCACGCGCCGGGGTCACTCCCCGCCGCCCGACCAGCGGAATGCCGCGGTGCCCATCCTCGACCAGCACCCCACGCCGGATCAGTTCCTTCCTGCTCCCCACCACATAGTACGCCGTGCTCTGGCGATCGGTCAGGCGGTGGACGCTGTCGGCCAGCGTCAGGTTTTCGGTGAGCAGCCCCTCTACCCGCGCCGTGAGGCCGTCGATCGTCAGCCGCTGGCTGCCAACTTCCTCCGCCAGCTGCGCCGCGACGATCCGGGCCGCCGCCGCACCTTCGGTCAGGGTGTCCACCGCCTGGCTCAGCTTCCGCACCCGCCGCTCGCTGGTGGCCAGGCGCGCCTCGGTGCCCTTCAGACGCGTCGCGACCTCCCGAACCCGGTCCAGCGTATAGCTGCGCCGGTCCTTGGTGATCTCCAGCCCCGGCGATTCCGCGACGCCGCTCGGCGGGGCGACCGGAAGCGCGCGGGCCAGCTCTCCCTCGATGTCAGTCAGCAGCTTGCCGGTGGCCGCCACCTCCAGCTGCAGGCTGTCGCGTTCGGCGACGAGTGCCAGCTCCTGCAGCTGGTGCTCGAGTCCCGGAGAGCGGGGACGCGGATTGGAGGTGGAACAGGCGGTGGCGACCAGGACTGCGGTCAGGACCCACGCGCCGGCCAGGGTCGGGCCGTGTGTGGTACGCATGGCGCTACTCTCTTTCTTTCGAATGGTGACCAGCATCACCCTCACATCGTTCGATGTGAGGGTGATGATAGTCTAACGTTTGCTGATGACGTGACCGGGCAGAATGGATGACGAATCGTTCTCGTCGCGGTGACGAATCGGGTGCAGCGTGGGGCTGCCGGGGTACAGTGGTGGGAGGTGCTAGCCCAGGCCGGTCCCGCTGGAGATTCGCTCGATCGCGCCGGCCAGCTGGGTGAGCGCCAGGCCGGCGGGTGCCGTCGCGGGAAGGCTCCCCTGGGCGATGCGCGCATTTCCCCCGCCGCGGCCGCCCAGCGCAGCCAGGACCGGCTTGAGCGTGGCGCCGGCGTCGAGACCGGTATCGGCCGAGGTGGCGAGCAGGAGGGTGGGTGGCTCGGCGAGGCAGCCCGACACGATCGTGCCCGGCAGCGCGATGGCCGCCGCCGCGAGACCGCGCAGCTCCTCCACGCCCTTCAGGTCGTTACCGATCACCAGGTGGCGCCAGCCGCGGGTGTCGGGGCTGGCGGCGTGATGCAGCGCAGCCGCGCGGTAGAAGTGCAGCTGTTCCTGCAGCGTCCGCCGTTCCGCCAGACCCGTCTTGAGTTCGGTCCGCAGCTTCGAGACGGTCGCCGGCACCTCGTCAATCCCGACTGATGCCTCGACCGCCATACCGCTGAGCAGCTCGAAGTCGGCTCGTGCGCGTCGCACCGCCCGGCCGCCGCAGAGGAACTCGAGCCGGACCTGCTGTTTCACCCGCTCCGCCTTCCTTATGAGTAGCGGGCCGATCTCGCCGGTCGCCCACACATGGGTCCCGCCGCAGGCGCTCCGATCCAGCCGCTCGATCGTCACGATCCTGAGCGGCCCGCTTCGCTCCGGCACCTTGCGGAGCCCGGTGGCGGTTGCCGCCTCCTCGGTGCTCGCTGAGACCCCCCGGTTTTCCATGACCACCTCGTTCGCCCACAGCTCCGCCTGCCGCAGCACCTCCGGTGTGATTGCCGCGACCGCCAGGTCCAGCGTCGACGACTCGTCGCCGAAGTGCACGCTCGCCGTCGCATGGCCCAGCCGCTCGGCGATGACCGCGGAGAGGAGATGCTGGCCGGTGTGCTGCTGCATGAAGTCGTGGCGCCGGGTCCAGTCGACCTGTCCCTTCACCTCGGTCGCATGCAGGGGTTCCGCCAGCCGGTGGGCGATGCGGTCCCCCTCGTCCACGACATCCGTCACCTGGATCCCGTTCAGTGTGCCGGTGTCAAACGGCTGTCCGCCGGAGGTGGGATAGAACGCGGTGCGGTCGAGATAGATCGATCGGCCGCCGTCGCCCTGGTCCGTGACCGTGGCGTCGAACGCGGTCAGGTAGCTGTCGGTGTAGTACAGGCGAATGGTGGGCACTGGCGCGGACCGGAAGAGGGAGGGGCGGGGACAACTCTACTCTATGCCGATGCCCCCGTTTCCCGCTAGAGCGGTGCGCTCCCCGCGGGTCAGCGCATCCGCCAGCCGCGCGGCGGAGGCGAACCGGTCCGCGGGGAGCGCGGCGGTGGCTCGTGCGATCGCATCGTCCAGCCAGGCGGGGACGTCGGGTCGCAGCAGAGCGGGACGCTGGCCGTCGGGCAGGGCTGTCGGCGGGGCGTGGGGCGATGGTCGCTCCGGCAGCCGGCCCGTCAAGCCAAAATAGAGTGACATGCCGAGGGCGTAGAGATCGGCCCGGGCGTCGCCCCGCTGTCCAGCGAGCACCTCCGGGGCGACAAAGTCGCGGTCCATGGCCTGGCCTGCGGCCCCGCGGGCCGGGGCCGCACCGGGAATCCGGGTGGCGCCGAAGGCGGCGAGTTGTGCCCGGCCGTCGGCATCCAGCAGGATATTGGCCGGTTGCACATCACGATGCAGCATGCCGCGCCGATGGGCCGCCGACAGCGCGAGGGCGATGGCGCGACCGATTTGCGCGACCTCCTCGGGAGGGAGCGACCCGCGGTCGTGGACCCGTGTCGCGAGGTCAGGCATGCTGAGCCATGGCCCGATACGACAGCGCGCCGCAATCCGCGGCAGGGTGAGCAACCTGGACCTCCTGCGAGCGCAAGCAAACCTC
>JANMYS010000016.1:0-3354 GCA_031382385.1 Gemmatimonadota bacterium
CTCTGGCGCCAGTCGGCGCGGAGGCTCGTCTCGCCTTCGGTGGAGCGATTACGGAACAGAGGCGTCGGTGGATTGAGCGAGTCATTCTGAAAAGCGTCGAAGCGGCTGAACACCCGTCCGAGCGTGACGTCGAGCCGGCCCCGGGCGGCGGCATGCTGCCAGGTGAGCGCGGAGAAGTACTGGTTCTGGTTGAGCCGGAGGATCCGGCTGTTGTCGGCCCGGTCACTCGCCGTCTTGTTGTTGAAATCCACCCGGTCGAGGGCGCCGACGGTGGTCCAGGAGAGCCGGTCACGAGCCCCAAGCTGGCGGGTGACTTTCACGGTGGCGTCGTAGTAGCGCGGCAGGAAGTTGAAGCCGGCCAGGTCGAAGAGCAGGTCGAGATAGCTGCGCCGGACGCTGGCGATGACACTGCCCTGTTTGCCGAGCGGGCCCTCCAGGATGGCACCGAAACCGGTGGCCGAGAGGTTGAGCTCGCCAGCCATCCGCTGCCGATTCCCTTCCCGCAGATCGATCTCGGTGCTGGAGCCGACCCGGTTGCCCCAGCGGGCGGGAAAGCCGCCGGCGGCAAACTGGACCTGATCCACCAGGGCGATGTTCACCAGCGAGACCGGACCGCCGGTGGATCCCTGGGAGCCGAAGTGATTGACGTTGGGCACCTCGAGATGGTCCACCACGAAGAGATTCTCGAACGGCGCGCCCCCGCGCACGACCAGATCGTTGCGCGATGTGGTCGTCACGCCGACGCCCGGCAGCAGCGCCACCGCGCGCACCACATCCTCCTGGACCCCGGGGGCGCGGCGGACCTCTTCGGCGCCGAGCTGCTGGGTGCTGGCGGATTGATCGGCGGCCGGTGGGAAGTAGCTCAGCGCCGTGACTTCCAGCTCGGCCAGTTCGACCGGCCGTTCCTGCAGCGTGACGAGCAGCTCACCCGGTCTTCCACTGCTGACGACGACATCGGTGCGCGCCGCCGGGGCGAATCCGATCGCCCGGATCCGGACGGTATAGATCCCGGGCGCCACCGAATCCAACCGGAAAACGCCGAGCTCGTTGGTCTCGGCCTGACGAGTGGAGGCATCGAGGGAGATGATTGCGCCAGCCACCGGCCGAAGTGTCGAGGCGGCCACGACGCGGCCCGCCAGCGCGCCGGTCGGCGCGGACTGAGCGCCGGCGGCGAGCGGGGCGCAGAGCAGCAGTGCCCCGAGGGCTCGGCACACTTCACGTTTCATGATAGGCTAACTGCTGAACCCGATGCCGAGCCGGTCGAGTACCCGCAACATCAGATTGGGAGCTTCGCCCGCATCGACCCGGCGGAGGGCGCGGGTGACGGCGTTCACCGCCAGACCGCGGAGCGGCTCGGGGGGATAGGGGAACGGCCGGTGGGTGACCAGCGAAAGCTGCAGCAGCTCACTCGAGCGCTCGAGGGCGAGATGCGCCAGGATCCGCCCCGCAATCCGGGTGGTACCGACGCCGTGACCGGTGAAGCCAAGGCCATAGAGCACTCGGCCGCCGTGCGCGTGACCGAAGAACGGGGTCATTCGGGTCGTGGAGCAGATGGCGCCGCCCCAGCGATGGGTCCAGCGCAAGTCCGCGAGCGCGGGAAAGTGACGCCGCCAGCTGGCTTCGAGCGATCGATAGTGCGGCGGCGAATGATCGTGGGCCGGGCCCACGCTGTTGCCCGCGTAGTAGGCCGCTTCGCTCGTGCCCCAGAGCACCCGGTTGTCCGCTGTCAGCCGGTAGTAGTTGAAGAAGGTGCGCCCATCGGTGATCCCCTGCCGTCCCTGCCAGCCGATGGTCGCGAGCTGCGCGCTCGTCAGCGGCTCGCTCACCAGGATGTAGTCGTACAGCGGAATGAAGCGCCAGGTGATGCCGGGCAGCAGATGATGGGTATAGGCGCTGGTGGCGAGTACCGCCCGCCGCGCATGAAGCTCGCCCAGCGCGGTACGGACGACGACCCCGTCGCCATCCGGCTCGACGACGCTGACAGGAGACCGCTCAAAGACCCGCACCCCCAGTCGCTCCGCCTCCTGGCGCAATCCATCGGTCAGACGGGCGGGGTCGAGGATCCCCCCGCCCTGCACCGCGACCCCTCCCTGATAGAGCGGCGAATGGACCTCCGCCTGCAGGGCTGCCTGGTCGAGGAAACGCCAGGTCGTGATTCCGAGCTCGCGGGCGAGCGCCACATTTCGGTGGGACTCTTCGAGATGCGCCGGCGTGAGGGCCGCGAGCAGCCGTCCGGTCGGCTCGTAACTGCAGTCGATGCCCCGCGCGACGAGGAACGCGGCCAGCTCGGCGACGTTGGCTTCCCCGAGCGCGGCGAGGCGGCGCGCCTCCTCGAGACCGAAGTGCTGCATCGCGAGGCCGTGACTGTGGTCGACGGTCTCCGACAGCATCCCGGCGTTGCGCCCGCTGGCGCCATAGGCGGCGATGCCCTGCTCCACCACGGCGACGTCGAGCCCGGGCTCGAGCTGGTTGTGAAAGATCGCGGTCCACAGCCCGGTGTAGCCGGCGCCCACGATCGCGATCTCGGCATCGGCGCGTGCGGCCAGCGCCCGCGTGTCACGCGGGGGCAGGCCGGCCAGCCAGAAACACGATTGTTCGATGGGGTCCATGGAATCCCGGGGCCGGCGCGCGGCGGCGCGCCGGCGGGTGAGCGGCGAGGTTCAGCGCATCAGCATGATGTGCGCCCACGGCTTTCCGGGATACATGATCCACGGGAGACCGTTGCCGGGACGGGCGGGCAGGCCGGTGCTTTCGGCGGTCGCATAGGGGATGTACACCGACTGCATTGCGGTTGTGCCATGGGCGAGCCCTGTTGCTGCATCGACGCTGTCGCCCGAGGCAAAGAGGTTGAACAGCGCGTGCGGACCCTCCGGCATCTTCAGCGTACCGGCCAGGATCTCGGCATTGCGGATGCTGTCGATCTCGCTCCGGCTGGCTCCCGCAGCATTCAGCGCCCGCCCTCGGGCCATGAACGGGTCCAGATCCCGGTGATAACAGGCGACATGCCAGCTGGATTCGCTGGGATCATCCGCCAGGCAGACCATTTCGTTGGTGCCTTCGCGCAGCGTGACCATGCGGTGGTAGTTGCGATAGCCGATCACCGTCGCCTTGGCCCGCATGCCCTCGGGCGCGGCACTGACGGCACCAGCGATCTGCTGCTCGGCGCCGGGCACTTGGGCAACAAGGGATGTGAAGGCAGGAACCAGCGCGGCGATGGCCGCGAGGGCCAGCGTCAGGGAGCGACAGCGCATGCACTACCTCCTGAATGGGGAAACCGGGCCGGCATGGGATGCCGACCCGGCGAAATGAATGTGCTCCCCGGCGGAAGGCAAGGCCGCACGAATTACGGGCGAC
>JANMYS010000052.1:0-2816 GCA_031382385.1 Gemmatimonadota bacterium
GGTCAGGCGGTCGGACGGTCAGACGGTCAGGAGGCGTCTTACCTCTTCTATGTGATGCCGTTCATCGAAGGAGAGAGCCTTCGCGACCGACTGAATCGCGAGAAGCAGCTGCCTATAGCCGACGCGGTGCGCATCGCCACCGAAGTCGCCGGCGCGCTCGACTACGCCCACCGCCACAACGTGATCCACCGCGACATCAAGCCGGAAAACATCCTGCTGCACGATGGCCGCGCATTGGTGGCGGACTTCGGTATCGCGCTGGCCGCGAGCAAGGCGGGCGGCAGCCGGATGACCGAGACCGGGATGTCGCTCGGCACGCCGACCTACATGTCGCCCGAGCAGGCGATGGGGGAACGGGAAATCACCGCCCGTTCGGACGTATACGCGCTTGGCTGCGTGCTCTACGAGCTGCTGATCGGCGAGCCGCCGTTCAACGGTCCCACCGCCCAGGCGATCGTGGCCAAGGTGATGACCGCCGAGCCGGCCTCACTCGCCCACCAGCGGAAGTCCATCCCGCCGCAGGTCGAGGCGGCGGTGCTCACCGCGCTGGAGAAACTGCCGGCGGATCGATTTGCCAGCGCGGCGCAGTTCAGTGAGGCCTTGGCAACCCCCGGGTTCACCATGGCGGGTGCGTCGTCCGGCGCGCGGCCTCGCTCCTCCGGCGGCACCGCTGTGCCGTCGCGCCCGCTCTACGCCGCGCTCGGTCTGTGTGCCGTCCTGCTGCTCACAACCATCGCCGGATGGATGCGTGCCACTCCGGCGCCGGCGGCTAGCCGCCAGCGGGTGGTGCTGTGGCGGCGCGCCTTTCCATCGATTCTGGCGCCCGGAGTGCAACGCGTCGCCATCCAGGCGGCCATCGCGCCGGATGGGTCGAGCATCGTCTTCGGCGACTCCTCCGAGGGCGGCGACCGGCTGTTCCGGAAGCTGCGGAATGAGGCCGAGCCGAGGCCGCTGGCCGGGACGGAGGGCGGCTATTCCCCCTTCTTCTCTCCGGATGGTGAGTGGATCGGCTACTTCACGGACGAGGGCAAGCTTCGGAAGGTGCCGGTCGAGGGGGGCGGTGCCGTCACACTGGCGGAGGACGCGAACAGCGTCACGATGACCGGAGCCTGGCTGGATGACGGGACCATCGCCTATCTGGGTGCGGGGCGAAAGCTGCGCCGAGTCGGGGGCCAAGGCCGCACGGCCGGGGCGAGCCGGGACGTGGGGAGTGAGTCGCGCATCCTCCCGACCACGCTGTGGCCCCTCCCCGAGAGCCGGGGGCTCCTCTATACGGCGTGCACCGGCAACTGCTCGATCAGTTCCGCGATCTACGTCTTCGACTTCGCGGCCGACAGCGCCCGGCTGCTGATCGACCAGGCCGCCGGCGTCTGGTACGCACCCACCGGGCAACTGCTCTACACCGACCGGGCCGGCGGACTCTACGCGGCACCCTTTGACGCCGAGCAGATGGCGCTGCGCGGGGGCGCCGTGCCGGTGATCGACGGTGTGGCGCCGGGGAGCTTCACGCTCTCCGCCTCCGGCGCTGTGCTCTATACGTCAGGCGGTGGCGGCATCACTCCATCCGAACTGGTGTGGGTGAGCCGGGAGGGTGTCGCCGAACCGCTCGATCCGGATTGGCACGGCCGGTTCGAGTACCCCGCGCTCTCGCCGGATGGAAAGGCACTGGCGGTGAGCCTGCGGGACGAATCGACCCAGCTCTGGGTCTGGCGCTCTGGCGGGGACCGGCAGCGACTGACCAGCGAAGCGGGTGTGAACTGGCGACCGTGGTGGACCGCCGACGGCGGCTCGCTCCTGTTCACCTCGAACCGCAACGGTGCCCGAACCCAGGACGACAACGATGTCTATGTGAGCCGGGCCGATGGGAGCGCACCGGCGGAGCGGATTCTGGATCACCAGTCCGGCGTGTGGGAAGCGGAGTACTCGCGGGACGGGCAGTGGCTGGTCTTCCGTACCGACGAGCCGGACGGCGGAGGCAACATCTACGCCCGGCGCACCAGCGGCGACACGACCCTGATTCCGATGGCGGTCGACAAGAGCAACACCCTGCAGATTGCGCTTTCGCCGGACGCCCGGTGGCTGGCCTACAGCTCCGATGCGACGGGTCGCGACGAGGTCAACGTGGTGTCGTTCCCCGACGGCCGGTCCCGGCGGCTGGTCTCCCGCGATGGTGGCTCGGAGCCGCGCTGGTCCCGCACCGGGCGGGAGCTGTACTTCAAGAGCGGCGGGAAGCTGGTGACCGTCGCTGTGCCGCCGGGACCGGTGTTCTCGCCGGGCATTCCTCAGCCGCTGTTTCCGGTGGCGGGCTACTACGCGGCGCGGAACCGGCCGCAATACGATGTGGCGCCGGGCGACCGCCGCTTCGTGATGATCCGGGAGCTGGGTAACAGCGTACCAGGCGAGCTGGTGTACGGGGAGCAATGGTTGGCGGAGCTGAACGCAAAGCTGAAGGTCAAGCCGTGAGTGCAGCTGCCGAGCGGCTTACCGCCGCCCTGTCCGACCGCTACCGCATCGAGCGTGAGTTAGGCGCCGGCGGCATGGCCACGGTCTATCTCGCCCACGATCTCAAGCACGACCGCAAGGTCGCGGTGACGGTGCTGCGGCCCGACCTCGCTGCTGTGATCGGCGCCGACCGAGTCCTCTCCGAGATCAAGACCACGGCCAATCTGCAGCATCCGCATATCCTGCCGCTGTTTGACAGCGGTCAGGCGGTCGGACGGTCAGACGGTCAGGAGGCGTCTTACCTCTTCTATGTGATGCCGTTCATCGAAGGAGAGAGCCTTCGCGACCGACTGAATCGCGAGAAGCAGCTGCCT
>JANMYS010000065.1:0-13937 GCA_031382385.1 Gemmatimonadota bacterium
CGCGGCGGCCACCTCCCTGTATGCGCGACGGAACGGGGTCCCCGACTCCACCCGTCGCATGACCTCGTCGGTAGCCAGCGCGCCACCGCCCAGCGCGTCGAGACCGCGGGCCCGGTTCACCCCGAGCCGGGGAATCGCCGCGGCCAGAACGGCCAGCATCTGCGCGGTGGACCCGATCCCCCGAATCAGCGGCTCCTTGAGCAGCTGGAAATCGCGATGATAGCCGCTGGCGAGTTTGCTCTTGATCTGGAGCAGCGTCAGGAGATCGCCCTCGAGCGCGGCCGCCCGGCTCCGGGTCAGCTCGAAGAGATCCGGATTCCGCTTGTGAGGCATGATGCTCGATCCGGTCGCGAGATCGGCCGGCAGGATCAGAAACCCGCACTCATCCGAGCTGAAGTGGATCACATCGGTGGATAGCTTGCTCAGTTCGTGACCGATCTGGCTGCACCAGAACAGGACCATGGCCTCGAGCTTGCCACGACCGTTCTGCACCAGTGCCACGTTATGCTCGATCTCCCGGAAGCCGAGGGCACGGGCCGCGACCTCGCGCTTGAGGGGTAGCGGGACACCGTACCCCGCCGCGCTCCCCAGCGGCGAGCGGTCCACCTTGGCCCAGAGTGACGGGAGGCATTCGGCGGTGTCCAGCAGGCCTTCGGCAAAGGCCGCAGCCCACAGACCGGCAGATGACGGCATGGCCCGGCGGGTATGGGTGTACCCGGGCCACAACACGCGCTGATGCTGGTGCGCGAAGTTCACCAGCCCCTCGACCAGATCCAGCGCCTCATCCTGGAGCAGGAGCAGCCGGTTCTTGAGGTACAGTCGCAGGTCGACGGCGACCTGATCATTGCGGGAGCGACCGGTGTGCAGCCGCTCCCCGACAGGCCCGACCTGTCGCACCAGCCAGTCCTCGACGGCGGTGTGCACATCCTCGTGCTCCGGGCCCAGGCCGAGGCGACCGGCGTCGACCTCGCGCAGCGCCTGGCGCAGACCGGCCCGCAACCGCTGATACTCGCCGTCCTTCAGCAGCTTCGAGGCACGCAGTCCCTCGATGTGGCCAAGGCTGCCCAGGATATCCCAGGCGAGCAGCCGGGCATCCCACAGCCGGTCTTCAGCAGCAGTGTAGTCCAGCATCTGCCGGTCGAGTGCGTGGCTGGCAACCCAGAGCGTGGCCGGCGGGCCGGCTGTGCCGGCGCTCTTCTTGGGCGGCTTGGGCGTCATGTCAGATAGGCCTGCGCCAGTTGGCGGTAGAAGGTCCGCGCCTCCGAGACTTCCGGAAGATCGACGTACTCATCGGGCGTGTGCGACCTGCGGCTGGTGCCGGGCCCGCACTTGATGGCATCGCGGTCCCGCAAGAATACCCAGTCGGAGCAGGTGGGAGAACCGAACTGCTTCCCGGCCGGCCGCACCTGGCTCGCCAGTGCCAGCAGCCGGGACCCGGCCGGTGTCTCGCACGGGACGAGCCGGTCGGACGTCACCACGACTTCGACATCCAGGGCCGCGCCCAGCGCCTCGGCGAGTTCCGCATGGGTCCAGTTCGGCGTGCTGCGGACATCGAGGACGGCGCGTGCCACTGGCGGGGTCACGTTGCGGCTCACGCCGCCTTCGAGCATCGTCGGCGTGGCGGTCGCGATACCGAGGATGGGATGCACCCGCTCGCGGAAGAGCTCGGGCAGCCGGGCGACGTTACGGCTCAGCTCGACGATGGCGTTGGTGAAATCAGGGTTGTCGGCGGCGTAGCCGGCGTGGCGCTGCAGGCCGCGGGCGACAAGGTCGACCATCATGAGTCCCCGCTGCGCGATCGCGATGTCCAGGTTGGTGGGCTCCCCCACGACGGCGGCATCGATGACGCCGAGCCGCTCGACCGCGGCCCCCATCGTGGTGTGCTTTGTCTCCTCTTCATACCCGAGGACGACGAGCAACCGCCCGCGCGCCGGCCCGCCTGACTCGGCCAGATCCCGGGCCGCCATGAGCATGCTGGCGACGGACGCCTTGGCGTCGCCCGAACCGCGGCCGTACAACCGGTCGCCCTCGATCGTGGGTTCAAAGGCGGGCCTGGTCCATCCCTCCCCCGCCGGAACGGTATCAAGGTGCGAGACAAAGGCGAGCGTCGGCCCCGCGGTGGCGCCGGCCACCGAGATGGTGACCGCCGCGTCATCCCGCATCGCCCGCAGTCCGGCACCAACCGCCCACTGCTCCACCCACCGGGCGATCGTCTCCTCGGTCCCACTCACCGAGTGCAGCGCGATTAGGTCCCGCAGGAGGGCAATCTCAGGTCGCGAGGTCCACGCCAAGGTAGGTCGCCTTTTCTTTCCGTCCAACGATCATGGTGCCAAACCCCGCACCGGTGAACACTTCGAGCAGGAGCGAATCCGGTGCGCGACCATCGATGATGTGGGTCCGCTCGACCCCGCTGGTCGCCGCCCGGATGCAGGCCTCGACCTTGGGCCGCATGCCCCCCGACAGGCTGCCACTCGCCATCAGGCCGGCGAGATCGTCGGGGTCGGCGAAAGTGACAAGGCTCGAGGGATCGTTCCGGTCTCGGAGCACGCCGGGCGCGCCGGTCAAGAAGATCAGCTTCTGCGCCTTGAGGGCGACGGCGAGCGACTCCGCGACCGTGTCGGCGTTGACATTGTAGACGTTGCCGTCGCTGTCACCGGCGAGGCTCGCCACCACGGGCACGAAGCGCGCATCCAGCAGCGTGCTCAACACCCGGGGGTCGGCCCGGTCGATGTCGCCCACATGGCCATAGTCCACCGTGCGCTTCACGCCGGCGTCATCAGTGACCCCAACCGGCGGGCGACGGTGGGCGGTGAGCAGGTCGGCATCGACACCCGACAGTCCCACGGCCTGGATCTCGTGAGCCCGGAGGGCGGCGAGCAGATTCACGTTGAGCGAGCCGGCATAAACCATCTTCGCGACCTCCAGCGCCGCGTCATCCGTGACCCGGCGGCCGGCGATGATCTGCGGCTCGCTGCCGAGCCGGCGCGAGAGGGCGCTTGCCTGGGGTCCACCACCATGCACCACGACGACACGGATGCTGAGCGAGGAGAGCAGCCCGAGCTGGCCGGCGACGCGATCGAGCGCCTCGGGATCGGCGAGCACATCGCCGCCGAGCTTGACGACAAAGGTATGGTCCCGATAGGCCCGCACGTAGCGGAGCGCGCCCTTGAGACCGGCGATGCCCTTGGTGGTGTCGATGGTCATGGGATCAGCGTTGAGGTGAAGGGGAACCGGGAACGGGGAACGGGAGTCCAGTGATGAACGGGGGTCATGTTACCGTTCCCCCTTCCCCGTTCCCCGTTCCCCAATCAGTCCGAGCAACAGCGCCCGCTGCACGTGCAGCCGGTTTTCCGCCTGGTCGACCACGACCGAGGCCGGCCCGTCGAGCACGGTGTCATCGATCTCGACGTTGCGCCTCACCGGGAGGCAGTGCATCACCGCCGCCTTGCCGGCGCGGGTCGAACGCAGCCGCTGCGAAGTGAGGCGCCAGTCGCGCAGGTCGGAGCGGCCAGCGGCCTCCACCTCCGGCTGCCCGAAGTGCCGCAGCGAGCCCCACGACTTCACGTAGACCACATCCGCCCCGACCACAGCCTCATCGGGGTCGGGAATGATGTGCACGAACTCGCCGCCCTGGGCCTGGGCGATCTTCCGAATCAGCGCAGTATCCTCGGGGTCGAGCTCATAGCCCTCCGGGCGCGCGATCACGACCTCCATGCCCAGGTGGGCTGCGGCCAGCGCCGCGCTGGCCGGCACCGCCGTCGGCAGCGCCTTGGGATGCCAGGCCCACATGAGTACGAATCGCTTTCCCTGCGGCTGGCCGATCTTCTCCCGGATCGTCAGTGCGTCGGCCAGCTGCTGGCAGGGGTGCCGCCGCACCGATTCCATGTTGATGACCGGCTTTTCGCAGTACCGCGCGAAATCCCGCACGACCCGGTCCTCGCGCGCCTCGGCCCAGCTCCCGCCCCGGGGAAAGGCGCGGATACCGACCACATCGGCGTACCGGCCGAGCACCTGCGCGGCATCGCGGATGTGCTCGACGGTCGTCCCGTCCATCACGGCGCCCGGTTCGGTCTCCAGGCTCCAGCTGCTGCGACCCGGCTCGAGCACCACGCCGTGGCCACCATGCAGGAACATCGCCGCCTCGAAACTGGTGCGGGTGCGCATGCTCGGATCCATGAACACCATGGCCATGACCTTGCGCTCCAGCCCGCCCAGGACTTCGCCGCGCTTGACCTTCGCCGCCAGCAGGAGCAGCGCATCGATTTCGGCCGGGGCCCAGTCCTCGACCGTGAGAAAATCCCGCTTGGTCATGCCAGCACCTCCGACAGGGCGGTAAAGAGGAGATCCGCTTCCTGCCGCGAGAAGGTGAGCGGCGGCAGGAGGCGAAGCACCGCCGGGTCTGCCGCCGCGCCGGTGAGGATCCGCCGGCTGAAGAGCGCCTGCTGCACCTCCGCGGCGGGTCGTGCCAGCCGCAGGCCAAGCAGGAGGCCGCGTCCCTGGACCGCCACAATCCGCGAGCGGCCCAACCGGTGTGCCGCTGCGACGATGTAGCCACTGACGTCACGCACGTGCGCCAGCAATCCCTCGTCCGCGATGACATCAAGCGTCGCGAGTGCCGCCGCACATGGCACCGGACCGCCGCCGAAGGTACTGCCGAGATCGCCGGTGGTGATCGTCGCGGTCACGGCATCGGATGCGATCACCGCGCCGATCGGCATCCCGGAGGCCAGCCCCTTGGCGAAGGTGATGATGTCGGGCGTGACGCCGAACGACTCCGCTGCGGTGAAATGCCCGGTGCGTCCCACGCCGCACTGCACTTCATCGTAGATCAGCACGACGCCATGCTCGGTGCACAACTCCCGGATCCGGCGCAGGAAGCCGGGATCGCAGTCGCGGGCACCGGCCATCCCCTGCACCGGCTCGAGGATCACGGCGGCGACGGTGGGATTGATCGCGCGGTCCAGCCCGTCGAGCCGGTTGAACGGAATCTTCCGGCCGATCGGCATGCCCGCGCGCAGGGCACCCGCCTCGTACTTCGCGCCATCCGTCACGGCGAGACAGGCGACTGTCCGGCCGTGCCATCCGCCCTCCAGCGATACTACCGGCGTGCGCCCGGTGTGCTTGCGGGCAATGTGCATCGCGTTCTCGTTCGCTTCCGCACCGGAGTTGCAGAAGAAGGCGCGCGCCAGCGGCGCAGGGCACTGTGCCACGAGTCGCTCCGCCAGCCGTTCACGATTCGGGTGCGGCACAGCTGTCGAGTAGAACAGGAGTGCCGCGGCCTGCTCGGCGACGGCCCGCACCACGGCGGGATGACTGTGCCCGGTGGATGAGACCGCATGCCCGCCGTAGGCGTCGAGCCACCGCTCACCAGCCTCGTCGATAAGCCACGATCCCCGCCCCGACACCGGCCGGACGGGAAACTGGGCGTAAACGGGCAGCAGCGCCGAAGGGCGGGCCGCAGTGTGGGGCATTCGTGGGACTCCGGGTGGAGCGTTCAGACATCAGCTGTCAGCCGTCAGCCGTCAGCCGTCAGCCGTTGGCCGTTGGCTAAAGCAGATCGATCTGTTACCGCCTACTCCCTACCGCCTACCGCCTACTCCCTAGCGCCTGCCGTCTCAACACGGAAATATCCCCCCAAACCCCAGCCCCGCCGTCTCCGGCAACCCGAGCGCGAGGTTCATCGCCTGCACCGCCTGACCACCGGCACCCTTCACCAGGTTGTCGATCACGACCATGACCTGCGCCTCGCGACCGTCCGACGACTGCACGACATGGATCAGCGCGTAGTTGGTCCCCACCACGTGCGTCAGTTCGGGGGGCTGGTCGACGATCCGCACGAAGGGGCGGCCGTCGTAGGCCTTCCGGAAGACTCCGGCGAGATCGGGATGGGTCGCGGCCGGTGCCCCCAGATCCACGTGCATGGTCAGGTGAATGCCACGAACGAACGGGCCGGAGTGGGTCATCAGCCGGGCCCGCGCATCGCGTCGGCCGGTCCAGCCACGCCAGCGCTGGAGAATCTCTGCCTCGTGCCGGTGGCTCAGCACCGAATAGGCGAACAGGTTGTGCGCCCGCGCTGGGTGATGCGTGGTCGGCTTGGGACTTACTCCGCTCCCGCTGGAACCGGTCACCGCGAAGAGCACCGGGAATACATCACGACCCGCCTGCGACAGCGGCCAGAGCACCAGCTGCGCCGCGGTCGCGAAGCAGCCGGGCGCGGCCAGCGCCTTTGCACCGAACAGCGTGGTTCCCAGGACATCGGCCAGGGCATAGCTGAACAGCGGCACCAGCTCCGGCGACGGATGCGGGCCGTAGAACCGGCTGTAGAGCTCGAGGTCGCTCACCCGGAAGTCCGCCGCGAGATCGATGACGAGTTGGGGTCCGGCCGCGAGGATCTCGCCGGCAATCCTGCCTGATTCACCATGCTCCAGCGCCAGGAACACGACGTCCGCCTCACGCGCCGCCTCCGCCGGGGTCGCCCCGGAGAATCGGACCTCCGTCAGCAGCGCGAGCGCCGGATGCACCTCTCCGATGGGCGTGCCCGCCTTGCTCCGACTGGTCGCCACGAGTCCCGACACCTCGGGATGCTGCAGCAGAAGGCGGAGCAGTTCACCACCGGCATAGCCGGCCGCACCGATGACAGCGACGCGAAGCGACATGGGCGATTCAGCGTCGAGGATCAGCGTGCGGCGGCGACAAGCCGGCGACTGTCCGCCGCCGCCACATGCTGGTCGAACGCCGCCCGCACGACTTCGACCAGCCCGGCGGCGTGGCGCAGCGCATTGTGCGAGGGAAGGCCGAGCTCCTTCTGGATGTAATCGCGGCCGACTTCGTTGTCGGTCGCGGGGCCGGTGAGCACCGTCACCGGCAAGTTGAAGAGATCCCGCATCAGGGTGACCGCACCCCAGCAGCCCACCGGGTCCGGCGCCGCCATGACGTACGCCGCCCCGACGCCGGTGAGTTCGGCGTCCTTGAGGATATCCTGCACGCCATACTCGCCGAGGATGCCGTCGCCCAGCTCCGCCACGATGACATCCGGCTTGGCGGCCGCCAGCCGGTTGAAGATGCCCTTGGCCGCCGGGACGGTGAGGCCGGCGCGGGTCGTGGCGATCCCGATGTCGTTGAAGGTCAGCGCGGCGACCGCACCGGCGTCGAGCATCGACAGGGCGTCGCGCATAAGCGACACGCCGGTGAGCTTGGACGCCGCGACCCGCAGCCCGGAACGGCTCAATCCCCGCACCAGCTCGGTTGCCGCCACGGTCTTGCCGGCATTCATGCAGGTGCCCGCGACATATACCACTGGAATCTGCTGCTCCAGCCGCTCCGCGACCGGGACCGCCTGATCCCGGATGTGCGCCGGCCGGCCGATGCGATCGCCCAGCTCGGGAAAGGCGAGAATGGCCCCGAGGACTTCGGCCTTGAACGGCGAGCCATTCTCCGGCGTCGCCGAAGTACAGGTACCGAGAATGCCACCGAGGTTCAGCACCTCAATCGTATCGCCGACACTGATCGACGCGGGCACGACGCCAGCATAGCCCCGCAGCGCACGCCGATGGCCGAGGGTACCCGCCAGCACATCGCCCGCACGCAACGCCACCATCCGGCCGGCGCGGTCCTCGACGGTGTTGTAGCTCGACTTGTCGTGCAGAATCCGCACGGCCAGCACATAGCCCTCGGCGGCTACGATCTCGTCGCCCACGATGACTTCATTCGCCAGCTGCGCGTTCCGAGTGCTCGACGAGATGCGATCGAGACGGATACGGGTGGTCTTCACCATTTGTCGGGTCTCCATTGTGCGTGCGCAGGTGGCAGGGAGCAGTCAGCAGGTGGCAGCAAGGACAAATGCCAGGCGCCCGGTTGGTTCCTGCCACCTGTCACCTGCCACCTGCCACCTTCTGTGCCACCTTGCTCGCCAACAACTCCGGCACCGCCGACACGCGGCTGAAGGCCCGCGCTTCGGCGCCGCTCCACAGCCGATTCTCCTCGCCGTAGGTGGCGACCGCGCGGTCCATCATCGAGAACGGACTCCGGGTGCCGACCACCTGGAACCGGCTGGCCGCGAGCAGCACCCGGGTCTCGCCGCTCACCCGCTCCTGACTGCTGGCGAGGAGCGCCTCGATATCCCGCAGCGCCGGGTCGAAGTAATGCCCTTCGTGCAGCCGGTCGCCGTAGAAGGTGGCGAGCTGGTCCTTCCAGAAGGTCTGCCACTTGGTGAGCACCAGCTTCTCGAGCTCGCGGTGCGCCGCGATCAGGATCAGCGCGGCACCCGCCTCGAATCCGATCCGCCCCTTGATGCCGAGGGCTGTTTCGCCGACGTGGATGCCGCGGCCGATGCCATACTGCTCCGCGAGGTCGCCCAGCAGGCGAATGAGCTCCGGTCCCTGAATGGCAGCGCCATCGAGCTGCATCGGCACCCCGCGCTCCCAGCCAAGCACCAGCTCCCGCGGCGCCGGGGCGTCCGCCGGTGGCTGCAGCAGCTCGGCGGGCGGCCCGGCCCAGGTATCGTGGGTCCAGCCTCCGCCCCAGGTGGTGCCCCAGAGACCGCGATTGATCGAATAGGCCCCCGCCTTTGGCGGCACCGGCAGCGAGCGCTGCTCCAGGTAGTTGATGGCCCAGTCGCGCTGAATGCCCTCGTCGCGGATCGGGGTGATCACTTCGAGCTCCGGCGCCAGCACCCGGAAGGCGATATCGAAGCGCACCTGATCATTGCCCGCGCCGGTCGAGCCATGGGCGACGGCGGTCGCGCCGATCTGCCGCGCCACCTCGATCACCGACAGCGCCTGCTGGGTGCGCTCCGCCGCAACGGAGAGCGGGTAGACCCCGCCGCGAAGCACGTTGCCCTGGATGAGGTAGCGGACAAACCGGTCGAAGACGGCCTGTCGCGCGTCGGCGACGTGATGCTCCACCGCGCCCACCGCAGCCGCCTGGCGGGCAATCGCGTCGAGGTCGGCGGGAGTGGCCCCGCCGGTGTTCACGTAGACGGTATGGACGGCCCAGCCCCGCTCGGTGAGGAAGGGCACGCACAGGGAGGTATCGAGTCCGCCGGAGAAGGCGAGCGCCAGAGTCTGCATAAGGCATAAATATGCAGTATGCGACTCACGGCGCAAGGCCTATTCACCTACCTTTGTGGCCTTACCAAGATTGCTGGCAACCCGCTTCGTCAGCGCGTCCCAGTCTTTGTAGACCCTAAACGAAGCCTTCACCGTCACCGGCGGTGGTTTGCTGGCTCGGAGCTTTTGCCTGAGTTCGTCGGCACACTGACGAATGCGCTGTGAGATGGGATAGCGGTTCCACAAGGGTATCTTGCCTGGATCAATCACCCCATCAGGAAGGTTGTCCGCAACCCTTTTCACGTTCTCGTCCCACAGTTCTCTCTCCCTTTCGCTGCGAGGCTTGACCACGCCGGCATCATAGTCTGAATTCCACTGTCGAAACGCCTCTGCAGTTGTACCGAAGGTCACTGGATTTACGATGGCTAGGTCCAAGTCTGAGTCGGGACCAAATGGCGAGCCCCAGTCCGGAGGGGGCGCAAGCGAAAAGCCAATTCGACCGCTACCAATGATCGTTATGTCATGAGGTGCTATGCCAAGATCGCCCGCGATCCATTCCCGAACGAGCTCATAAAGGAGCGGGCAATCGCGGAAAGCAAATGGCACACCCTCAGTGAGCCATTGCCGCACGAGACTACGCCGAAACCGTCCATCAATCGTCCTAATCAGGCCGATGAAGGCCTCCGATTCCGGGAACGGTGGCCGCAGGGCGCAGCCACTCCCTGGCACAGTGAAGGGCTGCGTCATTGCTAGTTCCTCCCAGATGGTCGTAGGTGTGATCGAGAAGGTGAACGGATCTCAGGGCAAGCAGGTGTTGAACACGACGCCGGATCCGCGCTTGTTTCGCGACAGACATTCTGCGCGGCTCAGGGTATTTCAATCTCGCTACAACCTGCGCAGAATCAGCCAAGGACATTCTTGTAACCTGAAACCCAAGCCGAGCACACGCAGGTCCAAGCCCGTTCATCCCCGTCCCGTAAAATCCAATGGTGAGGTATAGCTTCGGGACTGTCGCTTTGGGCAATTCGCGGTCGAGGAGCGTTGCCAGCAGTATCTCGCGTAACTTGCGAGACATTGTCCGCTCGTATCGCCCGCTGACGACCCGAATAAGTTGCTGTGGAATCGTACTCGCGCCTTCAACTCGCCCCAGGAGGAGCCTCCGGTAGATTGCCCGCGCGATTGCTACGAGATCGAATCCTGAATGGATACCATGGCGATGATCCTCCCCAGAAATCAATAGTTGGACCGCTTCGAGCGGCGGGCTCGGTAGTCTCCCGATGGTGATCTCACTCGCGAGCGCAACAAGGCCTGGCTTCAAACGGTGCCATTCATCACCCACCGTGAGATTGGCGATCCAACAAACAACCTTGCCAAGCATCGAATAGATTCTCATTACCACCGCTCGACAATCCGCCGGACGACCTCCGCGAGATGCACCACATCGCGGAGGTCGATCGTTTCCACCGGAGAGTGGGAGTACCTGAGCGGCCAGCCCAATGCGACGCCGGGCACGCCCCACGCCGCGAACTCCGACCCATCATTGCCCCCGCTCGTCGTCCCGTATTGCAGCGGCACCCCTGCCGCTTTCGCCAACGCCCGGAGTGAATCCACCAGCGCCGGCGGCGCCGCATAGCTGTTGTCCAGCGCGCGGATCACCGGGCCCTGACCCAGCGGCGCCAGGGCGTAGGCCCTGGGATCGAGCGGTGCATCCGACGAGACGAAGGTGTCGATGGCATGCACCCGCCCGGTCGACGAGCCCAGCGCATCGGCCGCGACGCCTGCACCCTCCAGTCCAATCTCCTCCCGTACGCTCCAGACGAAGGCGACGGCGTGGCGCAGCTTGGCGGGATCGATCCGGCTGAGCGCCAGCAGCAGCGCCGCACAGCCGACCCGGTCATCAAACGACCGGCCCGTCGCGCGCGTGCCCGCGAGCCGGACGTACTGCTTGGGCATCGTCACGGTGGCGCCCGCCATGATGCCCAGCGCTGCTGTCGCCGCCCGTGAGCTGGTGCCCACATCAACCCGGATTTCTCCGGGACTCCGCCGCATGATCACCGAATCTCGCGGTGTGAAGACGCCGGGGATGATGCCGCTGCCGGTATGGACCAGCGCCGGCTCCGCCTCATAGAGCGAGGCAAAGAAACCGCCCGCGGCCTCCAGCAGCAGCTGCCCGTCATCCCGAATCCCGGTGACCCGAAAGCCGATCTCGTCGAGGTGCGCCACGAAGACCACGAGCGGATCACCGCGGCCCGCACGCACCCAGAGGTTGCCGGCGGGATCCGTCTCCGCCCGCGCCCAGGCCGGGAGGTACTGTTGCACCAGTTGGCGCACCGGGCGCTCCATCCGCGACACGCCATAGGCCTCGACCAGCGGCGCGAGCACGCCCTGTGCCTCGTCCACCGTGATCGGGCGTTGCGCTGGCAGCGTGATGGGCGACCCGATCGCCAGCGTGGCGGCGGTGAGGCACAGTCCGAGCCGGCTCATTCACCACCCCCGATCCGGACGACGAGCCCGCGCTCCATCCGCGCCGCCGCAGCAAGCGAGACGGTTTCCGCCGGAGTTCCGCCGTAGCGCACCGGGAGGCCCCACACCTCGTAATTCGCGAGGTAGGTTGGGTCGGGAGAGGGCGGGCGGCTGTCCTGCGTGGTGGCGCTGGTCGCATCGAGCAGCACGGCATCGGTGAACGGCCCCAGCGTACGTGCCACCGTCCGGAGGCCGCGCCAGGTGAAGCTCTGTTCCACCACAAAGGCGATGACGACGCTGCCGCGTGGTGGTCGGGCCTGCTGGCTGGCCCGAAGCAGCGCGGCGCACGCGGCCCGCCGCCCCGCCAACGGTGCAGCGAGCAGGCTGTCGCCGTAGCGCTGCGGCGCCTTTGCGCGTGTCACCACCGACAGGACCTCGATGCCGAGCCCGGCGACTTGCGCCGCACTCCCGGCGCCGACGTCGACGAAGGCCTCGTCGAAGGTGAACGGAGCGTCGCTCACCGCTCGGCCGCGGGTGAGGTGGGTGGACCGCACCCCGACCACGCCGGGTACCGGCCCGTTCCGCCCGAAGATCGTGACCCGCTGGCCCTCGACCTGCTGGTCAGCCAGCGGTCCGGGGGAGGGGCCGGCACGGCGCAGCGTCAGATAACCATCCTCCCGAATGCCGCCAACCACGAATCCCGGCTCATCCAGCGGGCAGGCGATGAGCAGCTTCGGCTCACCATGGCCTAACGTCAGAATGATGTTGCCGGCGCGGTCCCGGCGACTACCGGGCAGCAAACGAAGCAACGTGTCCGCCAGTGCCCGTTCATACCCGGACACCGCCGAGCTGGCGGCGAATCGCGTGACCAGCTGGTCGAGCGGCGGCGGGGGTGCCTGAGCACCGAGCGCGGCGGGGGTGAGGGCCAGGAGCGGCACGAGGCCCGCCCGGCGCGCCAAACCGCAAGAGGGCGTATGCTGCACTTGAGTCATGCGGGTCGCACCGGACCTTTCCCTGCTCCTGTGGTTTTCACGGCGAGCGCGATCTCGTCCAGGTCCGCCGGGGTCAGCACCAGCCCGGCACCGTCGATCCATCCATCCACCTGTGCCGCACTTCTCGCCCCGACGATGGCGCCGGTCACTCCCCGCCAGGCCAGCGTCCAGGCGATCGCAACCGCGGCGACCGTCGTCGCGTGGCGCGAAGCGACCGGGCGGAGGGCATCTCGCAGCGCGAGGTTGCGCCCGAGCTTCGGATCGCGGAACTCATCCCCCCGGCGGCGCCAGTCGTCCGGCGCCAGCCGCTCCACCCGATCTCGCGAGAAGTTGTCGGTGAGAATCCCGTTCACCATCGGACTGTAGCCGATGACGCCGATACCATGATCCGCACACCAGGGAATCACGTCGCCGGCGGCGTCCCGCCGCAGGAGTGACAATGGTGGCTGCAGCGATGCGACGTGGGCCAGGGACTCACAGCGGTCGAGCAGCCCGGCATCGAAGTTCGATACCCCGCCGAAGCGCACCTTGCCGGCCTCGATGAGTCGCAGCATCTCGGCCCATGAATCCTCGACCGCGGCCCCGGTCCGGTCGGGCACGTGGAACTGGTAGAGATCGATGCAGGTGACGCCGAGTCGGCGGAGCGATGCCTCGCATTCGCGGCGGATCGACGCCGGATTGAGATTGTGCTCCTCGGGCGCCATCGGGTTGGACTCGTCCCACACGAAGCCGCACTTGGTGAAGACCAGCGGCTGGCGGGCGGAGCCGAGCTCGCGCAGCAACGACCCGACCACGACCTCCGAGTGCCCGTGGCCATAGACCGCCGCGGTGTCGATCCAGTTGACACCGTGCGCCAGTGCGCGCCGCATTGCCTCCAGCGAATCGGCGTCATCCTGCGGGCCCCAGCCGGAGGACCAGCCGCCGCCGCCCGCGGCCCAGGCGCCGAAACCGACCGTTGTGATCGCGAGTCCGGTGGTACCGAGGGAACGAGTAGGGAGCGGCATGGGTGTCTCGTTGAGCTGAGCGATGAGAAATCAGCTGTCAGCCATCAGCCATCAGCCATCAGTGAGTGGCCGTTAGCCGGTGGCCGTTGGCCTTTCGCCATCTACACTTGGTTCGCAATCTGGCACTGTCTACAGCCTATCGCCTACCGCCTACCGCCTACTTCACCTCAATCCGCACCTCGTCACTCATCCCGCCCGCTGTGGCCCGAATGCGGTGAGCCCCCTTTAGCAGCGGCCAGCGGGTCTTGGTCGTCGGTATGCCGTCCACCGTCCAGCGCACCGGATGATCGGCCGGGGCGCCTGCCGCCCGGAGGGCGATCGTGGCGTAGCGCGCTGCCACGCCCGGTGGGATCTGGTAGCGGTCGCCATCAACCGGAGAGACAATCGTCAGGCGACTTGGCGCATCGGCGGTGCGATGACCGGCAGCGGTG
>JANMYS010000075.1:0-3936 GCA_031382385.1 Gemmatimonadota bacterium
CCTCACCGCGTGCGGCCTCGAGGAACCGGTCGACCCGCGACCAGTGGAACTCGCAGCTCTTGTCGAGCGCAGCCAGCCGCTCCCGCAGGCCAGCGAGCCATGGCGAGGGGGCATGATGATCGGCTCCGACGAACAGCGCCACATGGCCGGTCGCGGCGCGCGGCAGGATCTGACGACGCACCCGGGACCACGCCTCGCTCAGTGCGGTGTCCCCGCCATCGTGCGCAGGCGGCAGGAGCAGGTTGGAGCCGATCTCGTAGCCGTCCGCGGGGAAGTGATAGACCAGCACCCGTCGCCCATCCGGTGCGGCCCACCAGAAGAGGTCCCGATTGCCGGTTGCTTCACCAGTGACGCCGCGCCAGAGCGCCCCGGTCGCGATGCCGAACTCGAGGCCAAGCGCCGGCCAGGCCGGCGGATGCCCGAAGGCATCCGGCGAATACAGCACCTCCGCCGAGCCGCCGAATTGTCGCGCGGTGGCGCGACCGATCGCCAGATTCCGCAGCAGCGACTCGCCCGCCGGAATCTGGGCATCGGCCAGCACGTACCACGGCCCGATCTGGAGCCTGCCGGCCCGCACCAGCCGTTCAATTGCCTCGCGCCGCTCGGGCCGGACCTCGAGGTAGTCGTCCAGCAGGACGGTCTGGCCGTCGAGCTGAAAGCTGCGGATCGACGGCTCGGCCGTGAGCAGAGCGACGATCTCATCAATCGCGGAGACCAGTCGTGCGCGAAGCGCGCCCAGCGGGAGATACCACTCCCGGTCCCAGTGGGTGTGCGGCAGGAGGTGAATGACGGGGCGTGGCATGGGAGGGAATCCTACTCCGCCACCGGCCACGCCAGCCAGCGGCGCGGGCCAGTCCACTTCCGGGCCGAGCCAGCGGAGGGCATCTTACGGCAACCCTTCTGCACAGCAGGCCGACACATGACCTCGATCCTCTGGCGCCCCCGCGAGCTGCCCACGCACGGACAGACGACCCTTCCCCGGGCGTACTTCACCGATCCCGCGATGCTCGCCGCCGAGCAGGCGCAGCTGTTCGGCCGGCAGTGGCTGTGCATCGACCGGGGGGAACGGATCAGCAGGCCGGGCGAGTTTTTCGTCCAGGAGATTGGCGGGGAGAGCATCATCATCCTGCGGGACAAGAAGGGTGTGGTCCGTGCCTTCTACAATGTCTGCCGCCACCGCGGCAGCAAACTGTGCGAGGAACACCAGGGCACCCTGTCCGAGACGATCCAGTGTCCCTACCACGCCTGGACCTACGGACTCGACGGCCGTCTCATCGGCGCGCCGGCGACCAACGACCTCGAGGGTTTCCGCAAGCAGGACTGGCCGCTGCATCCCGTCTCGCTCGCGCTGTGGGAGGGGTTCATCTTCCTCAACCTGAGCCCCGACCCGGTCCCGTTCGAGGAATCGCACGCGCCGCTGCTCACCCGTTTCAGCCGGTTCAATCTGCCCGGCCTGAAGATCGGCAAGACCATCGAGTACGACGTTCACGCCAACTGGAAACTCGTCGTCCAGAACTACTCGGAATGCTACCACTGCCCCGGCGTCCATCCGGCGCTGACCAAGCTCACTCCGCCGACCGGCGGCGAGAACGACCTGGTCGAGGGTCCGTTCCTCGGCGGGTACATGATCCTGAACGAGGACGCGCACAGCATGACGATGACGGGCCGGGTCTGCGGCCTGCCGGTGGACGCGAACCTCCCGGCGGAGGATCACAACCGGGTGTACTACTACTCCATCATGCCGAACATGCTGCTCTCGCTGCACCCCGACTATGTCATGTACCACGTGCTCTGGCCCGAGGCGGTGGACCGCACGAAAGTCTTCTGCCACTGGCTGTTCAACCCGGAGACTCTCAAGGACCCGGGCTTTGATATCGAGGACGGAGTCAAGTTCTGGGATATGACCAACCGCCAGGACTGGCATGTCTGCGAGCTGAGCCAGCAGGGCATCACGTCAAAGGCGTATACCCCGGGCCCCTACTCACGCCGGGAGACGATTTCCGCCGCCTTCGACCGCGAGTACATCCAGGCGATGGACCACCCGCTCAACACCATCTTCCCGAACCAGGGCGGCTGATTCGAGTAGCGCGAAGCGCGCGCCTAAAGCAATCCCCGCCGCTTGAGCCGGTTGTACTGGTCGACCACGGCGGCACTCGCCCCGGCCGGCCCCACATCGAGCACCAGCACGCCACGCCCGCGCAGGTCCGCCAGTGCCTCGGTGCGCGCCTGCAGCAGCTCCTCCGCCGCCGCCCGTTCAAAGGCGCCGGCCGCCGTCGCCGGTCGCCCGGTCGCCAGCCGCTCCATGCCCGGATCCCTGAGTGTCACCGCGAGCGGCAGGTGCCGCGGCCGCAGTGTGCCCGCCTGCGCCATCAGCGCCTCGCTGGCGGTCCGGTCGATGAGGTCGGTGAACAGCACCGTGAGCGCGCGCTTCCGGTTCCGGGTCGCGAGATAGGCGAACGCCGCCGGATAGTCCGGCTCGACCAGCTTCCCCTCCACCGCCGCCAGCGCATCCAGCACCGCGCGCAGCGCCCGCCGGCCGCGCGCCGGCGGCACATACTGCTGGACGGTGTCGGCGAAGACCAGCAGCCCGACATTGTCGTCGTGCTCCACCGCGCTGTGGGCGAGGTGCAGCGCCGCCTCGATGACCGATTCGAGTCGCGGACGCCCATCGACCACCGCCGTCAGCATGCGCCCGGCATCGATGACCAGCAGCACCTGCTGGCGCCGTTCGTCCTCGTATTGCCGGGCCATCACCTTGCCGCGACGCGCCGTCGCTTTCCAGTCGATGGTGCGGGTGTCTTCGCCCGAGACCCACTCCTTCAGGCTCTCGAACTGGCGCCCCTCGCCGATCCGCCGGATGCTGCGGAATCCCGCCTCACGCCGGCGCTGCGATTGGGTGGGCAGGGTACGCAGCGAAGCGCCGACCAGGTTGGGATACACCGTGGCCTGCCACGACAGGTCGAGCGTGCGCTGCGCCCACGCGAGGCCCCACGGCCCCAGCACCCGGAGATGCAGCATCCCCCCCTGCCCCTTGCCACGGTATTCGGGGTGCAACATCAGCTCCTCGATCAGCGGCTCCCCCGGCGGCAGCACCACCCTCCGCTCCGCTCCCGACTCGGCGCGAAGCATCGGTGGAAACACCTCGCGGACCCGAACGGTGAGCGAGCGGGGCAGCCCATGCGACCAGCGGTACCGGACCGGGAGCGGCCGCCCGACGGAGAACGCCGGCGGCGCCTCCCGGGTCAGCGCCAGCCTCGCCGAGCCCTGTCCGCCAGCGCGGACGGCATCGACGCCCCATGCCGCGAGCCAGAGCAGATCGGCCACCAGCAGCAGCGCCCCGGCCCACGGCACCACCAGCGCGAGCGGCGCGATCAGTGCGAGCGCCAGGCCGCCGAGGTACCAGCGCCGGGCTGGAACCACCATCAGGGCACCGGCTCCCGCGGCCAGTTGTTGTCGGTGAAATCCCGGTCGGGAAAGCGTCGATCCGGATCCAGTACGATCCGTTCGATCTTCCGGCCGCCGAACGCGAGTCGCGCGACGAAACTCCGCGCACCGCCAAACCAGACGCTCGCCGGCCAGGTCACAGTCGCGGCATTGCCTTCGATGACGGCGTTGCGCATTGGCCGGATCGGCGGTCCCGTCGCGGCGAACTCCACCCGCAGCACCACCGGCGACGGCATCTCGCCCACCTGCGCCACGGTCACTGCTGTCCGCCCCAGGCGCGTCGTCACGGATGCGATGGAGCCCTCCGCCGTTTCCGTCGTGAACAGCCAGTAATACCAGAACCACCCCAGATCCTGTCCGAGTTCACGGTTCATCGCGAACATGAAGTCCCATGGCGACGGATGCCGGAAACGCCAGTCGCGCGCGTACGCCTGCATCGCCCGGGCCACCGCGCTGTCGCCCACGATGGCGCCGAGCATCGAGAGCATCATC
>JANMYS010000096.1:0-26606 GCA_031382385.1 Gemmatimonadota bacterium
GGTTGGGACAAGCTGGGGGGGAGGGAGCAGGTGGAAGGTGGCAGGTGGCAGGTGGCAGGTGGCAGGGAGCAGGTGGCAGGGAGCAGGTGGCAGGGAGCAGGTGGCAGGTGGCAGGGAGCAGGTGGCAGGTGGCAGGTGGCAGGTGGCAGGGAGCAGGGAGCAGGTGGCAGGTGGCAGGGAGCAGGTGGCAGGTGGCAGGGAGCAGGTGGCAGGTGGCAGGGAGCAGGTGGCAGGTAGCAGGTGGCAGGTGGCAGGTGGCAGGTAGCAGGCAAAATATCAATTGGAGCATGGGGTCAAGGAGATTTCAGGAGGGAATGCACTGCGCTGTCACCTGCTAACTGCCACCTGCCACCTGTTCTCGCGCCAGCCGCACGATCTCCGCCACCTGCTGTTCGAAGCTCAGGTCGGTCCCGTCGAGCGGCACCGCATCACCTGCCATCCTGAGCGGAGCGACCGGCCGGCTGGCATCGGCGGCGTCCCGGGCGGCAAGCAGGGCGGCTTCCGATTCCACCCGGCTGGCCGTGACCCCTTCCCCCCTTTGTGCCAGGCGCCGGCTGGCCCGGGTCCGGGGTGAGGCGTTGAGAAAGATCTTGAGCCGGGCTCCGGGGAAGACCACCGTCCCAATATCCCTGCCGTCGACCACCAGCGGCCGGCCCCCGTTGCCGAGCGCGCGGAGCCGCTCGGTCACCCAGGTGCGGATCGGCGGGAGCGCCGAGACCGGAGAGACCAGCGCGGTCACCTCCGCCCCGCGAATCGCGACTTCGACCGGCACCCCCTCCACCATCACCGCGAAGCCGACTCCATCAAAGCGCAGCTCGAGACGCTTGGCCTCGGCGGCCCGTAGAATAGCCGCCGCGTCCAGCGGAGCGCCCGGCCTGGCCCCGCACTCCCGAATGGCGATCAGGGTCACGCCGCGGTACAGCGCGCCGGAGTCGAGGTGGGCATAGCCCAGTGCCGCCGCGACCGCCGTCGCGGTGGAGGACTTCCCGCTCGCGGCCGGGCCGTCGATGGCGATGATGTCCGGCGAAACAGGAATCGGTTCAACGGGCACGAATCGCCTTCAGCATGGCGGGGAAGTTCGGAAAGCTGACGGCGGCGCACGCCATATCGTCGACCACAACCCGGGCACCGGGCAGGGTGCCCAGCACAGCAAAGGCCATGGCCAGCCGGTGATCCCCCTCGGTCTTCACCCGCCCGCGTGGCGGCGCCGTGCCGCCCCGCACGTGGAGGTCGTCGCCCTGAATCTCCGCCCGCCCCCCGAGGGCCCGGATGTTCTCTGCAATGAGGCCGAGGCGGTCGCTTTCTTTGACCCGCAGCTCCCCGACATCACGGAAGACGGTGATGCCCACGGCCTGGGTGGCGAGCGCGGCCAGCATGGGAATCTCGTCGATGAGAGCGGGGATCTCCTGCGGCAGCACCTCGGTGGCCCGCAGCGTCGCCGGCCGCACGAGGAGGTCGGCAACGGGCTCGCCGAACTGCACCTCCAAATTGTCGAGCTGCACCGTCGCCCCCATGCGCTGGAGCACTGCGAGGAACCCGATCCGGGTCGGGTTCACACAGACGCCGGTCAGGCGGAGCTCTCCGCCCTCCGAGAGAATGGCCGCACCGACGGGGAAGGCGGCGGACGACGGATCGCCCGGGACCTGCATGTCGAACGGAACGATCCGTCCGGTCGGCGAGAACTCGATCCAGCCGTCGCGCTCCTCCACCTCATAGCCGAAGGCCCGCAGGAGCCGCTCCGAATGATCCCGCGAACGGCCCTGCGGCTCACGCACGGCGACCGGTACCTTGCCCGCCATCCCTGCGAGCAGGAGCGATCCCTTGATCTGGGCGCTGGAGACCGGCATCTCGTAGCGGAGGGCGGTGAGTTTCCCGCCGCGGATGGTGAGCGGCAGCGTCCCGGTCGGGGTGTACTCGGTGATCCGCGCCCCCATCAGTGCCAGCGGTGTCGTCACCCGACGCATCGGGCGGCGACGCAGCGAATGATCCCCGGTGAGCGTCGCGGTGAAGTTGTGCGCCGCCAGCATGCCGAGCAGCAGCCGCGTGGTGGTGCCGGAGTTGCCGCAGTCAAGTCGCCCGTCGGCGCGCCGCAGCCGGCCGCGTCCGGTCACCGTGACGACCCGCCCATCGGTCAAGGGAGAGACCTCGAGACCGAGCTGGCGCAGGACGCGGGCGGAGGAGCGGGCGTCGTGGGAGGTCAGGATCCCGCCAATGTGACTGGTCCCCCGCGCCATTGCGGCGAAGAGCAGCGCGCGGTGCGAGAGGCTCTTGTCGCCGGGGACCCGGACGGTACCGCCAACCCGCATCATGACCTCGGTGAGGTGCAAGTCTGAGGAGACTCAAGGCCCCGGCTGCCCCGACCGATAGTCACCGGAGACAGCCCTGAGCGCGCGCGGAAGTGTAGACCGCGCGCGGTTCATCCTCAACTATTGAGTCCGCATCAGCCCATGGCCGCCCGCCACGATCAGGACCGGCTTGCCGACGCGGTCGGGGAGTTCCTCGCCTCGGAGGCCGCCGCCAGCCCGGCACCCCGCGGCACCCCTGCGCCGGGCGATGGCGTCTCGACGCGCACTCCAATCGCAGCCCCGCAGCGGAGTCTGGCCGAGGCGTTCGACGAGGTCATCGCCGAAGAGGCGCGGAAAGCGCGGGAGCGCGCGGAGGTCCACGAATCGCGCTGGCGCCAGGCCGGATTGTGGCTCGTCCTGGCCCTGCTCACGGGGGCCTCGGGCTATGTCTGGTTCGGGAAGCCGGCGTTTCTCACCACCCCCATCGACCCGGTGGTCGACCCGGCCACGCCGGTCGCCACCCGCCGGACGCTGGTCTCGGTCTCGCTGCTGATCGATGACTTCCGCACCACGACCGGCCGGCTGCCACAGACCCTCAGCGAGCTCAACGTCGCGATCCCGACGATCGCCTATCTACCGCACGCGAATGGCGAGTTCGAACTGCGGTTCGGCGGCGGGGTGCATGCGACGATCCTCCGGGGTGGCCTCGGACACAACGAGCTTCAGGTGGAGGAGCCGCGCCATGAATGAGTCGTTGCGACGGAGGCGGGGCGGCTTCGTGCTGGTCGAGCTGCTGGTGATCGTGGTCGTGCTGTCGCTGCTGGCGGGGATCGCGCTGCCGAAGTACGCTGCGATCAAGAAGCGCGCAGTGGCCGCCCGCGCCATCGGCGCCCTGATAGTGGTGCGGGGGGCGGCCTACGCGGCCAACGAGGCGACGGGCAGCTGGCCTGCGGGGGCGATGAGCGGCCGCATGCCGGCGGGGCTGCGCAGCTACCTGCCGGGCGGGTTCCGGTTCGCCGAGGCGGAGTATTCGCTGGCGTGGCGCTCGTCAGGTTTTTCTCTCGGCGGGCAGCAGCTCTCGACCCAGATGGTGGAGGTTTCGACCACCGACCCATTCGTCTGCCAGTCGATCGGGCATCTGCTGGGGGGAACGCAGAATACCGACCTGCTCATCTCCTGCAACGGCGCCCGCGGCGTCATCACACTGTTCGTCGAGCAGTAGTGTCGGGTCGGGCGGGGAGCGACGCCTGCTACTGCCCCTGATCGAGCCGGCGCCGGAACGCCGCGCCCTCCTCAAGGAACGCCTCGAGTTCGCGCCGGTTCCCGCTGACGACCAGCCGACGCAACTCCTCGAGCTCTCCCTCCATCCGCTGCAGCGCCTCGGCGACCGGTTCACGGTTGAGCAGCAGGACATCCACCCAGATGCTGGTCGGGCTCGCGGCAAGGCGCGTCGTATCACGGGCACCGGTTCCGAGCGAGGCGCCCCGCAGGCTCGGCTCCCGCGCCAGAGTGCGGGCGAGGGCGCTCGCCACCGCCTGCGGAAGGTGGCTGGTCCAGGCCAGTTGCCGATCGTGGGCCCTGGCATCCACCAGCACCGGGTGGGCGCCGAGGACCTGGGCCCAGAAGTCCATCACTTCACGGGCGACGGATTCGCCCTCGGGGCCGGTGGCGCAGACATAGACCGTGGCATCGGTGAAGCGATCGGGGCGGGCCCCGGCCCAGCCGGCGACGTGAGTGCCCGCGAAGGGATGGCTGCCGGCAAACCGGCTTGCGAGCCCGGCAGCTCGCGCCCCGGCCATGATCGGATCCTTGATACTCGCCACGTCGGTGCTGATGGCCCCGGGCGAGAGGGCTCCGGCAAGGGAGGGGAGGAAGTCGAGAATCGCCCCGGGGGAGGCGGCGAGGACCACCAAATCGGCGCCCTGCACGGCGCGAAGGGGAGTGTCGGCGATGTCGTGGACCGCCCCGGCCCGCAGCGCCTGGACGCAGTCGGCCCGATCCGGCGCGTAGCCGATCACCGAGGCGATGCCGGCCCGCCGCGCCTGCCACGCCACCGATCCGCCGATGGCACCGAGCCCGAGAATCGCCAGGGAGTTGGGACGCATAAGGATTTATGAGAATCAGCCGATACTGAGGGGGCGAATCGGGACAGACCGGGGCGGCAGCAAACGTAGTCCCGGAGCTCATCCACCTCAACCGAGCGGCGTGCGCGCCGTGCGGCCGTCGGGCACCCGCCCCGGAACACCGTGATCGATCAGGCGGCACAGCATTCCAGCCGGGCCGATGGCTGGCTGGCAGAAACGCTGGTAGAGGCGGGACTGCTCCAGCGAGCGCTTGCCGACACCTGGCTCGCTGGGACGGACCCCGGCTCAGTCTGGGCTTCCGCAGTGCAGCACAGGCTCGCCACCGACGAGGCGATCACCGGGCTGATCGCGACCCAGTTCCGGGTCAAGGTGGCGGACTTCACCACCGCCGACCCGCGGGCCGCGCTGCTCGTGCCCGAGGCAGTCGCCCGCAAGCACCGCATCTTTCCGCTCACCGCCGATGACCGCCGCATCTGCGTCGCGACGGCCGATCCGCGCGATTTCGACGCCGAGCAGGCGATCGGCTTCCTGACCGGCCGCACGGTGGAATTCCAGGTCACCTCGCCGACGCTGCTGCAGGAGCGACTGGACGCGACCTACAGCCCCGAGCGGAGCATCGAGCGGATGCTGGACCGGCTGGCCCCCTCGAAAATCGAAACGATCCTCGTGGAAGCGCCGCTCGAGAGCCGGGACCCGGTGCTCGATGCCCCGGTCGCCAAGCTGGTCGACGCCATGATCTGCGAAGGGGTCCGCCAGGGCGCGAGCGACATCCACGCGGAGCCGGAGGAGGACGCGACCGTGGTCCGCTACCGGGTCGACGGTGTGTTGCGCGAGGTCATGCGGCTGCCGGGCTCGGCGGGGGCATCCCTGGTCCGGCGGGCCAAGATCTTCGCCCGGCTGGACGTCACCGACCCGCTGCACCCGCACGATGGTCGTGCGACAATCCGGGTGGACGGGCAGCAGGTCGACCTGCGGGTCTCCACCGTGCCGATCGCCCGGCGGGGCGAGAAAGTCGTCATCCGCATCCTCGACAAAAGCAACCTGCGCGCGACGATCGGCGAGCTGGGCCTGAGCGAGCGGGAGCGGGGGCTGCTCGAGCGCCTGATCGGCTTCCGCGAGGGATTGCTTCTCGTCACCGGTCCGACCGGCAGCGGCAAGACCACTACGCTTTACGCGGCGCTCAACCAGCTCAACACCGGCAAGGTGAACATCGTGACGGTGGAAGACCCGGTGGAGTACGACCTCGCCGGTATTTCACAGATCCAGGTCAACGAGGCCCAGGGTCTCACCTTCGCCACCTCACTGCGCTCGGTGCTGCGGCAGGATCCGGATATCGTGCTGGTGGGCGAGATCCGCGACGTCGAGACGGCCAAGACCGCCATCCAGGCGGGGCTGTCGGGGCACTTCGTGCTCTCGACGCTTCACACCAATGACGCGCCAGCAGCGATCATCCGGCTGCGGGACATGGGCGTCGACAGCTTCAAGATCGCGTCGGTGCTGCGCGGGGTGCTGGCCCAGCGCCTCGTGCGGCGGGTCTGCGCCCACTGCGCCGTGCCGATCACCCCCGAGGAGCTCCCCGCCGATGCCCGGCCGACCGCCGAGTGGTCGGGGACCGCCGTGCTCCGGCGGGCCTCGGGATGCAAGCACTGTGGTGGCACAGGGTATAAAGGCCGCCTCGGCGTCGTGGAAATCATGCCGATGGACGAGCACGTCACCCGTCTGATCGACAGTGGCGCACCGCCGGACCAGGTGGCCCAGGCGGCGCGCCGGATCGGCATGCAGAGTCTGTGGGAGAGCGGACTCGACCGGATGTGGCAGGGACTGACCACGCTCGACGAACTGGTCCGTGTGCTTGGCGAACGGGTCCAGGCGGACGGCACCACCCAGCCGAACCGGCCGAGTGTGATGCTGGTGCCGCAGGAGGTGCGGGCGGCGGTCGCTGCGGTGGCGGTAGCCGTGCCCGAAGCGGTCGCTCCGGCTGTATCGATCAAGGTGCTGGTCGCGGACGATGACCCGCAGATGCGCCGGCTGGTGCGGACGGTGCTGGAGCGTGAGGGGATGCAGGTGGTCGAGGCGGCCGATGGACTCGATGCCATCGATGCCATCGGCCAGCACCAGTTCGCGCTGATCATCCTCGACATGGACATGCCCCGGCTCGACGGACTCGGCGTGCTCGAAGAACTTGGCTCCACCGTCACCACTTCCCAGATCCCGGTGATCGTCCTGACGGCGCGGTCGGATGATACGGAGTCACGGGCGCTGGACCTGGGGGCGCAGGATTATCTTATCAAGCCGGTCCGCCCCACCGCGCTCACGGCGCGGGTCCGGGCGGTGCTGCGGCGGGTCAAGGCGTAGGGGGAGCCACGGATGGCCACCATACTGATCGTCGAGGACAGCCCGGACAACATGAAGTTGTTCCGGACCCTGCTCACCATGAAGCAGCACGCGGTGGTGGGCCTGACCAGCGGCGAGGGCCTGCTGCCGACCATCGAGCAGTCCCAGCCGGCACTGGTGCTCATGGATATTCAGCTGCCGGGCCGCGATGGCTTCGGACTGCTGGAGGAGATCCGGGCCAGCCCCCACCGGGCGCTGCGGGTTGTGGCCCTGACCGCCCATGCCATGGAGGGCGACCGGGAGCGGGCCCTTGACGCCGGCTTTGACGGCTATATTACCAAACCAATCGACATCCGAAGTTTCCCCGACCAGGTGGCCCGGGCCCTTCAAGGAGAACGAGTCACGCACTAATGCCCCAAGCACCGCCCCCTTCACCGACGCCGTCCGGCCAGCACGACCGGACCAAGCTGCTCGAAGCGTACCAGAATCTGGTGCGCTCCGAGCAGGAAAAACGCAACTCAGTCGCCGTCCCGGTCCCGCCCGAATCCCGCGCCGCCTACTGGATCACGATGTTCGTGCTGATCGCGGGGCTCACCTCACTCCTGGTGCTGCAGCCGCAGTGGCTCTTTCCCCGTCCGCCGGAAGAATCGCCGGCGCTCCGGGAGGCCAGCCTGCGGGTGCGGATGTTCGTGGAGATCGACCGGATCGAGCAGTTCCGCAGCCTGAACGGCCGCCTTCCGGTGAATCTCAGAGAGGCGAAAGCGGACAGCATCGGCCTGCAGTACAAGCCCGACCAGGCCAGCTACACCCTGGCTGGGCGGAACGGGCCGCTGACACTGACCTATTCCTCCTCGATGACGCCGCAGCTGTTCCTGGGACAGAGCTACGATCTGATCAGCATGCGGATGAGGCGATGACGAATCGGCGCGGCTGGACCATGATCGAGTTGCTGATCGCCATGGTGGTCCTCGGGCTGCTGGCGGCCATCTCGGTGCTCAAGTACATCGACCTGAGCCGCACCGCCTATGCGGCCAAGATCGCGGGCGAATTCGTCACCGTCCGGCTGGCGGCCTACAACTACGAGGCCGACCACAACAACTTCTGGCCCTCCGATCAGGAGGCGGGCGTCGTTCCCCCCGAGATGGTCCCGTACCTGCCCAACCAGTTCTCGTTCGTCACTCCGACCTACGAACTCGACTGGGACAACCGCAGTCCGAGCCGGGATCCCTACCAGCTGGCAATCTCGGTGCGCAGCACCGATGCGCGCCTGATGAACTCGCTTCGCCAGACGCTGGGCAACCGGGCGCCATATTTCTTCGCCGGCAACCGGTTGACCTACATCCTGGTGGACAGTTACGGGAACTACTAGGCGATTGGGCGATTAGACGATTGGGCGATTGGGCGATGGGTCAGTCGTCGATGCGTTTCTTCGCCGTGGTTTCCCGCTCCCATTGCCGGGCCACTTCGAGCACCTTGGGATCGACGCGCGGGAATTGCGGGTTCATCTGTGCCAGCGCCTCCACCACCACCTGCGCGACCAGGAGATTCCGGGTCGACTTGCGGTCGCCAGGCACGACATACCAGGGCGCCACGTCGGTGCTGCACTTCTCGAGCACATCTTCATAGGCTTCGGTGTAATCGTCCCACCGCTTCCGTTCCTCGAGATCCCCCACCTGGAACTTCCAGTTCTTGAGCGGATCGTTGAGCCGTTCGAGCAGCCGCTCCTTCTGTTCCTCCTGCGAGATGTGGAGGAAGAACTTGAGGATGGTGACGCCATTTTCCGACAGCATCCGCTCGAAGTCGTTGATCTGGGCGTAACGCCGCTTCCACTGCTCCTTTGGCACCAGGTCGTGCACCCGGACCACGAGCACATCTTCGTAGTGCGACCGGTTGAAGATGCCGATCGTGCCGCGCGGGGGGATGGCCTGATGCACCCGCCAGAGGTAGTCGTGGGACAACTCGACGTCGGTCGGTCGCTTGAAGTTGGTGACGACGCAGCCCTGGACGTTGACCGGCCCGAAGATCGAGCGGGTGAGGCCATCCTTGCCGGAAGCGTCACGGCCCTGAAGCACGATGAGCAGGGCACGCTTCGATTCGGCGTAGAGGGCGACCTGCAGCTCCACCAGACGCTTCAGGAGCGGGGCGAGCGCGGTATCGGCGTCCGCACTGCGGAGGGCGTCGTCATCCACCGCGCCGCTGTCCTTGAGTCGTACCTTGGTGCCGGGCGCAATCGGCTTCAGTGCCATGGGGGCGGGTTCCCTGGGTGAGGGGTGGACGGGGAAGGTACGAGCCAGAAGATTCGGGGCAAGCGGCGGGTAGCCGGTAGCGTTCAGCCGTCAGCGGTCAGGCGTCAGCGGTCAGCGGTCAGCCGTCAGCCGTCAGCCGTCAGCCGTCAGCCGTCAGCCGTCAGCCGTCAGCCGTCAGCCGTCAGCCGTCAGCCGTCAGCCGTCAGCCGTCAGCCAGATACCCCACCACGTTCCGGAGTTCCCATGCTGACCCGAACCGCTCTCGTTGCAGCTCTCGCGCTGACGACCAGCTGTGTCCCGGCGCGGGGACCGACGGCCACCGAGGACCGCAGTGCGCTGCTGGCGGCCGACCGGGCGTTTGATTCCGCCACCGCCGCCCGCGGCGTCGAAGGGTGGGTGTCGTTCGTCGCCGATTCCGGCCGGCAGATTGACGGACAGGGCAACTTCGTCACCGGCCCGGCCGCCATCCGGGAGCTGATGCGCGGCCTGCTCGACGACACTCTAAGTGCACTCCGCTGGGCGCCGGACCTGGCTGATGTGTCCCGCGACGGGACCCTGGGGTACACCTGGGGGCGCTGGACGCTGACCGTGCGGGATTCGAGCGGCAGCCATCAGGCGGGTCAGGGCCGCTACCTCACGATCTGGCGCAAACAGGTGGGCGGGAGGTGGAAGGTGGAGGGGGATATCGGAACCGACACACGACCGTAGGTGGCAGGTGGCAGGTGGCAGGTGGCAGTGCGGAGGTGCCCTCGTTAAACGCCAACGGCCAACGGCTAATGGCTAATGGCCAATAGCGGTGCCCATCACCCGCGGGTACATTCGCGCCATGACGACACCGCCAGAAGCGACCGAGCCTGTCGCTGATCCCGCCAAGCCCCGTCTGATCAAGTTCCGGTCGGTCGCAGTCACCGGCCTCTTCGTCCTCGCCGTGTTCTACACCCTGCATCTCGGGCGGGACTTCTTCCTGCCCCTCGTACTTGCGTTCTTCCTGGCCCAGCTGCTCCGACCGATGGTCCGCGCCCTCGGTCGCTGGCGATTGCCGACGGCCCTTGCCTCCGGCCTGGTGGTGCTGCTGCTGGTCGGCGTCGTAGGCATCGGGCTGTCCCAGCTCTGGACACCGGCGGCGGAGTGGGTGGAGCGGGCGCCGCGAGACCTCAATCGCCTCGAGGGCAAGCTCAAGAAACTGGTGCGATCGGTGGAGTCCGTCACCCGAACGGCCCAGCAGATGGATGAGATTGCCGACGTTGCCACCCCCGCCGGCCCCACGGTCGAACTCAAGCAGCCCGGCCTGATCGAGGTGCTGTTCGGTGGCGCCACCAGCTTTCTGGCCGCCGGCCTGATCACCCTGGTCCTGACGTATTTCTTTCTCTCCGCCGGAGACCAGTTCCTCCGCAAGCTCCCTCGCGTGCTGCCGCGCGATCACGCCGAGCGGGTCCTGGGGGCGGTGCAGGTGATCGAGAATCAGCTGTCGCGCTATTTCCTCGCCGTCTCGATCATCAACCTCAGCCTCGGAGTGATCACAGCCGGGAGCATGGCGCTGCTCGGCATGCCGACGCCGGTGCTGCTCGGCGCCACCGCGGCGCTGCTCAACTTCCTTCCCTACCTCGGTCCGGCCATCATGGCGACGCTGCTGGCGATGATCGCGTTGATCACTCTGCCGACGCCAGCGGCCGCCATTGTCCCTCCGGCGCTCTACCTGCTCCTGCATGTCACCGAGGCCAACCTGGTGACGCCGCAGCTGCTCGGCCGACGGCTGCCGCTCAACCCGACGGCCATCTTCATCGGCTTCCTCTTCTGGTGGTGGCTCTGGGGTGTGCCGGGTGCACTGCTGGCGGTACCGATCCTGGTGACGCTGAAGGCGGTGTGCGATCAGAGCGAGGGGTTGAAGAATCTGGGGGAGGTGTTGGGGAGGTAGCTGGCAGCTGGTAGCTGGTAGCTGGTAGCTGGCAGCTGGCAGGTGGCAGGTGGCAGGTGGCAGGTGGCAGGTGGCAGCGCGAAGATGCTATCGTTAAACGCCAACGGCCAATGGCCAACGGCTAATGGCCAACGACTGACGGCTGACGGTTGACAGCCTATGGCTTATGTGCTGGCCACGCCACCCGCCGAGCACTCCGCCAGGCGGCGAGGCGGGCGGGATCGGTGCGGAACTCGTGGCGGTAGAGCGCGCCGAGCAGGGTGAACTCCTGCATCAGCTCGTGAGTGCGGGCTTTCACGCCGGCGCGGGCGCCGACATGCCGCAGCCGGGCCTCCACCGCCTGCCGATCCAGAGCCTGCCACTCTTCCAGTCGCTCGAGCATGGTGCGCGGGACCCGCGGATTCAGGCCGTGAGGCAGCAAACGCTCCTGCTCCCGAATGGCCTCGACCGCGATCCGCCGGACGGCGAACGCGAACTCGCGATCCCCGATCCGGAACGGCGGAAGGGTGAACCGGCCGGCGATCCCGCGGATGTGCACACTGGCGACGGCGGCGATGCTGGTGATGGTGCGGAGCTCGGCGCCCCAGATCTCTCCCCGGAGCTGGTCGCGGGCCCGGATCGTGGCCTTGCGAGTTCTTCGCCAGCGGATGGCATCGAATTCGAGGGCCTCGACGTCCTGAATGAGACGCCCGAGGACAGTCTGGCGGGCGTCGACGGCCGGGATGCCGGTCGGATTCAGCCGGCCGTAGGCGCTGATACGGTATGCCACATCGAGCTTTAGCCGAATCCAGCGGTGCATGGCGGCGCGTCTCCGGTGACCGGTCTCCGGGAAGCGATGGTGAAATTCAGGGGGGTAAATGCAAGCCCCTTGCCAGAGATGGAGAGCTCCGCGTCACTCACGGAGGAGAGCGGGGAGGGGTCGCGGACCTGCGCGACAATGGTGGTCCCATGCTGTCAGGCAGTTGAGCGTGACGGTAGAATCATGGAGCGAAGGGAGTCGGTCGGTGCCACCGGCCGGTAAGGGGTGCGCAGGCTGGGGGAAGTCACAGGGGGATCTGGATAAGCGGTGGAGATGCCGGCTCCAGGGCGGGAGAACCGGGCGCAAGAGAATTCCACTCCGGCGGAAGTGTTTCCCCGCCCGGATTCAGGAGCAGAGCGGCAGGAAGCAGGGGAGGACATCGTCGCGCCAGCGAGTGAGATCCACCGGAAAGTCGTTCACATCGACCGGGAAGCCGGGTACACCGTCCAAGAAATCGTTTCCAGCGACGCGGAAGGACGGTACATCGCTCCGGAAGTGGTTCACCTCGACCCGGCAGGCCAGGTCGACGCCGCGGCAATGCCGGTGGACGAGACTTTAGCCCGGGTGGACGACGGTGGCGGGGGCGCGGACGAGTCGGCAGGAGGTGAGGGCGACTCGGCAGGAGGTGAGGGCGACGGGACCGAGAGGTGCATCGAGGGGGAAGTGGCAGGGGTGGTCGGGTAAGCGGTGGAGGGGGCCTGGCCAGGATCGGAGGACGACCGGGCAGGATCGGAGGACGACCGGGCAGAATCGGAGGGCGACCGGGCAGGATCGGAGGGCGACCGGGCAGGATCGGAGGACGACCGGGCAGGATCGGAGGACGACCGGGCAGGACCGGTGGACGACACGGCAGTGGCTGAGTGTCCCCCGGAGAAGCACACAAGAATCTGCACTTGACCCTCCCTCAGCCCGGCTCACCCCCCAGTCTCGAACCCCGGATAGAGTGTCATCCCGCCGTCAATGAACAACGTGGACCCTACCACATAGTCCGAGTCGTCCGAGGCCAGCCAGACCGCCGCCCGCCCCAGCTCATCCGGCTCACCAATCCGCTTGTAGGGAATCAGCCGCATCAGGTCGGAGTAGGCCTCGGGCGTGGCCCAGGCATCCATGTTGATCGGGGTGCGGATCGCACCGGGAGCGATGCTGTTCACCCGGATGTGGTGTTCCGCCACCTCCTGCGCCAGGCTCTTCATCATGAGCATCACGCCCCCCTTGCTCGCGGCGTAATTCACATGGCCGGCCCAGGGGATCACCTCGTGCACCGAGCTGATGCAGATGATCTTGCCGGCGGCGCAGGAAATCTCCGGCCGGATGCCCCGCCGCATGAATTCGCGAATTGCCTCGCGGGCGCAGAGGAACTGGCCCCGGAGATTCACGCCCATCACCAGGTCCCATTGGGCCACGGTCATCTCGTGGAACCGGGCGTCGCTCTGCAGGCCGGCGTTGTTGACCAGGATATCGATCGTGCCGAACTCCGCGATGCCGCGGGCGAACATCGCCTGGACCTGGTCTTCCTTGCTCACGTCGGCCTGGATGGCGATCGCCCTGGCATGATGGCGCCGGATTTCCGCCGCAACCGTCTCGGCTTCCGGCTGCCGGGAGACATAGTTCACCACCACGTTGGCCCCCGCCTGCCCCAGCGCCAGCGCGATTGCGCGTCCGATCCCGGAGTTGGCCCCGGTCACGAGCGCGGTCTGGCCCACGAGCGTACGCGGTACCTTGCGCGTCGGAGCGGGCCGGGCGTTGGCGGGATCATGGGTCGGGGCGGTGGCCATGTGCATGTCTCCGGAAGGTGAAATGACGCGACTGATCCCCCCAAACGCCACCGGTGGTCGAAGGGTTCCCGCCGGCGGCGGGCAGCGGGACAGGGCGGTCCGACCTCATGGAGCGGGTTTGATGCGCCTGGAGCACCGAGTCCTGGGGCGAGCGCTGACCACCCAGCACAGGGTCAACGAACTGCGGGTGGCCGAGTGGGAGTGCCGCAAGAGCTGCGGTACGAGGAGTCGGCGTGGGTATCAGCGTTACTGGAGAAGCGGATGGCGACTGCACCGGCGACCCCGTGGCCGGAATCGGACGGGTGTGCAACCGTCAGCGGCAGTCTCCTTCCCACTTGTCGAAGTCGCGGTCGTAGCTTCTGGTGACCGTCTGCAACGCGTGGTCGGCTTCCATCTTGAACAGCTGGCCGGCCGTTGGCGTGAAGTAGCGCTTCCACCGCACACACGACATTGAAACCGGGGTGCGTTGCACCAGGCGTGTCCCAGGCGGCAGGGAAAGCCGGTGATGCTGAAGAGTGTGAAGGTGCGCGGCTCGCTGCCGCGGGCGACGGTGACTTTGCCGTCGCGCACGTCGGCGCGGTCAATGGGCGATTGGGCGATTAGGCGATTGGGCGGTTGGTGGCACGCTCGCCTCAGCCATTCCGCTTGAGGTAGAGCAGCTGGTACTCGTTTTCCGCGCTTCCCGCCTGGAGTGCGGCGACGAGCTCCCACCCATCCTTCCCGGCGGCGGCGAGGTAGTCCCATGATTCGGGGCACGACTCGTAGAGTTCTGCAAAGTCGCTCGGGCGCAGGGGAACGGTTCCAATCCAGACCCCGTTGACGAACGTGATCCGATTGCTCTGCTGCTGACAGACCTGGTAGGAGAAGCGCGCGGCCATGAATCACCTGGAAGTGAGCGGCGCCAGCATCCGGGCTGGGCCGGATGAAAGCTCAGCTGCGTCCCGGGCGCACCAGAAGATTGCCGGTGTACTCGGTCTCCCGGAAGACCGCGGGCCCCGCGAAGGCTGGAAGAAGCAGCTGTGCTGCGCGACCGACGAGCGCCGACCGGTCAGCGCCGCAGGTCCGGTGGCAGAATATAAGTCCCGGCGAACACGCCCTGCGTCACCTGTCGCAGCTGGCCGGTGCTGTCACGCGCGGTGAAGCTGAAGGTGCCGTCGAGATGGCGGGTGGCCGGGTCGAAGCCGGTCACCGTCGCGCTTCCTCCCGTCGTGGCATCGGTGTAATACCACCGCACCGTGTAGGTGTGGGCGTAGATGTCGCCCGTCGCAAGGAGGACAGCGCCGTAGCTCGGGGAGTTCCGGTTGCCGAGTGCAACGGTCCCCGGCCCGGTAACCGGGCCGAGCACCAGCACGATGCTCAGGGAGGAGTCGGAGCCGTAGGCGCGGATCCCCGAGATGGCGAGCGTGCTGTCCCATGGGAACCAGTTGGCATAGGGCGGCGCACCGTGATTCGCGGTGCTGGCCTGCCACGCCGCACCGTCGATGGTGGCGGTCATGGTGATCCGCGCCGCGGGATTCGGGCCGGTGTCGGGGTCGCAGTTGACGGTGGCGAGGGCCAGCGTGCCAAGCAGCACCGCGAGGCGGTGGCGGAAACGAGCAGTCCGTGGAGACATGATCAAAGCCCCCGGGAAGGGACAGGATCATGGTGTCATGGGGGCCCCGAACCGGGGATGAAACGGGGATGATGGTCCGCTTAATGGAGGGCGCGCTCCACACCACGAACCGCCACCATTCCGACTAGTTGGACCGGCATTGCTCGATCGTCCACGTCACCTTACGGTAGCCTGACAATCCAGCATATTCCCCATTGATGGACGCCGGCAGAAATCCCCTGCTCGACCGCCTCCGCGAAGCCGTGGCACCCGACTTCACGGTCGAGCGCGCGCTTGCGAGCGGCGGGATGGGAACCGTCTTCCTGGGCCACGACGTCCAGCTCGATCGCCCGGTCGCCATCAAGGTCCTCCGTCCCGACGTCGCCACCGCCAATTGGGTAGAGCGCTTCCTCCGGGAAGCCCGGGCCCTCGCCAGCCTCAGCCATCCCAACATCGTTCCCATATACCGGGTCGACGAGCGGAACGGGCTGCTCTACTACGTCATGGAGTACCTGCAGGGCGAGACGCTGGCCGCCCGCCTGAGCCGGGGACCGCTTCCGCTCGCCGAGGTGCTGCGGCTGGGAGACGAGCTGCTCGGGGCGCTGGAAGCGGCGCACCGGGTCGTGATTCACCGGGATATCAAGCCCGCCAACATCTTTCTGCGGGACGGCCATGCCATTCTCACTGACTTTGGCATCGCCAGACCCAGCGGAGATACGTCCTCCGGCCTGACCGAGCAGGGATCGCCGATCGGGACGATCGGATACATGGCCGTCGAGCAGGCCTCCGGCGGAGCGGTGACTCCGCAGACCGATCTCTATGCGATGGGGTTGGTACTGTACGAGGCCAGCTCCGGACGCCGGCTCCCGCCACTCACGCCGGTCGAGCGGATCGACTGGAGCGGGGTGTCACAAAAGCTTCGCGGATCGCTCCGGCGGGCTCTGCAGTGGGAACCCAGCAACCGCTGGCCCGATGCGACTGGATTTCGTCGCGCCCTGGCGCAGGCACGGGAACGGCGGCGCCAGCTCACCCCGATGCGAACCGTCGCCGCAATCACCGCCGTCGCGCTGATCGCGACCACGGTCCACGAAATCTGGCCGACGCTTCACTCCACGTCGCCCACCTGCCCTCCTCACGCCAACCTCGCACTCCTGCCGTTCCATATGACCGGCGGCATCACGACACTGACCGGTGAGGAATTCGCTGGCCTGGTGGGCGCCAAACTCGACTGGTACGGCCGCCTGGCCGTGGCGCTGCCCGGGTGCGGGCCGACCGGCCCGGGAGACAACAAGCCGGATCCCAAGCTTGCCTCCAGCGTGGACTACGTCGCCGAGGGATTCGTGGTACCTCGCGGATCAGGCATGGTCCTGAGCTTGACGGTGCGCCAGGGAGCTCAGCTCTTTGACCACCTGGAGATCCCCGGAGATATCCTCGATGTGCTCTCCTGGAGCCAGGTTGTCGCCGACTCCCTCGTCAGCCGGGTCTTTCCCCCGTACTCCGACGAGTACCGCCGTCTCGGCGCCGGTTCCAGTCCCGGCACCAGCCTTCAGGCCTGGCGGCACTACTTCGACGGTGAACGAGAGTTCCAGCGAGACGCCTACAACTTCGCGAAAGCTCAGTACGACAGCGCCGTCGTCCTCGACTCCAACTTTGTGCAGGCTGCCTGGCGGCTGGGGATCGTGAAACGGTTCCTCCGGTTGCCGTTCGAGGAGTACCTGAAGCAATTCCTTGTGCGGCATCCAGATCTGCCGGTGCAATACCGAAACCTTGCCCAGGCACTGCTGGAGCCGGTCCTCGAGGATCGTTTTGCCCGGTACGAGGAGACGGTCCGCGATTACCCGAGAGATGGGTACGCCCGGTTCGTCTACGCCGATGAGCTGTTCCACCGGGGGCCGCTGATCGGCATTGCGCTCGATTCTGCCCTGGCACAGTTCGAAACCGCGGTGCGGGTAGAGCCCTACCTGGACCAGATGCCGGCATACGACCACCTGCTCTATGGCTATCTCCGTCTGGGCCTGCGAGCCAAGGCCGATACTGCGCTGGCCCATCGAGTCGAGATCCGCCCTTCGGGTGAGCCGGACGACGCCCAGCGCCGGAGGTTCTTCAGACTGGCCTACGATTTCCGGTACCGTCCGTCCCTGGCTGGGCTCAAAGTCTGGGCCCTGGGCCTGATCGCGGATTCGACCAAGCTGGAAGGAGCGGGTCGCTTTGTGCGCCTCGGTTCATCGTTCGATATTCCGAATGCCATGGTACCGCTGGGGCGAGTGCTGGTCCGAAAGGGGACGCTTCCGTACGCCCAGGCCAACGGGTACATGGGGATCGGACTGGGATACATGATGATGGGGCGGCCAATGACGGCGCTCCCGCGCCTCGACTCCGCGGCCGCGCTGTATTCGAGGCCAGTGGAGGCAAGTTGGCCGGTGTCGCCGGGTTTTCGCCCGGTTGACTCTCTGCTGGAACAGGCGGAGTGGCGGGTCATGCCGGGCGTGCTCGACCTCCCCGGCATCAGCGACACAGCAGTGGCCGGGGGGCGCCGGACACTTGAAGTCATGGTGCAGCGAGACCAGAGCGCTCCCCGCGCCGCCTTTGCACTTGCGACCGACGCCTACCATCGGGGCGATACGACAGCGGCGCAGCACTACTCCGGCGTGGTCGCCACGCTGGCCTCCACCGATACAGGTGTCGCGAGACTCTCGCTGCTGCTCACGGCCATCCAGACCGCTGCGCGCGGTCACCCCGACTCGGCGATCGCGCTCACCGAGCCGCTGTTGAACTATGGACCCCAGAGTGCGCTGGTCGACCCCTTCAGTCGCTCCGTGCTGTACCTGCGCCGGGCCGAGTGGCTGCGAACCGGCCGCCGGCACGACGCGGCGGACCGGGCGCTGCTGTGGTATCAGAACTCCGACAACGGCCTCGAAGGCTGGCCGCAATGGCAGCTCGAACCGGGGGAGGTCGACAACATGCTTGGCGTCTACGCCCGCCTCCTGCGGGCCGAAGCCGCGCTGGCACGGCATGACACCGCCACCGCGTGCCCGCTCATCGCTAGGGTGCGGGAACTGTGGCAGGATGCCGAGCCAGGGATGGCATCTCTCAAACAACGGGCGGAAGACGCCGCCACGCGCTGTCCCCCATGATTCTCTGCCGCGCCCTCGGTCCGGTGGAAGTGAGCATTGAGGGCGGGGGCGCCCCGGCCGAACTGCTGTGGCGGAAGCATCTGGCCCTGTTGATCTACCTGGCGCGCTCGCCGAAGAAGGCGCGCACCCGCGAGCACCTCATCGGATTGCTGTGGAATGAGAAGCCCGAGGCCGCCGCGCGGCACTCGCTTAACGAAGCGCTGGGGTGCATCCGCCGCGCCGCAGGTGAAGGTGCGGTGGACAGCGACGGCGGACAGATCCGGCTGGCGCCCGGGGCGGTCGAGTTGGATACCGACCGACTGGAGGTGCTGAGTTCGGCCCACGACTGGAAAGGTGCGGCCGGCCTCATCGCCGGTGAGTTTCTCGAAGGCTTCGGAGTACCGGGCGCGTCCGACTTCGAGGACTGGCTCGCGGCTGAGCGCGCCCTGTGGCGGCAACGCTCGGTGAGCGTGCTCGTGGGGTATGCCGACGACCGGCTCGCGCGGGGAGAGCTGGGCACCGCCGCGGAGGCTGCGACCCGCGCGCTCGCACTTGATCCCGGCTCCGACAACGCGGTCTGTGCCCTGATGCGGAGTCTGGCGCTGGCGGGAGACCGTTCCGGTGCGCTGACGCGGTATGACAGTTTCGCACTGAGCCTGGAAGCTTCGCTGAGCACCAAGCCCGATACGGAAACCCGCGCTCTCGCGGACCGGCTTCGCCGGGAACGTGGGTGGCATCGGGCCGGACCTGGAACCACCGAGCACGCGGTGGAGTCCCGCCGGACGCCACTCATCGGCCGGGAGCGCGAGCTGGCGCGGATACTGGAGGCCTGGCGCGGCTGTCGTACAGATCGCCATGCGGCCTGCGTGGTCGTGCTCGCCGAGGCGGGACTCGGCAAGACCAGACTGGCCGAGGAGGTGCTGTCCCGGGCCCGTCTCGAGGGCGCGGCGGTGGCGGCGGTCCGCGGAGTCGAAGCCGATGCCGGCGAGCCGTGGAGCGGGGTGGTGGGTCTGGCCCGGGGCGGACTGCTCGAGGCGGGCGGGATTCCGGCTGCCGCGCCGGAATCACTCACCGCACTCGCGACCCGGATACCGGAGTGGGCGGAGCGATTCGCCGCCGCGGTGCGCGGTATTGAAGCGCTCCCCCTCGGGCGCGCCTTTCGGGACATTCTTCGGGCCGCCAGCGAGGAGCAGCCGGTCCTGCTGGTTCTCGACGACGCGCAGTGGCTGGATCGGGATTCGCTGCTGGCCGTGGGAGCGGCACTCCGAGATCTCGCGGCGGCGCCCTTCTTCGTGGTCATGGCCACGACGCCGACACCACCCCGCGATGAGCTGGACGATCTCCGGACCCGGCTGGGTCGGGATCTGCCGGGCGCGGCGGTGGAGCTGGGCCCGTTCTCGAGCGAGCATCTTCGGGCGTTGTGCCGCTGGGCCCTTCCATCCTACAGCGACAGCGAAATAGACCGGCTGGCGCGCCGGGTCGCGACTGATTCGGCCGGCCTCCCATTGCTGGCAGTCGAGCTGCTGCACGCGGTGCGACTTGGGCTGGATTTCCGGGATTCGCCGGGGGCGTGGCCGGAACCGTTCCGGACGCTGGACCAGAGCCTGCCGGGTGCCTTGCCCGATGCCGTCGTCGCAGCCATCCGGATCAATTTCCGGCGGCTCAGTGCCAACGCGCAGCGCGCGCTGATTGCCGTGGCGCTGGTCGGTGGCCGGGTATCGGCGGAGGTGATTGGCCGTGGCTCGAGTCTTTCGGGCAAGGACCTCCTCTCCGCACTGGATGAGCTCGAGTGGTCCCGCTGGCTCACGGCGGAAGGGAGAGGCTACTCGTTCATTGCCCGCATCATGGGCGATGTGGTGGGCAGGGACATGGTGACGTCGGGGCAGCGGGCGAGGATTCTGGAAGCGGTGCGTGGCGAACAGCAGACCGGAGGCTAGGGCGGGAGCCAGATCCGCTTGACGGCTGCTTGACTACCGGCCGTGATGTTCCCGGCGTCCCCGACGGAGAACATCCATGCGCCCGATCATTCCGGCTCTCGCCCTCGCTCTTCCGCTCGCCGCTCTGCACGCTCAAACGGCCGTCCCGGACTCGGGGGATCGGGTCCGCATTCACGTCACCGCCGCCGGGAACTCCCGGCAGTTCATTGGCACGCTGGTGTACCAAGATGCCGACTCGGTCGCGCTGCTTGAGCCGGTGCGCGGCGGCCCACTGGGCGCTTCCTCGAGAGTCAACCCGCCGGGTACGCCGGGGCGGCACATGTCGGTCTCGCGTGCACAGCTCACTCGCATGGAGGTGAGCACCGGCCGGCACTCCAGCGTGGGCAGGGGAGCGCTGATGGGCGGCGGGATCGGTGTGGTGGGGGGGGCGGTGCTCGGCGTGGCAAATCTCTGCAGCGTCAACGAATCATTCCTTTGCTTTGAGTCACCTGGGCAGGTGGTGGTGGTGGCCGCAGGCACTGGAGTCATGGGAGCGGCGATGGGGGCTATCGTGGGGCTGTTCATCCACCACGAGACCTGGGTTACGGCTGGAGAGGGCCCGCGTGCGAGCGTGTTGTTTCGCCCCTCGGAGGAGGGAACGGGCATCGGGCTCTCCATCAAGTTCTGATGTCGGCCTGGCCGCCGCCCCACCCGGGGCGGCGGCTTCACGTTGCAGACAATCCCCACCAGATCCACTTGACGGCCCCTTGATCATCGGCTGGCATGTTCCCGGCGTCCCCCACGGAGAACATCAATGCGCCCGATCATTCCGGCTCTCGCTCTCGCTCTTCCGCTCGCCGCGCTTCACGCTCAAACGGCCGTCCCGTACTCGGGTGATCGGGTCCGCATTCACGTCACCGATCCCCGGATGTCGTGGGTGTTCACCGGCACGCTGGTCTTTCAGGATGCCGACTCGCTGACGCTGGTGGAGCAATTGAAAGACGGCCGCGTGGTCGATCCCAGCGGAGCGGTGGGTACGGCGGAGAGACGCATCTCGGTCGCGCGATCACAGGTCACACGGATGGAGGTCAGCACTGGCCTGCACTCCACAGTGGGTAGGGGAGCGCTGATCGGTGCCGGAGCTGGCGCAGTGGCCGGCCTATCCACAATCGCAATCGTCTGCGCCAGTAGCGACTATGAGTGCGATGCTTCCACCGGGCAGGTGGTGGCCGGCACCGCATACTACGCAGTTGCTGGAGCTGCGGCCGGTGCGATCGGGGGGCTGTTCCGGCGCCACGAGAAATGGGTGGCGGCCGGAGAGGGCCCTCGTGCGAGCGTGCTGCTCCGCCCCTCGGAGGAGGGAACGGCCCTCGGGTTCGCCATCAGGTTCTGCTACTGGACCGGCCGACGCCTCAGTTCCGCCCGGGACGGAAGGAAGCGGTATGCCTTGACTGGCACTTGATCCGCCTCCCCTACTCTCAGGTTGTCCGCTGGCCGCGATCGAGAGTCCAATCCAACTGGTGGGGAGGTGTGGTATGTCTCGTCCTCTGCTCCTCAAGCGCCCCGTCGCCGTGCTGCTGTTCGTCGCCCAGGTCGCTGGCTGCACGTCGTGGCACGTGGAAACGCTTCCGGCCGTGGAAGTGATTTCCCGGAAGCACCCCGACCGTCTGCTGGTGTACGGGTTCGAGGGGAAGAGTGCGATGTTCTACGGGCCAGAAGTGCAGGGGGACAGCCTGCGGGGCCGGTGGAGTGCGCTTCCGACCGATGGGAGCCGGGCGGTCAGCCTGGCAAGCGTGCGTTCGGTATCCACTGCGCAGACCAATGTGCTCAAGACGCTTGGCTTGACGCTGGGGCTGGCGGTCACGGCGGTGGGGGTGGCAGGTTGGATCGCCTACCAAGATTGGGCTGCCAGCGACTCATACTAGTGAGCGGCAACCGAAGGAATACATCGTTGACGCGTTCCTGATCGACAGCGCCGGGGACGCTCGCGCTGAAGCCCAAGCACCCTCCAGTCGTGACCGCCTCCACACTCGTCGGCACCGGAGTCGCCGCCGAGCTTCCCGGCCACCAGTTCCATGAAATCACTCCAGGCGACCGCCACCGGCCGGCCGTGGAAGGTGCCGACGGCGGTGACCAGGCCGTGACACCGGGTCCGGGAGAAATCGGCGGCCGGGGTGCCGTCTTCAACCCAGAGGCGGAGGGTGGAGATGCCGAAGCCGTCGAAAATGGGCTGGAGGAATCGGTGCCGATCCGCCCCGACGATGATCCAGTGGAAATCATCGCGAACCGGGCGCTCCCGCCGTCGCGGGGTGCCGGCACTCGCCGCGCGCGTCCTCCGATGTCGAGCGTCGACCCAGCTCTTCGGTGACACTGGTGTACCTCCGCTCCGGGACCGGAGACCGGCCCGGAAGGGCCGGTCTCACCTGTCGCAAGAGTGCGGGTATGTGGTCAAGGAGGAGTCAAACGGGTGCGGGGCCCGATGGGTTACTTCGGGTCGAGCCGGGCGACCAGGCCGGCGTGATCGCTGGCAAAGATGGGATGCAGCGGGCCGGGCACCATCTCGCCGGGCCAGAAGGTGATACGGCGGATGAGACCTTCAGCCACTTCAACCTGCCGCCCGAATCCCCGGCTGAAGATGTAGTCGATACGCTTGTCCGGAATACGGTCGTTGGTCAGGTTGATCGCGTGGCAGCAGGTGAAGCCGTCCGTCCCCGGCCGGAACGCCGCCCAGATGTCGGTATATCCCGCGCCCAGGAGCAGCTGGTACATCGGGCTGCCGGTGAAGTCGTTCAGATCGCCCAGGATAACGGCTGGCTCCGCATTCCCGATCACACCGAGAAGCTCCTGCATCTGTGCCGCTCGGAGCAGGCCCAGGTTGTTGCCCGCCAGGTCCGACTCCAGGTGGGTGCTGGTGACACGAACGCGGCGACCCTCGAAGGCGATCGGCACGCTGACAAATCCGCGCAACAGCGACACTCCCGGAGCCACCGGGCCCAGGTTGGTAGTGTAGGTCCGGGCGATGACGTCAGCGCCGACCCGCACCCGACTGGCATCCACCAGTACGACGTCCCGGTCGATGAGGCTGACGCCCGGCAGCGGGGTGGCCACGATGTTGGTCACTTCGCCGGCGACACGATACGGCAGATGCCGATTGTCGAGCGCCTGATTCAGCACGGCAAGGAAGTCCATGTGATAGACCACATTCAGACCCAACGCGGTCAGGTCGATGTCGATCGTCGAGACTTCCATCAGCCCTATCACCTGGGGCCGCTGGCGTGCGATGACATCGGCGAATGCCGCCGCGCGGGTCGGGAAATCGGTCTCCCGCAAGATTCCGATCTGGGTGATCAGTGTCGGGAGATCATCGGTGGGATCGGGGGAGGCCAGCGCCCCGATGACTGCATCGACGTCGGCACCGACGTAAATGTTCTGACTCATGACCACGAGGCCTCGCCGGCCATCCAGCGCCGTTTCAGACTCCGCGCTTCCCTTCATTGCCGCGCCGCCGGGCGCGGTGCTGGCATCGGGCGTACAGCCCACGATCGCGATGGCCAGACCGGCGATGATGATGCCATTCAGGTGAGACATGGTTCTCCTCCGTGAGCGAAGTTCATTCGTCAACCATCCGTCGTCGTCGATCGCGAGGCGCTCCCTGGGCCATTCAGCGACAGGGGCGAGTGATCAACGCGGATCGACGATGGCAGATGCGAGTCAAGCGGGCGTCAAGCGTGGGGTGGAGCAAGAAGCGGGTGGGGGAATAGTGGAGGAGGGAGGTCGGAACGCGACCGCGGGTCAGCTCTCGCGACACTTGATTCATACTTGACGAGAGTGCTCCAGCTTGTGGACGCGCGGCTACAGATGCGATCCCCATGACTGGAGGCGCCAATGACATGCCGTTACCGCAGGTTCGCCTGGTGGGCCACGTTCATCCTGGCCCCGCAGACCTCCGGATGCGCGACGTGGAGTGTCATCACACCGAATCCGGAGCAGTACCTCAATACACACAATCCAGATGAAGTACGGGTCACGGTGATGGACAATTCGCCGATCGTGCTTCGTGTCCCGCATGTTCGGGCGGACAGCGTCGTCGGGGTGACCGGAGGAGGGTTGAAGAAGGATGATCCGCACCGGACGGCCGGTGTGCCTCTTGAAAGGGTCAAGACCATGGAGGTACGCCAGAGCAATACCGGCGGTGCCCTGGCCCTCGTCGGTATCGCGATGCTGATCGGCGCAGGGATATTCGAAGCAAACGGTGGAGTCATGGGCGACTAGGAGTGTGCGGCGACCCACACCTGCGGCTTCTGATCGACTCCGGGATCACGTCGCCTCCCGAGTCGCCGCGAGCAGGTAGTGCGTTGACCGGCGCCTGCATGACGGCAACAGGTGGGCCCTCCACGGCGCCGGCACCGCGGAGGGAGGAGAGGATCGTCCGGCCGGCATTGGACTGCGGGCCTGTCCGGTATGGCGCTTCGAGCGAGCAATGCAGGTGTCGAGCTCCACCGCCACTCATCGCCGGCGGAGTGGCCGGTGCGATGTCACTCACCGCGGCTCAGCGGCTCGCACCCGTCAGGGGTACCACAGGGCTCCGGCGTAATCACCGATCTTCGCATCCTGCCCCGTGGCCAGCTCGCGCACGTAAAGGGACGACCCACGGTAGAACATGAGGCGACTCGCATCAGCGGACCATTGAGGCGCTGCCCCACTCACCAGCACCTGGCTGTCGCTGCCGTCGGCCTGCACCAGCCAGATGGTGTCGCCCGCCTGGTCCACGGCATCGACCGCGATCATGTCACCCTTCGGTGAGACCGCCGCTCCGCGAAAGCTTCCGACGAGGAGCAGGGTCGCCGTCTTCGTCGCGAGATTCAGGCGATAGAGCCCCGACCACGAGGCCAGGGCGATGGCGCGGCCATCCGGAAACCAGGAGATGCCGGTCGCAACGTCACAGGCATTCGGCAAGATCAGCCCACCGTTGACAAAGAGCCCCTCCACTCGGGGGGCTTGCGGATCAGAACTGGGCACATACGAGCAGTAGGCGAGCGCGCCCTGGGGAGAATATGCGGGCGTAAAGTTGTTGCCAGTCGCGTACACCTGCGCAAATCCGGTCCCGTCCTCATTCATCCGGTACAGGCGGTAGCCCGAGCTCAAGGAGAACCACTGGACGATGAGCGAGTGTCCGTCGGGGTACCACGCTCCAGGCCAGATCGCTTCGGCGGCAAATGAGGTATGGATCGTCCGCATGACGCCGGTCTGGAAATCCAGGATGTGGAGCTTGTAGCTCTGCTCGTGCAGAGTGACGTAGGCGAGCTTCCCGGTGATGCCTGGCACGGGAGTGAAACCGGGTCCCGTGGTGTCCCCACCGCACGCGGTGAGCCCGCCGGCCAACGCCAGGGCTGCTGTCAGCATCCGTCCGCGAAACCTCATATTTCCTCCTGTATCGCGCCGCATCGCGCGCATTCACGCACCCGTACAGGCGACTGCCGCGGGAGCGGCCCCCCCCGAACTCGGGAGGGAGCACGCCGCTACTGCTTGCGCCAATCCATCACGGTGATCACATCCTCGGGGTCGCCATCTCCGTCGATATCCCACGCTTCCTGGGATTCGAGTTCCACCCAGTGCATCGTTGCGCCGGTGATCGACAACCGGAACTCGGTGTGGTAACCGGTCTCGTAGGCGTAGAAGAGGGTGTCACCGCTGATATGGAGCGCACCGGCAATTGTGACTGGGTCTTGATCGGGAACAGTCACCCGGAAACTGAAGTGACCGTCTTTCTGAACGACGATGGTCCCGCGGAGGCCCCAGTCGTCGTAGAGGCTGACTTGATTGGCGGGATTGCCCACCTCCATCAGGTCGGCGCCCGACAGCGCCCATGTCCCAGTGAGGGTGGCGGTGGAAAGATCTGGTCCGGTGCCGTCACCACCGCAGGAGGCGAGCAGGACCAGGGCAACCAGCAGGGGGCTTCGGCGCATATTCTCCTCCGGTGACAGGACAGGTCAGTCGAGCGGGGAGCAAGCTTGCACCGGCGCATCAAGTGAGCATCAAGACGCGGGAATCGAAGAACGGCGAGAATTCCGAGGGTTTCCCGGATCTGGAGGCGGGGGGCCGATCAACGCAGTACAGCAGGCGGTAGCGCGCACGGACCCGGTGGCCACTCAACGGCAGGAGCGGCACCACTTTGGCCGGGCCCACACCGCAGCGCTCGCCGGTGGGCGAGTGCATGAACTGAGTGCGCAGGAGGGGGAGCGGGGGGAGACGGGGTCGGGGAATTGGCCCCCACCGGGTCACCCGGTCGCCGGATACCGATTGGGGGTAGGCATTCTTCACGCGGGCGAATCACTGCAGGATCAAGTGCTCGGGGCCGGACTCGAACCGACATGGGGTTGCCCCCGAGGGATTTTAAGTCCCATGCGTCTACCAGTTTCGCCACCCGAGCGGGTAGGAAGAATCTAAGGGCGGGCGGGACGGAGGGTCAGGGAGGCGCTGGGAAAGTGGCGCGAGGCGCGGAGACGAGCGCTGTGGCACGGGAGTCGTCAGCGCCCTGAGTGGCACCG
>JANMYS010000155.1:0-2284 GCA_031382385.1 Gemmatimonadota bacterium
CGCTCCCGGACGATGGGGAGGATACCTGCCTCCGCGAGGTGGACTGGGCGGAGGGGTTTTCCGAGGGGATTCTCATGAGCGGTGAGGCCTGGGAAGGGCAGCTGTCCTGGGCCCGGTGTGACGAGCTGCTGGCGCCGGTGCGGCGGATCGCGCGGCTGCTGCTGATCGCACCGCCGGCACCGGGGGCGCTGCTGCCGGCGCTGTCGGAGGAGGAGCATCTCGCGCTGGGCGAGGAGCTGGTGGGCGCGGTGGGGGCGTTCTACCTGGGGGTGCGGGGGAGGAGGAGTGCGTAGGTGAGGGGCGGAGCTCCAGCTCCGCCCGTGAGCACGACAACCGGGCCGGGTAGGGGCGGAGCTCCTGGTCCGCCCCTCCCAACGCCCCAATTCACTTGCAAAGGACAACACGAAGTGCGCGCGCAGCGAGCTACCAACAGAGCTCGTGGCTGGCTAACGTCTGCGCATACACTGCGAAGCGCAGCTCACCTGCGCCGCTAAGGCTTCAGGGGAGCGGCACTTCAAGGTCCCGGCAGATCTTGCGGGCCAGGAAGTCGTTGATCTCGCGATGCCGTGGGACCGTCGAGATCTTTCCCGCCGCTCGATTCACGTAAACAGAATGGCTGCCGCCCTCGCGGAGGAGGGAGCAGCCATGGGCTTCGAGGTGACGTAGGAGGTCGAGGCGTTTCACGCCGCCGGGATCCGGAGGGGCTCACGGATCACCGACTGGCCGCGGAGGCCTTCCTCAGTGAGCGCGCGGTTGGCCTCAAGAACCAGCTGAACGGCCTCTACGAGGTGGGTCCGGGCCTCATCGAGGGTTGCTGCCTGGGTGTTGGCCCCGGGGAGTTCCTCAACGAAGCCGATGTAACCCTCCGGAACTTGCTGGAATACTGCCGTAAGCTGGATCTGCATGGGAGCCTCCTGGGCCGAGGCAATCTAGCCAATCCCGGCGCAGCTCGCACACCGCTCGGCGGCTCACACGGTCCTCGCTTCTCCCGCCTCCGATTCCGATCAGCAGGACACTCCGCTCTCCATCCCGGCACCGGGTACCACACCGGATCGCCTTTGCGCATTCACCCAGGGGGACCCCGAAAGGACCCGACCACATGCGCACCAGCGTTCGGCTCAAGCTTGATTCCGTCCATCCGGTCCTGCTGTTCTATCGTGAGTATCCCGATCCCGCGCCCGCGGCCCGGGAAGCCGTCGGCCGCCTCCGTGGAGTCTCCGACCACACCCGTGGCCTCCTGGCCACCAATCTCACGGCGCAGGGAGAGCTTTCCGCCGGAGCCATCGCCCGGGAGCGGGTCGTCCCCCGGCTCCGGCTCGACCTCGCCCACCTCGTGCGCATCGCGGAGGTCGCATCGGCCCACGAAGGGGACGACGAGGTCCGCGCCAGCCTTCGAGCCGGACCGCTCACCCGGACCATCCCGCTCGATGCTGCCCGTGCCGCGCTGGTGGCCGCCACCCGGCACCGCGAGCTGCTGCTGCGCTACGGCATGCCGGAGGGGATGCTGGAACGGCTCCGGCGGGATCTCGACCGCTACTGCGCCGTGCTCGAGAAACGCGCCGACGCCAGCGCCACCATCGCCGCCGCGAACACCGACCTCGCCCGGCTCGCCGATGAGGCCCGGAGCATCATCCGCCACCTCGATGCCCTGAACCGGATCCGGTTCTCGGAGGATCCCCAGCGCCAGGCGGAGTGGGACCGGGTCAGCGCGGTGCGGTGGGGGAAGGCGAAGGCGGGCGCGCCGGGCCGCGAAGCGGCGCCTGATGAGGCCGAGTTCCGTCCCGCCGCCAACCAATAGGAGCGCTGATGCCACGAGAGATTCATGGGGGCCGCCGGCCAACTGCGAGCCTCAACGACCAGCCGCTCAGTGCGGGGGAGCAGGACGTGCTGGACAACTTCCTGCTTGCCGAGTGTCTCGATGGGGACCTGATGAGCTTCATGGCGCTTGACGGCTTCATCACGGCGGTGGTGGTGGGGCCGGGGGTGCAGATGCCCGCGACCTGGCACCGCAACATCTTTGGCGGCGGGCGCGACGAGGAGATGCTCACCCGACTCGCCGCGGCGGAGGAGCGGGGGATCCTCGCCCTCATGCTCCGGCACTGGCGGACGGTGCGGCGGCGGGCGTTCGCGACGGGGCGGTGGACGCTCCCGGACGATGGGGAGGATACCTGCCTCCGCGAGGTGGACTGGGCGGAGGGGTTTTCCGAGGGGATTCTCATGAGCGGTGAGGCCTGGGAAGGGCAGCTGTCCTGGGCCCGGTGTGACGAGCTGCTGGCGCCGGTGC
>JANMYS010000055.1:0-158710 GCA_031382385.1 Gemmatimonadota bacterium
TCCGCCATCTCGCCAAGCGACCTCGCCATCCTGCTGGCGGTTGTGGTGACCTTCGGGCTCTTCATCTACGGCGCGCGGCAATGGGGCTGGGACTTCGAGCAGTTCAGCGCCCTCTTCTTCCTGATGGGCGCTGCGGCCGGAATGATTGGCGGACTGGGGATCACCAGGACCGCCGAGGGATTCATCGGTGGATTTCGTGATCTCGCGTTCGCCGCGCTCCTGATCGGCTTCGCCCGCGGGATCTATGTCGTCCTGGGTGACGGGCACGTTGTGGACACGATCGTCCAGAGCATCTTCGCTCCGCTTGCGCAGCTCCCGCTCGCCCTCTCCGCCGTCGGCATGATGGGAATGCAGGCGCTGGTGCACCTGCCGGTACCAAGCACCAGCGGTCAGGCGGTCCTGACGATGCCGGTCCTGGTGCCGCTCTCCGACCTGCTCGGTCTCTCACGCCAGGTCACCGTGCTGGCCTACCAGTATGGCGCCGGCCTCTGTGAGCTGCTGACCCCGACGAATGGCGCGCTGATGGCGATGCTCGCCGCTACCGGGGTCCGCTACGACGAATGGCTCCGCTTTGCAAGCTGGCGGCTGGGGCTGCTCGTCCTGCTGGGCATCTCCGGGCTGTTGCTGGCGATCGCGGTGGGCCTGTAGCCGCTCCGTCCCAATGTCCACGCTTGGTGCGACACTGTCCCCTCCTGGCGGGGGATTCCGGCGACAGCCGAATATCAGCCTCCGCCAAGTAATTCTCCCGCAATGCCTTAGAATCGCCCTGAGGAGTGAGTAGGGCGTCCCCGACTGGCACCAAGGTTGCTCGGATTCTTACCGGGATTGGAACCTTTCAGCCCGTATTCCGATACACTAGGCATCATGAGCGAACTGATCATCCGCGAGATGGACAACGGCGAGGACTTTGCCGACTGGTTTGCCGACCTCACCCTGCGGGAGGAGGAGGCGACCGGGGAGCCGGTGCACGTCGACGACCACTACCTCATCCTGAGCAATGAAATCGGCGACTGGATCGGCGGACTGCGCTATTCGCTCCGCGGTGGCGTGGCGACGCTTATCGACCTCGCTGTGCGCCCGGAAGACCGGCACATTGGACACGGTCACCGCCTCCTCCAGGCGTTCGAGGAGCACGCCCGCGAGGCCGGTGCCCATCTCGCTGAGATGTGGACCGACGATCTTGCCGGCGAGCCGGAGCTGCTCGCTCACGGCTGGCACCGCCTGATCCGCCGCGACGGCTACATCGGCACGCGCACCTGGTACCTCCTGGAAAAGCCGCTCACACCGCTGGTCTAGCGGCGCCTCAGACCGGCAGGTATTCTTCGCAGGTCGTTCCCCTTCCATCCCACATGGCGCTGCGACCCGGCTGTTGCCCGGGCGCCCGTTGATCCCAAGGACTCCGCTGGCGATGGCTCAGACTGACGCTGCCCGGAAATTCTTCACCAAAGTCGATGTGCTGCAGGATCTCGAGGCGACCGTCCAGGAGCTCATGGAGGCCCACGAGAAGAAGCGGCCGCTCTGGTTCCCCAGCGATCTGCTCGGCCCGAAAGCGGGGGAGGATCCGGACCAGCACACGGCAATGCTCCGCAAGCGTGCCGCCGGCATTCCGGATGCGGCCCGCGCCGCGCTGGCCCTGAATACGCTGACCGAAGAGGGCCTGCCGCACTTCCACCGCCTGCTCGCGGTCTACCTCGGCGACGACAGCTTCTGGCGCCTGTGGAACAATCTCTGGACCGCAGAAGAGGATCGGCATGGTGCCGTGCTGCACGACTACATGCACGATACCCGGGTGGTCGATCTGCGCCGGATGGAAGAGATGCAGTTCAGCTATCTCAAGAGCGGGTTCCATCCCAGCTGGGACAAGGACCCCTACCAGGTCTTCGCCTACACCACGCTGCAGGAGCGGGCGACGCAGCAGTCGCACGCGGAGACCGGCCGCGTCGCCGGGGAGTACGAACCGCTGCTGGGCGAGGTGCTGGTGAATATCGCCACCGAAGAGGCACGGCACTTCAATTTCTACCGCAGCATCTTCGAGGCGATCCTGGCCCGCGACCCCAACGAAGCGCTGGTCTCGGCGGCGCACATCATGCCGAGCATCGAGATGCCGGGACATTCGATGCCCGGCTTCCGCGAAATGGCGGATGTGATCCGGCGCTCCGGCATCTACGGTCCGCGGGACTATCTGAAAATCGTGCAGGAACAGATCCGGTACTGGAAGATCGAGACTCTCACCGGGCTCAACGACCTGGGTCGCAAGGCTCAGGAGAAGATCGTCGAAGTCCCGGGCCGACTCCTGCGAATCGCCGAACACATCGAGTCCAAGAGCAAGGCGAAGACCTTCAGTTTCGAGGTGGTCTTCAATCGTGAGTTTGCCATGGAGTAATCGGGAGGCGGACCGGTGGTCCGTCCTCCTGCTCGGGACATTGCTGATGCTCGGCTGCGGCCGGGGCGATCATGCACGGGCCCGCCCCGGCCCGGACGATCCGGTTCAGGCGGAGGCCGAGTTGCTGGGTCGTGAGCTGGCCGACATTCTCGACCGGGTGATGGCCTACAAGAGTTCCCACCAGGGCCGCCTGCCCACCTCATTCCGGCAGGCGGGCATCGACAGTCTCACGCCGACCTTCATCCGCCACCTCGATCGTCGCGGCTCCGACCCGCTGATCTCAATCCGCTTCCGCCGCCCGGGGGGTCGCCAGATCGCATCCTGTGAAGCCACCAGCCTCCTCCTCGAGGACATGCTGCTGCACGCCGGCACCTTCGAAGTGCGGTGCACCATGACGGCCGGCGAGGTCCGGAGCTTCACGATCGCGCCTCCCCCACCGCCGCCAGCGGAATAGATGTCGATGCTCGCGCTGGTCAGCGGCCTGCGGCTGCTCGTTTTTGGAATCTTCGCCTTCGCCGCCGTTGTGGCTCTCACGCACTGGGCGGTGACGCACGGACACCTGAAGCCCTTCGGGGCGTTCCCGCGCCTGGTCCGCCAGCTGGGGCAGCCGTTCGTGCGCGGATTCGAACGGGCGCTGCTCAAGCGGGGCGGCAACCCCACACAGGCCCCCTACGCCTTCTTCTGGGTTTCGGTCCTGGGCGGGCTGGCGGTGATCGCGCTGGCCCAGTGGCTGGTGAGTCTGATCTATTCCATGTCGGCGAGTGCCGCGGCTGGCCCCGGGAGTGTCCTGATCTTTCTGGTCAACGCGATCTTCGCCACACTCAAGCTCGCCCTGCTGGTCCGGGTCATCAGTTCCTGGTTTGCGGTGTCCCCCTATTCCTGGCCGATGCGGCTGGTCTTCGGCCTGACGAACTGGCTGATCGAGCCGCTGCGCAAGGTGATCCCCCCGTTCGGCATGATCGACGTGACCCCCATGGTGGCCTACCTGATGCTCTGGCTGGCGCAGGGGTTCCTGCAGAGCCTGCTCCTGCGCTGAACCCCCGACCGCACCCTGCCACCCATTGATCCGACGCCGACCGGTGTCCGGCTGCTGATCCAGGTCCAGCCACGCGCCTCCCGCACCGAACTCGCCGGCCGGCATGGCGACGCACTGAAGGTCCGGCTGGCGGCACCGCCGGTCGACGGGGCCGCCAACGAGGCACTGGTGCGCTACCTCGCCGAGGTGCTGGACGTCCCGCGCAGCAGCATCGAGCTGCTCTCCGGGCATGCCGGCCGCCGGAAACTGGTGCAGGTCACCGGCATCACACCGGCCCAGGCCGAACGCGCCCTCCGACTTGGCGGCGAGTGACTACGTCGGTATGATTCCTGCCGGGACAGATCCCCGTGGTGAGTTGCGCCTATTGCAGCCACGTTAAACAACTGCTAAAACGGCCGCCCTCCCCCGGGTGCCGTCAGGCACCCGGGGTGTTTTCTGTCTGGGACGGGGGGGGCCGCCCGCACCAGGACTTGCGAGGAACTCGATGGCCGCATCATCACCGCCGCTGAGCCGGGCCTCACGCCTGGCACGTCTCCCCCACCTGCTGGCGGAGCGCATTCTGGTGCTCGATGGCGCCATGGGGACGATGATCCAGCGTCACGAGCTGACCGAGGCGGGATACCGCGGTGAACGGTTTCGCGACTGGGGGCAGGACCTCAAGGGCAACAACGACCTGCTCACCCTGACCCAGCCGGAAATCATCGCAGGCATCCACACCGCCTACCTCGAAGCGGGCGCGGACATCCTCGAGACCAACACCTTCAACTCGACCGCGGTCTCGCAGGCCGACTACGGAATGGAGTCGCTGGTCCGCGAGCTCAACGAGGCGGGGGCCCGGCTGGCACGCGCGGCCGCGGACCGGTTCGAAGCAGCCGATCCCAGCCGCCCGCGCTATGTCGCCGGCATCCTGGGTCCGACCAACCGCACCGCCTCGCTGTCGCCGGACGTGAACGACCCGGGCAAGCGCAACGTCTCGTTCGACGAGCTGGTGCGGGCCTATACGGAGGCGGTGCAGGGGCTGCTGGCGGGCGGCGCGGATCTGCTCATGGTCGAAACGATCTTCGACACGCTCAACGCGAAAGCCGCGCTCTATGCCATCGAGACCGAATTCGCCACGAGCGGGACGCGCGTCCCGGTCATGATTTCCGGCACGATCACCGACGCGAGCGGCCGCACCCTCTCCGGCCAGACCACTGAGGCGTTCTGGAACTCGGTGTCACATGCGCGGCCGCTGACGATCGGGCTCAACTGCGCGCTGGGTGCGCGTCAGCTCCGCCAGTATGTGCAGGACCTGTCGCGCATCGCACCGGCCGGCGTGAGTGCGCATCCGAATGCCGGACTGCCCAATGCATTCGGCGGGTACGACGAATCGCCGGAGTTCATGGCGGGCCTGATCCGCGAGTTCGCCACCAGCGGGCTGGTGAACGTCGTTGGCGGCTGCTGCGGCACGACGCCGGACCATATCCGGGCCATTGCTCAGGCGGTCGAGGGTATTCCGCCCCGGCAGCATGCCCACCCGGCGCCGCGCTGCCGGCTCGCCGGACTCGAGCCGCTGACGATCGGGCCGGAGACCAACTTCGTCAACGTGGGCGAGCGCACCAACGTGACCGGCTCGCGCCGCTTCGCGAAACTGATCCTGGACGGGAAGTACGAGGCCGCGCTCGAGGTGGCGCGGCAGCAGGTGGACAGCGGCGCGCAGATCCTCGACATCAACATGGACGAGGGCATGCTCGACGCCGAGCGGGCGATGGCGACCTTCCTCCGGCTGATTGCGAGCGAACCGGACATCTCGCGCGTCCCGGTGATGATCGACAGCTCCAAGTGGAGCGTCCTCGAGGCCGGGCTCAAGAACCTGCAGGGCAAGGGGGTCGTCAACTCGATCAGCCTGAAGGAGGGCGAGGCGGAGTTCCTCCGCCAGGCGACGCTGGTCCGGCGCTACGGCGCCGCGGTGATCGTGATGGCCTTCGATGAACAGGGCCAGGCCGACACCGTCGAGCGCAAGGTAGCGATCGGCGAGCGGGCGTTCCACCTGCTGACCGAGCGGGTGGGCTTCCCGCCGGAAGACATCATCATCGACCCCAACATCTTCGCCATCGCCACCGGCATCGAAGAGCACAGCGGCTACGCCGTCGCCTATTTCGACGCCGTGCGCGAGATCAAGCGCCGCCTGCCGCATGTGCTGGTGAGCGGCGGTGTCAGCAACGTCTCGTTTTCCTTCCGGGGCAACGACCCGATCCGGGACGCGATCCACGCGGTCTTCCTGTACCACGCCGTGAAGGCGGGCATGGACATGGGGATCGTGAACGCCGGACAGCTCGCACTTTATGACGACATTCGACCGGAACTGCGCGAGCGGGTGGAGGACGCCGTGCTCAACCGGCGGCCTGACGCCACCGAGCGGCTGCTGGAGGTCGCCGAAACGTTTCGCAACCAGGGGCGCGGCGCCGCCAGCGGTGAGCCCGACCTCGCATGGCGGAACCTGCCAGTCGTCGAGCGGCTGGCGCACGCGCTGGTCGAGGGCATGGACAGCTTCATCGTGGAGGACACCGAGGAGGCCCGCCTGCTCTTTGCCCGGCCGATCGAAGTGATCGAGGGGCCCCTGATGAATGGCATGAACATCGTCGGCGACCGGTTCGGGTCCGGCCGGATGTTTCTCCCGCAGGTGGTGAAGAGCGCGCGGGTGATGAAGAAATCGGTGGCCCACCTCATCCCGTTCATCGAAGCGGAGAAGACCGCCAGCGCGGTGAGCCGGTCCAAGGGCAAGGTGGTGCTCGCGACGGTGAAGGGCGACGTGCACGATATCGGCAAGAACATCGTCGGCGTCGTGTTGCAGTGCAACAACTACGACGTCGTCGACCTCGGCGTGATGGTCTCGTCGGCGAAGATCCTGGAAGCCGCACGGACGCACCACGCCGACGTGATCGGCCTGTCCGGCCTGATCACCCCCTCGCTGGAGGAGATGAGCGTCGTGGCGAGCGAGATGGAACGGGAGGGATTCACCCTCCCGCTGCTGATCGGCGGGGCGACGACCTCCCGGATGCATACCGCGGTGAAGATCGCGCCGAAGTACCGCGGGCCGGTGGTGCACGTGCTCGATGCCTCACGCGCCGTCGGTGTCACCAGCAACCTGCTCAGTGACACGCTGCGCGATGCGTTCGTCGCCCAGATCGCGGGGGAATACGCCCAGCTGCGCGAGGAGCGACGGGAGAGCGAGTCGGCGGACCGGCGGGTGTCGATCGCGGATGCGCGCGCCAACCGGCTGCGCCCCGCCCCGACCCCCGCGCCACGACCGAGCTTCCTCGGCGTTCGGACATTCGACCACTACCCCCTCACGGAGCTGGTCGAGCGCATCGACTGGACCCCGTTCTTCCAGGCCTGGGAACTGGTCGGGCACTATCCAGCGATTCTCGACGACCCGGCCGTCGGCAAGACCGCCCGCAGCCTGTTTGACGACGCCCGCCGCCTGCTTGACCGGATCGTGAGGGACAAGTTGTTCGATGCCCGCGGTGTGATCGGTTTCTTCCCCGCCGCCGCCGACGGCGACGACATCCGGCTGACCGATGCCGAGGGAGTGCCGATTGCCGTGGTCCACACGCTGCGGCAACAGGCGCGGAGGGCGGAGGGCCGTCCGAACATCGCACTGGCGGACTTCGTCGCCCCGATCGAGAGCGGGATTCCGGATTTCATAGGCCTCTTCGCGGTGACGACGGGGCATGGCGTGGACCGGCTCGTCGCCGAGTTCGAGGCACAGCACGATGACTATTCCGCGATCCTTACCAAGGCGCTGGCCGACCGGCTCGCCGAAGCGTTCGCCGAGCGGCTGCATGAGCGGGCCCGCCGCGAGTTGTGGGGTTACGCTCCCGACGAATCGCTGGACAACGCGGCGCTGGTGAAGGAGCAGTACCAGGGCATCCGCCCGGCGCCCGGCTACCCCGCCTGCCCCGATCATACCGAGAAGCAGACGATCTTCCGGGTGCTGGGCGCGGAGGCGCGGGCGGGAATGGAGCTGACGGAGAGCTGCGCCATGCTGCCGACCGCAGCGGTGAGCGGGTACTACTTCTGGCGGCCGGAATCACAATACTTCGGCGTCGGCAAGGTGAGTCAGGACCAGGTGGAGGACTACGCCCGGCGGAAAGGCATGACCATGGACGAGACTGAGCGGTGGCTGGCGCCGAATCTGGGCTACACCCCGACGGGGCGGAGCTGACCGATGCCAACGCTGCAGGAACTGATCGCCGATGGGCGCACCCATGTGTTCGATGGCGCCATGGGTACGCTGCTTTATTCCCGCGGCGTCTTCGTCAACGTCTGCTACGACGAGCTGGTGCTGAAGCAGCCGGACCTGATTCGCGACATTCACAAGGAATACGTCCGGGCCGGCGCGGAGGTGATCGAGACCAACACCTTCGGCGCCAATCCGGTGAAGCTGGCGCACTACGGGCTCGCGGGTGAGACCGAGACGATCAATCAGGCCGCAGCCAGCCTGGCCCGCGATGCCGCCGGGACGCGCGCCTCGGTGCTCGGGGCGATCGGGCCGCTCGGCGTCCGCATCGAGCCATTCGGCGAGATGGCGGTGACCGAGGCCCGCGCTGCGTTTGGCCGCCAGGTGGACGGCCTCCTGGCCGGTGGCGTTGACGGGTTCATCGTCGAGACCTTCAGCGACGTCGAGGAGGTACGCGCGGCCATTGCAGCGATCCGCGCCCGCACCACCCTGCCGATCGTCGCCCAGATGACCGTCGGGACGGACGGCAAGACCTACTACGGCACCGAGCCGGCCACCTTCGGTCCCCTGCTCCAGGCGATGGGTGCGGATGTCATTGGCGTGAACTGTTCGGTGGGACCCCACGGCGTGCTCGAGGCGATCGAACAACTGGCCAAGGTGGTTACGGTTCCCCTCGTGGCACAGCCGAATGCCGGTCTGCCGCGCGAGGTCGCGGACCGGAAGATGTACATGGCCTCCCCCGAATACATGGCCGAATACGCCCGGCGGATTGTCGAGGCGGGGGCGCGGTTCATCGGCGGGTGCTGCGGGACCACCCCCGACCACATCAAGGCCATCATCGGTTTTGTGAAGAGCGTCTCGCCCCGGGCGGTGATTACCGAAGTGGCTGGGGCCGCCCAGGCGAAGCCGCTCACGCCGGTGCCCTTTGCCCAACGCTCGAAATTCGCCGCCAAGCTGGCCCGGGGCGAATTCGTCACCAGCGTGGAAATCGTACCGCCTCGAGGAGTGGATCCCGCTCCGATGTTCCAGCAGGTGCGGGAACTCAAGGCCGCCGGCGTGGACGCGGTCAACGTCCCCGACGGCCCGCGGGCCCAGAGCAGGATGGGGGCGCTGCTGTCCGGCCTCCTGATCGAGCGCGAAGTCGGGCTGGAGGTGGTGGTCCACTACGCCTGCCGCGATCGCAATCTGCTGGGGATGCTGTCGGATCTGCTCGGCGCGGCCGCGAGCGGGCTGCACAATCTGCTGATCGTCACCGGGGATCCGCCCAAGATGGGGCCCTACCCGGACGCGACGGCGGTCTTCGATATCGACAGCATCGGACTGACCAACCTTGTCAGCCGGCTCAACCGGGGACTCGATCCGGGGGGCAACGCGCTCGGCGGCCAGACCAGCTTTGTCCTGGGCGTCGGTGTGAATCCGACTGCTCCGGACCTGGACCGAGAGTTGAAGCGCCTGGCCTGGAAGGTCGAAGCCGGCGCCGAGTTCGCCATGACCCAGCCGGTGTTCGACCTGGAGCAGCTCGACCGCTTTCTCAGCCGGGCCAAGCCGCTGGGGATCCCGATCATCGCGGGGCTGTGGCCGCTGGTCTCGCTGCGTAACGCCGAGTTTCTTGCGAACGAAGTCCCTGGGGTGAGCGTGCCGCCCGCAGTGCTCGAGCGCATGCGCCTGGCCTCGGCGCGAGGCAAGGAGGATGGGTTGCAGGAGGGCATCCTCATCTGCCGGGAGATGCTCGCCGCGGTACGGTCGCGGGTGCAGGGCGTGCAGGTAGCCGCACCGATGGGGCGGGCGGCGGTCGCGTTGCAGGTGCTCGCCTGAAACAGGGCGCCGTGCCGCGGTCAGAGCCGGGGCGCGGCACCACGGCCGGTTAGGGGCCTCAGCGGGCCCAATCCGGCCTTGGCCCCCCCTGCCCCCACCGCTAGACTCCTGCTCGTTCACGGACCCGATTCCCCGCTCCGCCGACGAACCACCGAGCCTCTCATGCCCAGCATCGCCTCCGTCCCCCAGCCCCTCAGTCGGCTCTCAGAGGAAGAGGAGCTGTTCCGCGCCACCGTGCGGGAATTCGCCGAAACCGAGGTCCGGCCGTTCGTGCACGAGATGGACGAGGCGGCCAAGTTCCGCCCAGAGCTCATCGCCAAGTTCTTCGAGCTGGGGCTGATGGGGATCGAGGTGCCGGATCAGTACGGCGGCGCGGGGGGCAACATCATGCTCGCGGCGCTGGCCATCGAGGAACTCGCACGGGTCGATGCCTCCGCGGCCATCTACGTCGACGTGCACAACACCCTGGTCAATAACGCACTGCTGCGCTGGGGCACGCCGGAGCAGCATGCCCGGCTCTTCCCCAGGATGACGGTCGACCTGCTGGGTGCGTTTGCTCTTTCCGAGCCGGCCAGCGGTAGCGATGCCTTCGCGCTGGAGACCAAAGCCGAAGACAAGGGCATGCACTGGGAGCTCACCGGCCGGAAATTCTGGATCACCAATGGCGGCGAGGCGGGCATCTTCCTGATCTTCGCCAATACCGATTTCACGAAGGGCTACAAGGGGATCACGGCGTTTCTGGTCGAGCGAGATTATCCCGGCTTCAGCGTCGGCAAGAAGGAAAACAAGCTCGGCATCCGTGCATCCAGCACGACGGAGCTGATCCTCGAGAGCTGCCGGGTGCCAAAAGAGAATGTGCTCGGCCCCGTCGGTCAGGGCTACAAGATCGCGATTGAAACGCTGAATGAGGGGCGAATCGGGATCGGCGCGCAGATGATCGGTGTGGCCCAGGGGGCGCTCGAGGCGGCCGCCGGCTACGTCAAGGAACGCAAGCAGTTCGGCAAGGCCATCGCCGAATTCCAGGGGGTGCAGTTCCAGCTGGGGCAGATGGCGACGGAACTCGAGGCGGCCCGGCTCATGGTCTACAATACCGCCCGACTCAAGGATGCCGGCCTCCCCTTCCAGCGTGAGGCCGCGATGGCCAAGCTGTTCAGCTCGCAGGTCGCCGACCGCACCACATCGCGCTGCCTCGAACTGTTCGGTGGCTACGGCTACTCCAAGGAGTACCCGGCGGAGAAGTTCTACCGCGACGCCAAGATCGGGACGATCTACGAGGGCACCAGCAACATGCAGCTGCAGACGATCGCCAAGATGCTGCTGAAGTAGCCGCCCGCCTTCCCCGGCCGAGCTCCGCCCCGGAGCCGGCCCCCCCACCGGCGTAATCCCCGTCACACCCGGCACCTGCTGGCTCGCGGGTTGCTATTCAAATACTCGTCGCGATGCCACCTGGTCGGGCAACCGGCTACAACTCATTGTGCAACTTCGGGTTGCGCTCGCCGGTTCCGGCCGATACCTTGGCCGGCCGACCGAAATCGCCAGATATGTGCGGCACTTCTCCGAGGATACCGGAATAATGCGCCTGATCACCCGCCTGCTGACGCTGGTCCTCCTCGCTGCCATCGGCAGCGCGGTGGTCCCGGTCACAGTCAGGGCTCAGGCACTCCCCGCCAAGCTCAAGACCCAGCTCGATCGCTGGTATCGCTCTGCCCGCCGCGCCTCCCCGGGCACGTGGGGCATCGCCGTCGCGGACCAGCAGGGCCAGATCCTGTGGAGCATCAATCCCGACCAGCTGCTGGTGCCGGCCTCGACGGTGAAGCTGCTCACCACCGGCTACGCCCGGACCATGCTCGGCGGTGATGCCCGGCGATCAACCCGCGTGGTTGGTGCCGGGCGGCTGGAAGAATCGACCGGTGAATGGGTCGGTCGCTGGGCGCTGGAGCTGAATGGCGACCCGACGCTCGAGAGCCCCGATGGCCGCGGGCCGCGCCTGCAGGATCTCGCCGATCAACTGGCCCAGCAGGGAGTGCGGCAGCTGCGTGGCCCGCTGCAGGTGACCAGCCAGGATGGCACCGACGCCGACGCCCTGTTTCCCGACGCCTGGCGCGCCGGCAACTGGGGCAGCCTCTACACCCCGCTCATCGGCGCGCTGACTCTGCACGAAAACGTCGTCTGGATTCACGTCCGCCCCGGGAAGAAGGTCGGCGCGCGCGCGGCACTGGTGGAAACCGCCCCGGCGGGGATGGAGGCGCTGGTCGACGTGCATGCCAGCACCACGAGCGGGCGCCGCTCCCGGCTGCGCATCACCCGCATGAAGGACGGGGGTTACCTGGTGACGGGTAGCGTAGGCGTCGGCGCTGGCGTGCGCCGCCTCATCACCGTCTCCTCCAATCCGAAGGCCGTGCTGGCGGCGTCCTGGGCCCGTGCGCTGCAACAGGCCGGCATCAGCTGGGACCGCACACCACCGATGATCACGGTCGAGGATCCGCCGACCGATGTGCTGGCCGAGATCCAGAGCGCGCCCTTCGATTCCGTCGCCTACGACATCAACCGCCGCAGCCTCAATCTCGGCGCGGAACTGCTGCTCCGCTGGGCCGCCGGTCGGGAGGGCGGACCGGAACTGCTCACCGAGCATGTGCAGCAGGTGGCCGGCGTCTCCGGCGGCGTCAAGCTGGTCGATGGCAGCGGAATGTCGCACGAGGATCGGGTGACGCCAGCGACCTTCATCTACTACATGGCCCGGTTCCAGGATACGCCGGCGGGGCACAACTTCCCCTCGCTGCTGCCGGCCAACGGAGTCGGGACGCTCGCCCGCCTCGCCGGCGGTTTGCCGGCCCAGGGCGTGGTGCGGGCCAAGACCGGTACGCTCAATGGGGTCTCGACGCTGGTCGGCTACCTGGGCCGCAAGGACGGGCTCTTTCTCGTCTCGCTGATGTACAACGGGCCCAGGTCCAAGGCGGCCAAGCGGAACCAGTGGACCGCCTTCCGCCTCCTCGGCGCCGATGGCGCCTCGATCCCCATGGAGGGCCAGGAGGACATGACCGACCCGGTCGGCGAGCTGGGCGGCGAAGCAGCGGCGGAATAGGCACACCGGGGGTCCCGTGGGGTCACAGGCGTCCGCACCGATGGTGCGGGCGCCTTCATGCTTGGGGGCGTCGCCCTGCCGCGCGTGCACCCGTTCACAATCCGTTCATGCCGGCGAAGTACATTGCGAGCACTTGACCTCTGGAGTCGCTCCCATGAACGCCGCCCATCTGCACCTCATCCTGAACCACCTTCCCGTGGTCGGAGCGCCATTCGTGGCCCTCCTCCTGGCGTGGGGGCTGTTCCGTCACCAGCGGGAGCTCGTCCGCGCTGGCCTCGGTGCTGCGGTGATCGTCGCCGCCCTGGCCTACCCGGTCTTCCTGACCGGTGAGCCGGCGGAGCACATGGTGGAAGATTCGGCCTGGTTTGACGAACCCCGGGTGCACGAGCATGAGGAGCGGGCAGAGGCCGGGCTCATCGCCATCCTCATCACCGGGACGATCGCGGGGCTGGGACTCTGGCAGAGCCGTGGTGCCCGCGACGTCAACCGGCTGTTCAGCGGTGCGACGCTCGCCGGACTGGCGCTCAGCGCCGGCCTGTTCGGCTGGGCCGCACTGGCGGGTGGCGAGATCCGGCACGACGAGGTGCGTGCGGAGGCAGCCACGGTGACTCCGAATGAGGGCCGTCCCGATGCTGACCACGACTGAGGCTACGGCGACAATGCGAGTACTGCTGGTGGAAGATGAGGAACGACTCGCCGAGAACCTGGCGCGGGGTCTGCGCCAGGCCTCCCATGCGGTGGATGTCGCCCCGCGACTGGCGGATGCCAGGCAGAAGCTGGAGCTGGAGCGGTACGACGCCGTCATTCTGGATGTGAACATGCCCGATGGCTCGGGATTCGGGCTGGCTGCGGAGATCCGCAAGCGCTCGATCCCGGTGCCGATCCTGATGCTGACCGCCCGCGACACGGTCGAGGACCGCGTCGCCGGTCTGGACAGCGGCGCGGACGACTATCTCATCAAGCCGTTCGCGTTCGAGGAGCTGCTGGCCCGGCTGCGCGCCCTGCAGCGCCGCGCGCCGGACACCAAGCCGCCGGTTCTCACGATCACCGACCTGGTGATTGATCCATCCACCCGCAAGGTGACCCGCGCCGGATTCATGGTCGAGCTGACGACCACCGAATACTCCCTGCTGGAGTATCTTGCCCGGCACAGCGGCGAAGTGTGTGGCCGCGCCGCGATCAGCGCCGCGGTCTGGGATGAGAACTACGACCCCTTCTCCAACATCATCGATGTGTATGTCTCCCGCTTGCGTCGCAAGATCGACTTGCCGGGACGCATCCCGCTGATTCACACCATCCGCGGCGCCGGCTATTCGCTCGATCCCGATCGAGGCGCCCGGACCGGGTGACCTCGCTCGGGCTGCGGGTCCGGCTGGCGCTGGTGTTCACCGCCGGCTTCGCGCTGCTGCTGGGGCTGGGCGCCCTCGCGGTCTACCTCCATCTCGCCCACAACTTCCGCCGCGACTTCGACCACGGGCTGCACGATGCCGCCCGCGGAGCGCGTGCCCTCTGGAACACCGACCGGCCCGAATTCACCAGCGCCGAGGCGACCGCCGCACACGTCGTCACGGAGCTGATGTTCGGCGACCGGACGCTGGTTGCCTACGACAGCACGGGACGGTTCCTCGGCAGCAGTCAGCGTTTTCCTCATGACCCGTGGTTCAATGACGCGCCGGCCGGTGGACCGACGAACGTCACCCGGACCGTGCAGCTCAAGGAGGGACAGGCCCGCGTCATCCGGCTGCCGATCACCGACGGTGTCGAGGTGGTGGTCGCGATGAGCCTGCTGCCGCTCGAGCGGCAGTTGGCGGCTCTCAAGCGCAGTCTCGCCACGGTGCTCCCCCTCGCGCTCGTCCTCGGGGCCATTCTCGGCGCCTGGAGCGCGCGTATCGTGCTCCGGCCAATCGTCGCCGTGGCGGGATCCGCCGAGCGGATCGGGCTGGAAGTGGCGGCCGGCGCGACGATCTTCGACCGGCTCCCCGACCACCATGCCGGAGACGAGATCACCACCCTCACGGGGGCATTCAACCGGCTGGTCGACCGGCTGAGCATGGCCCTGAGCCGGGAGCGGGCGATCGCGGAGCGGCAGCGCCAGTTCCTGGCCGACGTCGCCCACGAGCTGCGGACCCCGGTGGCCATCCTGCGGAGCGAAGCCGAGGTGGCGCTCCGCGGACCGAGGGAAGTGGCGCCATATCAGCTGGCCCTGCAGCGGGTGGCGGGGGAATCCACCGAGTTAGGCAATCTGGTCAGCGACCTGCTGCTCGTGGCGCGCGCCGATACCAACGCGCTCAAGCCCGCACGTCTGCACCTCTATCTCGACGACCTTGCCTCGCAGGTCCTGACCCGGGCGCGGGTGCTGCCCCAGATGGCGGGACGGGAGGTGCGCTTTGACGAGTTCGAGGCCGCACCTGCGGAGGGAGATCAGGCCCTGATCGAGCGGGCGCTCATGGTGCTGGTGCACAACGCGCTGGTACACGCCCCGGGGGCGCCCATCGAGATCAGCACAGGGGTGGAGGCCGAGGGGGCGGAGCGCTGGGCCTGGGTGACGGTGCGCGACTTCGGGCCCGGCATTCCGGCGGCGGATCATGCCCGGGTGTTCGAACGATTCACCCGGCGCGATCCCGGGTCTCCCGGCACCGGCCTGGGCCTCGCGATCGCCCGGTCGATCGCGGAGGCGCATGGCGGCAGCCTCACGCTGAAGAATGCGTCGCCTGGCGCCGCATTCACGTTCAGGATCCCCGCCTCCGCCTGAACGCCTACCGCCGCAGCAGGACGCCGGCGACTCCCGCCGCCACGATCAGGAGCGGGTCGGGCAGCTTCCGGAACCGGAGCGACACCACCAGGCAGACGAGGGCGATCAGTGCCGTCGGCCAATCACGCACCGACTGGCGACCCAGCACGATCACCGCGCCGGCGATCGCACCGATCGCGCCCGCGGTGATGCCGGTGACCAGCGCTCTGAGCCACGGCCGGTCGCCGTAGCGCCGGAAGTATGGCGCCGGGATGACGGTGAGCAGGAAACAGGGAAGAAAGGTCGCCGTGGCCGCGACCACGGCGCCGATCGGGCCTGCGACCAGATAGCCGATGAATCCGGTAGTGATGACCACCGGACCAGGGGTGATGAGCGCGACAGCGACCGCGTCGAGAAACTGGGCTTCCGTCAGCCACTGCCGCTCGGTCACGACCCCGCCATGCAGGAACGGCACGATCGCCAGTCCGCTGCCAAAAACGAACGTCCCCGCGAAACTGAAATAGCCCAGCAGCTGCAGCAGCAGCAGCGTACTCCCGGCTTCGGCGAGTCGGCCCCGGCTGGGCAGCCCGCGCGTCAGCAGCAGCACAACGCCACCGGCGAGGATCAGCCAGACGATTTCCTGTCCGGTGAGCACCGTCGTCGCCATCAGCACCAGGGCGATCGCCCAGAGCAGCCCGTCGCGGCCCAGCGTCTTCCGGATCAGGCCGTACGCGCTGCGGGAGATCAGCCCGATCACCGCGGCGCCTACGCCATAGAATACGGCCTGCACCCACGGGAGCCCGCCGAACCGCACGTACGCCCAACCGATCCCCAGCACCATGAGGAAGCTGGGGAGGATGAAAGCGAGCCCGACCAGCGCGGCACTGATCAGCCCGCCCCGCACATAGCCGATGTAGAAACAGAGCTGGGCCGCCAGCGGGCCCGGGGAGAGCTGCGCCAGCGCCATCCCCTCCCGGTACTCGGCCTCCGACAACCAGCCGCGCTCCTCCACGAGGTCGCGGTGCATCGCCCCGACCAGCGCGATCGGGCCGCCGAATCCGGTGGTACCGAGGCGGAGGAAGTAGCGGGCGAGCAGGGTCGGAGCGACCGTCGTGCTCATGCGGCGGACGGGCGGGTGGATTGCGGATTCCATGAATGTTTCTCGTCGCGGACGTTTCGGCACCAGGCATACAGCGCGTCGTAGATCACGAAGCCGTGCTCCAGCTGGCGATGATCATCCTCGACGAGATGGGAGAGTCCGAGCGAGATCGCGAGCAGGCCGGCGCACTGCGGCGCCAGGTCCAGCCGGTTGGTGTCTGCCCCTCGGACGATCACCGCGAGCTCAGCCAGCGCGGGATCGGTCAGGTGGTAGTCACGGAGAAAGGCATCGAAGCTGCAGAGCGGTCCGTCGTGACTCAGCGCGACCCCCTCGATATCGAATGGAATGGCGCCGGTCTCGGCAGCACGAGTCAGCACCTGATCCGGCGCCGCAAAGAGGAACTCCGCCGCCGGGTCGATGAAGCGACGGATGAGCCAGGGACAGGCGACGCGATCGATCTTGGGTCGGGCACGGGTAATCCAGCGCATGCAGCCCTCCAGTATTGCCGGCGGAGGAGCCGGCCAGTAGGTTCCCTTCGTGAATGATTCAACTGAATCACTTCGACCGCAAGCCACACCGTCCCGCTGGCTCCTGCTCATCCATCACCTGCCGCCCACCCCGCACTATCTCCGGGTCAAGGTGCGCCGCCGCCTGGCGCGCATTGGCGCCGTTGCACTCAAGAACAGCGTCTATGCGCTCCCGGCCACCGAGGAAGCCGCCGAGGATTGCGAGTGGCTCTGCCGGGAGATTGAAGCGGAAGGCGGCACGGCGCTGCTGTGCGAGAGTCGGCTGCTCCACGGGGTCACCGACCGGGAGCTGGCCATCCGGCTTGGCAAGGTGCGGCCGGCACGACGCACCTCCGCGACACCCCGCCCGCCAGCGAAGATCATCCCGGGCACCACCTGGGTAACTCGCGTGGATGTGCACGTGGATCGGATCGCCAGTGCGTGGCTGATCCGGCGATTCATCGACCCGAAGGCGCGATTTCGGTTCGTACCCGCCCGCGGACATGTGCCCCGACGCGGCGAGCTTCGTTTCGACATGTACGACGCCGAATTCACCCATGAGGGCGATCGGTGCACCTTCGAGGTGCTGGTCGCCCGATTCTGCCCCGCCGACACGGCCCTCACCCGCCTGGCGCAGGTCATCCACGACATCGACTGCAAGGACGCCAAGTTCAAGCGGCGGGAAACGGCCGGCGTGCGACGACGGCTGGCGCATCTCATCGCCACGACCACCACCGACTGGGCGCGACTGCAGCAGGGGAACGTGCTCTTCGACGCGCTCTACGCCGGGGGCCGGCCAGGCCGGGGAAGATGAAGGCGCATTCGGGCGCGTGGGTTGCCTGGGTCCTGCTCGGGCTTGGCGGGCCCCTCCGGGCCGCGGCACAGGAGCCCACCCTCCAGGTGGCACGACTCGCGGGGGAGGTGCAGCTGGATGGCCTCCCCGACGAAACGGCGTGGCGCATCGCCGATTCGCTCACCGCCCTGACCCAACGCGAGCCAACCTCGGGCGCGCCAGCGACCGAACGGACGGTCGTGCGCTTCCTCGCGGCACCGGGCGGGCTATACGTCGGCCTGTGGGCCTACGACCGTGAGCCCGGTTCCATCCGGCACGCCCAGCTCCGCCGCGACGCGGACTTCAGTTCGGACGATTCGTTCTCGCTGCTGCTGGACCCCCAGCGCGACCGTCGCTCGGGCTACCTGTTCAGCGTGAACCCCAACGGGGCCATGTTCGACAGTGAAGTGCGGGGCGCTGATGATGACAATCCGGACTGGGACGGCGTGTGGGATGCTCGGGCGCGCATCGGTCCGGATGGGTGGACCGCCGAGCTCTTCATTCCGTGGCAGACGCTGCGGTATCGGCCGGGTGAGTTGGCGTGGGGGATGAACCTCCGCCGCTATATCCGGCAGCAGAATGAAGAGGTGTTGTGGCGCGGATGGATGCGGCAGCAGGGCCTGCTGTTCCAGCAGGAGGAAGGTACCCTCACCGGATTGGATAACCTGCCCCGCCGCCGCTTGCTCGAACTCCGGCCGTACTTCCTCGCATCCGGCTCGCGGAGCGAACGCGCGCCGCTTCCCTCCGGGCAGGACAGCGTCACCGCAGCTGGCAGCACTGATCTGAAGACCGGGCTTGATGCCAAGCTGGCCCTCGCGCCGACCATGACGCTCGACCTGACGGCCAACACCGACTTCGCCCAGGTCGACGCGGATCGGCAGGTGGTGAACCTGACCCGGTTCCCGCTGTTCTTCCCGGAGAAGCGTCCATTCTTTCTCGAAGGCTCCGGCACATTCGATTTCGGGCAGGCCGAACGAAACACGCTTTTCTACAGCCGGCGAATCGGTCTGGACAACACGGGCTCCGCCGTGCCGCTGGTCACCGGCGTGCGGCTCCAGGGGCGGGTCGGTCGCGAGCGACTGGGGTTGCTGGCTACCCGCACCGGTGGGGATGAAGATGCCTGGGATCTGGTCGCGCGGGTGAAGCACGACGTCCTCTCCCGCGGCTATGCCGGACTGATGGGCACGCTGCAGCACCTGCCGGGCCGGCCCGCACGGCTGGCGGCTGGCGCCGATTTCCAGTTGCCCATGCTGGTCGGCGGACAGAATCTCGTGTTCAGCGCCTTTGGTGCCGGCACCCGGGACCGTGCGGGTGGTGCGGTCTCCACCGCGTGGCGGCTGTTCCTCGACTATCCCAACGACTGGTCTGACGATTTTCTTGCGGTCAGCCGGATCGAGGCGGGGTATGATCCCGCGCTGGGCTTCGTACGAGAGCGGGGCATCCTGCGCCACACCGGCGCGTTCCGCCTATCGCCCCGCCCCGGCATCCTTGGCATCCGAAAACTCGACTTCACGTTCCTTGAATGGGACGTCACCAAGCAGCTGGACGGCAGCCTCTCCCACTCCTCCTTCGAAATGCGGCCGGTTGGCGCCGAGTTTGAATCGGGCGACGCATTCGAGTTCAACCTGCAGCGCACGGTGGACGTGCCGGATCTGGACTTTGAGATCTTTCCCGGCTCGACCATCCCCGCCGGCCGGTATCAGTTTGATCGTGCGGAGGTCCAGCTCACCACTTCTCCGGGCCGCGCGGTCAGTGCGGAGCTGGTCGCCAGTGTCGGTGATTTCTATGATGGTACGTCCCGGGAGCTGTCACCGCGGGTGGATCTCCGTGTGGCCCCGCATGTCATCACCGCGCTGGAATACACCGTGCAGGCGGTGCGCCGCCCAGGCGGCGACTTCACTGCCCGGGAGGCTCGCCTCCGTTTCGACGTCGCGGCCTCCCCCCGATTCAACACGACGCTGTTCCTCCAGTGGGAAAACGAGAGCGACCGTATCTCGATCAACGCTCGGCTCCACTGGACCCCCGCACCCGGCAGCGACGCCTATCTGGTCTGGAGCAGTGCCTGGCCGACCGGGCTGGATCAGGGCATCCGCTGGAGCCGACCGCTTCGCGGTACCCTGATCGGCAAGCTGAACTACTACTTCCGGATCTAGTTCCAGAGAGGCACCACGATGCGAATCATCACACTCGCCGCCGCGTTGACCACCGTCGCGCGGGTGACCTCCGCACAGACGCCCGACTCCGCACTCTGGAGTCGGATCGGAGGAACGCTGGGCGCGTCACCCGCATCTCAAACCGGCAGTGTTCGATTCAACCGGCCGCGTGACGACCTTTCCATTCGCATGGCAGACGTCACGCTCGCACCGTCGCTCGCCCTCACCTCCTGGGCCGCCTTCGCTCCCGCAACAGACGGAGAGTGGATGGTCATGGGCGATCTCGTCGTCACCACGGCGGAACTGGCCCCGGTGGAGGAGCGCCTCGTTGCGGAAGGGATCGGCATCACCGCCGTCCACAATCATCTTGCCGGCGAAACTCCGGCCGTGCTCTACCTGCACTACCATGGGCACGGCGCGGCAGAGCGTCTGGCGCAGGCACTGGCCCGAACGCTGGAGCGGACCGGGACACCGCGGCAGACGGCGAGCCCACAGCGCACCACCGTCAGTATCGATACCGCCAGCATCCATCGAATGCTGGATCTGCCAGTGCGAGGATCGGGGAAGGTGGGTTCAGTGACGGCAATACTGGTGGGTGACACGGTCCGGATGGCGGGGGAGCGGGTTCCGCCGAGCCTCGGGTTGGGCAGCCCGATCAATTTCCACGAGGTCACGGTCGATCGGTGGGTGACGACGGGAGATTTTGCCGTAACCGCGGCACAAGTGCAGCCATTGGTGCGCGCGCTTGCGGGTGGCGGGCTCACGGTGACGGCCCTGCACAGTCACCTGATTGGAGAGGAACCGGCGATCTACTTTCTCCATTTCTGGGGCGACGGAAAGCCGGCCGCCCTGCTTGCCGCGCTGCACCACGCCCTCGAAGCAGCGCGCTAGGCGGCTACAGAATCAGGTGCGCCAGCTCCTTCCCCTGCGGCGCGGCAGCCGCCGATGCCGCTTCCTCCATCGTGAGTGCTGCCCCCTTCACCTGGAAGTTGCCCGGTGGCATCGCGACGGTGAGGACCGTGGCCGCGCCGACGCTTGTCGGCACCGCCACCCCTTTCACCATGCCGCTATCGGTAATGAACCAGAACTGGCACACCTGCCCGTCGTGCGGCGCCGGCAGTCCGTAGACCACCACATTCCAGCGATGGCTCTCATTGTCCGCCAGGATGACCATCCCGCCCTGATACTGACCCATCGTGATGCTCGCATGACGCACCGTGCTCGCCTGCCGCAGGATGGAGAGCGTGTCTCGCGCGCCGGCCAGCGCGGTGGTGAGCTCCGTCTGCCTGATGGCAAACGCATCCGTCGCCCGCGACACCGTCTGCCGGGCCCACCAGGTCGACCCGAGCGCGAGCAGGAGCGAGGCGGCGAGCGTAAGCGGCGCGAGCCAGCCAAGCGCCGCCCGCCGGCGGCCCAGCGCGGTATCGACCACCGAGCGGTTGAGGCCGGGCCGCGGAGCGACCGGACTCACTCCGAGCGGCAGCCAGGCCAGATCGCGCTCCAGCGCCGCCGTGGCCTCCCGGCACTCGGCACACCCGGCCAGGTGCTCGTGGAACGCCTGCTCCTCATCCGGCTCCAGCGCCCGGATGACGTGCGCCTGACGCTGCTCGATGAACCATTCATGGGACGTCATAGGACCCACTCCCGTATGCCCGCGAGCCGCGGGCGAAGCTTGTCGAATGCGAGCCGAAGTCTGGTTTTCACCGTCCCAAGGGGAATGCCGAGCTGACCGGCAATTTCCGACTGGGTGAGACCCTGGAAGTAGGCGAGGTCGACCACCGCGCGCTGCTCCTCCGGGAGACACGCGAGCGCCTGGTGCACCGTGTCGTGGACATGCCAGCCCGGTCGAGCCGACTCATCCGGCTCGACCGGGGGCGCGATACGCTCCCCCACCCCGCCAAAGGCTACGAGCCGCCGCAACTTGAGAGTTCGTCGCCGCCGGGCGCGCAACCGATCGATGGCGCGATTGCGGGTAATGCGCAGCAGCCAGGGCAGCAGCCGGCCGCTCTCCTGATCGAACAGGTCCACCCGGCGCCACGCGATGGTGAACGCCTCGTGCACCACCTCTTCCGCTTCATCCCGGTCGCTCAGCATACCGAGGGCGACACCCAGCAGCCAGGGCGAGGCGATCTCGACCAGCTCGACCAGCGCCTGCTCGTCGCGCGCGATCAGGCGCGACTGCAGCGACGCCTCGCGGGCGAGCGACAGGCCGCGCCCCGGCGGCGCCTCCCGTCCAGCGGAGGCGCCGTCGGGCAGCTTCGGGTCGGGGGTGAACCCGTGCTCCATGGCTAGTTATGCATCATGGCATCGGCCGGCGCGAGCGGCGACTGGGCCAGGTTTACATCGTACTGTTTGCACCAGATGAGGACGGTGGAATATGCCTTGAGGTCGGTACCGGCGGGAATCTCGATGCGGGCAGGACCCTTCACCGACTTGAGCTTGCCGAGGTTGAGCGTGCCCGCGCCCATGCCCTTGCCGCTCGAGGTGAGGACCACGTAGGGATCCGGCACCTTGTCGATGGTGAACTCAGGCGAGAGCACGAGGTAGGTCTTCCCGTCCTTCGTTTCGACCGCCCAGCCGCCGGCGGCCTGATGATTGCCCGCGCCAGCGAACATCCCGTGCAGCGCCTTCATGGCGTCGTGGCCCATGGCGCCCATCGCGTCCGGCTTCATGGTCTTGTCCATCAGCGCGTCGTGTTTCATCGCCATGGAGTCCTTCTTCATCATCATGGTGGAATCCTGCGCGGCCAAGGGGACGGCCGCGACGGCGAGCAGCATGCCGACACGGAAGCCGGTTCGGAGGGAAGGCGACATAGTAACCTCGATGAAGGGGTGATCAGGGGGCAGATCATCCCTCCAACGAGGTCAACGCCAGAGTGGTTCTGCGGGTGGCAGTCGGATCAGAAGATCCAGTCCAGCGACCCATAGATGGTGCGAGGCTGGCCGGGGACGTTGAAGCCACCGGCCGCGAGCTCACGGTACCGGTGCCCGAAGAGATTGCGCACCCCGACGCCGAGGCTCGCCAGGCCGAAACGCAGACGGCCCGAGGCATGGGCGAGAGCGTAGGGCCTGATGACTACCCCGGGCAGGTCGAACGGACTGTACGGACCGACCGCATTGGTGCTGAACCGGAGCCGCCAGATCGAAGTCAGGGGCGCCACCTCGAGCGCAGCCGCACCGATGTAGCGCGCGGTGTTGTAGACTCGCGCGCCATCGAGCGTGTCGGGGCCTTCGACGATCAGCTGCCGGTATCTGGTGTCGTTGAAGGTCCAGTTGCTTGTGAGAGTGACGGCATCGGTCGGCCGGAGGTGCAGCTCCAGCTCCACGCCCTGCCGCCTGCTCCGGCCACCGCTGCTCGAGGTCAGGGTGATAGGATTGAAGGTCTGTTCGTTGCTCACATCCATGCGAAAGACCGCGACTGACGCGCTGATCTTCGCGGCGTCCAGCTTGAACCCGGTCTCGTAGGCCCAGGCCGAAATGAACGGCAGGGTCGGGTCCTCGATGATCCCGTCGGTCTGGCGGAAGCCGCGGGAGACGTTGGCATAGAGGCTGGCGAGCCGGGGGAGATGATAGAGCAGTCCCGCCTTGGGGGCGACGATCGACTTGCCCGCACTCGTCGAGCTCCCGCCGCGGGGCCGAACACCGGTCTGCTGGGTCTCGAGGCGAGTACCCAGATCAAGACGGAAGTGGTGGCCCATGTTGGTGGAAGTCTCGACAAAGAGCGCGCCGGTCGCCTGATGGGCAGTGACGGCCGCCTGCACCGAGTCCCTGACCGTGTTGGTCGTGAAGTAGTTCTCGTACTGCGAATGATCGTATCGTCCCTCCGCGCCGAGCGTTGCCGTGGTCCGCTCCCGCGAGTAGGTGACTGCGCTCGTCAGGCCAAATCCGTACCGGCGGTCCTCTTCCTCGGTCTGGCTGCCGCTGCCTTCGCCGCTGCCGCCCTCGGGGGGCGTGGTGAGAAAGAGCTGCCATCGCCCCTGTGTCGCGTATGCGGTCGAGCGCCAGAGCAGGTCCGGCGAGGCGAGCACCCGCAGGCTCACCCGCTCCTGGCCCCGGTGCTTGAAGCCGTGGTCAGTGGGATTGGCGGCCACCTGGAAGTCCCGGGCTGCGAACTGGCTGTCGGTGATGAATCCGGGGCTGTCCCACCCGGCGGCATAGAGCTCGGCCCCGGCATCGAGGCTGGTCCGCTCGCCGAGGTCATGCACGATCCTGCCATGCAACTGGCCCAGCTTCCAGTCTGAGTTGGGGCGCCAGCCACCATCGCGCTCACCCCGGATGCCGATGACGCCCCCAGTCCGCCCGTGATCAAAGCCGGTCAGTGCGGCCCCTTCAAGCCGGCCGTACGATCCACCCTTGGCCCACACCTGCGTGCCGGTCATCCGCTCGAGGGTCCGCACGTTCACCACCCCCGAGAGGGCGAAATTGCCGTAGAGCGCACTCGTCGGCCCCTTGATCACGTCGACGGTACTGATCGCCTGGGGAAAGAGCAGCTCCCAGTCATTGTACCCTTCGGCGTGTCCGTTGATGGGCTCGTTGATCGGTACCCCGTCCACCCAGAGCGCGAGGTCGGTGGAGTGATCGGAACTGAAGCCACGGACCGACGCGTTGGAGGCGAACCCGGGGCCCTGTCCCTGCTCGTGGACCTCGATGCCGGCCGCCTGGCGAATCAGATCATAGGCATTGAGCGCCACGACCTGGCGCAGCTCCGCTGCTGGGATGGTGACGCTGCTGGCGGGCGCATCGCGGCGGGCTCGCGTGGCTGTCACCGTGATCTCGCCCAGTTTCACCGGGCGAGTAAGCGTATCGCCGTGCTGATGGGTGGAATCGATCTGCTGGGCGGAAAGCTCACCCGCCACGGAGAGGAGGCAGAGCAGCAGCGCTGGGCGCGCCGCGCTGGCTCGAGCATGAAGAAGCATGGAATCCAGTCTCGTCGAACGTGGAGAGACGGCGCCCGCGCGCGAGAGGCGGTGGCGGCGCACGGCGACGACACCTCAGTGGTGTGCGCCGCGTGAAAATCTCAAACGGAGCGTGACGGGACCAGGCGGGGAGGACCGTTGGCGAAGGGGAGCAGGCGAGGAAGGAAGGCCGGAACGGCGCCCGTGAGAGCAGCGACACGGGTCGAAGCAGTCCCGCCGATCACGAGGCGCGGGGTGCCCTCCGCGGCGCCAAGCGCGAGGCTGGCACCGTGGCAGGCGCCAAGACAGGTACAGCCGCCATGCTGATGGTCGCTTGCCGGCGCCTGGTGGTGCTGCATCGCGGCGTGATGCGACACCGCCGCGGGCGGGGCCGCTGCCCCATCGTGAGCGGGGCACCGATGCACCCCGGTCCCGTCGGCAAGCTGCACCAGCAGCAGCGCGACGGAGAGCAGTGCGCCGAGGGCGCGCAGAGCGGGGTGATGGATGGTGCGGATCACGGCGAGAATGATAGGACGCACCGCAAACGCTGGCAAACGACCCCGGTAACCTGCCTCACCGTTGCAGCTCTTTCGCTTCCCCGTGGCCGCCACCAAGCAGGCGGGCGGCGGCCTCCTGCAGCAGGTCGTCGGTCTTGCAGAACACAAAGCGAACCAGATGGCGGCCCAGCTCGGGCCGGCTGAAGAAGCTGGAACCGGGGACGGTGGCCACCCCGCGCTCGCGCGCCAGCCAGTGAGCGAAAGTCGTGTCGTCCTGATCGGAGAGCGCCGAGAAATCCGCCAGGATGTAGTAGGCGCCCTCTGGAGCGAGGGCGGTGAAACCGGCCGCGCTGATGGCCGGAAGCAGCAGATCACACCGGCGGCGGTAGTCGGCGGCCATCTTGTCGTAATACTCGCGGCCCAGCGCATCCATCGCGACGGCGAGCCCTTCCTGCAGCGGCGCGGGCGCACCCACCGTGAGGAAGTCGTGCACCTTCCGGATGGCCTCGGTGATGCCGGCGGGTGCCACGATCGTCCCGATGCGCCAGCCGGTGATGCTGAAGGTCTTGGAGGCCCCGCTGATCGTGATGGTCCGCTCGCGCATGCCCGGCAGGGTGGCGATGGGAATGTGCTCCCCACTCAACCGGATGTGCTCGTAGATCTCGTCGGTCACCGCCCATGCATCATGGCGCTGGCAGAGCGATGCGATCCCCTCGAGTTCCGCCCGGGTGAGGACCCGGCCGCTCGGATTGCTCGGCGTGTTGACGATGACCGCCCGGGTGCGGGGACCAAAGGCGGCGGCGAGCCGGTCGAGATCGAGCGGTGCGCCGGGCGCAAGCGGGACGAAGACCGGCCGCGCCTCACAGAGAATGGTGTCGGGACCGTAATTCTCGTAGAACGGCTCGAAGACGATCACCTCGTCACCCGGATTCACGATCGCCATCAGCGTCGCGACCATCGCTTCGGTTGCACCGCAGGTGATCGTGATCTCCCCGTCCGGATCGAGCGCCATCCCGTACCACGCGTCGTACTTGCGGGCGACCGCCTCGCGCAGCCGTCGCGCGCCCCAGGTGATGGCATACTGGTTGATATCGTCGCGAATCGCCTTGCAGGCCGCTTCCTTCAGCAGTTCGGGCGCGGGGAAGTTGGGGAAGCCCTGCGCCAGGTTGATGGCGCCGTGCTGGGCGGCCAGGCGGGACATGCCGCGAATCACCGACTCGCGGAAGGACCGGGTCCGGAGCGAAGAAGTTGTCATGCCTGCAAGCTATTCTCCATCCATGCGAATCGTCACCCTGCTCCCTGCCGCCACGGAAATCGTGGCCGCTCTTGGCGCCGACGCCGAGCTGGTCGGCACCAGCCACGAATGCGACTGGCCGGTGCAGCTGGCCGACCGGCCCCGCGTCACCACGACGCCCATTGACCCCGACGCGCCCGGTGCGACCATCGATGCAGAGGTCCGCCGGCTCAAGGCCGCCGGCCGACCGGTGATCGCGGTGGATGGGCACCAGCTCCGCCAGCTCGCCCCAGACCTCATCATCACGCAGGGACTGTGTGACGTCTGCGCGGTGATCGACGGCGAGGTCCACCGGCTCGCGGCGGCGCTGGACCCCCCACCACGGGTGCTGAGTTTATCAGCGACAGATCTCGACGGAATCTGGCAGGATATCCGGGCGGTCGCCGCGGCGATCGGCCGTGAGGCCGCCGCCGAGACACTGATCACGGCGCAGCAGGCACGGCTCGTGGCGCTCGCAGAACGGCGCACAGCGACCCAGCCCCGTGTCGTGTGCATCGAATGGCTCGACCCACCCTATCTCGCGGGGCACTGGGTGCCTGAACTGGTGTCGGCGGCGGGGGGAGCGGATGTCGGCGCGCGCGCCGGCAGTCACTCAGTCGTGCGGCCCTGGCAGGCAATCCGCGCCCTGGCGCCGGACCTGATCCTGGTGCTGCTCTGCGGCATGAGCCTCGAGCGGGCTCGGCGGGAACTGGCGACGGTCACCGATGCCGATGCGCGGGCGCTGCTGGCCGAGCACCCGACCTGGCTGCTCGACGGCAACGCCTACACCTCTCGACCCGGTCCGCGAGTCGTTGATGGCGCGGAGCGGATCCAGGCGGCCCTGCAGGACCGGCAGATGGCTGGGCTACAGCGGTGGAAGCCCTGAGCAGTCCGGCTCAGGGCACCGGGCCGGTGGCGATGACGAGATCGTCCACCCACATCGTCTGCGCGACCGGTGAGCCCACCCCGATGTAGGGTGCAATGAGAAACTGGGTGAACTGCATCGACGGGTACTGCCCAGTGCGCATCAGCACGTTGTGATGATCGATGATCAGCTGCCCGTCGAACCAGTACTGCGCGACCCCGTCCGCCACGCCGACCCCGCCCTGAATCGAGTTGAGCTGGAAGTACGCCTCCACCTTGTGCCACGCATTCTTGTAGCCCGGCCCGGGACCCGGCGTGAAGCTCGGCGCACCGGCCAGCCACACCTTTTCGTTGCGCCAGGCAGTGCCGAGCTGATAACAGTTGGTTGGGTAGCTGTCCCCATTCCCGTTGCATCCGTTTGCTGAACGCGCCTCGGTCTGGTGAGTCAGGTCGACGTTTACCCTGGTGGCGTCGATGTTGCTGGCATCCGTGAGGGCGAGACGCGGGATGCCGCCGCTCTGGTAGACATGCTCGACATACGTGGTGAGATGCGTCGCCGAGGGCCCGATGTAGTCGCCATCGAGATTAGTCACGAAATGAAACTCGTGCGGGTGATAACTCACTCCCGAGCCCACCCAGTTGGCGCTGTACTTCACCCAGTAGCGCAGGAAGACCCGGTCGGTCGCGGCGAACTTGTGGCGCACCGAGCCACCCTTGGTGGCTACGGTGCCTCCGGCCGGAAACGCCATCTGCAGCGCACCGGCGCCGCTATAGTGCTCGACCGTGCTGATCGCCGGGCTGGTGTTGTCATACCAGCCGCGACCCGCGACCGCCGCGTCCTCGAATGACTCGGTCAGCAGCACCGTCGCACCCGGCGGTGGCGGTGGTGGGGTCGCGGTATCGGTAATCGTGACGAGGGCCGTGTCGGCCAGCGACGGGCTCGTCGTGCTGGCGATGACCCGGTACGTCCCTGAGGTCGCACCGGCCCGGTATTGACCGCCGCTCGAGACCGTACCGCCTGTGGCGCTCCACGCCACAGTCACGGCGATCGGTGTCCCATTTGCCTGATAGCCCTGCGCGGTGAACGCCGCGGTCGCACCCATTGGCAGCGTCACGCTGCCGGGCGTGACCTGCACCTGCGCGACGGTCGGTGGCGGCGGCGGCACGCTTGTATCGGTAATCGTGACGATCGAGGTGTCCGCCAGTGCCAGATCGGTCGTGCTTACCATCACCCGATAGACGCCGGGGGTGCTCCCGGCGTGGTACCGTCCGGACGCCGAGACGGTGCCGCCCGTCGCACTCCACGCCAGGGTCGCCCCGATCGGCGCGCCATTCTCCTGGAATGCTTGCGCGGTGAACGCCACGGAATCACCGTGGCCCAGGACGACGCGGTCCGGTGTCATCCGGACGTCGGCGACCGTCGGGTTCGGCGGATCAAGACCGGCGGACTTCGCGGTACATGCGACGATCAGTATGGCCGCGGCAACGAGCGGCCAGCGAACGGGGCGGGCGAGGAGCACGATGTGGTCTGCTTGTGAGGATGAGTCTATAGTCGGCATCCGCCGCGGAACACTCAAGGGCATACCGCCCGAAATGGGAGTGACATTGCTCACCGCCCCCATTCCGGTTCATCCCATCCGCCCCATGACGGACCAGCTGGCTCTGACCAGCATTGACCGGCAGCAATTCAGGCACAGGCCATTGCATTCAGCAACGCGGTCCCTCCCAGGAGGGGAGCGCGGGGTGCGGTTACGGCGTAATCGTGATGACCGCGGTATCCGCAACACTGAGATCGCCGGTATTGGCGATGACGACGTACGTGCCGGCGGTGGTACCGGCGTGGTAGAGCCCGTTCGACGACGTCACGCCGCCGGTAGAAGCCCATGCCACGGTGGCGCTTACCGGTGCGCCATCCACCGAGTAGCCGACGGCGCTGAAGTCGAGCGAGTCACCCGCTGCAAGCGTGGCGACGGCCGGGGTCACTTCAAGGGTAGCGACAGGGGGCGGTGGTTCGAGGCCGACAGACCGGGCGGTGCAGGCGCCAATCAGGATCAGCGACAACGACAGGAGGGGTGTTGCACGAGGCACGATAGAGGCTCCATGGAAAGTGTGCCAAATGATCGGGGTCGGGACGGAATCCTTCAACGACGCAGGCTCCAGCAATGCCGTGACCTGAGTCACCCCCACCCATTGGCAGATGGCGCGCCGGCTGCCAGATTCTTCCCCTCTCTTACCTGAGAATCCATGGACGCACGCGCGCTCGATTTCATGAAGCTGCTGCTCGACTCCCCAGGTCCCTCCTCATTCGAGGTCCTGCCTGCGCGGGCGTGGCGCGCCGAGGCGGGGCGGTTCGCCGATCGGGTCGACGCCGACGTCAGCGGCAACAGTTTCGCGACGCTCAATACCGACGCCAGCCCGCGGATCATGCTCGCCGGGCACATCGACGAGATCGGCGTCATCATTACGTACATCGACGACGAGGGCTACCTCAGCTTCGAGCCCGTCGGCGGCTGGGACCACCAGGTCTTCGTCGGCCAGCGGGTCCGGCTGCTGGGCCGCGGCGGCACAATCGACGGGGTCATGGGCAAGAAGGCGATCCACCTCATGGACAAGGAGGATCGGGAAAAGGTCTCCAAGGCGGAAGACCTCTGGATCGACATCGGGGCAGCGGGGCGGGTGGAGGCGGAGGCACGCGTCCGGGTGGGCGACGCGGGGGTGCTCGCGGCGTCGGTCCTCGAGTTTCCCAATGGGCGAATCGTCAGCCGCTCGCTCGACAATCGGATCGGCGCCTTCGTCGTCCTGGAGGCGCTGCGTCTACTCGCCGCGGATCGCCCCGCGGCCCGGGTGACCGCAGCCGCGACGACTCGGGAGGAGATCAGCTACACCGGCGGCGGCGCCCGTCCTGGCGCGGCGGCACTCGCCGCGGATGTCGCAGTCGTGGTGGATGTCACCCACGCCACCGACTATCCCGGCGTCGAGAAACGGCGTCATGGCGACTACAGGCTTGGCGGCGGCCCCGTCCTGACCCGCGGCGCCGCGATGAACCCGGTGGTGTTCGATCTACTGGTGGCCTCGGCCGAAGCGGAAGGGATTCCCTACACCGTCGAGGGGGCGGCGCGGGCGACGAGCACCGATGCGGACAATATCTTCACAGCACTCCGGGGCATCGCGACGGGGCTCGTCTCCGTCCCGCTCCGCTACATGCACAGCCCCAATGAGATGGTCGCACTGGAAGATGTCACGCGCACCGCACGGCTGCTGGCGGCGTTCAGCCGCCGGGTAACCTCGGCGACGGATTTCATCCCCCGATAGACCCGATGGCCCAGGGGGCATGCCCCCGGGGCCATCATCCTGTTGCTCGGGCGCGACCGGTGGGCGCCAGCGCTATTCCCACAGGGTGGCGAGCGCCTTCTCCACCGCCTCGCGCACCTCCCTGTCGTCATCCTGCAGCAGGTCCTTCAGCGCCGCCGACCCCGACGGTCCGGCGGCATGCAGCCCGGCGACCGCCGCGAGCCGCAATGCGGTCGGTTTCCGCCTGAACAGTCGGCCCCCGGGCTCGGCCGCGCGGCTCAGCGCCTTGATCGCCTCGACCGACCCGATCCGGCCCAGGGCGAGATACATCTCCCGCTGCACCTCGGGCCGAGTCTCCTCCTCCACCGCGACCATCAGCGTCGCCGCGAGATTCTTGCTCTTCCGGCCGTCGAGGTGCTGCGCCGCCTCCAGCCGCACCGGAGGGGCGGAATCGCGGAGGGCGCGACGGAGCGGCTCGACCGCGCCCGCACCGCCGATGCGGGCAAGGGCCCCCGCCACGGAGCGCCGCACCCGCTCATCGCTGTGTCCCATCTGCCGGGCCAGCGCCGGTACGGCGCTGTCGAGTTTCAGCTCACCACACAGGTCGGCGACATTGCGGACCACGAACCACTGGTCATGGCTCAGCATGTGCACCAGCAGTTCCCCGCCCTCCGTCATCGCCTTGAGCGCGTTGAAATAACTCCGCCGCTCGCTCACATTCTCCGCGTTGACCAGCAGGGTGAGCAGCACCTCCGTTCCGTCGGCGCCCATGCGGCGCATCACGGCGGCGGCTTCTGCCCGCATTTCTCCATGCGCGGTGAGGCGGGCCACCCGGTCGAGCACCGATCGCGGCAGCAGCCGGCGGAGCGCGATGCCGTACCCGCGAGACTCCTTGCTCTTCGCCTCCAGCCCGATCAGCGTGTTTGCCGCGCGGATCAGCTCACCCCAGTCGGCCCGCTGCACGGCCTGCTCGCCGGCGGCGAGCACCTGGTTCAGCAGGTCGGTGGTTTCCTTCGCGGTGCCCGAATGCCCGAGCTGCGAGGTCAGGTCATCCAGCGGACTGATGGCGTCGGTCTTGAGGGTGACAAAGTGCATCAACCCCACCGAATCCTCGGTCACCGCATCGGGGCCGAGCGCGTTGATATGACCGTCCTCGGCGATGCGCCCCATGAGATCGGGGGCGAGACCCTGCGATGGCCGAGTGCGTCCGGCCGCGGTGAGATCAAAAGGCAACACCGGAACCACCCCGCAGCCGGCGGCATCAAGCCGTGCGGTGAGGTGGTCGAATGATCCGTACGTCCCCACCGGCGCCGCCACGATGCGCAGCAGCGAGAGGAGCGTGGAGGTCATCAGCCCGCCGGGCAACCGGATTTCTCCGATGCCCTGCCCCCGCAGGTGCTCATGCAGCGCGGCAATCTCTCCTCGCCCCGCCGCAACCTCCGCATCATCCCAGAGGATCGCGCCGCGAGTGACGGTGAGGACATGGTCACTATCCGTCAGGCCGGCGGCGAAGCCCTTGAAGGCGAGCTTGAGCTCCTCCTTCTGGTCCGGATGATCCCGGAGCAGGAGCATGAGCCGCGCAAGATCGCCGAGGAGAGTCGAGGGTGTCGTCATGGGGTGGTGTTGCGCCAGAAGATACAGGCTAGACCCATGGCCAGCAATGGATTATGGCGCCACACCGTGGCCGGAATTCCGCCCGCTTCACCCGAAGGCCAGGGCAGCGCTAACTTGCAATCATGTCACGTACTCGTCTCCGCCTTGCCGCCCTGCTGCTCGGGGCGGTGACGCTCTGCCCCCGTACTTCACTCTCCGCCCAGTCGACATTTGACGCGGTGACGCTGCTCAGCGACGTCCGCGTGTTGTCCGACGATGCCCTCGGCGGTCGCCTGATCGGCACCGCCGGCGCCGACAGCGCCGCAACCTTCCTCGCCCGCCGGTTCCGCCAAGCGGGGCTGCGCGCCGCCCCGGGGGGATGGTTCCAGCTCTTCACCGTCGCCCCCGAGGCACCCGCTGCTGTTCAGGCCGGCATTGGTGGAGCGACGGGTCGCAACGTCATCGGGGTGCTCCCGGGGCACGACCAGGAACTGCGCAATGAGATCATCGTGGTTGGGGCGCACTATGATCACCTCGGACCCGGGGCCTTCGGTGCGCTCGACCCCGACAGCACCGGCCACATCCATAACGGCGCCGACGATAACGCCTCCGGCGCCAGCGCACTGATTCACATCGCCCGCCAGCTGGCGCGCACACCGCCGGCGCGCACCGTCGTCTTCATCGCCTTCAGCGGCGAGGAGGCGGGGCTGCTCGGCTCGGGCTTCTACGTGAAGCATCCGCTCTTTCCGCTCACGCGGACCTATGCGATGGTGAATCTTGACATGGTGGGCCGGCTCAGGAATGATCGGCTGCTGGTCTACGGCTCCTCGACCGCGACGGAGTTCCCCGCGCTGCTGGACTCGGTCAACAGCGAGGCGCACTTCGACCTCTCCTACTCCGGCGATGGCTGGGGCCGCAGTGACCAGTCCTCCTTCTACGGCGCGGGCCTGCCCGTCCTGCATCTCTTCACCGACCTGCACGAGGACTATCACCGCACCACCGACGACTGGGAAAAGATCAACGCCGACGGGCTGGGTCAGGTCGCCAACTTCGCCGCACGCCTGGTGCGCACGCTGGCGGATCGTGCCGCCCCGCTCACCTTCATCAACGCGCCGGAGCCGGTCGCGGCCGGTACCACGACGGCCTCCTCCGGGTACGGCGCCTACCTCGGCACCATCCCCGACATGTCAGGGACTGCTCATGGCGTCCGGCTCACCGGTGTGCGCGCGGGCAGTCCCGCGGAGCTCGGCGGCCTGCGGGGCGACGACATCATCACCCGGATCGGCGAGCGTGAAGTCACCGATCTGCAGGCGATGACCGACGCGCTGCGCAGCCACCAGCCCGGGGACGTCGTCGAGATCCACCTCCTCCGCGGCGGCGCCGAGCAGCGGCTCATGGTCACCCTCGGCCGGCGCGGAGGCTGAGATGGCCGCACGGCTCGACCCCCTCCCCATCATCGCCGGATTGCGCGGGCTCTTCTGCCGCGATGCCAGCCGACAGGAGCTGCTGCAGTACGCCGCCGAACGCATCCAGGCGGCCGGACCGCCATACACCTCCGTCTACCTCTACATGCTCCAGGGTGACGATCTGGTCCTTGAAGCGTTCCAGGGCCGGGAGACGGACCACACCCGTATCCCGGTGGGTAAGGGGGTATGTGGAACCGCGGTGGCAACGGGGCAGGACCAGAACGTCGGCGACGTGCGCACAGTCGCCAACTATCTCGCGTGCAACACCGTGACCCGCTCCGAACTGGTCGTCCTCATCCGGCGGGGCCAGAAGATCCTGGGCCAGATTGATGTCGACAGCGATGTGCCCGATCCCTTCACGCCCGAGGAAGAAGCGGCGGTGCGGGCGGTTGCGGATGGGTTGATGGTGGTACTCTAGGTGGCAGCGGGCAGGTGGCAGTACTGACGCTTTGAGTTTCGCCCAACGGCAGATCCAACGATTCCGCTCTCCCCTGCTAGCTGCCACCTGCCACCTGCCGCCTCGATGGAAACCACCCGCACCCTCAATCGCGTCACCCTCTTCGAGCGCCGCATCGGCGACGGCCCGCCGACGGTCGTGCTGCACGGTGGCCCGGGCGCACACCATGATTACCTGCTGCCTGCCTTCGACGCGCTCGCGACCGGGCGCACCTTGATCTATTACGACCAGCGCGGCGGCGGTCGCTCGCCGGTGGATCGGGAGACGGCGGTGGGCTGGCGCGAACAGGTTGCGGACCTCGAAGCGCTGCGGGAGCTGTGGCGCATCGACCGGCTCACGCTGGCGGGCTACTCGTGGGGTGGGCTGCTCGCGCTGCTCTATGCCGTCACCCATCCGGACCGCGTCGAACGCCTCGCCCTGATCTCCCCCGCCCCCGCGTGGAGAGGGGGACGGGCGGAGTTCGAGCGCCGATTCCTGGCGCGTTCCCAGTCGGCCGAGCTGGTGGCGGCGCGCGAGGCGCTGCGGCACTCGGGGCTGCGTGAGCGGGACCCAGCGGCCCATCAGGCACGGCTCTTTGCCCTGGCGGTGGGCGGCTGGTTCCACGATCCGGCGCGGGCGCACTCGTTGACACCCTTCCGGCTTACCGAGCGCACCCAGCGCAGCGTCTGGGAGAGCCTGGGCGACTATGACCTCCGCCCCGCCCTCGGCGCCCTGGAGCTGCCGGCGATCGTGCTGCATGGCGACGACGATCCGATCCCGTGGGAGACCGCGCGCGAAACCGCCGACTGCCTCCGGGCCGCCTTTCACCTCTTGCCCGAGTGCGGACATGTGCCGTATGTCGAGGCATTCGAGCCATTTGTGACGCTGCTGAACGCGTTCCTGCCGCGGAGCGGGTGACGACCTGCTTTGCACCGCCCGGAGCCCGGAATTACCCTTCTCGTCCCATGCGCCCCACCCCATTCGACGTCGCCTTCGGGCCCCAGGCCGACGAGCGCTTCCCCCGCATCCGCGAGTCGCTGGCCGCCACCGGCCGGGATCCCCACGACCTTGATGCGTTCATGCTGGACCGGGAAGTGGTCACCCTGCTCCGGGAACTGGTTCCCGAGGAAGGGGTCGGGCCGGCGATTGAACAGCATATCGCCCTGCTGCATCACAGTTATCTCTATTGGGCCGAGGGCGGCTGGCTGGTGCAGGTCAACCGGACGCGGGCCCAGCGCCTGCTCGCGCCCGAGGCCGGTGCCAGCGTGGATCCAGCCCCGGCCGGGCTGCCGCGCGCGGCGTATGTCCAGTTTCCCGAGAGGCTGGTCTGGGCCGCGTTGGGCGATGGCGAGCCGCACCAGCCACTCGACGGGCTCTTCGTGCGGTCGTGGCCGGAGGGCGGGTACTTCGTGCTGGGCGTCTTCAGCATGCACCCGAGCCACGAGGGCTTCACTGTGGTGGAGGCGGATGGCCACACCGAAGGCGCGCTGGCGCGGGAGGACGGGACGGCGCTCTTTTCCCCCTCCCTGCCCGGTGGTGCGGCGGCGGGGCTGTTCTCGATCGTCGGGGGCGAGGAGCTCATCGAGCTGGCGGCACGGACCCGTCCCCTGCTCCAGGAGGCGCAGGCCTGCAGCGGCACGGCCCATCGCGCGCACCAGCCGGTCGAGGTGAGCTGAGATGGCTCTCGACAAGAAGGCCGTCGCGGAAGTGCTGGAACAGATTGCCGCGTTCCTGGAGCTCAAGGGCGAGAATCCCTTCCGGGTACGAGCCTTTCATACCGCTGCGCGTGCCATCACCGCCCTCGCCGGCTCCCTCGCCGACGCGCTCGACGACGGCTCCCTCGCCGCCACCAAGGGTGTCGGTCCCGCCACACTGCAAATCGTCCAGGAACTGGTGCAGACCGGGCGCGCCTCGCTGCTGGAAGAACTGCGTGAACAGGTGCCCGCCGGCCTGGTCGAGATGCTGCAGATCTCCGGACTCGGCGTCGCCAAGATCCGCCAGATTCACGAATCGCTCGACATCGATTCCCTCCCGGAGCTGGAGGCGGCCGCCCGCGACGGGCGCCTGGCGCGGCTGCCACGCTTCGGGCCCAAGACCGCCGACAATATCCTCAAGGGCATCGCGTTCCTCCGCCAGGCCAGTGGGTTCAAGCTGGCGCACCATGCGGCCGAGGCGGCGGAAGGCCTCAGGTGCGCGCTCGCGGAACTGCCCGGCGTGCTGAAAGCCGTCACCGCCGGCGAAGTACGCCGCCGCATGGAGGTGGCGCAGGACATCGTCGTGGTGCTGGTCGCGGAGGTGGCGCCGGCGGACATCTTCAAGCGGATCGGGCAATTGCCGGGGGTACATGAATTCGCCGGCCAGGACGAGCGACGGGTCACATTGCGGGTGACGGGCGGCACCCAGGCGCAGATCATCGTCACGACGCCAAAGAACGCCGGCGCCGTGCTGGTCCAGGCCACCGGCAGCGAGCCCCACCTCGCGGCACTCGCGACGTTCGCCCGAGCCAAGGGCTTCACTCTCGATGGTGCCGCGCTGTGGCAGGGCAGCACCTTTGTTCCCACCGCTGATGAGCCGGCATTCTACACCGCTGTCGGTCTCGCGCCGATTGCCCCCGAGCTGCGTGAGGGCCGCGGCGAGATCGAGGCCGCGGCGGCGGGCACGCTGCCGCTGCTGCTCGAGCAGGCCGACCTGCGCGGATTCCTGCACTGCCACACGACCTATTCCGATGGAACAAATTCGGTGCTGGAAGTCGCGCGGGCGTGTCAGGACGCGGGCTACGCCTGGATCGGCATCACCGATCACAGCAAGGCCGCCGCGTATGCGGGTGGCCTCTCCCCCGAGGACCTGTTGCGTCAGGCCGACGAGATCGACGCCGCCAATCGGGCGCTCGACGGGATCCGGATTCTCAAGGGGATCGAGGCGGACATCCTCGCCGCCGGCGAGCTGGACTATGATGACACCGTCCTCGCGCGGCTGGACTTCGTCATCGGTTCCATTCACAGCCGCTTCAGCATGTCCCGCGCGGAGATGACCGCCCGGGTGCTGGCCGCGATGGACAATCCGCATCTCGCCATCCTGGGCCATCCGACCGGGCGCCTGCTCCTGGCGCGCGAGCCCTACGCGCTCGACATGGATGCGGTGCTGGACAAAGCGGCGCGGACCGGCGTCGCCATCGAGATCAACGCCGACCCCCACCGGCTGGACCTCGACTGGCGGCTTGTCAGGCAGGCCCGCGATGCCGGCGTCATCATTTCGATCGGCGCCGACGCCCACAACCTTGCCGGGCTCCGCAACGTGGAATTCGGCGTCGGCATCGCCCGCAAGGGCTGGCTGACCCGGGACGACGTCCTCAACACCCGCTCGGCCGACGGCTTCCTCCTCCACGTCGCCGGCCGCCGCGGCACCGCGTGACCCGGGACGGTACCCGCGGTACACGATCGCGTCGGATCACCACGCCGGCGCAGCAGCGCGCGCCCGAGATCCTCACCCGGCTCAAGCGGAGTTATCCCGACGCCCACTGCGCCCTCGAACACGCGTCGCCCTATCAGCTCCTCGCCGCGACGATCCTCTCCGCCCAGTGCACCGATGCACGGGTCAACCTGGTGACGCCGGCGCTCTTCGAGAAATACCCCACGCCGGCACACCTGGCCCGGGCGCGCCAGCCCGATGTCGAGCGTCTCATCCAGTCCACCGGATTCTTCCGCAACAAGGCGAAGAACCTCATCGGCATGGCGCAGGCGGTGGTCGCGGAGCATGCCGGCGAGATTCCGCGCACCATGGCCGAGCTGCACGCGCTGCCCGGCGTGGGCCGGAAGACCGCGAACGTCGTCCTCGGCAATGCCTTCGGCCTGAACGAGGGCGTCACGGTGGACACCCATGTCGCCCGACTGAGCGGACTGCTCCGGCTCACCCGGCACACCGATCCGGTGAAGATCGAGCAAGACCTGATGAAGCTGATTCCTCGGGACGACTGGACCCTGATCTCCCATCTCCTCATTCTGCACGGCCGGGCGGTCTGCATCGCGCGCCGGCCCCGCTGCGGCGATTGTGTCCTCGCTTCACTCTGTCCTTCCGCGAAACCGGGCGACTGACCGGTCGGTCGGACCCGGCGCCCGGCGCGAAACGGTCGTGACGCCAGCGCAGATCAGCCACAACCCCACCGTCCCATCGGGTCTCTCCTGCGGCTTCCCCGAGCAGCACGGTCGCGCCCATCTCGACCAGGAGCGGTGCCGACCCCGGCATCGCCTGATGACCGAGGCCAAGGTCAAAGGCCGGTGTCGCTGCCGGAGGGTTGTTGTCATCGCGGGCGAACCCGGCCCCGAAGGTCGAGGTGACCCCCAGGCGGCCAGGCCCCATGCCGCGAAGCGAGACCCGGTGCGCCCGGGCCCGTCCGGCGTAGTATTGATCGAAGGTGAGACCGATCGCCCCAGCTATGCGCTGATTGGGCGCGAGCGTCAGCCGTGAGACCCACCGGAAGGCCGAGCACTGAAATGAATCGAGTCATGCGAATCCTGCCGCGAGAGGGTCGTGCGATGCGAGCGAACCGACCGGCGGAACCTCGCGCAGTGGCACTGCCCCGGCGCGAGCTGCACTCCCCGTGACCATTCGTCTCTCCGTCCTGGGTGGTGTGAACCTGCGAGATGCCACCGGCCTCGAGGTCAGCACAGTCCTGCGCCAGCCCAAGCGGCTCGCGCTGCTGGCCTATATCGCGATTCATGGCCGGGGCGGCTTTCTCCGGCGCGACACGCTGCTGGGCAGGTTCTGGCCGGCACTGGATCAGGAACATGCGCGCGCGGCGCTCCGCCGGGCGCTCTACTTCCTGCGGCGGGCACTCGGCGAGGCGGTGCTGCCTGGGCGGGGCGAGGAGGAGATCAGTGTCGCCCGCGGCGAGCTGTGGTGTGATGCGGTGGCCTTCGAGGAGGCCCTCGAGCGGGATGACCTGCCAGAGGCGCTGGCGCTCTACCGTGGCCCACTGCTGGATGGGCTCTATGTCGCCGGAGCGGCGGAGGCTGAGCGCTGGTTCGATGATACCCGGCGCCTCCTCGCCGCCCGGGCTGCCGCTGCCGCCTGGTCGCTCGCCGAAGCACCAGCAGCATCCGCTTCGAGCGCAGCCGAATGGGCCCGTCGAGCGATCGCGATCCAGCCCGATGACAGTGCCGGACTCGAGCGCCTGCTGACCCTGCTGGATCGGCAGGGCGACCGAGCGGGTGCCCTCTCCGCCTACGAAGAGCATGCCCGCCGGCTGCGGCTCGACCTCGACGCTCCGCCGGACGCACGGCTCACCGCGCTGGCCGAACGGATCCGTTCCGGCCTGGTCGCGACACCGTCCGCGCCGTCCGCGCCGCCTCAGCCACTCCTCGTCGCCATTCTCCCCTTCACCATCCATGGCGATCCGGCGCTGACCTATCTCAGCGAAGGGATGGTGGATCTTCTCGCGACCGCCCTCGACGGTGCCGGCGGCATGCGACCACTCGACCCGGCGACCCTGCTGGCCTGGCTGCCGCGGGCCGATCCGCAGGCGGGCTCGCTCCCCGCGCAGGTGATGTCTCGTTTCGGCGCTCGCGCGGTCATTCACGGCAGCCTCTTCGCCGGCGGTGGCCGACTGCGCCTCACGGCGACGATGTCGGGCACCGCTGACGAGACGCTCGGCCGCGTCACGCTGGACGCCGCGGACGAATCCCAGCTCTTCACGCTGGTGGATGGGCTCGCGCGCGAACTGCTTGGGGCCTGGTCGCCCGGGCCGGCCGGCCGGCTGGCACGAGTCGCCGCACAGGCCACCCCCTCCCTGCCGGCGCTGAAGGCGTGGTTGCATGGCGAGCATGACCTCCGGCTCGGTCGAGTGGTTGCCGCACGGGATCACTTCGCCCGGGCGACCACGGAGGACGTGGCCTTCGCTCAGGCGCATTACCGGCTGGCGGGCGCCAGTGCAGCGCTGGCGTTGATCGGACCGGCCCGCGAGGCGTCCAGTCAGGCAATGGCCCACCGGCACCGACTCGCCGAGCGGGATCAACTCCTGGTCGAGGCGCAGCATGCCTGGCTGCACGGCCGGATTACCGAGGCGGAACGCCGCTATGCCGCCGTGACCGCCCGGTGGCCCGAGGATCGCGATGCCTGGTTTCTGCTGGGCGACCTGCTCTATCACGGCAACCCGTATCGCGGACGTTCATCGCGCGAAGCGCGCCGGCCGCTGGAGCGCGCCCTGGCGCTGGACCCCGGACATACCGGCGCACTGGGGCGACTCGCCCGGATCGCGGCACTCGAGGCACGCCCCGCTGATCTCGATGCGCTGGTGACGCAGGTGCTGGCGCTGAGCCCGGATCAGGATCAGGCGCTCGCCCTGCGCGCGCTGCGCGCCTGGACGCTCGGCAGCCCCGACGAACAGGCCGAGGTCACCGTCCTGCTGGCCGGAGCGCGCGCGCTCACGCTCGGCATCGCCTTCAGCGACGTGGCGCTGTATTCGGGCGACCTGCCCGGCACCGCCCGCCTCGGCCAGGCGCTGCTCGACGTCGCGCGCTCCGACGAGCTGCGCGGCTACGCCTGTCTGATGCTGGCCACGGTTGCCGCCGCCCGCGGTCGGCTGGACGAATGCCGGAACCTGCTGGATGAGGCGAGTCACCACGATGCGGCATGGAGCCTCGAGGTACGCGGCTATCTGCTGGCGCTGCCGTTCCTGGCCTGGCCGCTCGACGAGATCCGTGCCGCACGCGCCACGATCGAGACCTGGGACACGACGACCGTTGCCCCCAATGTCAGCCCGCCGCTTGCTCTGCTCAACCCAATTCACCCCCACCTCCGCTGCTGGCTGCTGGGACAGCTGGCGGTACGATTAGGCGAGGAGGAGCACGCGGCGGAGGCGGTGGAGGCGCTGGCGGAATTATCGGTGCCGGAGGGAGAAGCAGTCGTGGTGGAGCGGCTGGCGCGCGGTCTGGTCGCGGCGATCCAGGAGCAGCGGGGCCAGCACGAGGCCGCACTCGATACGCTCGCGGCGGCAGGGAGCGAACTCTGGTTCCAGAACGCCGTCGCCTCACCCTTTCATGCCGGGACTCTGGAGCGGTACCGGCGCGCACGGCTGCTGCTGAGGTTGGGCGAGACCGAAGCGGGACATCGCTGGGCCAGTACGCTGGTGGAACGCTCGCCGTGGGAACTGGTCTTCCGGACCGCGGGCGCCGAGCTCCTCGGCGCCTAGAAGTGTTGTGCGGCGCTCAGCGCCCGAGCTGCAGCACCCCTTCCATCCGGCTGGCGACATCGGCCATCTCGGGGCCACAGTCGACGGTCGGGGTCCCGTCCTTCTTCGCCGGTGCGGCCCACTGCTGCTTCACCTGGATTGGAGTGGAGTCGGTCCCTGCGGCCATGAGGTAAGTCACGTGGAGCCGGCAGGCGTACGGATCCATCGCCAGCACGCCCGGCTTCGGATGACGCACCCCCGACATCACCCCCGCCACGGAATCCGCCACATCCAGCGTGAAGAAGTCGGCCGCCATCGCCCGGCGGGCGCGCACCCAGGTGGAGTCCCGCCCGGCGGGAATGACCGACGCGGTGCTGGTTGCCGGGCCGGCCATCAGGCCGGTACAGGCGGAGAGAGCGCCCGCCAGCGTGACAAGGGTGAGTGCAGTAGGGATATGGGAGCGGGCCATGCCTTCCTCCTGAGAAACGGACGGGAACGGGTTGTCCTGACTGGCCGAAAAATCAGCCCGTGACACAACCGTGGACAAGCGGAAGGCGGTAACGATTTGATGACTGCGGGTAACGATCAGGGGACGCTGGCGGCGTATCGCTCCTCGCCGACGATTCTGAATCCGCGCTTCAGATAGTTGGGGAGGGCGCTGGGGTGGTCGAGCGTGCAGGTATGCAGCCAGACGCGCTTCGCGCCCATCGCCCAGGCCTCCTGCACCGCCCGGGTGAGCAGGAACCGGCCAAAGCCGCGGCCGATGGCGTGCGGCATCAGCCCGAAATTGTTAATCTCGACCGAGCCATCGGCATCGGACCTGAGGTCGAAGTATCCCGCCGGAGCGCCCGCATGGTACAGCACCCAGACCACCACGCCGCTGTCGAGGTAGGTCTGGAACTGCGTGCCGGTCCACGCCACCCGGTCGCGCCAGCCGAACTGCCGGCCCACCTCGGTATAGAGGAAGCGTGCAAGAGCCGGCGTGCACTGCTCGACCCGCTCGAGTCGGACACCAGGGGGAGGCACGTCGCCACCGATCAGGTCGGACGGCGAGGTCATCTCCAGGTTGGTCTGGACCACTTCGATCATCGGCATGCGGGAAAATACTCCAGCCCCGTTCCGGTCACAGCGGCCGTCGTCCGAGCCCGTCCGGCTGACCGCCGACCAACCTGTGCAAGTCTCCCACCCCGCCGCATCCCCCGCGCGTCCACTCTCCAAGAGGCTCCACATGTTCCGCAGCATTCTGGGCGCTACCGCGCTCCTGCTGTCCGCGTCCCCTGCGGCGGCGCAGGGCTGGATCGAGATCGAACATCCTCGCGGCTCCACCGCCACCGATCCCCAGCTTCAGCGTGTCAGCGCCGACGTCCGCGTCACTCTCGAAGGCCGCATCGCACATGTAGAGGTCGAGGAGCGCTTCCGGAATACCGGGGGCCGGGTGACCGAGGGGAGCTATCTGTATCCCACGCCGGGCGAAGCGGTGTTCCAGAATTTTTCGTTGTGGATGGGAGATCAGGAAGTCCGTGGCGAGATGATGAACGCCGAACAGGCCCGTGGAATCTATGAGGAAATCGTGCGGCGCCTCAAAGACCCGGCCCTGCTGACGCTGGCGGGCCATGGACTGGTCCGCGCCCAGGTCTTCCCCATCCAGCCCGGCGAGACACGGAAAATCATTCTGCGATATACCCAGCTGCTCGACCGCGCCGGCGACGCCCTGCGGTACCGCTATTCCTTCGGTGCGCGCGGGCCCGCCAATGGATCACTCCGCGTGACGCTGCCAGAGGGCGAGGGTGTCGGGACCCCCTACTCGCCTACCCACACACTCAACACCACCCGCACCGGCGGGCGCACCCAGATCACGCTCGACGCCACGACCGGCGGCGACCTCGAGCTCTTCCTTCCGCTGCGCCAGGGCCTGGTCGGGATGACCGCACTGCCACACGCCGAGGCGGGAGAGGGTGGCTACATCATGCTGCTGCTGGCGCCCGCGCTCCGGCAGGAGGGCGCGGTGGTACCGCGGGATCTCACCTTTGTCATCGATGTGTCCGGCTCCATGTCAGGCCAGAAGCTGGAACAGGCCCGCGCCGCAGTCCGCCAGGCGCTCGGCTCGCTTCGCCCCGAAGATCGCTTTCGCCTGATCGCCTTCAGCTCTGGCGTGCGGCTCTTTCGTGAGGAATTCGCCGCGGCGACGGGAGGCAACCTGCAGGCCGCCCGCCAGTTCATCGACGGCCTCAATGCCGATGGCGGCACCAACATTTCCGGCGCTCTCGACGCCGCGCTCGGCGCGACCGTGGCGGAAAACCGGCTTCCGATCGTCTTCTTTCTCACCGACGGAGTGCCGTCGGTGGGCGAACAGGCTCCCGATCGCATCGCGGCGCTCGCTGCCGGCCGTATCGGCCGGAATCGGGTCTTCACCATCGGCGTGGGCCACGACGTGAACACCTATCTGCTCGATCGGCTGGCACAGGAGGGGCACGGGGCCGTGGAGTATGTCGCGCCCGAGGCCGATGTCGAGGTGGCGGTCGGCAGCCTGGTGAGCAAGCTCAGCCGGCCGGCCCTGGTGAACCTGCGGCTGGTCGACAGCCCGGTTCGGCTGGTGGATCTGTCGCCCGGCACCCTCCCTGACCTCTTCTTCGGCGAGGAAATGGTGGTATTCGGACGCTATCATGGGAGCGGCGAGGGTGACATCGTCATCGAGGGAGAACGCAACGGCCGCCGCGAACGGTTCGTGACCAGCGCCGTCTTTCCGCGGATCGAGTCGGGCAACGACTTCATCCCGCGTCTCTGGGCTTCCCGCCGCATCGGCGACCTCACCCGCCAGGTCCGGCTCGAGGGGAACAGCTCCGCGATCATCACGCAGATCCGGGATCTGGGACTGCGCTACGGGATCCTCACCGAGTACACCTCGTACCTCGTGCAGGAGCCGCAGCTGGCGACCCGCGGGCTGGATGACCGAAGCGCACGGCGCGACATGCTGCCGATGAGTGCCCCGGCCGCCGTGACAGCGCCGTCACCTGCGGCCCAGACCGGTGCCGCCGCGTTTGATCGGGCGCAGGAGAGCGGCAGGATGTCGCAGGCGACCAATCTGGCGGAGGCGGACAGGCTGGCGGACGAGAAGATGGAGAAGCAGATCGGCGGAGGGCCGGCCATCCGTCGCGCAGGAGGCCGGGTGTTCGCTGAACGGGACGGGATCTGGACCGATGTCGCGCACACGGAGAAGCTCCGGATTGTTTCCATCGCGCCATTCAGCCCAGCGTACTTTGCCCTGGCCCGCGCCCTGCCTGAACTGGCCGCGAGTCTGAAGGTGGCCGACCAGGTGCTGATCGCGGGCCGGCAGGCCAGCATCAGGATCGTGAGCGGCGGCGTCGAGTCCCTGAGTACCAACGAGTTGCAGCGGCTGGTGCGCGAATTCCGGAGGGCGGCATGAACCGATCCGCAGCACTTCTCGCCCTCGCCGTGCTCGCCTGCGGCGGGGAATCCCCGGGGTCCCCGGCGCTCGCATGGCCGGACTGCGCCCCGTGGGATGGTGCGGCGACCCGTATCGTGATCCCGCAGGAGGCGGGCGGCGACAGCGCCTCGCACACGAACCTGACCCTGACGATCTACCAGGCGCCGGAAGAGATCCGCGGCGGGGAGTGGACCATCTCGGATCAGAGTGGCACCGAACTATCGGTCTTGCTCTGCCCCGCCACCGGGCCCTGCGTCTCGGCCACTGCCGGCTGGATCCGGGTGGATTCGGGGGCCTTGGGGAGCGAAATCCATGGCCAGTATCGGGTCACACTCTCCGATGGACGGGTGCTGGCGGGGCGCTACGCGGCCCCGCTCCAGCCACGGGTCACACTGTGCGGCTGACCGGCACCGGGCCGACCGGAGAGGTGCGGCGCCAGGCGTGCACCGCTACCTTCGGCCTCGATCACCTCTCCCGCTGAGCTCATGGCGACGATCGAAGAGCTGTACGCCCAGTATCACCAGCCCCTGTTGCGCATGCTCTACCGCCGCACGGGCGACCAGGATCGTGCCGAAGACATCGCGCACGAGACCTTTGCGCGGGCCATCGCCACACCACCGGATAACCCGAGGCCGTGGCTCTTCGCGGTGGCGCTGAATCTGGTGCGGGACGACGGTCGCCGGGCGGTCCGCCAGGGCCGGCGGCTGCAGCTGCTCAAGGCCGACTCGGTGACGCACGCCCCCGCCGCGGACGACGAGTACGAGCGCTTCAACAAGAACCGCATGGTCCGTGCAGCACTGGACCAGTTGCGTGACATCGACCGCGAGATCCTGCTGCTCAAGGCGGAAGGTTTCGACTATGACGAAATCGCCGCCGCGACCGGGCTGGCCAAGGGCGCCATCGGCACCACGCTGGCCCGCGCCCGCCGTCGCCTCGTGGAGGAGTACCGAACGCAGGAGAAGGAGCACCATGCCGCATCTTGATGAAGCTCTGCTTACCGCTCTTCTCGACGGGGAACTCACATCGGCGGAGCGCGTGGAGGCGGAGTCGCACCTCGCGAGTTGTCCCGAATGCCGGGAGTTGCTGGACGAGACTCGTGGATTCTTCCAGGAGGCGGGAGCGTTAGTCGATGCCGTGCAGCTGCCCGCCGACGCACCGAGTCGGCCCGTGGGGCCAACGACTCCGCCCGCAGTACCGGACCGGCGAACTGCCAAGCCACCGACCCGACGGGGCGGCCGCCTGACAGCGTGGCGTTCGCTCGGCTGGGCCGCCACGATCGTCGTGGCGGTCGGGCTCGGCTGGTTTGCCAGCGACCTCCGGTACCGCGCACCCGTCGCCGCCCCGATGTCCGACATGGAGTCAAACCGGGTGGATCAGGCGGTGATGACCGCGAAATCGGCCGAACCAACCGCCACCCCTCCCGCCCCTGCGGCCCCGCCGGCTGCCTCCGAGGCAGCGAAGTCTGTGGGCAATGCGGCGATGGCACGTCCGGGGGAGATAGTCCAGCCGAGGTCGGCCCCCGAGCCCGCCCCGACGGCACCAGCGCCGGAGCCCGGCCTGGCCAGCAACACTGCCGTGGCCAAGGACGAGACCGGCAAACTGGCTGAGTCAAGCGGGATTCGACGGGAAGCCGAGGAGCGGGCGGCCGGAGCGCGTACCGACCCGCAGGCGAGTCGCCCCGCCCCCGCCGCGTTCGCAGCCCAGGCGCCGGCTGTTGCCGGTGCGGTGCAGCCCACCGAAACTGATCTCCGGCGACAGCGGTCAAATGTGAGGACGGTCACGTTGGAGGAGGCAGTGAGAACCCTCGGCGGGACCATTCGTCTGGTCGATGGCATGGTGCCCGCAAGGGTGGAAGTGGTGGAATCAGCCGGGCCCGGCAACCGCCGGATCAGGGTGGTCTATTTCGATCCCCCTGGGCGCGAGCTGTGGCTCGATCAGGAGCGGCAGCTGGCGGACTCTCGTGACTCGTACCGCATGCTCGATGACCGGGCGGTCCTGCTCGCCGGGGACACCCTTGCGGTTGCCGGAGCGGCCGGAAGGCAGACCCTGAGCTGGATGGATCAAACTGGCCTCCGGATTGGACTTACGGGGTTTCTTCCGGCAGATTCCCTGCGGGGGCTGGCCCGTCGGGTTCGATGATTCACCCGGGTACTGGCGGATAGGCGTAGATTCTCCCTGACCAATTGGCCACAGGACCGGATGTCGCACCTCGAAGAGCGCGTACTCGACAGGCTGGTCAGCGGGACCGCTACCCCGACCGACGTGCAGCGGATTCTCAACCATGTCGGGGACTGTCGCGCCTGTGCCCGAAAGCTGGAGGAGTGGCGCGACAATTTCGCCGAGGTCGATGAGCGCTATCCCGACTTGGCGATCGAGATGTCGCCTATCGCGACGGTGACTCCCGGCGGCCTGGTACTGATGCCCCAGGAAGAGGAACCGAAACGCCGGTTCGAGGTCGACCTGTCCACCCTGTTGTGGATCGGGGCGGTATTGCTCGCGTTGGTTGTCGGCTATGGAGCGAGTCGGCTGCGGCAGTCGAGCGAAGGGATGATTGCCTCGGGCGGCTTGGGCGATCAAGCCGAGAGCGGGCGCACAAACGCTGCGGCACCCCGGGTCCCCGCCGCCACTGCCCCGGCGACCGTGCTGCCCCATGACACCCGATCCGCGACGACCCCGCCGCCAGCCACGACGGACCCCGCCCCGGTCCCTGCGCTGCGGCCTGCGGTCCCCACGCGCGCTGCGGTCGACACCACCCCAAGCCGACTGGCGATCTCGCCCCGATTCAAGCCGCTCTCGCGCAGCGAGGCGGTGCGCCGTCTGGGGGGTCCGGTGCGCTCGCTACAGGGCTATACCGTGGACCACCTCGAGGTGGGATCGGCTTCCGCCGTCCCCGGAGCCCAGTCCGGACTCGAGGTCATCCGGGTGGTGTACCGCACCGCGGGTGGCGGCCGCATCCTGCTCGACCAGCAACTCATCCCGACCGACAGTTCCGGCTTCCGTCCCATCGATGACCCCACGCTGGAGAGCGGCGAAACCGCGTATGGCACGTCGCCCAGCGGCGTGAGCGTCGCGACCTGGCTGGACGAGGAGGGCTACCGGATGTCACTTGTCGCTCAGCTCCCGCTCGACTCGATCAAGCGGCTGGTACCGCTGGTCCGCTGATCCCTGGAACAGGGTGGCTGGGCCGCTCCCACAAGCCGATGTGACACTCATTACCGCGCGGTGGGGGAGGGGGGGAGTCATACTGGCTCTGTCACCCTGCCATCTCTGGAGCTTTCATGTCGCGCCCGCTCGCGCCGTTTCTCGTGTTCGCCCTCATCACCAGCAGCATCCATCCGGCCCATGCACAGGGGGACATCCGCCTCGGGCTCGGCGGCGGTATCTCTCTGCCCCTCCGTAGCTACGCCGACGCCGTGAAGACCGGCTGGCTCGGGCAGGGCAACCTGGCCTTCTTCCCGGGCGCCTCCACCTCGATCGGATTCAGGATTGACGGATTCTATGGCAGGAACGTGCTGACGGGGACCACTGGCCGGGCCAGCATGCTGGGCAGCACGGCCAGTCTCGTGCTCCAGGTCGGTTCGCGCCGTTCCCCCAACCGGATCTACCTCTTCGGCGGCGGCGGATACGTCAGGACCCGCACCACGGGCCCCAACTTCGGCAGCCTCTCGAGCACCGATCCGGCGATCACCGGAGGCGCGGGCGTGTCCTTCGGCAGTCGCAGCTTTGCCCTGTTCGTGGAAGGCCGCTATCTGAGCGTCTACACCGACGGCATCAAACCGCAGATGGCACCGATTGTGGCGGGCTTTTCGTTCGGCGGCCTCTGAGCGATTCGCTGAACGAGCTCCCGACACGGGGGGCTGCAGAGTCTCGGAGAGACCCTGCGGATGAGACCCGGTATCACCACGACAGCCTGCAGAGCTTCCCTAACCAGGACTGCCGGCGCCCGCAGCGTAGCGGGCTGCGCCAAGCCCGGCGGCGCGCCCCGTCGCCCAGGCCCAGGCAAAGTTGTAGCCGCCAATCGGACCGAAGGCATCCAGCAGCTCGCCGCACAGGAAGAGACCTGGATGACGGCGGCTCTCCAGGGTAGCGGTGTGCACTTCGTTCAGGGCAACCCCGCCCCCCGTCACCTCCGCCTTGCGATATCCCTCGTCGCCAGTCCAGGGGAGGGCGTAGCGGGTCAGGAGATCGAGCAGGACCAGCCGGCGTTCACGCGAGAGCTGTGATACCGGAAGTGCCGGCTCGATTTCCGCCTCGGCCAGCAGCGCCTCCGCGAGCCGGGCGGGCAGCTGCTCCCGAACGACGGTGAGAACGGCCTGCGCACCGCGCGCCTGCAGCCGGGTATCCCAGCCCGCCCGGTCCATCGCTCCCCAGCGCACCCGGAGTTCCTCCCGGGCACCGCCATCCTGCCGCGACCGCACTGCAACGTCCGAGATGTCGAGCACGGCGGGGCCGCTGTAGCCCCGATGGGTGAAGAGAAAGCCTCCCGTGGCAACAACCGGCTTGCCCCGGCGCTTCCCCTCGATGGACACGGTGAGGGATATCCCCGCGAGGCCGGCGTGCGGTGCCGGCTCCGCGGTCAGCGGGGTGAGCGCAGGATAGAGCGGATGGACGACGTGCTGCAGCCGCCGGGCAATGGCGAGGCCGGTGCCGTCGCTCCCGGTGGTGGGTACCGAAAGCCCGCCGGTGGCGAGAACCACCGCCGACGCGCCGACCGGCTCTGCCCCCTCAAGCTGGACGCTCCATCCACCACCCACCGATTCGATGTCACGCACCAGCGCGCCGAACCGCAGGACGGCGCCGCGTTCGCGGGCGGCGGCCATCAACCGGTCGCGGACGTCTCTCGCCCGATTGGACCTCGGAAAGAGCTTGCCCGAGTCCGGCTCCAGCTCCAATGGCAGGTCGAGCTCATGCTCGAAAAAATGCTGCTGCTGTGCGAGCGGCCATCCCGCGAGAATCTTGCGCAGCTGGTTCGCAGAGGAGTCGGTGACGAACCGTCCGTGCTCGAGGACGGACGGGAGGATGTTACAGCGGCCGCCACCGGAGATCAGGATCTTCCGTCCGCCGTCCGGGGTGCGTTCCAGCAGCAGCACAGGAATGCCGGTACTCGCGGCCGCAATCGCCGCCAGGCATCCCGCGGCTCCCCCACCAATGATCACAACCGGCAGTGCAGTCATGCGGGAATATGGAGCCTCGGCACCGATGCAGGCATATTCCCCCCTCCTGCGCCTCCCCCGCCTCCTTGTGGAATCCCATGAAGACGATCATCGAGCCGTTCCGGATCAAGTCGGTGGAGCCGATCCGGCTCACCACACACGCCGAGCGCGAGGCACGCCTGCAGGGAGCCGGCTACAACGTCTTCCAGCTCAAGTCGGAAGACGTCCTGATCGACCTCCTCACTGACAGCGGCACCTCGGCGATGAGCGCCTCCCAATGGGCCGGCATCATGCGGGGCGATGAATCGTACGCCGGCAGCCCATCCTTCTACCGTTTTGAAAAGGCGGTGCAGGACATCTTCGGCTTCCAGTACGTCTTCCCCACCCATCAGGGCCGGGCGGCGGAGCGAATCCTCTTCTCCACCCGGTGCACGCCGGGCGACGTCGTTCCCAGCAATACCCACTTCGACACGACACGCGCCAACGTGGAATTTGCCGGGGCGCGGGCGGTCGACCTGGTCATCCCGGAAGGTCGCCAGCCGGCGACGCGGCATCCCTTCAAGGGCAACATGGATGTTCCGGCACTCGAGCGGCTCATCGCTGAAGTGGGGGTCGAGAAGATCCCGCTCTGCATGCTGACGGTCACGAACAATTCCGGCGGGGGACAGCCGGTGTCGATGGCCAATGTCCGGGCGGTGAGTACCGTCTGTCGCCGGTACGGTATCCCGCTGTACATCGACGCGTGCCGGTTTGCCGAGAACGCCTGGTTCATCAGGCAGCGCGAGGCGGGCTACGCCGATCGTGCGCCGATCGACATTGCGCGGGAGATGTTCGCCCTCGCTGATGGCGCCACGATGTCCGCCAAGAAGGACGGGATGGTGAACATCGGAGGATTCATCGCAAGCAACGATGCCGAAGTGGCCCAACAGGAGCGAAACCTGCTGATCCTGACGGAGGGATTCCCGACCTATGGCGGCCTCGCCGGCCGGGATCTCGAAGCGATCGCCCTCGGGCTGTACGAAGCGCTGGACGAGGACTATCTCCTGTATCGCATCACTTCGACCACCTATCTCGGACGGCATATCGCCGACGCCGGAGTCCCGATCGTCGAGCCCCCTGGAGGACACGCCGTCTACATCGACGCCGCTGCCCTTTTTCCCCAGATTCCTCCCCTCGAGCTTCCCGGGCAGGCGCTGGTCGCCGAACTGTATCGGGAGGCCGGGATCCGCGCGGTGGAGATCGGGACCGTGATGTTCGGCCGGCGGGATGCCTCGACGGGGGTGGAAACCCCGGCCCAGATGGAGCTGGTCCGCCTGGCAATTCCCCGCCGGGTATACACCCAGAGTCACATCGACTACGTCGTCGAGGCGATCCTGAATGTGTATGCTCGGCGCGGCGAGGTCCGGGGGTATCGATTTACCGAGCAGGCGCCCTATCTCCGCCACTTCACGGCGCGGTTCGCGCCGCTGTAGGCGGCTGCCGTGGCGCCGCGGAACTCAGCCCCCCGGCGCTCCGGCCGGACCGAGAGTTCAGGACTTTTTCCGATACAGCCCATCAAAGGCGACCTGCCACGTCTTCCCCTCGTCGTCCGATGATTCCCAAAGCTGGCGAACCGAGCCGTCGGCATTCCGAAAGAAGGTCAGCCGCTGCTGTTGCGGCTTCCCGCCGGGCCCCGGGGCAACGCCGGTAAACCGCATGACGCCGTCGGCGTAGCTCCCTGAGAGCCGCAGGATGCTGCCGAAGTTGTCGACCCAGACCTGGTTCCACAGCCCGGTGGCGGGGTCGAAGAAGTTGAAGCTCTGGCCGGTGCTGCCTCCACCCCCTATCCAGTGCTCGTGAATCAGACACCCCGCCTCTTCACTCGTCACCAGGTTGGTGCCGACCACCTTGCCGGTGGGATCGGTGACGTTCCAGTCGCCCTCCCAGAAGTCGAACTGGTGCGATTCAGTCCTGGGGCATCCGGGGGAGGGGGCGCTGCCCTGCGCGGCTGCATGGGCGACCACGCCCGTCAACAATCCGACGGTGAGGAGTGAAACGCGAATGCGCATGAGAGCTGGCCTCCGAGGAAGTGGCAAATGCAGATGTTGACGAAGGCCTACGCCTACGGGAGGCGAACAGAAGAGTTCCACTGTGGCGGTGCCGTCAGCCATCAGCCGTCAGCCGTCAGCCGTCAGAACTGGAAGTACAGAAAGGGGCTCGGTGCCGCGAACCGCAGCACACAGGCCAGCGCCAGAAGCGCGAGTCCCACCGCGGCCAGCCGCGTACGGGGGAAGCGAAGCTCCCAGCTGTTCGGCGAGAACCAGACGATTCCCAGCGCGAAGAGCAGCAGCGGGTAGGCGAACAAACCCAGCAGCCCGCCGTTGCCCCCTGCCCCGGCAACGAATCCCGTCATCACACCCAGTAGATGCGCCGCCTCGGCGAGGGAAGCGGAACGGAACAGCACCCACCCCAGCATGACGAGGACGAAAGTCAGCAGCGCGGCGAGTGGCCCCGCCCGTGGCACCAGCGCGTGCCGGCGGCACCAGGCGTGCCCCGCCAGCAGGAGGCCATGATAGAGCCCCCACAGCACGAAGGTCCACGCGGCACCATGCCACAGCCCGCCGAGAAACATCACCAGCAGCAGGTTGCGCGCGGCGCGGCCGGCGCCCCGCTCGGAGCCACCCAGCGGGATGTAGAGATAGTCCCGGAGCCAGAAGGAGAGCGACATGTGCCACCGGCGCCAGAACTCCGCGATGTTCGTCGCCCGATAGGGCGAATTGAAGTTCTGCGGAAAGCGGAAGCCGAGCAGAAAAGCGAGACCGACCGCCATGTCGCTGTAACCACTGAAGTCGAAGTAGATCTGCAGGGTGTAGCCCAGCGTCGCGAGCCAGGCCTCGCCGCTGTCGAGCGAGGCCCACTGGTGCCACAGGGGAGTCACGACCTGGTCGGCCAGCGCATCGGCGAGCAGCACCTTCTTGGCCAGCCCGAGCACGAGGAACCAGAGTCCCATCACCCATGCGGCTCGTTCCGGACGCGGTGGCACCGCTTCGAGCTGCGGCGCCATGTCGGCGTAGCGAACGATGGGGCCGGCGATCAGGTGGGGAAACATCGCCACGAACGCGGCGAACTCGAGGAACCCGCGGGCGGGCGCCAGCCGCCGGCGATAGATGTCGATGGTGTAGCTGATGGAATTGAAGGTGTAAAACGAGATGCCGACTGGCAGCACCAGGTGCAGCAGCGGAAGGTCCATCGGCGCACCCAGCAGCACGCCGAGACCATTCAGCGTCCCGGTGAAGAAATCGAAATACTTGAAGACGCCGAGAATGCCGAGGTTGAATGCGAGCAGCAGCCCGAGGCAGACCCGCCGGCGTGCGGCATCGCCGCTGCGGGCCAGATAGCCACCGGCGACGTAGTCGGCCGAGGTCGACAGCAACATCAACGGGACGAAACGCCAGTCCCACCAGCCGTAGAAGAGGTAGCTCGCCAGCGTCAGCGCACCGAGCCGGAGCCGGGTCCCGGGCAGCCACCACCACACCGCCAGCACCAGCGGCAGGAAGAGCAGGCAGAAGACGTAGCTATTGAAGAGCACAGCCGCCGGGCCGGTTGAAGAGCGACTCGATCAGCCGATCGGCGACCGGCGCGAGGAAGTGAATGGCATCCACGAACGCCGCCGAATCCGCCGCAAGGCCGGGAACAGCATGACTATCGAAGTACCGTAGCCACCCTTCACCCTCGAGGTGCCGCAAGAGCAGCACCGTCTCCTCAGTGCGGGCGCGCCAGGCCGTTGCCCGCGCGGCACGCTCAAATGCCGGATGCACCGGCGGGATGAACGCAATGACACTGATCCCGGCCTGTCGGGCCTCGCGCACGAATTCCTGCAGCACCCGAACACGATCGGGATTGAGCTGATCGAACGACTCATAGCGACGCAGGATGCCGGGGATCGAGTTGGCCACCTGCTCGGCGGAGCCGAAAGTCCCCGCCTGGAGCGCAGCCTCGATGCGCGGGTAGCGCTGGCGTCCGTCCGGCTCAAGCGCAGTCGCCGGCACGCTGTCGGGATGCGCGACATGGGACCAGACCGAGCGTATCGCAGCGCTCACGCTCTGCCAGCCGAGCAGATCGGCGCCGAGCGAGGTGATGGCATCCGGGGCGCTGGCGCCGGCGAAGGGGCCGAGCACTCGGCTCGCCGTGAGGCCGGGGAGCGGACCGCCCGGCCCCTGCAGCATCTCGGGATCGACGCCGACGACGAGCGCGTGGAGCGGGAGCCGCGACGCACGCAGGTAGCGAAGGATCGCGAGCAGGTCGTCGGTCGATGCTCCATTCACCGCGAGGTTGAAAGATGGCTCACCGGTGAGAACCGAGAGGCAGCGCGGATCGATGGTCTTGGCTCGGGAAGAACCAAGCACCAGCTGGGTGGGAGGGGGAGTCCGCAGCCGCAGGAGTGCTGCTTTCTGATCGCGATCGGCGGTGAGGACGGGAGCAATGAGGCGGGTGCCGAAGACACCGAGCGGGTCGACCAGCCAGGTGAGCAGTGCGGTGCCGCCGATGAGCAGCAGCAGCGTGAGAAAGAAGGTGCGGAGAAAGGCGCCATCCTGCGGCGAGGGATCGGGCGGCGCGTGGGGGTGGGTCATTAGCGGGGAAATGTAGCTGGCAGCGGACAGGTGGCAGGTGGCAGCGAATAGGCGGTGGGCGGTGGGCGCGAGGCGCACGCCAGGTTGAGTGCTTCTTGCCAACGGCCAACGGCCATTAGCTGATGGCCGACGGCTGCCTTACGTTTCCTCCATGACCAATCGTCTCGCTCTGGCCAGCTCCGCCTACCTCCGTTCCGCCGCGCACCAGCCGATCCACTGGTATCCCTGGTGCGACGCGGCGTTTGTCGCCGCACAGGCCGCTGACCGCCCGGTGCTGCTCGACATCGGCGCCGTCTGGTGCCACTGGTGCCATGTGATGGATGGCGAATCGTACGAAGATCCGGCGATCGCCACCTTCCTGAACGAGCACTTCATCTGCATCAAGGTCGACCGGGACGAGCGGCCGGATGTGGATGTGCGCTACCAGCGCGCGGTGCAGGCGATGAGTGGTCAGGGCGGCTGGCCGCTGACCGGCTTCCTCACACCGACCGGCCAGGTCTTCTACGGTGGCACCTACTTCCCACCCGATGGCAAGTACGGCCGACCGGGATTCCGTAGCGTGCTGGACCAGGTGCTCAACGTCTTCCGCACCCAGCGGGACCGGGTGGAGCAGCAGGCCGGCACCGTCCTGCGAGTCCTCTCCGAACAACTCGACGAAGGTGCGGCTGGTGCGCTCTCTCCCGCCCTGCTCACCACCGCGGCGGAGCAGATGGCGTTGCGGTTCGATTTCCAGAACGGCGGCTTCGGTGGCGCACCCAAGTTTCCCCACCCCGGTGCCGTCCGCTTCCTGCTGGAGCGGGCCCAGGATACCGGCAGCGCCGATCACCGCGCGATGGCGGAGCAGACACTGCTCGCCATGGCACGCGGCGGAATGCATGACCAGCTGGGCGGCGGCTTTCATCGCTACAGCGTGGACGCCAGGTGGATCGTGCCGCACTTCGAAAAAATGGCGTACGACAACGCCGAGCTGCTCCGGGCGTACGTGGAGGGAGCGATCGCGTTCGGCGAGGCGGAGTATCTGACGGTGGCCGCGGGCATCGTGCGCTGGATCCGCGAGGTGCTGGCGGATCCCGAGGGCGGATACGCCGCAAGCCAGGATGCCGATGTCGGCCTGCACGATGACGGCGACTACTTCACCTGGACGGTGGAGGAGGCGGCGGGCGTCCTCACACCGGAGGAGTTCGCCGTCGCGAGCGCGCACTACGATATCGGAACCGCGGGCGACATGCACCACGACCCGAGCCGCAACGTGCTGTTCATCGCCGAGTCGGTCGAAGCGATCAGTCGGCGGCTCGGCCTCGATCTGGCGACCACCGACCGCCGGCTGGAAGACGCCCGTCGCAAGCTCCTCGCCGCCCGGCAGCTCCGGGAGGCGCCGTTCGTCGATCACAGCCGCTACACCAGCTGGAACGCCATGCTGGTCGGGGCGCTCCTGCGCGCCGCCCCGCTGCTGAACGATCCGTGGCCACTGGAGCACGCGCTGCGGACGCTGCACCGGATCCGGCGCGAGCAGCCCGACCCGAACGCGCTCACCCATGCGCCGAACGGCGGCGGCGGACTGCTGGAAGATCAGGTCCAGTTCGCGCTGGCCCTGATAGAGGCCTACGAGGCCACCGGTGACCTCCAGTGGCTCATCTGGTGCGAGACACTGCTCGACCGGACCTGGGAGCTCTATGAGGACGGAGCAGCGGGCGGCCTGTTCGACACCAGCGATGGCGCCTCGGCCACCGGCCTGCTCACCGCGCGGGTCAAGCCGGTGCAGGACACCCCGACCCCTTCACCCAACGGTGTCGCCGCACTCGCGGCCGCGCGGCTGGCGGAGCTTACCGGCGCAGCGCGCTGGCGGGAGCGGCGCGACCGTCAGCTGCAGGCTTTCGCCGCCGGGGCGCCGGAACTCGGTATTTTCGGCGCCGCCTACCTGCTGGCCGCGAGCTGGGCGCTGCTGCCGGCATCTCACCTGGTGATCGTCGAGGACGGCGACACGGCGCTGGCCAATGCCCTCCACATTGCGGCACTGCAGAGCGGCCTTCCCCGCCGCGTCGTGCAGCGGGTGCGGGCCGGCGATGCTGCGCTGCTGCCGGCCGCGGTGCGGGGCATGCTGGGGGCGGCCGGCGGAACCCGGGCGTATCTGTGCGTGGGCACGAGCTGCCGGGCGCCGGTGCAGTCGGTCGCGGCGTGGCGGGGGGTGCTGGGGGAGGGGCGGGCGGTAGGCACGGGATAGGTCGGGCCTCCGTGCCCGACGGGTTGGCGGTGGGCGGCGGGCGGTAGGCAGCACGCTGAACGCTGAATGCTTCAAACCAACGGCCAACGGCCAACGGCTAATGGCCAACGGCCATTGGCTGACGGCTGACGGCTGATGGCTGACGGCTGATAGCTCTCGGCTGGTTGACGCCCGGCCCGGCGCACCCCACGTTGAGCGATGAGGCCTCTCGTTCCCGGAGCTCCCATGCTGCCCCGCTCGCCACGGCATCGCGCGACCCTCCTGTTCGCCCTCCTGTCCTTCCCCGCAACACTGTGCGCCCAGGCGTCCGGCTGGAGCGGCACGCCCGCGGCCAACTTCCCCGACAGGTTTCGGGAAGTGTGGAACGTCGCTCCCGCGGAGAACCAGGCGGCGACGGTGAAGCATCTGGTGGTGCGGCGGGATGTTGGCGAGATGGTTCTCGAGGAGGGCCAGCTCTACCTGCTCCAGCCGATTGGCGGGCAGGTCATGGGGGCGCTGTTCCGCGGCCGAGGCACATTCAATTTCACCCCCTCTCTCCCGATTGAGCAGGCTCGGCTCAAGCTGCTGCGGGGCGCCGCGACGTTCGCCGAGCCCTTCACTGATGCGGTGCTGTTCTTCGCCGATTCCACATGGGCCCAGCTGCAGACGCAGTTGCAGTTCGGCCCGGGGAAAGCTCCCGGCGATCTCAAGCGGCTGCCGGAATCCGCCTTCGAGTTCCTGGGCGACGAGGGACATCAGTCGCTCGACCCGGACATCATGCGCGCCTTCCTCAACGGCGAGCAGACCGGGTTGTTCCTCGCCATGATGGTGCGGGAGAACTCGGATCCGTGGGTGTTCTTCTACGACCCGCATGCGCTGGAGAGCGTCCAGCTGCTCCTCCGGGGCAAGGGCACCGGCTTCACTCATTACCTGGAGCACGCGGCGCAGTTCGCCTCACAGGGGGATACCGTACGGAGCAACGGACGGTCTGACCGCCGGCCGGAAGCGCGGATCGGCCGGTATGCCCTCGACGTCCGCCTGCCCAGCGCCGGAGGTGGACTCGGATTCGCGGCGGCGGCCACCATCACGATCGTCGCCGACGCCGCGATCGGGCCGTGGATCGCCTTCCAGCTCTATAACAAGCTCGACGTCGACTCCGCCGCATGGGAGGATGGCACTCCGGCGACGGTGTTCAAGGGGGACGACAGTGGCGAGGTCTGGGTCCGGTGCGATCGCCGGCTGCAGGCCGGAGAAACACGGAAGCTGCGAGTGCACTACCACGGCGACCTGCTTGATCGCGCCGTCGACCTCTTCTCCATCAAGTCGTCGATCGCCTGGTATCCCCTCGCCCTTGATGCGAAGCTCAAAGCACCATTCGACCTGACCTTCACCTATCCGGAGGGCTACAACCTCGCCAGCGTGGGGGACCGCACCGACTCGACCGGCACTCCTGACCACATGATCCGTTCCCACTGGGTGACGCCCGGCCCGATCCGGAACGCGTCATTCACCGTCGGCGTGTTCGACCGCTTCCAGATCGACACCGCCGGCGTTCCGCCAATCACGGTCCTGTGGTCCGATGCGACCCATCGGTGGCTCGCCACCCTGACGGATCGGGCTGGCCTGGAGCGAAATCTCCAGGGGAAAGACATGCGGCAGCAGGTGGGCAGCTCGATCGCCAACGCCATGCGTTTCTATGCCAACGTCTACGGCGACCCTCCAGTCCAGCACTTCTTCGCGACCGAGATTCCCGACCTGCACGGCGAAGCGTGGCCCGGGATCGTCGGTCTCTCGTATGTCACCTTTCACGCCACGAACGATCAGGGGGCCATCAACGATGAGGTGTTCCGGGCCCACGAAGTAGCGCACCAGTGGTGGGGGATCGCGGTCGATTACGCCACCTACCGCGACCGCTGGCTGAGCGAGGGGTTCGCCCACTTCTCCGGCCTCTGGTATTTCCAGACCCGGCGCCAGAGCGTGGACAAGTATTTCGAGATCCTCGACATCTGGAAGGGCGACATCATGTTCCGCCGCGAGATCCCGGTGCCGGTCTGGCTGGGGCACCGGGTCGTCACCAACTGGAAGTACGCCGGCAGGGATTACAACGCGATCATCTACGAGAAGGGCGCCTGGGTGCTGCACATGCTGCGCACCCTGCTGCTGGACCTCAAGGGGATGAACGAAGACCGGTTCACCAGCGTCATGCGGACGTTCTACTCGACCTATCGGGGCAAGAGTGCTTCCACCGCCGACTTTCAGCGGGTGGCGGAAGAGGTCACCGGCCAGCCGCTGGGCTGGTTCTTTGATGAATGGATCTATCGCTCGGACATCCCGACGTACAAGGTGGCGTGGAAGGCGGAAAACGCGGCGGACGGCAAGGTGCAGGTGACGTTGCGGGTACGGCAGGAACAGGTGCCGCCGGACTTCCTCATGTATGTCCCCGTCACGCTCGACCTGGGGAACAACCAGGTCGCCCGGCTGCGGGTGAAGGTGACCGGCGCGGAAAGCATGATCGCCCTGCCGCTGATGCCGGCCAAGCCGAAGAACGTGAAGTTCAACGACTTCGACGGGGTGCTGGCGGAGGTGAAGGAGGTGGGGTGGTAGGGATGGGCGATTGGGCGATTGGGCGATTCGGCGATTGGGCGGGAAGCGGGAAGCGGGAAGCGGGAAGCGGGAAGCTGAGAGCTGAATGCTCCAAGCCAACGGCCAACGGCTAAAGGCCAACGGCTGATTGAGCTTCCGGTCCCGCGCGCTTATCCTCCCAGCCGGCTCGTCCTTCTCCCCCTTCCCTATTCAGCCCCACTATGAAAACCGCCACATTCGAAACCAGTCGCGGCACGATCGTCGCCGAGCTGTTCGCCGACGAAGTGCCCGGCACGGTCGCCAACTTCGAGAAGCTCGCCAACGACAAGTTCTACGATGGCACCCGGTTCCACCGGGTCATCAGCAATTTCATGGTGCAGGCGGGAGATCCGCACTCCCGCACCGAGAACGACCCGCGCGCCGGCACCGGCGGGCCGGGCTACAACATCAAATGCGAGACCAGCCGCAACACGCACAAGCATGTGGCCGGCACGCTCTCGATGGCCCACGCGGGCAAGGACACCGGCGGCAGCCAGTTCTTCATCTGTCACTCGCCACAGGCGCACCTCGACGGCAAGCACACCGTCTTCGGCCAGGTGACCACGGGGCAGGAGGTGGTCAACCAGATCCGCAAGAACGACGTGATCACCTCGATCCGGGTGAGCTGACCTGCTGCTCGACTTTGCCGTCCTCGCCGACTACGCCCTGATCGACCAGCAGGGCAAGCTTTCCGTCCTGGGCCTGTTTCAGCATGTGTGGGTGCCCCAGTTCCCGGCGGTGCACCCGCGGGCCCACCTGGTCCTGCGGGTGCGCGGGCGGCGCAACGAGATCGGCGACCACCGCCTGGCCATCCGCTTTGTGGATGATCGGGGGAACACGCTGCTGGAGGGACAGGGGGCGGTGCAGTTCGGCGAGCCGCCGGCCGGGGTGACGGAAGTCGAGGCCGGGGCGGTGCTGGTCTTTGACCTCCCCCTGCCGCAGCCCGGGGCCTACGCCTTCGAGATCCAGCTGGATGGCGACGCGAGCCACCGCGTTCCCCTGACCGTTGGCCTGATTCCCGGCGGCGCCCCGCTCCCCGGCCCAGACAGGACTACGCTCCACTGACCGCTGGCCGGGCCCGTCCCGGCCGCCGGTTGCCACGCATTCCCACTATGAAGATTCTCCTTTTGACAATAGTGTGGCCCGGGCGTAGAATAGCGCGAGTCTCTCTCCCGTCGTCCGCACCACAGCACACCCCGATTCCTCCTTTCGGAGCTTTCCTTTATGCGGCGAAATGTTGTCTGGTTGGCTGTCAGCGGATTGGTCGCCCTGGCATGGGCGCCGGCGTCCCTGACGGCGCAAGGATTCAGTGTCAACGAGCACAGCAGCTGTGCCATGGGCCGAGCCGGCACCGGCGTCGCGGATCCCTGCGACGACGGGTCCAGCATGTTCTACAACCCCGCCGGCCTGGCAGGCACTCCCACTGGCCGGACCCAGATCTCGGCTGGTGGGACACTCATCAGACCGTCAGGCGGCTTCACCCAGGATGCCACCGGGCTCAGCTCCGATCTCAACGACAAGACCTTCCCCGTACCGGCGCTGTATGTCAGCCATGGGTTCAGCGATCGGTTTGCCGCCGGCCTGGGCGTCTTTGCCCCCTACGGCCTGACCACGGACTGGCCCACCAACGCCATCGGGCGGTTCAGCTCCTACAAGAGTGTCATCCGCAACATCTACATCCAGCCCACCGTGGCCGTGAAACTGGGCAAGTACGTGAAGCTGGGCGCCGGCTTCGATCTCAACCTGCTGCACCTTGAGCTCAACCAGCGAGTAGACCTGGCCGAGCAGACCGCCGCCCCGGGCATCACTTTCGGCAATCTGGGCATCCCCACCGGGACCGACTTCGCCGACGCCAAGATCAAGGGTAGCAAGACCGGCTACGGCTATCACGTCGGCCTGACCCTTCAGCCGACCGACAAGCTCAGCTTCGGCGTGCGCTACCTGTCGCGCCAGAAGATCGATGGCATTGATGGCAAGGCCACCTTCCGCCAGATCAACACCGGCATTCTGCTCCCGGCGGGCAACCCGCTCGGCGCTCCGGCCGGAACTCCATTGGATGCGATCCTCGCCGGCCAGTTCCAGCCGGGTGGAGCGCTGGTGAGTCAGGGTGGTGCCACCGGTGTCCGACTGCCGGAACAGCTGAGCCTCGGCGTCTCCTTCCGCCCGACAGCCAAGCTGCACCTGCTGTTCGACTACGGCCTGCAGAACTGGAAGGTCTGGGACACGATCATTCTCGACTTCGCGATCCTGGGTCCGACGGTCCTGCCGCAGGACTTCAAGAAGACTGACAGCTGGCGCTTCGGCGGTGAGTACAGCGTCGGCAGCTCGAGCATCGTCCGCGCCGGGTTCCTGACCCACAGCGGCGCCGCCCCCGACGCCAACGTCACCCCCACCCTTCCCGAGGGTGGCCGGACCGAGTTCACCGCCGGCTTCGGCACCCGGCTCGGAAGCAGCGGGCACCTCGACCTGGCCTACCAGTACATCGATCAGGCCGACCGCCGCGGCCGCTCGCGCGAAGCGGGGACGCCCAACGACGGCATCTACAACTTCAAGGCGCATCTCTTCGGCGCCACCTTCACCTGGAACTTCTAAGCGACGGGGAGTAGACCCATGTCCTTCAAGCGTATAGCTGTCCCGCTGCTCGTCGCGCTGCCGCTCCTGCTGAGCTGCCGCTCCGACGACGGTCTCAATCCGCCGCCCGTGAGCGACCCGCTGTTCCGTCGCTACGCCGCCTTGGGCAACAGCATCACCGCCGGGTTCCAGTCGGCCGGCATCAGCGACAGTACCCAGCAGCGCGCCTACCCCCAGCTGCTGGCCAAGGCGATGGGCACGACCTTCAATTACCCGCGGCTGAACGGGCGGGGCTGCCCGCCGCCGTTCACCAACAACACCACCCAGACGCGGGTCGGCGCCGGCACGGGTTCCACCTGCGACCTGCGGATGTCGGTGAGCGGCCCGCTCAACAGCGTGGCCGTCCCCGGCAACGCCGTCGGCACGCTGCTCAGCAACTTCGGCGGGCTGCCGTCCGCCTTCGATCCCCTTAAGACGATCTTCCTCGGCGGGCGGACCGAGCTCGAGTTGACGACCTCGCTGAAGCCGACGTTCGTCAGTCTGTGGATCGGAAACAACGACGTGCTGGGGGCGTTCATCAGCCTCACCAATGCCGGCGACACCAGCCAGATCACGCCGGTGACACAGTTCAATGCGCAGTTCGACTCGGTGGCCGACGTCATCGCGGCGACCGGGGCCAAGGCGGTGGTGGTCTCGGTAGGCAACGTGACCGCGATCCCGTTCGCCTCGTCAGCGGCGATCTATTACTGCCTGAAGAACGGCGGCTGTCCCACACCTCCGTACCCGCCGCAGAACGCGCTCCTGGCCGCGATCCCCACATTCACCGTGAACGCCAACTGCGCGCCGATCCCGCCGGCTGGCGGCGGCATCCAGGTCCTGGTGCCGTGGCCGATCGCGCTCGCCAAGGTCGACAGCGCCACCCTGGGCATCCCGACGTCGATCGACTGCAGCGACTCGCTCAGCGTCATCAGCCCGCAGGAGACCGCCGCGATGATCACGGCGGTGACGGCGTACAACACCCACATCGCGTCGGTAGCTGCGGCCCATAACTGGGCGTACTACGACATCAACCCGGCCCTCTCGGCCCTCCGGGCGAACGGCACCATTCCGGCGTTCCCCGATGTTTCCCTGGCGCTGGTTCCGCCGCCCACCCCGCGTGGCCCAGTCACCTTCGGCCCGATCTTCTCGCTGGACGGGGTGCACCCGAGCAGCCTGACCCATCGAGTGGTGGCGGACTCGATCGCCGCGACCATCAACCGGTTCTACGGCCCGTCCGGCACGGGCGATCTGACCACGCCCCTGCCCGTGCCGGTCTGCGGCGGCGCGGTGGCCTGCCCGAGCCCGATCTGATCGCTCAGGACTGATGGACCGGTAGCCGTTGGCTTTCGGGATGAAGGAGATCGACCCTCTCGGCCCTGGCCGGGGGGGTCGATCGCTTCGGCCAATGGCCAACGGCTATATTCGACTCTCACTCGACCCCCGAGCCCGATGCCCTGGACCCGCGACCGTGCCCTCGCGCTGATGCACGAGTACACCCCCTCTGACGCCCTCCGGAAACACATGTACGCCGTCGAGGCCGCCATGCGGGCGATCGCGGCGAAGTCCGCCGCCGACGTGGAGGCATGGGGACTGGTGGGGCTGCTGCATGACTTCGACTACGAACGCTTCCCCAATCCGACCCACTCCGCTACTGAAGAGCATCCGAGCGAGGGAGTGCGCATCCTCGCCGCGGAAGGCTTCCCCGAGGAACTGCAGCGGGCCATCCTGGGCCACGCGCATTACACCGGTGTGCCGCGGGACACGCCGGTCGCCAGGGCGCTCTTTGCGGTGGACGAGCTGTGCGGATTCCTCGTGGCCTGTGCGCTGGTCCGCCCCTCGAAGAGCCTGCAGGACCTGGAGGTCGCCAGCGTCAGGAAGAAACTCAAGGACAAGGCCTTCGCCCGCGGGGTGAATCGGGACGACGTGGTGCAGGGTGCCGCCGAGCTGGGTGTGCCGCTGGAGGAGCATATCGCCTTCGTGCTCGATGCGCTCCGGCCGGTGGAACGCAGTCTCGGGCTGGGCGGCGCGTGACCCGACTGGCCCGCCTCGCAGAGCAGGACACCGAGGACGTCACCCACACCCACCGGGCGATCGACCGGGCCGCCGCGGCCCGCGCGATTCCCGGCAACCGCGTCACCCTGCTGCAGGATGGCCCCGCCATCTACGAGGCGATGCTGGCGATGATCGCCGGCGCGCGGCAGTTCATCCATTTCGAGAACTACATCATCCGCAGCGACCGGACCGGCTGGCAGTTCGCCGAGGCGCTGGCGGCCCGAGCGCGGGAGGGCCTGCCGGTGCGGGTGTTGTACGACTGGCTCGGCTCGGTCGCGACCAGCGGCAAGTACTGGCGCTTCCTGCGCGAGGCCGGCTGCGAGGTGCGCCAGTTCAATCCCCCCTCGCTGATCCGGCCGCTGCGCCTTGTTTCCCGCGACCACCGCAAGCTGCTCGTGGCGGACGGGTGCCGATCGGTGGTGGGCGGGTTCTGCATCGGCGATGAGTGGGCTGGCGACCCGGCACGCGGGCTGCCCCCGTGGCGCGAGACCGCCGTGCAGATCGAGGGGCCCGCCAGTCAGGCGCTGGATCTCGCCTTTGCCCGGCTGTGGGGCTTCGAGGGCACCCCGCTTCCGACGGAGGAGCGGGCCACCGACGTCCCGTCGGCCGGTGAGGCGGCCGTGCGTGTCGTCGCTGGCGAGCCGGGCCGGCAGCGGGCCTACCGGGTCCTGGAGTACCTCGCGGCCGGCTGCCGCCAGCGGCTGTGGATCGTCGATGCCTACCTGGTGCCGCCGCAGCGGCTGTTCGAGGTGTTGTCCCTCGCCGAATCCGATGGCGTCGACATCCGCCTGCTGGTGCCGGGCGCAAGCGATCTGCCGCTGGTCCGCAACCTGACCCGGCTGGGGTATCGCGACATGCTTCGCGCAGGTCTGAGGATCTTCGAGTGGACCGGCCCGATGATCCACGCCAAGACGATGGTGGCCGACGGCCTGTGGGCCCGGGTGGGCACCAGCAACATCAACGCCGCCAGCCTGATCGGGAATTTCGAACTGGATCTCGTGGTTGAGGATGCGGCGCTGGCGCTGGAGATGGAGCAGCAGTTCCGCCGCGATATCGGTGCCAGCGTCGAGGTGGTCCGCGAGAGCCGCCGAGTGGCGAAGGCGCTGAGCCGTGTCGTCCCGTCCCGGCTGGCGCGGGTCACCACCGAGACCACCGCGCCGCGGCGGCGCGGCGCGCGGGAGCGGCGCGAGCGGGCCAAGATGGTCACCCGCCTGCTGGCCACCGGCGCCCTCCGCTCGATGCTTGGGCCGACCAGCCTGGTCTTCCTGGTGCTCGGTGTGCTGTTCGTGGGGCTGCCGCAGGTCACCGGCTACGTCGTTGGCGGGCTCTGCCTCTGGTTCGCGCTGGTGCTGGGACTGCAGGCGTGGCGGCGGCGGGGGGCACCGTGAGGCAGCCGTCAGCGTTCAGCCGTCAGCCGTCAGCCGTCAGCGTTTAGCATTCAGCTTTCAGCGTTGCGCGTTTGGTGACCTGAAGTGGGTTGCCTACTGCTCGCTGGACCCTGCCCCCTACTCCCTACTCCCTGTCGCCTACCGCCTATCCCCGCCACCCGCCACCCGCCACCTGCCAGCTGCCACCTGCCACCTGCCACCTGCCTTGCCATGTCGTGTTTCGGCCGCAGATTCCGCCAAGACAGGTGAGGGGGGGCCACCCCGGCTGCTCCCCGCATCTGACTCTGTTCCCGGAGCCTGTCCTATGTCACGAATGATTGGAAGTCGAGCGGCCGGACTGTCGTTGCTGTGCCTTCTCGCGGCCTGCGAGAATGGAGCGGATCCTTCCGTGGACGAGCCCTCGGCTGCCGTGATGACCGCGGCCACCCCGACGTTGCACGGCCTCGTCGCCGGCGAGGCTCACACCTGCGGACTCGATGCCAATGGAATCGCCTACTGCTGGGGGGCGAATTTCGGTGGGGCCCTGGGCGACGGTACCACCACGAATCGCCTGACGCCGACCAGAGTGTTAGGTAACCTGAAGTTTGCCATACTCACTGGGGGCCGGTTCTTCACCTGCGGGGTGCGTCAGGGCGGGGCGGCGTACTGCTGGGGAATCAACAACAATGGACAGCTCGGCAATGGTAGCACGACCCGCAGCCTGACGCCCAGACTCGTCACAGGTGGCCTGACGTTCGCAAAGCTCTCGGCCGGTTTTGACCACGTCTGCGGACTCATGGGCGGAGGGAAAGCGTACTGCTGGGGGGCGAACTCCAGTGGACAGCTCGGCGACAGCACGAGGACTACCCGCCGATCCCCTACCCCGGTGCGGGGTGGCATGAATTTCACCGCGATCCTGACCGGCGCCTACCACAGCTGTGGACTCGGGAACACCGGGGCGGCCTTCTGTTGGGGAGGCAATTTCAGCGGCACGCTCGGAGACGGAACGACAATGGACCGCAAAGTGCCCACCCCGGTGATCGGTGGCTTGTCGTTCACCCGGCTGGCGACGAGCAGCACTCATAACTGCGGGCTCGTCGCAGGTGGGGTCGCGTACTGTTGGGGACTAAACGCAGCCGCGCAGCTCGGCGACGGCACGCAGATAAACCGCACGGCGCCAACCGCTGTAGTCGGCGGACCAACGTTCACGGCGATCTCTGCCGGCCACAATCACACCTGTGGCATTGCGAGCGGGGGGGCAGCGTATTGCTGGGGAGCCAATGCCTATGGACAGATCGGCGACGGTACATTGGCGAGTATCCAGCCAGTGCCAACCCCGGTATCCGGAGGCCTGACTCTAGCCCGGCTTGCGCTCGGCGCGGTTCACAGCTGCGGACTCGACGCTGGAGGAGCTTCCTTCTGCTGGGGAAACAACGACTATGGGCAGATCGGTGACGGCACCCTGATCACGCGATTGGTGCCCACCCTGGTGTTCTGACGCTCGGGCACCGAGCTAGCCGAGGCTGACGGCCCCCCAACCACCGGAGTGGTCGGGGGGCCGTCAGCCGAGGTGGCGCCTAGTTGGGCAACGCCTCGACGAGCCAGCGCTCCAGCGCCTCGCGATCCCGGTCCGCGCCGAGCCGGCGGTACAGCACCACGGCGCACTCCACATCATGCCGGACCAGATCCCACTCCTGCCGTGACGCGAACAGGCGGGCCCGCGTCCCGCGGGACTCCGCCTCGATGAGCGCGCTGCCATGCTCTTCAGCCAGCGCGACGGCGCGGTCCAGCGCTTTGGCGGCCTGCACGACTTCTCCCAGCACCAGTCGCGCGGCTCCCGCCACCCGGAGCGCATCGGCCTCGCCGATGGCATCGGGGATGGCGGCGTACTGCTCGGCGCCCAGCCGGGCGCCCGCCTCGGCCACCGCCGGCTCCCCGCGACGGAGTGACAGCTCGGCCCGTCCCACATGGGCGATGGCGAGCAGCCGGGCATTGCCCGCTTCGCGTGCGAAGGCGATGGCGCGGCGCTCCTGCTTGTCTGCCAGCTCCAGCGCACCCATCTCCCGGAGCGAGAGCGCCATGTTGTGATTGGTCTCGCCCAGCCCGACGACGTAGCCCACCCGCTGAAACGCCGGTACTGCCAGCTGATACAGGGAGAGCGCCTTGTCGAACTCCCCCCGGATGTTGGCGATCATCCCCAGGTTGTTCGTGGCGTGTCCAACGGTGCGATAGTCTCCCGCACCGTTCGCCAGCGCCAGCGACAGCTGGAACTGCTGCTCCGCCTCGTCCAGCAGTCCCAGCTCGAAGGCCGCGGCCCCCAGCATGTTGATCGCGCGCCGGTGCAGCGTCTGCTCCGGATCGGTCGCGATCCGGGGCACGATGGCCTGGAGCAGGGTCCGCGCCTCCGGCAGGAAGCCGGTGCGCAGATCGGACTCCGCCAGGAGGAGCAGCAACGGTGGCGCGCTGTCAGGCTGCTCCCGGCACTCGGCGAGGAGCAGGCGCACGCCACCCCACTCGCCGCGGTCCGCCATGGCCCGCGCACGCTCAAGCAGGGAGTCCCGGACCACCGAATCAGACATGAGCTCGCTCAGTAGGAAACCGCGTAGCGGGTGAAGCCCGGCACTCGCGCCTCGACCTGGTCACTGCCCGGACGGGGCAGCGAGACGAGGTTGCTCCATGGATCGCCGGGCAGTTCCTGACCCCAAACTTCGAAGGTGCTTTCCAGCGCCACGTCAGCTGCGTCAACCACTCCGTCGAAATTGAAATCGTGATCCGCCTCCAGGTACCAGAAGGTGATCCGGGCGGGCCGACTCGGCGCGAACAGCAGTCCGTGCGGCTGAAATTCCACGATCAGCCTGAGGGTATCCACCACGAACATCGTGATCAGGATCGAATCGCCTGGAGCGATGGGGGTACCATCGGGCCGATTCACCAGCGATCGCTTGTCCACCTTGAGCCGCACCAGCTTGCTGGCCACCGGCTGGCCCGGCCGCTTCTGGTAGAGGATCACGCCCTCGCGCGTCTGGCCGTTCACTGCCCAGAAACTCACCCGACGGGGGGCGATGCGTGGCGCACCCGCCGCTGGCCTGAGGAAGGTCAGCGTTGACTCCGGCACGGTGATGAAGGCCGGTGGCGTCGCGACCGCCACTGGCGAGACCTGGCTGCTCTCGCAGCCCTGAAGGGCGAGGAACGCCGCGCCGGCCCACCACATCATTCCTTTGGTCATCTGTCGCTTCCTCTCAGTAGGACACCGCGTAGCGAGTGAAGCCGGGGATATCGGCCTCGACTTCCAGCTCGACCAGGTTCACGGTGCTGGGCAACAGCTGCCAGGGATCACCCAGGTTCTCCTGCTTCCAGATCTTGAGTGCAAGCACCAGTGCGGTGTCGGCGGCGTTCACCAGGCCGTCCCGGTTCAGGTCGGGGTCGGCCTCGCCGTACTTGAGCCAGAGCCGCGCGGGATGGGTGCTGGCGAAGACCAGTCCCGCCGGCTCGAACTCGGTGATCAGCTGGAGCGTGTCCACGACGCTGAGGGTGATGAGGATCGAGTCGCCCTGGGCGATCGGCGTCCCGTCGGGACGGTTCACCAGCGACCGGTCGTCCACCCGGAGCCGGGCAAACTCCACCGAGTCCACCGCACCCGGAGCCGGCCGGTACATCAGCCGCAGTTCCCGGCGCTGACCCCGGACCGCCCAGAAGCTGACCACCCGGTCCGCGAGAGGGGGCGCGGTGAGCGCGGGGCGGAGGAAATGGAGACTGTCCTCCGCCGCGGTGGAATCCACCGGGTTGGGACCGGGGATGGTGTCGGCTCCGGTGCCGCAGGCGGTCGCCAGGGGCAGCAGGGCGCAGAGCAGAGTCCAGCGTCGCATCAGTCCTCCTCCTCAACGGTCACCAGCCCCGGTCCACGCGGCGCAAGCAGGCGCAGCAGACGGGTCCGGGAAATACCGAGTCGTCGTGCCGCCTCGCTCTTGTTGCCCTCACAGAGTCGGGTCATGGCCAGCGCCGCGCCGCGGGTGATATCCGACATCGTCGCGGGAAACGGCACGCCATCGGTGGAAATGCGCCCGCGCTGCTGGTCGAGTCCGAGATGATCGGCATCGAGCCGTGGCCCGTCGAGCATGAGAATGGCGCGCTCCAGCACGTTGCGGAGTTCGCGGATGTTGCCGGCCCAGGGGTGGGCCACAAGCCGCCGTTCCGCCTGCGTCGTGAGCTCCGGCAACGGCACTCCGTATTCGCGGGAGAAGCGCGCGAGGAAGGCGCGGGTCAGCAGCAGGACGTCGTGGGCCCGTTCGCGCAGCGCGGGGAGCCGCAGGCCAACAACATTCAGCCGGTAGTAGAGGTCCTCGCGGAATTCCCCGCGACGCGAAGCCTCCGCCAGGTCCACGTGGGTCGCAGCGATCACCCGGACGTCAATTGGGATCGAGCTGGTACCGCCCAGGCGGCGGATCTCGCGCTGCTCGAGCACCCTCAGAAGCTTGCCCTGCAGCTGCGGCGAGAGGTGACCGATCTCATCAAGGAAGATCGTTCCGCCATTCGCCATCTCGAACAGCCCGGGCTTGGCCGCGCTTGCATCGGTGAAGGCGCCCTTCTCGTGCCCGAACAGTTCGCTTTCCAGCAGGTTTTCCGGGATCGCGGCGCAGTTGATGTCGACGAAGGGCGCCGCGCGACGGGGGCCGTTGTAGTGCAGTGCCCGCGCCAGCAATTCCTTGCCGGTCCCGGTCTCGCCAGTGATCAGCACGGTGACCGTGGCGTGCGGGATGACCCGGGAGGCGAGGGTCAGCGCGTCGCGGAGTGCCGGGCTGTCGCCCAGGATGCCCTCGAAGCGGTACTTGCTGGCCTCGCCGGAGGTGAACGTGGCGGTCCGGCTGGCCGTCCGGAGCGCCTCCGCCTCACGCGCCAGCCACGTGCGCAGCCCGTCCAGCTCTGCGGGCAGCGCGAAATACTCCGCCACGCCGGCGCGGATCAGGGGCAGCGCGATCCGATGGTCGATCTGGGCCCCGACGGCGCAGACCCGGGCGCCAGCCTCCACCAGCGGTGCGGCGATCTGGCCCAGCGCATTCTCCATCCCGGCGCCGTTGATCACCACGAGTTGGCCGGCCGGGACCTTCGATGCCCGATCCGAGGTGACCACCAGCTCCACCCGACACTCCAGGGCCAGTCCAGCCCACAGAGCGTTGAAGGAATCGCTGGCCGCCAGCACGGTCAGTACAGGATCCGAACCCGACACAAGGCCTCGATGGCAAAGATGGAGCGTTGCGGGACTGCCCCGGCCTAAGGCAGGATGCAGGCCCCGGTATCTCACTCCGCTCCACCGCGCTTTGTTGTTGATTGGCAACAGGTTAGAAAACGAGGCCTGGCCGGAGCGATCCTCCCGCCATGTACAAATCGTGACAGCTGACCCGTTTCGGTACAGGCCTCGTACCACAGTCGGAGCCGCGACGCCGCCTACCACCGATGTCTCACGGCAAAGGACATCAGGTGGGCGACATACTCTTTTTCCGGGTCGTTGGAGCCCCGGGTCTCGAACTCGTAACCGAGGGTGAACTCCATCGCCGGCGTAAGCCGATGGGTGAATTCGAGCCCCGCCGTTACCCGCTGGTCGTGCCGCAGCGAGCTTACTCCACCGACATCCACTCGCCGGTAGCGGTACCGTTGCTCTCGGTAGTTCACGGTGAAGACCAGCACATCGCGGGCGGACGGCGGGCTCGACAACTCGAGACTGTACAGCATCCTCCGGTAGCGGTCGTCGGGCCCGTTGGAACGGTTTTCCTCTCGGCGAGCGCCGAGCGATAGCGCGGCGCCACCCTCATTGCGTTGCCGCACCTCCAGGGCGAGGTAGGTGTTGTCCGCATCCTTGGCGCGTTCACTCTCGTCCTGTTTGATCCGGTACGCTCCGGTGAATCGGAAGGACGTGCGGCGCGCGGGGCGCAACTCGAGCCGCGGCTTGAATGCATACTGGTTGCCGAGGTCCCGGTCTTCGGAGTTCCCCTTCAATGAACCTTCCACCGCGGCCTGGAGCCGGAGCCAGCGAGCGGGTTTCAGAGTGTAGGCCCCCTCGAACTGCTGGCTGATGCGGTTCCACCGATCGGTCGTGGCGTAACGATGGGCGGCCACTTCATACTGGGCCTCGATCCCGTGAACTCGACCGCTCCGTTCAAGGGCGAGACCGAGCCCCAGCGCGCCGCCATAGGTCTGCTGGTCCGTGGCATCGTGCTCGATGTTGCTGTCGTACATCCCGGTCGTCGTGAGAAACACCGACAGCGGCGACCGCTCCTGGGCGGCCAGGGATTGGGCGCCAAGCAGCATCACGCCGAGCACTCGGGAAAGGGCTCTCATGACGCCACGACCCGTTCGGCGACGAGCGACATCATCGGGAAGGGGCGGACCATCGGGTGCCCGGCCAGCAGGGCCAGCAGCTGCTCGAGCCGGTGGAAGTCGTCCGGTTCGGTTACCGCATGGTGGAGCATGATGCCTACCGGCCCCAGGTCGGTGAACGCCCGAGCCAGCCCGGCCCCAAGCTCGAGCGGCAGGACCCGTACTCCACTCCGACGGGCAAACCAGTCCACCGTGATGGGCAGCTCCAGCAACCCAGGCAGCGCGAGCGACTCCGCGGTCCGGTCCCGGGAGAGGGCGGAGAACTCGAGGTCCAGCAGCGCGTAGCCGGTGTCCTTGCTGCACCGGTTCCACGGTGGCGTAAACACCGGATCCAGCGCCGATCCCAGCAGTTCGGTCAACCTGGCCCGACCGGCGAGGAGATCGGCATGGATATCGGCGGGACGCCGCGCGGGACCGAATTCGCAGGGCCGCCCGACCGGCTCATGATTTCGATGCGCTTTGCCATGTTGGTGCAGGCCGATGGTACCACCCGCCTCGCTTCGTCGCTCTACCAGCTGGCGCGCCAGCGTTGGCGTGACTGCGTCGGGGATCACGGCCAGATCGATCGGCATCCGGTGCAGGCGGAAGAGGTCGAGCAGGTGGAACAGTCGCGCGTCCTCCCAGCCAGCATCGTCGTCCCGGAAAAAGACCGGCAGCTGCCGAGGGAGCCCATCGAGGGCGCGTTGCACGGGGGCGAGCCAGGCGTTCATACCAGCGCCCCCTGGTGCTGTTGGACCAGCGCATCGAGGAATCGTGCGCTTTCCTCCGCCCCATCCAGAGAAAGGCGTACATCGGCGGGCCGGAAATCCAGCAGCCGGAGCACTTCCGCCGCCAGCCGACTCCCGTCGAGCGCCTCGACCGGCAGCACCCGGAGCAGCCCAAGCGCCTCGAGCCGCTCGGCCCGCACCCGCTGCTCGTTTTCGCCGCCTTCCCCGAAGGGCACTACCAGTGCCGGCACCCGGGCGCGCAGCAGATCCATCGCCGTGTTATAGCCACACTGACTGATCGAGGCCGTGGCTCCTCCGATTTCAGAACGGAGGTCAGGGACGAACCGAAGCAAGCGGACCCCCGCCAGCGACTGAACCATCCGGTGGAGTGCCTGCCATGCCGGCTCCGGCAGAAAGGGGCCGGTGATGATCGTCATCGGAAGCTGCACCAGGGGCCACAATTGCACCTGCGCCTCGATGGCGGCCCGGAAGAGGGCGTCGCCTACGAGTCCTCCCCCGGCAGAGACGATCAGCCCGTGGCGCGCCAGCGCCGGAGTCGGCCCGGCGTCGCGGTCGTCGGGCACCACAAAGCCGGTGTAGTGCACCGGGACGCTGAGCGGCGTCGTGGGCGTGAAGCTCTCCTCCAGCCGGGCAAAGCGCGGATCGGCGTGGACCAGCACGGCGTCGAGATACCGGGTGGCCGTCGCGGCCGCCCAGTCGTCATGCAGCTGACGGTGCTGCCGGCCCGTCACCAGGAGGTCCCGCACGCTCGAGACGACCAGCGGGCGCGGATCGGAAGCGGCCCGCGCCGCGTCCAGCATGGGGGCGAGCTCCTCGGCAAACTTCTTCCGGCCGAAAGGAAACAGTTCCAGCACGATCACCGCAGGCGCGGTTCGCTGGTATGTGGCGAGGATGATTTCACGGCGCAGCGTACGCGCTTCCGTAGCGCTGTATCGGGCATCGCGCGAGACCAGCTGGTGCGCCTCATCCTGCGCGATCGGTGGCAGCGCGACTACCTCGATCCCCGCGGGGATGCGGATGCCTCCCGGCAACGGCCCGCCGTTCAGCAGCACGACGTCGAAGCGTTTCGTCAACGCCCCGGCCAGCGCCAGCGAACGCACCAGGTGACCCATCCCGAGGGAGTGATGGGAATAGAAGAGGCAGGTGCGGCGCGGGCTCACGAGCGCACCGCCTCGATCGATTCGCGTGGCGTGCGCGGAGTGCTGATTCGAATGGCACTCACGCCAGGTGGAGTGCTCATCCGCAGCCGGTACAGGCAGTCGTGCCCGATTGCCGCGGCGAGCGCCACTTCCGGGGTCCAGCCGAGGAGCGTGGCCAGGATCGCACGATTGGTGTTGCGGTGACCGACGATCAGCACTGTGTCGCCCGGATGAGCGACCAGAATGGACCGCACCGCGCGCCCCGCCCGTGAGGCCAGCTCCGCGAAGGACTCGCCGCCGGGTGCGCGGAACCCAACCGGATCGGCTTTGCGAGCGCGCCACAGCGCTTCGGCTTCCGGATCACGGTTGTCGCGGAAGCGGCCCTGCAGCGCGCCAAGGTGAAGCTCCCGCAATGCGGGAATCTCCCGCACGTCGAGGCCATGCACCTCGGCCACCGGTCGCGCCGTCTCCCGGCTGCGGGACAGAGTGCTGGAATACACCGCCGACAGTGGCACCTCCCCCAGCAGCGCCGCCAGTTCACGCGCCTGCGCCCGGCCCTCCGGTGCCAGCTCCGGATCCAGCTGCCCAGTCACCAGCGTGCGCCGGTTCCAGAGGCTCTGGCCATGGCGGGCGAGATAGACGGTCGCGGCGATCACACGGCCTCGCTGGCGGGGAGCAGAGTGAGGGCGGCGCCCCGCGCGAGGTCGGCCAGGGCGAGGTCCAGCGTGCGCTCGGCGCGCTCGGCGCCATCGGCGGCGAAGGAGCGTGCCATGCGAAGCGCTTTGGCCAGCCGTTTATGGGCCCGATACGTCGCGAGCAGCTGGTGGTCGAGCGGCCCGTGCACCGCCTCGTAGCCCGACAGGAAATGAGTGCCGAGCCGGTCCGCCGGGATCGCCAGCCCGCCCTCGAACTCCAGTTCGCCGAGAAAGGTGGCCGCATCAAGTTCCGGATCCCCCAGCGACAGCCGATCAAAGTCGACCAGGCCGAGCCCGTCGGCTGACATCAGCCACTGGCTGGGATGGGGCGCGCCATGGATCGGGCGGAGGAGGCGGTGCCCGAAGTTGTCGTGCAGCACGGCCAGCCGGTCCAGCAGCGCGGCGGCGACCGGGGCCAGCCGGGGAACGGTCCGGCTCAGTTCTTTCACGTAGCCCCGCGAACGTTCCACCTGGGCCCGGCCATCGAACACCAGGGACGGCTCCAGCGACGTGCGGGTGATCGAGGCGGCGGCTCGGCCGAGCTGCTCCACCAGCCGCGGCGCTCCCCAGCCGTGCAGCTCATGCAGCACCGGGACACCCGCGACCTCATGGTGCCAGAGCGTGCGCGTCGCGGCATCCCAGCGTTCCGGCCGCGCGACGGTGAACCCGAATTCTCCCGCGACCGCCGCACGCCAGAGCCACTCGCTCTCCTGGCAGAGCCGGGCGCCCGCGTCGTCAGCGAACACCTTCGCGTACCGAGTCACTCCGCCGTGGGTGACACGGAGGGTGCAGCGCCGGCGCGGGCGGTAGCGGACGACGTGGGTTTCCCCCGGCTGGACGAGCAGGGTGGCGAGACCGGGGAGCGCGGGATCGGCATCGAGCCGTGTCACCCGCATCCAGCCCAGGGCCTCTTCGCAGTCGTACGCCGCGGCCTCACCGGTGGCCACCGGCCGTTCGGCGCTGACTTCCACATGCACCAGCTGTTGTCTCGGCGCCGTGGATTCGAAAACCATTGTCGCGTAGGGCGAGCGGCCCGGCGTGAAGCGGCCGTAGGTCCGATTCCATATCGTCGCCGGATCCCACCAGCGTCGCCGTTCACCAATGCGGGCCAGGACGGCGCGGGCCGGCGCATCACACGCCAGGGCGGCCAGTCGATGGGCGTAGCGCAGTCGCGGATCGTCAGACATCGGCGCCTCCTGCCAGATGAGTCAGAGCGGTGGTGAGGAGAGCCTCGAGATGCCACAGGCCGTCGACCCGGAAGCGGGTCACGGCGCGGAGGGCACGTTCGGCCAGCAGTGCCGCGGCCACGTGCCAGCGGAGCGAATCGCGGGTCGGGAGCGGGCGGATCGTCGCGTACCCGGCGCGGAGCGCCTGACTCAGTGCGCGCACTTCGGCCCCCGACCAGTCGTGGGTGATCTCGCGGTACAGCAGGCCGGCCAGCGCGCCACCGAGGTCGGCGGCGGCGGGGCCCATCGCCATCTGATCCAGATCGATGAGGGCGACGCGGTCGTCCTGCAACAGCCAGTTGCGGGAATTCACATCGCCGTGCAGGCAGACGGCCGGATCGGGGTCGGGCCGGTAGCAGGCCGTCAACTCCCGGGCGAGGCGGTCCGACAACGCAGCCAGTTCAGGGCGTGCCCGCCCCACGAGCCGGCCGGCCTGCTGCAGGCGCGAGGGTTCCAGTCGGCGGAATTGTTCCGGCAGCTCCAGGGGGGCCGAGTGCAGCCTGGCCAGCGCCGCACCCAGCTTTCGGTAGCCCTCGACCCGGCGCGCCGCTTCGAATTCTCCGACCGGGCGCCCCGCCAGCGGCTCGACCAGGAGCAGGCGATTGGGCGCATCGTACGAGAGCGCACGGGGCAGCTGCAGCTCTCCGGCCGAGTGCAGTGCTGTGCAGAGTCGATCGTGCAGCTCCCGGCTTCTGGCGCCATCATCGCCGGCGTACACCTTGGCATAGCCCAGGACTTCACCGGCGGCGCCGAGACACCGCGCCGTCGCGGCCCGCTCGGGCGCGTACGCCACGAGGCGGGTCTCGGCCCATTGACCGGACAGGGCCGCGTTGAATTCCGGACGGGGCTGGAGCAACGCGGTGAGGTGGCGGATCCGGCGATCGTTCGGAAAGGCCCATAACACGGTGCCGCTCCCCTCGTCGTGGCCAATCGGCAGCAGCGGTCCGGCCGGCACGGCGTGGAGCAGCGCCTCACGATAGACCGACCCGGCCCGGCCGTCGGGGAACATGCGCGCCGCCACGAACTGGGTGGCTCCCTCGATCTCCACCGCGAAGAGCACCCGGAGGCTCTCGCCAATACGGTACTTGGCTTTGACTCGGCGACAGGCCGACATGACCGGCAGGCCCGGGCGGCCGAGCAGCGACCCGATGAGCCTCGGGCCCAGGGCGGCGTCGAGGAGGAGATCCCGCGCGGGGAGCGCCGCATCAGGAGCGAGCAGCGGGGGCGCCGCGGTTGTCATGTGATGACCTCCGCCGCCGAGCGCTGACTGTGACGCCCATCGGCGTGGCTGCGGGTCCAGGCCACGGCAGGATTGTCTGCCGTGACGGCGCCGTGGACATCTCCCCACACCAGGCGGTCCGTGGCCGTGCCGTTCGCGACCCCGGCGACCTCCAGTGTCAGGCGCCCGTCGGCGCCCCCCCACGAGCGGACATCGATGCTCGGGATACTGCCCGCCGTCTCCTTCGGCAGAATCAGCGTGAGAAAGTCGGTGTGCGAAGCGTGCCGTGTCACCGCAATGACCGGCGCCTCATGCTTGGTACCATACACAGGCGCATACCATCCCTCCTCCAGCCGCGGCCGGGTAGCGCCCTCGAAGCGCAGGAGCACGCCCGGCGCCCGTACGGCCCACTGGCCGCGGTGCAGGAACACCTCGGTCCGCCCCCAGGCTTCGGGTGTGAGATGAAACCGGAGATCGTAGGTGTGACTGGTCGCGGCCGTCAGCCGATCATGCAGCAGCCAGTATTCGTCGGCGACGAAGAGGACCGAGCGAATGTGGCGCGCATCATAGGCGGGACTCAGCGCCTCCCCGACGATCAGGTCGAGTCCCGGCGCGCCCCAGCGCCCGAGCAGCCGGCCCGATGCCGGCGCTCCCTTGGGCTTGCTCCGCCGGTAAGGCGTCTGATCCAGGCCGTCCACCAGGACGGTGTTGTGCGCCGCCGTGCCCTTGAACCAGCGGCGCCAGTCCGGCGCCTCATCGGAGTAGGTGTAGCGACCCGGATCGATGATCAGTGGTCGTCCACCGGCCGCCAGCTCCACACTGAGCAGGTCGTAGTGGCCGTGCCCGCCGGCGCCGAGTGGGCCGCAGTCAAGCAGGAGAAAGCGCTCATTCTTGAAGGCGCGGGTTTCACCCCAGCCACTGCGCTGCATGTAGTAGCCGCCGTGCGGAAAGCTCATGCTCCGCCGGACTGGCGCGGTGCCCTCGGTCCCGCGGGACGCCAGATACTTGAAGTCAGGCCGGCCAAGCAGCCGCCCCGCGAGCGCCAAAAGGTCGTGGTAACTGCCGGTGTCCGCGTCGGAGAAGGCGGGGATGCCCCCGTCGGGCCGGTGGCAATGCATCGCAAATTCACAGGCGCGGATCAAACGTTCGTCGTACGCGGCGGGGAAGGCGAAGCCGAATTGCTCGGCGTTCTGCCGGGCGCCCAGGTAGGTCCGCAGCGCCACGCAATGGTAGTGAGTGGACTGCTCCCGGTGCACGCCGTCGGGGAGGATGTCGTCCAGCAGGTTCCGGGTCAGCTCCTCAGTGGCGAACACCCTGAGCCACCCGTGAGGGTCAAGGGTGGGCAGCGCCAGCGCCGCGATGAACAGGGCGTACAGCTCCAGGGTCCGGTGATTGCGCTCGGCGGTGAGGTGGGTCCGGACGAACTCGACCTGCGCCGTGAGACTCTCCAGCAGCGCGTCACCCAGCTCGTCTGGCAGCACCGCGCCCGCGGCGCGGAAGCGGAGCCATGCATAGATCCAGTTCTGGATCCGCCGGGCGGTGATATCACTGCGGTCATGGTCGGGCGGCACCTGATCAATCCAGCTCCGCACCAGCCGCTCCCAGCAGTCCACAAACCGGGCATCGCCGGTCTCGGCGAAGGCATGCGCCAGATCGAGTCCGAAGTAGAACTTGCTCCACTCGATGCGCCATTCCTTGTCGGCCGGAAACGGAGCGCCGAGCCAATCCGGATCCCTACCGAGATCGAGAGTGAGCCCGACGTGAGTGAAACACCCGGCCACGACCGACTCGGCCACTCCAAGGTCGCGGCAGGCGTGGTCGATCACGCAGTACACCGGCCGCGGTGCCCGGTCCACCATCAAGCCGGTCATGCGGTCTGCCTCGCGGCGCCGGCCCGCTCACGGGGTTGTGGCGTCTCGGCATGCAGGGCGCCATCGTGGAGGCGGTACACGTGGTCGGCATGATCGAGCAGCAGCGGTTCGTGCGTGATCGCAAGGCAGGTACGGTCCTGCTTCACCCGCGCGATCGCCGCGAGGATGACCCGAGCCGAGATCTCGTCGACGTTGGCCAGCGGTTCGTCGAGCAACAGGATCGGCCGGTCGAGCAGCAGCGCTCGCGCCAGCGACAGCCGCTGGCGCTGTCCGCCGGAGAGATTGAGCCCGTCCTCGCCGAGTTGGGTGTCGAGACCGTGGGGCAAGCCGCAGATGAACTCCGCCATGGCGACCAGCTCCAGCGCCTGCCAGAGCGCATCGTCATGCACCGCACGATCGTGCGGCGCGAGGGTTTCGCGCAGCGAACCGGCCAGCAGATGCAGGTCCTGCGTCATGATCCCGATCTGCGCACGCAGGGACCGCACCGCAATCGCCGGGAGCGGGCGCCCGTCGAGCAGGATGGTACCCGAGGTCGGATCGAACAGTCGTACCAGCAGGCTCAGGATCGTGCTCTTGCCCGCACCACTCCGCCCGATCAGCACCGTCAGCTGCCCCGGATGCAGCGTCATGGTGACGCCGCGCAGCACCGCTTCCGCCCGGCTGGGCGTATCAGGGTACCCGAAGGTCACGTCGCGGAGTTCCACGACTCCGCGTGTGCCGTCGAGGGTGATGGCCCCGGGAGCGTCCACCACCAGCGGGGTCTGCGCCAGCAGGGCCGCCATGCGCTCAGCCGCTGCCACACCCCGCGACGTGGCCTCGGCCAGGTCATTCACCTTGTCGATGGGCCTGAGTAGCTGGGCGACATAGGCCGCGAGCACGGTGAGTTCGCCGACGGTCAGCACGCCGCCGAGCGCGAGCAGCGCCCCGCCTCCGGTCACGAGACCGACGGCGACTCCTCGCGCCGCCTCGAGGCTCCACTCGAGGTGTGCGCTCAACCGGGTCTCCTCGACGCCGGCCCGGAGACTCGCCGCATTCAATTCGGCGAATCGGGCCCGCGCCTGGCGGTCGCTCCCCAGCGCCTGCATCACCGGCAGCCCCCGGATGATTTCCTGCGCCAGCCCCGCGACCTCGCCCTCCCGCCGCCGTTTGCGCCGGGCGGCCGCCGTGATGCGCGGGCCGTAGCGCAGCACGAGCAGACAGAGTCCCGGCAGGAGTCCCACGATCAGCAGCGCCTCACGCGGCGCGAGCCAGAGCAGTGCGATGATCGTGAACAGGGCTGTGGCCACGAACCGGAACAGCAGCGGCAGCGTGCGGGTGAGCAGCTTGACCACGAGGTCCACGTCGCCCACCAGCCGGAGGACCAGCTCACCGCTCTTGTGGGCGACGCGGATTGTCGGCGGGAGCAGCTGCAGGTGCCCCAGCATCCGGTCGCGAAGCGCCACCGCCAGCCGCTCACGTACCCGGGCCAGGGTGACCCGGCTCCGGGCCGTAGTCATCGCCCCGAGAGCGACCACCGCGACAAACACCGTCGTCAGCCAGAGCACCTGCGTTGTCGGCGACAGGAAGGGATCAAGCGGCGCCAGCCATCCTGGCAGCGGGCGATGCTCCAGGCTGTGATCGATGATGAGCTTGAGCGGCCACGGAGCGAGCACACCGGTGAGCACCGTGGCCAGCTCCAGCAGGTAGGCGACAGCCAGCCCTCGCCAGTGGGGCCGAGCCTCGGGGAGCAGGGTCCGCACCAGGGCCCGCAGACTCGACCGCGTCTCCGGGATCATGCGGCGGCTCCGGTCAGCAGCCCGGCGAGAGTGGCGGCGAGTCGATCGCCGTCGAAACGGTCCAGGACCGCTGTGCGTCCCGCCTGGCCGAGTGTCGCAGCGAGGCGCGGGTCACGGTGCAGACGGAGCAAGGCGGCCGCCAGCGCCGCCACGTCGTCGGGCGGCACCAGGAGGCCATTTTCCTCATGGACCACCAGTTCGGGGATGCCTGACACCGGTGTCGAGATCACCGGCAGGCCGGCGGCCATCGCCTCGACCAGAACGTTGGGAATGCCATCACGGTCGCCATCGTCCAGCACCCGGCAGGGAAGACAGAATACCGTCGACCGGCGGTATTCCTCATAGAGGCGCCGCTGGTCCATGACACCGGCGAGGCGCACCCGCTCCTCGAGGCGGTGGTCCGCAATCCGCCGCCGCAGATCGGTCGTGTGACCGCCGTCCGCGCCCGCCAGGACCACGTCCACCTCGACGCCTTGCCTGACAAGGACCGCGACGGCCTCGATCAGGACGTCGAAGCCCTTCTTCGGCACGAGGCGTCCCACCCCGAGGATGCGAAGCGGGCCGCCCTCCGCCATGCGACCCGCCGCAGTCGCGAGCAGGGCGGTGAAGTCGGCGTTCACCCCATGGTAGATCCGGTGCACCTGGGCCTGCGGAGCGAGACCCAGCAGCCACGTCCGATTGGCCTCGGTGCAGGTCACAGCAAAGCGGGCGGCGCCAAGCTTGCGAGGCAACAGCCCGGCGGGATTGAGCGACTCGCAGTAGATGTCCCGCGCATGCCCGGTGAACGAGAAGGGCAACCCGGTAATCAGGGAGGCCAGCCAGGCAACCGTGGTTGCGGCGTGGGCGTAGTGCGCATGCAGGTGCCGAACGTCGGGTGCGTGCCGCAGCCGGTCGGCCAGATCCACCGCCAGCAGGAACTCCTTGCCGTATACCTTGGCCTCGCCCGACCAGCAGCTGCGGCGGGTCCGCCAGCTCTGCGCCAGCGCCGCGCCCAGCGCGTTGGCCACACCGAGCGGATGCCGGACGACCATGCGGAGAATGGCGGGAACGAATCCAGGCAGGTGATGCAGCAGCCAGTGCGGCAGACTGGTGCGCGAGAGTCCCTCGGATCGCCGCAGATACTCGCAGGGCGCGACAATCCGGTCGACCACGGGATGGCGCGGCTCCCGATCGTGCGGCTCCGCAGGTTTGATGGCGAACAGCCGGATGGGCAACCCCGCCTGCTCGACCCGGTAGATCTCGCTCAGGATGAAGAGCTCGGAGGTCCGGGGATATGCCTTGAGGATGTAGGCCACACTCCCGCCGGCGGCGGGTGCGATGCGGTGCTCAGGCATAGGCCGCCTCCAGCACCCGCTCCAGCCGGCGGGTACAATGACCGAGATCGTAGCTCTCCTCTACCCGCCGACGCGCGTGGCGGCCAAGATCGACGCCGAGGGCCGGCTGGCGCACCAGGCGCTCAAGCGCACGGGTCAGCGCCGGCACCTCGCCGGGCGGGACCAGCAGGCCGGTCCGGCCGGAAACAATGGCGCTCGAGGTGGCGCCGATATCGCTCGCCACGACGGCGCGCCCACTCGCCATCGCCTCCAGCACCACATTCGGCAATCCGTCCCGGTCGCCGGTGGCATCCTCGACCGAGGGCACCACGACGATCTGGGACTCGGCGTACAACTGGGGCAGGTCGGCATGGGTGCAGCTGCCGGCAAAGCGCACCCGCTCTGCCACGCCCCGCTCCTGTGCCAGCGCTGCGAGGCGCTCCCGTTCCGGCCCATCCCCGACGAGTGTCAGGTGCCAGGGAGTCTGCAAGGCGGTCACCGCGTCCAGCAGTACATCGAAGCCCTTCTTGGGAACCAGCCGCCCGACGGCCAGCAGCCGGGTCGGCGGTCCGGCCGGCACCGGGGTCGGCCGGAAGTGCGTGAGGTCCACGCCATGAGGAATGAGGTGGGTTTCGACGCCGGTGCTGCGAAGGGTACGGGCGACATCGGTATTGCAGGCGACGACGCAGGCTGCGTCGCGGCCCCGATCACGCAGCGCCGCAGGTGACACCTTGCGCGCATCCTTCGCATGGGTACTGAAGCCGTAGCGCACACCCAAACGGCGGCTCGCTGCCCGGGCCACGTCGGTCGGCGTGTGCGCGAAGTACGCATGCACGCCAGCCACTCGCCGTCCCTGCAGCCGTTCCGCGATCGCGGCGCCCTGCTCCTCCGCCGTGCCCGGTGGCAGCGATTCGATCATCGGCGCAAGCGCGGCTGCCACCGGATGTGGCGACAAGCCGTCCCCCGACTTGGTCGCGAAGACAGCGGCCAGCATCCCGCGGGCGGCGAGCGCGGCGACTTCGTTCAGCGCGAAGGTCTCCGATCGGCGAGGGAACCCGCTCAGAACCATGACCACTCCTTCAGTCGTCATGGCCCGGCTCCCCCAGCAGCGCCTGGGCCCGCTCCCGCACCCGCGTCAAACCGCCGAGATCGATTTGCGGGGCCGCGTCGTCCGTCCGCGTGAGTGCAGCCAGCACCTTGCCCATCAGCACACCCGGCGAAAGCGTGGCCGGCTCTACCAGGTCGAAAATCCCGCGTTCCGCGAACAGCCGCGCCCGAATCAACTGCTCCATCACCGGCTCGGCGCGAGGCACCAGCACCGCCCGGCGACGCATGGAGAGCAATTCACAGACGGTGTTGTAGCCGGCCATCGAGACCACGACATCTGCCTCGGCATAGCGCCGAGTGAGATCCGCCTCGAAGTCGATGAAGTCGACGTCGGCGAGAGTACCGAACTGCGCCAGCAACTGCTCCCGCCGGGCGGTGGCCATCTGGGGGCCAAAGATCACCGTGGTCTGGAGCGCAACCGAGCGCGGCAGCTCGATCAGGCCGCGGAGATAGGTCTCGATCAGCTCGCTCCCGTCGCCCCCGCCACCGGTGGTGACTAGGACCCGGGGTGCGCCGCTCCGCGCCACCGGCACCTGCGTGGGCCGCATCAGGTAGCCGACGTACTTGGTGCGGGCGGCGACCGCAACGGGGAAGTCGTAGACCCGGGCGGCGTCGAAAATGGACTGTTCACCGTAGATCCAGACCTCGTCGTAGTAGCGCTCGACCAGCTCGAGACATTTGCTGCGCTCGAGCGAGGCGCAGGTCCGAGCCGGTTCGTCGAGGATGTCGCGCACGCCGAGCACTAGCCGGGTGTTCCGACCGCTGCGCCGGAGCGCCCGCAGGGTTTCGAGCAGTTCCCCATCTATCCCCGCGGCGCGCTTGTCCACAATCATCAGGTCGGGGGCGAAGCCCATCACGGCCCGATGGAGCAGCGAGCGACGCATCCGGGTTACCTCGGCCGACCAGGTCGCCAGAAAGCGGGGCTGGTATTGATCGGCCTCGATTCGGTCGAGGCAAGGCAGCTTGATGTAGTCCAGGCCGTCGGGGATCCGGAACGCATGGATCATCGGTGAGCCGGTTACCAGCAGGAGGGCCGCGCCGGGGTATTGCTCGCGAAGGGCCTGTGCCAGGACCAGCGTCCGGCGGATGTTGCCGAGGCCGAAGGTGTCATGCGAGTAGAGCAGGACCTTTGGGGCGGTCGCGAGCCGGAGGTCCGGCCGCCTCGTCTGGGCCTGTTCCATTGGCAGAGCGACACGCAGCGCGTTGGCAACCATGGAAACCTCCAGCGGGGAATGAGAAGAAGACCTGCACCGACGACGCGGATTCCGGCGCGGCGCGCCTTTCGGTCACGTCCCGGTAACAGCAAGGCGTGTTCTTCTCTATGAAGATTTTCCAAGGATGTCCTATCGCCCTGTGCCGCAATGGCTTGCCCCCGTGCCTCAGCGAAAACCCGGAGCTTCTTCCCTGCCCCGATTCGCTCCGGGCCATCGCGCAGCGGTACAATTCAGGCCGGCCGGAACTGAAGTCTCAACGATTCTCAGGATGGGCGCGTATCTCCCCTGTGACTGACCCGGAGCTGATTGCCAGCGCGCGCCAGGGCAATCGAGACGCCTTCGGCGCGCTGGTGGCGCAGTATGCACCGCAGGTTCGCCGACTGACCCGTACGATTCTTGGGAATACGACCGATGCGGAGGACGCAGCCCAGGAGGCATTCCTGTCCGCCTGGAAGGCGCTCGATCGCTTCGACCCGGCCCAGCCGCTGTCACCGTGGCTCACCCGGATCGCGCTCAACGCCGCACGGGACCTGCGACGGCGGCAGCGGGTCCGCCTGACGGAGCCGCTGCCGGAAACGCTGGTGTCGTCGGGACCATCGCCGGAACGGTCGGCTGCTCAGTTGCTGTTGCGGGAACGGCTGGACGCGGCACTGGCAGCGTTGCCGGAGCGGCAGCGGATCGCCCTCGTGCTGTTCGATGTCGAGGGATACAGTCACGCGGAAGTAGCGGCGCAGCTGGACATCCCGGAGGGAACCGCCCGATCAGAAGTCTTCCACGCCCGGCGGCGGATGCGCTCGGCGCTGGGCCCATGGGAGGAGGAGAGCCGATGACACAGCTGAACGATTTTGGAGCCGGCCGGGATGACGAGCTGGGCAACCTGCTGCGGGAACATCTGTCCGGCACCGACACTGCGGGCTTCACCGCCCGAGTAATGGGACGGATCCCTGCGGGCGGCACCTCCACTGCCTGGGAAATCCTCGCGGGATGGGCCCGGCCCGGTCTGGCAGCAGCACTCCTGCTCGCAACGCTGACCGGCTTCTGGCTTGTGGCGCGGCAGGATGCCGGCAGCGGTGTCGAGGTCCTCGCCGTCGACGGCCTGGAGGCTGGACGCGGTGTCGCAGCAGATGGCCTGCTCGCCGCGGTGATGGCCGGCGGGCGCTAACTGGAACATGGACGACCATGACACCACGTAATTGGAAGGCCGCCGGACTGCTGACCCTGGTTGCGCTGCTCGGCGCGGCGGCGGGAAGCCTGCTGACGGCACGAGGTGCCTTCGGGCCTCATGGGCACGGACGGCACACCATGCCGCGCAGCGAGGAGTACGTGGAGTTGATGGACCACGAGGTCCACCTGTCCCCGGCCCAGCGTGACAGTGTGCGCGCCATCCTCCGCCGGCATCACGACGGAATGCAGCAGATCTTTGCGGCAGTCGAACCCCGCCTTGACAGCCTCAAGGAAACCATCCGTGCCGAGGTGCGTACCCAACTCACGCCGGAACAGATGCCCGCCTACGCAAGGATGACCGCCCGCCTGGACGCGGAGCGGCAGGCAGATAAACGACGGTTCCAGGATGAGGAGAACCGGGATGGGCACTAGCAGTGCACCGTGGATGCGGAGCGCGGGTGCAGCTCTCGGTTCCCTGCTCGTGGCGGGAGCTCTCGCGGCCCAGCAGCCGCAGGTCTCGCTTGAAGAGGCCATTCGCCTGGCCCAGGGCGCGGTGCCCGGTGTCGTGCAGGCCCAGGGCAACCTGCGCAACGCGAGGGCGCAGATCCGCTCGGCGACCGGCGCCTATTTGCCGAACCTCAGCGCCTCCTCATCCGGCAGCACCAGCTTTTCGGAGGGGACACAGTTCACCACCGGTGGGGCCCAGAGCAACTCCACCAACACCAGCATCAACTTCGGACTGAGCAGCAGCGTGGACCTGTTCACCGGGTTCCGCCGTGGCGCCAACCGTCGGGAGGCGCGGGCCACCCAGACCGCCGCCGAGGCGTCGCTCACCAACGCCGAGTATCAGGCGGGGCTGACCGCGACGCAGCAGTTCTTTGCCGCACTCGCCGCCCAGCAGCTCGTCCGGGTGCGGGAAGCCGGGGTGCGCCGCGCTGAAGAACAGCTCAAGCTCTCGGTCGCCAAGCTGCAGGTGGGCTCGGCCACGCGCTCCGATTCGCTGCGCTCGCTGGTCAATCTGGGCAACGCGCAGCTGGCGCAGGTGTCCGCCGAGAGCGACGTTGCCGGACGACAGGCGGCGCTGGGACGGACACTTGGGCGCGATGGCCGGGTCGCGGCGCAGGACGACTCGGCGTTCTACGCAACGCCGGTGGCTCTGGACACCTTGGCTATCCTGCAGGAGGCCTTGGAGCGTTCGCCGCAGGTGCGCACCGGGGAGGCGAATGCCGCGGCGGCGCGCGCGGCCGTGGCGGCGGCGCGCAGCCCCTACTGGCCCAACCTGGCGCTGACCGGCTCGACCAGCTGGAACGGCAACAACAACCGGGACTATGAGCTGCTCGCCCAGCGGCAGTTGTCGCTGGGGTTGTCGTGGCAGCTGTTCAACCGGTTCCAGCGGGAAGAGACGATCGTCAACCGGCTCTCCAGCCTGGACGCCGCCGAGGCCAGCGCGGCGGACACGCGGCGGCAGGTGCAGGCCTCGCTCACCACGCAATTCGCGCTGCTGGATGCCGCCCGGCTGCGGATCCGGATCACCGGGACCAGCGTGGCGGCGGCTGCCGAGGACTTGCGGGTGGTGAATGAGCGGTACCGGGTGGGCGCGGCAACGATCCTCGACGTGCTCAACTCGCAGGAAGCGCTGGCGCAGGCGGAAGTGGATGTCGTCAATGCACGGTTCGACTACCTCAACGCGCGGGCCCAGATCGCGGCCCTGATCGGACGACCCCTATGAGCCCTGCCCTGACCTCCACCGCCGAACGAATGGCGATGCTGCCGGGCGACGTCCCGGCGGACGCCGTCATCGTCACCCGCAATCTGACCCGCCAGTACGACATGGGCGGAGAGATCGTGCGCGCGCTGCGCGGGGTCGACGTCGTGATCCGCCGCAACGAGTTCGTCGCCATCATGGGGCCCTCCGGCTCGGGCAAGTCCACGCTGATGAACATGATCGGCTGCCTCGATACGCCGAGCGATGGCGAGTACTGGCTCAACGGGCACCGGGTCTCGGAGCTGGGCGATGATGAGCTGGCCCGGATCCGGAACAAGGAGATCGGGTTCGTGTTCCAGACCTTCAACCTGCTGCCCCGGGCCGATGCGCTGCACAATGTGGAGCTGCCGCTGGTCTATGCCGGCGTCGGATCGAGGGAGCGACGGGAGCGCGCGGCGGAGGCACTCAAGCGGGTCGGGCTGGAGGACCGGATGGGCCACCGGCCGAACGAACTCTCCGGCGGGCAGCGCCAGCGGGTGGCGATCGCCCGGGCGCTGGTGAACCGGCCCAGCATCCTGCTGGCGGACGAGCCGACCGGCAACCTCGATTCCACCACCAGCCAGGATATCATGCGGCTGCTCGAGGAGCTGCACGCACAGAATCAGACCATCATCCTCGTCACTCACGAACCCGACATCGCCTCGCACGCCGCCCGCCAGGTCCACCTGATCGACGGCAAGATTGCCCGGGACTTCGCCACGGAAAAGAAACAGGCATCATGAGCTTCTGCAGATTCCCCACCGCCCTCGGTCTTCTCCTCCTCGCCGCCTGCGGTGCCAAGGAAGCGCCGCCCCTCGCCGTCTATCAGGCGCTCCCCGTCGAGCGGCGGGATATCGTGGTCTCCGCCCGCGCCAGCGGCACGATCCAGCCGGACACCACCGTCGAGGTGAAGTCGCAGGCCTCCGGTGAGGTGCTCCAGGTCCTGGTACAGACCGGCCAGGTCGTGCGGGCGGGCGAGCTCATGGTGAGCATCGATCCCCGTATTCCGAAGAACAACGTCGACCAGGCGCAGTCGAGTCTCGAGGTGGCGCAGGCCCGGCTGCTCAACGCGACGAGCCAGAAGGAGCGCTCGGATGCGCTCTACAAGTCGCAGTCGATCACCCAGACCGAATACGACCAGGCGATCCTCGACTTCGCCACGGCCAGGGCCGGCGTGGTGAGCGCGCGGGTGAACCTGCAGAATGCGCAGATCACCCTGGACCAGACCGAGGTGCGTGCGCCCAGTTCGGGAACGATCATCCAGCTGGACATCGAGCGCGGTCAGGTCATCTCCTCACCGACCAGCACGGTCGGCGGCGGGACCGTCCTGCTCAAGATGGCCGACCTGAACCTGGTGCAGGTGAGTACGCTGGTGGATGAGACCGACATCGGGAAGATCCAGCCGGGCCTGCGCACCAGCGTGACGGTGGATGCCTATCCCAACACGCCCTTCGAGGGTCAGGTGCTCAAGATCGAGCCGCTGGCGACCACCTCGCAGAACGTCACGATGTTCCCGGTGCTGGTGCGGATCGCCAACCGGAACGGGCAGCTCCGCCCCGGAATGAATGCCGACGTCGAGATCCATGTCGGCCGCCGGGACAGCGTGAGCGCCGTGCCGAACTCCGCCCTTCGTACCACCCGCGACGTCGCCAGCGCCGCCGAAGTTCTCGGCCTGACAATGGAAGAGGTGACGGCGCAGCTGGCGGAACGGACGCCGGGGCGGGACAGCGCGAAGGTCGAGACGGTGGCGACCGCACCGGCGGGCAACACGATGACGCTCGGCGGCCAGACGATCACCCTGCCCGATGGCGTGACCGAGGCGCAGATCAAGGCAATCATGCAGAAGCGGATGAGCGGCGCCGAACCGACCGCGCCGGAACGAGCCCTGCTCCGAAAGGTGTTCGCCGGAATGGGGGGCGGAGGCAGGCCGGGCGGTGGGGGGCGGCGGGCCGAGGGCAACGGTGACGCCAGCGGGGGTGGCCGGTACATCGTCTTCGTCCGGCGCGAGGGGAAGCCGTTCGCGAAGAACGTCACCACGGGGCTCACCGACCTTGACTACAGCGAAGTGGTGAGCGGGCTGCAGGAAGGCGACTCGGTGCTGGTGCTGCCCAGCGCCAGCCTGGTCCAGGCGCAGAAGGAGTCGGCGGAGCGGATGCAGCGGATCACTGGCGGTGGCGGGATCCCGGGGATGTCCACACCGGGCAGCAAGCCGGCATCCACGACCCCCGCCGCGAGGCCCTGAGCATGCTCATCGGAGAGACGGTGATGGTGGCGCTGCAGTCCATCCGCGCCAATACCATGCGCTCGATCCTCACCGCGCTCGGCATCATCATCGGTGTCGCGGCGGTCATCACGGTCGTGGCACTCGGCGCCGGGGCGCAGAAGGCGGTCGAGGAGCAGATCCAGGCCATGGGCGCCAATGTTCTCACGCTGTATCCCGGCCAGATGTTCAGCCGGGGCGTCGCGACCAATCAGCGGGTTGGCCTGACGGTGGACGACGCCGACGCCCTGCTGCAGCGTGCCACCCTGCTCTCCGGCGTCGTGCCGGAGATCTCGAGCCAGCAGCAGGTGAAGTACGGCGGCACCAACGCCAACACGACGATCACCGGTGCCACCCCGAATTTTCCCGCCGTGAAGCGATTCAAGCTAGAGTACGGTCGCTTCTTCACCGCCGGCGAGGATCAGGCTCGCGAGCGGTTCGCGGTGCTGGGATCGGAGATCCCGGAGATGCTCGGCGCCAACGCCGCCGGCCTCATCCATCAGACCATTCAGATCCGCGGCATCCCGTTCGAGATCATCGGCGTGATGGCGTCCAAGGGCGCGGCCGGCTCGTGGTCCAATCCCGACGAGCAGGTCGTCATCCCGCTGCAGACCGCACGCTTCCGGGTGTTCGGCACCGACCGGCTGCGCCAGATCACCGTGGAGGTGCGGGAGGGCACGCCGCTCGCCCAGGGGATGGTGGACATCGAGCAGGTCATGCGGCGGCAGCACAAGATCCGCGCCGGCGCCGAAAACGACTTCATGATCCGGAACTCGCAGGACGTGCTGGCCACACAGCAGGCCACCACGGAGATCTTCACGACCCTGCTGGCCAGCATCGCAGCGGTCAGCCTGGTCGTGGGCGGCATCGGCATCATGAACATCATGCTGGTCTCGGTGACCGAACGCACCAAGGAGATCGGCGTGCGCAAGGCGCTGGGCGCCACCCGGCTGAACATCATGTTCCAGTTCCTGGTCGAGGCGCTGGTGCTGTGCCTGGCGGGCGGGGCGCTCGGGATCGGCCTGGGCATCTGGGTGACGGACTCCCTCGCCAAGGCCAACGGCTGGAACACGCTCATTTCGACCGAGAGCATCGCCGTCGCGTTCGGCACCAGCGCCGTCATCGGCCTGGTCTTCGGGCTGTGGCCCGCGAGCCGCGCGGCGAAGCTCGATCCGATCGTGGCGCTGCGGTACGAATAGCGAATCCCGAACGGGATGCGAGGACGGGGCGCAGGGGCCGCATGTATGCGGCCCCTACAGCCCCGCCCCTACTCACCCCTGCCCGACACTGCATTCCGCCCCTCGCCGCAATAGATTCCGCCGCCATGCTCCTGACACTTCTGTCGCTCTCCGCCGCCCTGCCGCAGGACACGGTCCCCTCGCCCCACGTGATCGCGATTCCGCGCATCGAGGCGACGGTCGAGATCGACGGGCGGCTGGACGAGCCCGTCTGGGCCCAGGCGACCCGTCTCGCCGACTTCCACCAGTATCAGCCGGTCGATAGCCGGCCGGCGGAAGAACAGACCGAAGTGCTGGTCTGGTACGCGCCGAACGCGATCCACTTCGGCGTCATTGCCCACGACCGCGAACCCGGCGCCATCCGCGCCACCCAGGCGGACCGGGACAATCTCGACGCCGACGACATCGTCACCATTTATCTCGACACCTTCAACGACCGCCGCCGCGCCTTCTTTTTCACCGTAAACCCCCACGGATCTCAGTCCGACGGTGTGCGCAGCGAGGGCGGCTTTTCCGCCGGGAATCTGTTCGGCGGCAATATCGACAAGAGCCCCGACTATCTCTGGCAGTCGAAGGGTCAGCTCACCGATTCGGGGTATGTGGTCGAGATTCGCATACCGTTCAAGAGTCTGCGCTACCCCGGCAACGGGGGCCAGCAGTGGGCGATCAACATCGTCCGGAAGACCCAGCGCACCGGCTACGAGGACACCTGGACCGATACTCGACGCGCCAACGCCAGCTTCCTGACGCAGTCCGGCACGGTGAGCGGCCTGCACGACCTCACCCGCGGCATCGTCACCGAGATCCAGCCGTTCGTGACGGCGCAGGCCAACGGCGTCCGGTCCACCAGTGGCTTTCAGCGGGAGGACATCGATCCCAGCTTCGGGGTGAATCTCCGGCTCGGGCTGGCCAGCAATCTCTCGCTCGATGCCACCTGGAATCCCGACTTCAGCCAGGTCGAGTCCGACGCGAGCCTGGTGACGGCGAATGAGCGCTTTGCGCTGTTCTTCCCCGAGAAGCGGCCCTTCTTCCTCGAGGGAATCGAACTGTTCTCGACCCCGAACCAGCTGGTGTACACCCGGCAGATCGTCAACCCCGCCGCGGGCGGCAAGGTGACGGCCAAGTTCGGGCGGTACAATGTGGCGCAGCTGGTGGCGGTGGATGATCAGCCCGGCGCGAACGCGGTCCACACCATCACCCGGGTCCGGCGCGACATCGGTGTCAACTCGACCGGCGGACTCACGGTCACCACCCGGGACCAGGATGGTGCGGTGAACCGCCTCGTCGCCGGTGACCTGCGCATCGTGTTCGGCAAGCTGTACTACGTCGCCGGCCAGCTCGGCGGCTCGTGGACCAGGGACAGCCGGGGCACCAACCTCCGCAGCAGTCCGCTGTGGGAAGGGGAGTTCGACCGGACCGGCCGAAGCTGGGGCTTCAACTACAAGCTGACGGGGATCGGCGACGACTTCGAGGCCCAATCGGGGTTTCTGCAGCGCAACGCGATCGTCGAGGGGCGCGCGTTCAACCGGCTCTCATTCTACGGCGCGCGTGGGGCCCTGCTCGAGGCTATCACCGTCTTCGCGGGACCCCACCGGCTGTGGCGGTACGACGATTTCCCCGGGAACGCCATCGAGGGCGACGAAGGTGGCGACGTCAACCTCACCCTGCGGGGCGGCTGGAAGGTGACCGGGCATGGCGAGCACAATTTTATCGAGTTCGAACCGGGGGCCTATGGCGGCTACACCGTCGATCCTGGCACCGGACCGGTGGCCTACCAGCCGCTCGATGGGGTAAACGATGGATTCGAGTTCAGCACCGGGCTCACCACCCCGACGTTTCGGACCATCAACGCCTCCGTCAAGCTGATTCGGAGCCGAGGCGCCATCTTCGCGGAGGGCGGACGGGGGTACGAGACCCGGGCAACGTCGAGCCTGTCGCTCCGCCCCAGTGGCTCGATCCGGATGACCGCGTCCACCACCTGGTCCCGCATCACCCGCGCGCGGGACGGCTCCGAGTTCGCCCGCACGGTCATCCCACGGCTCAAGCTGGAATACCAGCCGCGCCGCAGCCTCTTCTTCCGGGTAGTGAGCGAGTACGTGAGTGGCCGGACCGCGGGACTGGAGGATGCCCGCACGGGAGCACCCATCTCGATCAACGGCACCGCGACCGCCGCTGCGGAGTCGAACCGGCTGCGGGTGGACTGGCTGGCGTCATTCGAACCGACGCCCGGCACGGTGGCCTTCTTGGGCTACGGCAGCTCCCTCGACGACCGTGGTCCCTTCAAGTTCGCCAGCCTGACACGCACCAGCGATGGATTCTTCGTCAAGCTGGCGTATCAGTTCCGCCGGTAGCACGACGAGTCACGACGAAGGGCTACTCCGCCTCGACCCATACCTCCGCCCGCCCTTCCGGCCCGTAACTGACATGGACCCGCCACGGCTGGCAGCACACCTGACAATCCTCGACGTAATCCTGGGTCGAGCCGCTGCCGGGATCGAGCCCGATGACGCACCGCTCGGCGCAGTGGGGGCAGACCACCTCCGCCTCCAGATCCACCACGCCATCGCCTAACGGAAACTCGTCGTCCAGCGGATCGGGAAAATCAACCATGGAAGTCACCTGCCTCCGCGTCACGCCTGGTTCAGGCGCCACAGCGTGTAGTTGAGGAAGCCGGCAAAGCTGACCCACAGCAGGTAGGGGATCAGCAGGCCGCCGGCGAGCGGCGACACCCGCCAGAAGGCGAGGAGGGTTGCCAGGATGAGACACCAGAGCACGATCAGCTCGAGCAGCGCGAATCCCATCTGGTGCCAGCCGAAGAACAGCCAGGACCAGAGCGCGTTGCACAGCAGCTGCAGGATGAACAGCGTCAGGGCGACCCGGACCGGCGCCTCGTGCCGCCGCTGCCAGACCAGCCAGGCCGAAACCCCCATGATGGTGTACAGTACCGTCCAGACCGGTCCGAAGAGCCAGTCCGGCGGGTTCCACGGCGGCTTGTTGATCCCGCGATACCAGGCGCCGGGGCCGGCCAGCCCGCCCAGCGCGGCGGCGGCGAAGCTGAGGACGATCCAACCCACCAGCGCGAGCATCAGGGAGTCCTTGTTCTCCAGCTTGTGGCCATCCACCTGCCCGCCGACCGGATTGAATCTACCCGGGGAGGCGTTCCGTACTGCACCCTGACTGATGAGGACTGACTCTCTCCCGAGGACCCGACAATGGGCTTCCTGTACCTGGCGCTCTCCGTGGCTGCGGCCATCGGCGGATTCGTGCTGGCACGCCGGTTCGTCCAGCAACGGCTCCGATTTGTCGATGGCATCCGCTCTCCCGTCGCCCCGTTCGTCGCCGGACTGGTGGCGGCCCTCATTGCGTGGCCCGCGGCCCTGCTTCCGCTTGTGACCACCGGCACCGCTGCCATCTTCGGCATTGGCGCCGGGCTGGGCACCGCGAGCGGCATCAAGGCGCTCAAGCGCGGCGACAGCTGAGCACTGCGGCTCCCGGGCGAATTCGCCTGTCATTATCTTTGCCGCCATGCCTCACATCGCCTGCACCCGCTGCGGCCAGACCCGAGACCAGATGGCCTTCCGCCCGTTCCAGACCGAGCTCGGGCTGCGGGCGTTCAACGAAATCTGCGCCCCCTGCTGGGCCGAGTGGCTCAAGACCCAGCAGCAGCTGATCAACCACTACGGCCTGAACCTGCGGGAGCCCAAGTCGAAGGAGTTCCTGTTCCAGAACATGGAGCAGTTCCTCTTCACCAGCTCACCCCCAGCCTGAAATTGGTATCGATCGCCGGCCCGCCGGGCCGGAGATCCTCCGTCACCCCGAAGCGGAATTCCCGCCCGCCCGCCGAGCGGATGATCCCGCCGAAGTCCACCGTCAGGTCCCAGTTGTCGAGCTGCCCCGCCTGCGTCCCCGAGTAGTAGGGGCTGTGCAGGTACAGGTTGGCGAAGCTCCAGACCGGCCCGATCGTCCGCCAGCGGAAGCCCGCCGTCCCCAGCACGAAGAGCTCTTCCTGCACCTCGCGCAGGGCACCGTGCCGCGGAGTCCAGCCGATGTTGCCCGAGCCCTCCAGCACCAGGCGCGGCGTCACCTGCGCCCGGGCCGTGTTCAACAGGCTGACGGAGGGCACGCCGCGTCCATAACCCGCCCCGCCGGTGTGTGTCGGCAGGGTCAGCGACAGCACTGACTGTACGTCGCGCCCGACCCGGCGTCCGAACCCGATGCGCAGGTCTCCCAGATAGGCAGACTGGGCCTTGAAACTCACCACCCGATTGTCAGCGAATTTGTAGCGGTAGGCGAACTCCCCCTTCGGTCGCAGCTCCCGCTCCGGGAAGTTGATGCCGAACAATCCATGGTACCAGTTCAGGAACCCGTCGAGAAAGCCGCCGTAACTTCCGCCCCCCCACACCTCCGCCAGCACGAAGCCGCGCGACCCCAGATTCCGCGAGAGACTCAGATTCAGCCGCAGCGTCTCCGTGTCCAGCAGGTAGGAGGTATCGGCCAGCGAATAGCGCAGCCCCAGCTCCACCATGCTGCCGTAGTCGAGACCGAGCGCCACGCGCCACCCTTGACCGGCCGGCACCGTCGGCTGGAAGTACAGGCCGCTGCGGGATTCGGCGACGGGGTTGACGGGGTGCAGCAATGGGAGGCTCTGCCCCATCCCCGATCGTGCCAGGCAACAGAGTGCGGCCACGATGGCCAGGGGGACTGCCCGGCTCATCGGCGAGTGGGGCGAGGATTCACGGCGCATCAATTGATCTCCAGAGATACCACGCTGCATGACTGCGGAACGGCCGAAACCGCTCACCCAGCTGTGCCAGCCGCCGGGGAGAGCGGATGCGATAGAGCTGCAGGGCGGCGCGCTGCACTCCGCCATCGCCCAGCGGCCAGACATCGGGCCGGCCAAGCGAGAACATCAGGAACATCTCGGCGGTCCATCGCCCGACGCCCTTGACGCTGGTCAGTCGCTCGACCACGACGTCGTCCTCGAGTCGGTCGAGATCATTCAGGCCGCCGGCCAGAGCAAAGCGCGCCAGTTCACGGAGGTAGATCGCCTTGGCCCGGGAGAGGCCCGCGGCACGCAGGGTCATGTGATGGGCCCGGGCGAGCGCCGCCGGTTCGAGCGAAACCCGTTCCTTCAGCCGCGCAGCGATGCTCGCTGCCGCCTTGCCGCTGATCTGCTGCGAGATGATGGCGCCGATGAGTGCCTCGAACGGCAGCTCCCGCTCGAAGACCATCGGTCCGTGGCGCTGAACCAGGCCCGACATGATCGGGCAGGTGAGGAGGGGCTCAGGGTGAGGCATGGCTTGGGGGATAGAGGCCGTTGGCCTTTGGCCATTAGCCGTTAGCGATCCGCTCGGCGTCCAGCGCACCCAGCGCCTGCTCCCTACCTTCGGCCAACGGCCAACGGCCAACGGCCAATGGCCAATGGCCAATGGCCCCACGAATCTAGCCTCCCCCAGCCCGCCCTTGACGCCACCCGCCCGCGCGCCGTACTCTACTGCCATGCACAACGGCAATCGCTTTGGCTTCTTCTTCTTTACCACGTCCGGCGCGGCGCACGAGCCGTCCGGTGCGGGGAAGCCCTAGCGCTCCACCGACACGGACCCTCGACGCCCCGCCGGCACCGACTGGCGGGGCGTTTTTCTTTTTTCATTCCCGGAGCAGACTCATGCGCGTAGCGATTCAGGGCACCCGCGGTTCCTTCAGCGAAGCCGCCGCTCGGCAGCAGTGGCCCGACCTCACCGTGGTCTCATGCCGAGATGTCACGGACGTGGTGCAAGCGGTGCGGGAGGGGCGGGCCGATGGCGGCTGCCTCGCCATCGAGAATTCCCTCGTCGGCTCGGTCACCCCGACCTACGACCTGCTGCATGAGGCCTTCGGCGACGGAGCGCTCTCGCTCAGCCGGGAGATCCTGCTGCCAGTGCATCACGCCGTCATGGGGCTGCCGGGCGCGCCGCTCGGCGGCATCACCCGGATCTTGTCGCACCCCGTGGCGCTGGGCCAGTGCCGGATCTGGTTGAACCGGATGCGGCCGGAGGCGCAGCTGGTCAGCGCGTGGGATACCGCCGGCAGCGCGGAGCTCGTCGCCAAGGCAGGCGATCCCTCGCAGGCGGCCATCTGCAGCGCCCACGCGAGCGCGGTCTACGGTCTGTCGGTGCTGGAGGACCGGATCGAGGACGACCCGACCAACCAGACCCGGTTCCTCACCTTCACCAGTGCAAAGGCGGAGCTGGGCGCCACGATTCCGCAGAAGACCTCGCTGATCGTCTGGACCGATCACCGGCCTGGCATGCTGGCCGCCGTGCTGCAGGCCTTCGCCGGCCGCGGCGTGAATCTGACGAGCCTGCAGTCGCGCCCCGAACGCTCGGCACCGTGGACCTACCGGTTCTACTTCGACGTGGATGGCGGGCAGGGTGAGCCCCGGCTCGCGGAGGCGCTGGAGGCGATCGAGGCGCTGGCCTCGCGCATCGTGGTGCTGGGCAGCTACGTCGCGTGGCAGGGTGAAGGTGCCGTGGTTGGCCCCGTCGCCCCCCGTCCGCCGCACCTGCGGCCCAAGCCCGACCTGCCCCTGTTCGACCGGCGGCAGCGACCCGAGGGCACGGTGGTGACGGTGGGGACGATCAAGATCGGCGGCGGGCGGCCGGTGATCATCGCCGGGCCCTGCTCGGTGGAGAGCGAGGAGATGATCCTCAACACCGCGGCCCTCGTGGCAGAGGCAGGTGCCGACATGCTTCGCGGCGGCGCCTTCAAGCCCCGTACCTCGCCCTATGAATTTCAGGGACTCGGCGTCCGCGGGCTCAAGTATCTGGCGGAGGCGCGAGAACGCACCGGACTGCCCATCGTGACGGAGGTGATGAGCTGGGAGGAAGTGCCCCTGGTCGCGCGCTACGCCGACATGCTGCAGATCGGCGCCCGGAACATGCAGAACTTCGCGCTGCTGCGCGCCGCCGGCCGGAGCGGCAAGCCGATTCTGCTCAAGCGCGGTGGCGGGGCCACAATCGAGGAGTGGCTCCACGCCGCGGAATACATCCTCTCCAACGGCAACCCCAACGTGGTGATGTGCGAGCGCGGGATCCGCACGTTCGAGCGGGCGACTCGCCACACGCTGGACCTCAACGCCGTCGCGATGGTGCGGGAGCGGACCCACCTCCCGGTGATCGCCGATCCGAGTCACGCCGCCGGCATCCGCAGCATCGTGCCGGCCCTCACGCTCGCATCACTCGCGGCAGGGGCCCAGGGCGTGATCGTGGAGGTGCACCCGACGCCGGACCAGGCGTTGAGCGACGGGGCACAGAGTCTCGATGTGGCGGAATTCGCACGACTGGTGGGACAGATCCGGGGCGGAGCGGCGACGGTCGCGGGCTGAACCGCGGGCTACTCCTCGCCGATCCGTCCGAGAATCGTCTGATGCTTCTTCATCCGGACGATGTCGAACTTGATCGGCTCGTCGTAGTCATAGCTGCGGAGAATGCGCAGGAGGTGCGCTGGTCCGGCAAGGGTACGGCCATTCACCCGGAGCACGACGTCGCCGGCCTTCAGCCCGAGGTGAGAGCCCTCAGGGAGACTGATCACGAGGATGCCCTCCGCGGTGCCGAAGTATCGTCCCAGACCGGGGTTCATCGGCGCCAGCTCGAGATCGGCGAGGGGAGAGCCCATCATGAACATCATGGGGGGCGGCAGCCGCTCACGGCTGAATCCCGGCGGCGTCTCCAGCCGCACCCGCAGGCTATCTCGCGGGCGGGGACCGGCCATGATGGTGCGCCGCATCCCCCCCTCGGCGCTCCGCATCGCTTCTACCGGATTGTCACCTGCGACGTAGCCCCAGAACCCTTCCGGGCTCACCCAGGCGAGGGCGGGATCGTCGCCGGCAACGATCAACACGGTGCGCCGCTGGGCGCCGCGGCGAAACTCCACCGGCACGGTGTCGCCCGGAGCGATCAGGGCGGCGATTTCGATCAGCCGGATGCCGGGGGAGGATTCGCCGCGATCCAGTGCAGCGCGTGGGCTGACCAGCGAACGACCATTGAGGCTGGTGATGATGTCGCCCGATCGGAGTCCGGCGCGCGCCGCGGGGCCGTTGGGCGCGATCGCCTGAACGAATGCGCCGATCGAATCGGTTTCACTTGGGCGCGGAATCACCGAGACGCCGAGCCGGGCGCGGCGCGACGCGAGCAGCTCAAGGCGTTCCCCGGGGAACTGCGTCTCGATCCGGAACTCGAACGAATCGGTTCGAGCCGGGGGTAGGGGAACCTGCGCAGCAATGCTGGGGGAGAGTACCACGCCGAAGAGCATGCCGTACGGCAGCAGGGACCGCATCCTACATCCTCCGTCCGTCACTCAGAAACCGACCTCGTTGGCGCGGGTCAGGTGCACATCCATCAGGGCATCGAGCAGGCCGACCCGCTGGCGCCAGAGCCGGGCGAGCGCCTGCTCGCGTTCCGCCGTCTGCAGCAGCTGCGCCATTTCCAGGTCGCGATCCACCCGTGCGATACGATCTTCGAGGTCGCCGGCGACACGGGCGGTGACACCGTCGGTGACGCGCTGATCCGGGTTGTACGACTGAATGAGCTGTTCCAGCTGCTGCGACCGGGTCATCGCCTGGTAGATCACCTGCTCCTGGGCCGGCATGGGGCGCTTCAGCCGCGGGGAGATGACGACGGCCGCGATCGCAGCCGCTGCGGCAAGGCCGGCGACCCCACCCCACCGGAGCCGGCGCCGGCGCCGCTCGGCGGTCAGCTGCTGCTGCAGCACCGGCCACTGATCCCGGGCGGGACGCAGGGTCGGCAGTGCTTTCAGCCGGGCGATGCGCTGATCCAGGCGGCTTGCCTCGGCCTGACAGACCGGGCATCGCGCGAGATGCGCCCGCGGTTCCGCCAGGCCCGGCTCGACGCCAGTCTCCCGCAGCCGGGTCAGCTCCTCGAGCGAGAGATGGTTCACTCCAGCACCTCCGGAGCGAGCGCCACTTCTTCGCCGAGCCAGCGCCGCAGACGGGTGTGCGCCCGCGAGAGCTGGGACTTGGAGAAGCTGACGGTACGGTCCATCATCCCCGCGATTTCCTCGTGGGTGTATCCCTCGACATCGTGCAGCCAGACCACCGCGCGGCTGGTCTCCGGCAGCCGCTCCAGTGCCGCCTCGAGGTCCATCCGCAGGCCCGCATCCACCCGGGTCCCGGGGCGGTGATACTCCTCGTCGAGCTCATCGGTGTCGCGGTACTTGTTGCGGCGCAGCCGCATGAGCGCCTTGCTCGAGGCGATGGTCCGGACCCAGCCCCAGAGGCTGCCATCGCCCCGGAACTGGTGCAGGCTGCGGCAGACCTCGAAGAAGGTCTCCTGCACCACATCTTCGGCGTCTTCCACAGTCCGGCAGATCCGGCGGGCGAGATTGTAGACCGGGATTTCGTAGGCCCGGTACACCGTCTCAAGCGCGGCGGGGTCCCCCGCGCGGGCGCGGGCGAGTACGGCGGGGGCATCAGTCAGCACGTATGAGTGGGTCATGACGGGGGAAAGATGCCGGGATGTGGCGGAGGGTTGCAGGGGGGGACGGGTAGGTCGGACGCCCGCACCCGACGGTCGTGGGGAGGAGAACTGGGGACGGGTACGGCTGCGGGCCAGAAAGATGAGGAATCTTCCTAGCCCTTCAGCCAACGTAAGTCCTTACGCTACGGGCAGATCAAGGCTGCCTTGGCGACATTCAGGCGACCAGCGCCGTAGGTCGCGCTGGAACCGATGTTGTCGGCACCCTTTAGCAGGCAGTTGGTAATCCGGGCCGGGCTGGATCCCGGGCGACGTGATTCGACCACGGCGGCGGCGGCGGCCACATGCGGGGCCGACTCGCTGGTGCCGGAGGCGAAGACGTAGTCAAATGGCCCACAGGCAAACGGCAGGGTGAGCTGGTACTGGCTGCAGACGGTCAGATCGAGGTCGAGGATGTTGCCGGCGGCAAAGTCGCCGCCAGGCGCCATGAGATCGACGCCGGTCCGACCGCCATAGTTGGAGTACGGGGCACGTTCATCGAAATTGGTCTGATTAAACGGCGCGGTCGCGCCGACACTGATGACGTTCTTCAGCTGACCTGGCACAAAAGTGAAGTTGGCCGGATCGGTGTCGAGGTTGATCCCGTTATTGCCGGCGGAAGCCACCAGGACCGTCCCCTTCTTGGTTGCGAAGTCGGCTGCGCGCTGCACGAGCGCGACAAGGTTGTCGCCACCGGCGAGGTTGCGGTCGATATAGCCACCCGAGCTCATGTTGATGACGTCGGCCCCCTTTTCGGTAGCCCAGAGGATGGCCGCGACCAGGTCACCGAAGCTGCCGCTGCCCAGGACGTTAAGCGTCTTGGCGGAGCAGAGCCGCGCGTCGGGCGCCACGGAGGCGATCCCGAAACCGTTGGTCGTGATGTAGCCGGCGGTGGCGGTGCCGTGGAAATTGTAGTCGAGCCCGTCGAGGTCGCCCGGAAAGATCGGCGCGCTGATGAATGACGTGATGAGGTTGGGATCGACCCGACCGACGAGATCGCTGTGGTCCGGATCGATGCCGGTGTCGAGGACGCAGACCAGCTCACCGGCGCCACCCGGCGTCGTGCCCCAGGCGATGTTGGCCGACACCTGCCGGATATTCCACTGGTAGACTGGGTAGAAGAAGGCGCCGCTCTGATCGGTGCCGTTGGTCCCGATGGCCGTATTGGTCAGCCGCTGGCTCGCCTGACTCGGCGGCGGGATGAACTGGGCGTCGAGGTCCTGGGCGATGAACTCCACACCAGCGAGCCGCTGCAGCGTCGCCTGACCGGCAGCGCCAATCCCACTCACCGTGGCGAGCCGGATGAGCGGACTGCGACGCTCGATTGTGCCACCGAGCGCCTGGACCTGGGCAGCAAAGGTGGCAGGCTCCACCGTCTTGAAACTGACGAGATACCGATCGGGGCGCACAGTGGGCGGCGTGAACAGCATGGCGGGGCGCAGGGCCACCGCGGTCATCGGACCCGACGGCTGCTGATCGGCGCAGGCGGCGAGAAGTGCGGTGAACAGCAGGGCAAACGCACCCAGCCGCGACAGGGTTAGACAACGGGCCATGACGAGCCTCCGGGAGTCGACGTATGTTTCGTGGGCGCAATGAAGTTGTGTTCCCGCTGGCGATGGGTCAATAGAGTATCTGGAGCTACTTTCCACTTGCCTGACGGACTTACGGCGGCCGCGCCACGCAATGGGCCGCGACTGCGGGGCCCGCGCAACGGAGTCGTGTACCTTTCCCCTAATGCCGACGACAAAAGCCCCACCCCGTGACTGGCTGCACCATCTCGACGACGAGGCGGATGCCGCCTACCTCTACCGTGAGCTGGCGGCGCTGGAGCGCGAGCCCGGCCGGGCCGACCTCTACCGTAAACTGGCCTCGGTCGAGGATCGGCATGTCGAGCTGTGGCGGAAGCTGATTGCCGATGAAGGGCATCGGGTCCCCAGCCACCAGCCCTCACTCCGGGCCAAGGGGCTGGCGTGGGTCGCCCGACGAGTGGGGCCCGGATTCCTCGCGCCGATGCTGCTGGAGGAAGAGGGTCGGGAGGTGAAAGGCTATCTGGGGCTCTACCGCGAGGCGCCGGAGGGGGCGGCGGGGCCGACCGCGCTGCTGCTGGCCCGGGAATCAGCGGCCCACGCCGAGTCGCTGGCAGGGCTGGTGGGCAAGAGCGGGGAGCCCTGGCACAAGACCGGGGCCGGCGGCCTGCTGCGCAATCTGGTCTACGGCTTCAACGATGGCCTCACCGCCAACTTCGGACTCGTCGCCGGCATGCTGGGCGCCCAGGGCAATCTCAACCTCGCGGCGCACACCGTGGTGGTGGCAGGTGTCGCCGGCATGGTGGCCGACGCGCTCTCGATGGGCTCTTCGGGTTACCTCGCGGCGAAGAGTGAGCGTGAGGTACATGAACACGAGATCGCGATGGAGCGGGAGGAGATCCGGCTGATGCCGGAACTCGAGCGGGAGGAGCTCGCCCTGCTCTATCAGGCCAAGGGATTGCCGATCGCCCAGGCCGAGGCCCTCGCCGCGCAGGTCATGGAGGATCCCGAGCGGGCGCTGCAGGAAAGCATCCGCGAAGAACTCAAGATCGGCGAGCCCAACTCGAGCCCGCTGCGTGAGGCGTGGATCACCGGACTGGCGACGGCGGTGGGGGCATTCATCCCTGTCGCCCCGTTCCTGTTCAGCCACGGGCCAGCGGCGATCTGGACCAGTTTCGCTCTGGCGATGGCGGCGCACTTCGGCGTCGGCGGCGCACGCAGCTTCTTCACCGGGCGCAGCGTGATCCGCAGCGGGATGGACATGTTCCTCGTCGGGCTGGGGGTGGCGGCGGCGGGGTGGTTCGTGGGGGAGTGGATTACGAAGTTGCTGTAGGGAGTAGGCGATAGGCGAGAGGCGAGAGGCGAGAGGCGAGAGGCGAGAGGCGAGAGGCGAGAGGCGAGAGGCGAGAGGCGATAGGCGAGAGGCGAGAGGCGATAGGCGATAGGCGATAGGCGATAGGCGAGCCGAAGCTCGCACCATTCTGACAGCTGATGGCTGATGGCCGACGGCTTACAGGAGCTACCTCATGAGACGTCCCACCCTACTCCTCGCGCTGACACTCGCTGGCGCATTGCTCCCGCCGGGCGCGGCGGCGCAACAGCCCCGCCCCGCTGCCCCGCGACCGACAGCGGGAGGTGTCATGCGCATGCGCCTGGTCCGGATCATGGACACGCAGGGCTTTGGTGGGCCGGTGGAGGTGGCCCGACTGCTGGTACCCTCCGACTGGCAGGTGGATGGGGGCGTGACCTGGGCACAGGGAATGACTCGCTGTCCACAGAACATCGTCCAGGCCCGGTGGCGGGCCCGATCAAAAGATGGACTGACGGGCTTCGAAATCCTGCCGCAATACTCCTGGGTCTGGTCCGACGATCAGCTGAGTCAGCAGACCATGCAGCAGAGCGCCGCGAACAACATGGCGTGCGATGCCAATCCGCTGGCGACTCCGCCCGATTTTCTCTCCCGCATGGTGCTGCCTCGGGTGCGGCCGGGGGCGCGGGTGGTGGCGGCCGAGCCGATGCAAGGGCTGGCGCAGGCCGAGCAGCAGAAACTCGCGGGGACCTACGGGCCGATGGTGCAGCAGGGATATCTGCGCGGCTTCCGGGCGGAAGCGGGCCGGGTGCGGGCGCAGTACCAGCTGGGCAATCAGCCGGTGGAAGAGTGGATGTCGGCGACAATTGCGACCATCGCAGCACCCACGGCGAACAGCGCCGCTCTGATGAATGGCGGCGTCGCCATGACTGCCAGCACCTTCCAGGTCATGGCCTACAACGTCATCGGCACCTGGGCGCCCCGGGGGCAGCTCGACCAGCATGCCAAGCTCTTTGCCACCATGCTCACCTCCCTGCGCGGTAATCCGCAGTACACCGCCGCGGTCGGGGCCTGGCTTCGCAACATGGCCAACATCCAGCGCCAGGGAGCAATGGACCGGCAGAAGATCTGGCGCGAGGCGCAGGACTATATCAGCAACAGCATCCAGCAGACCTATCGGGAGAACCAGGTGGTGCAGGACCGGATGGCGGAGCAGTTCGGCCAGACGATTCGCGGGGTGGAAACCTACGTGGACCCGCGCAGCAACGAGCGGGTCGAGCTGGTGGGCGGCTATGTCGGGGCGTGGAGCAACGGGAAGGGGGAGTACATCCTGTCGGACTCGCCCAATTTCAACCCGGCGACCGAACTGCACGAGGACTGGCGGGAAATGAAGAAGCCGAGGTAGGCGGGGTGGGCGATTAGGCGGTTGGGCGGTTGGGAGGTCGACGATGCGGGAGGCGGTGGCAGGGGCCGACCGGCGGTCGGCCCTTATTCTCAGTGGAGAAACAGCCCGGCGATACGCGGCGCCGCGGAGATGAATGTCTGGTCGCTGTTGACCAGGACGGCAATGATCACCCGCTGGTCGGGAAAGATCATCAGGTTGGCGGTGCCACCCATCGCGCCACCGGTGTGCCCGATCCAGCGCCGGCCCTGTGCATCCCGCCCCGAGCGCCAGCCCATCCCGTAGTCGGTCGTCTTTCCATCGCGGGTCTGCTGTGACCTCCAGAGCAGATCCCGCGTCCCGCTCCGCAGCAGCTTTCCCTCCAGCAGCTTCCGACCCAGACGTGCCAGATCCTCGGTGGTCGAGAGCAATCCGCCGCCGGCCCACTTGTAGCTATTGTCGACGTAGGGGGCGTTGGTCGCAGGTGCCGCGGAATCGGCATGCACGTAGAACCGGGCGCGGAAGGGGATGAGGCTGTCGTTGAACTCCGGCACGGTGCGCGTCATTCCCGCCGGTCCGAAGACCCGCCGCGCCATGTACGGCAGAAACGATTCACCACTGGCGCTCTCGATCACCGCGCTGATCAGGTTCCAGCCGTAGGTCGAATAGGAGTACTGGGTTTCCGGCTCGAACAGCAGCGAGTCGTTGGCGAAGATCGCCAGCCCGTCCCGGACCGTGTCGTAGTGCCGTGCACTCGCAAACTCGTCGCCGCGATAGTGCCGGATGCCGGCCAGATGTCCCGCGACCTGACGGGTGGTAATGGGCCACTGCTTGACGGGAAAATCGGGGAGATAGCGCTGCACCGGCGCATCGAGATCGAGCTTCCCCTCCTCCACCAGCAGGCCAAGCGCGATCGATGTGAGCGGCTTGGAGACGCTCCCGATGCGAAAGCGGGTCAGCGTCGTGACCGGGACGCGCTGCTCGAGGTCCGCAAAGCCGAAGCCTTCGCTCCAGATCATCACCCCGTCCCGAATGACTGTGATCGAGGCGCCCGGCGCCTTGAGTTGCGCCATCGTGTCGAGCACGAAGGCGCGCGCGGCGGCGATCGCGGCCGCATCGGACCGGACGACGGGTGATTGCGCCGCCAGCGGTGCCATGGCGATCGTCAGGAGGAGCGTCGCGACCTGCCGCATGGTGGCCTTTCCCCGCGAGGGTCTACCCGATCACGAGATTGAGCAGCCGGTCCGGCACGTAGATGATCTTCCGGATCGTCTTGCCCTCGAGGAACTTCTGTACCGTGGGATCCGCCTTTGCCACCGCCACCGCGGTGGCTTCGTCGGAGCCGCGGAGGAGCTGAATCCTGGCGCGGGTTTTCCCGCCGATCTGGACCGGCACCTCGAGTTCATCCGCGACGACCAGTTCTTCATCCCACGCCGGCCAGCGGGCATCGAAGACGCTCGTGGTGTGGCCCAGCCGCTCCCAGCACTCTTCGGCGAAGTGCGGCGCGAAGGGAGCCAGCATCACGATCAGGTCCGCAATGATCGCCCGGTCGCGGCTGCCAGCCTCCTTCATCGCGTTGACCAGTTCCATCAGTGCGGCGATGGCGGTGTTGTAGCGCAGCCCGTCAATATCCTCCGCCGCCTTCTTCTTCGTGGCGTGCCACCGGACCACCAGCGACTTCTGCAGCTCCCCGCCTTCCTCCGCTTCCGTCACCATCAGCCAGACGCGATCGAGAAACCGCCGGGGACCGTTGATGCCGGCCTCGCGGAAATCGCCGCCATCCTGCAGCGGGCCGAGGAACATCAGGTACATGCGGAAGGTGTCGGCGCCCCACTGCGCGATATACTCGTCGGGGATGACGACGTTGCCGCGGGACTTGGACATCTTGCTGCCGTCCTTCACGATCAGCCCGTGGGCCCGGAACCGGGTGAAGGGCTCCTCGAAATCGATATGCCCGAGGTCCTTCAGCACCATCGCCAGAAAACGGGAATAGAGCAGGTGCAGCACCGCATGCTCATTCCCGCCGATGTAGGTCGTGACCGGGCACCACTTCTTCGTCCGCGCCGGATCGAACGGCCGGTCGTCGAATTCGCTGCTCGGATAGCGCAGGTAGTACCACGCCGAGTCGAGAAAGGTGTCGGAGACATCGGTCTCGCGCCGACCGCGCTGGCCGCAGGTCGGACAGGGGACGTAGTACCACTCCTCGTGGCGCGCGAGCGGTGAGATGCCGGAATCGTCGGGCCGGAAGTCCTCGATCGGCGGGAGGATGACGGGCAGGTCCTTCTCCGGCACGGGGACGGGGCCGCAGCTGTCGCAGTAGATGACCGGAATGGGCGGACCCCAGTAGCGCTGTCTGGAGATGCACCAGTCGTGCAGCCGGAACTGCACGACCGGCTTCCCCTGGCCCCGCTCGGCGAGTTCGGCGGTGATGAGCCGCTTCGCCTCCTCGGCGGGACGGCCGTCGAACTTGCCCGAGTTGACCAGCACGTAGCCCGCGGTGTCGGTCTCGGCTGCCACCATCGCGGAGTTCCCCGGCACGGAGGCCGGGTCTACCCGCTCGGGGGCGAGCACCCGCACGATCTCCAGTCCGTACTTCAGGGCAAAAGCGAAGTCGCGCTCATCGTGCGCCGGGACCGCCATGATGGCCCCGGTGCCGTACTCCATCAGCACGTAGTCGGCGATCCAGATGGGGATCTCATGCCCGGTGACCGGGTTGATGGCCATCGCGCCGAGCGGGACACCGGTTTTGTCCCGGTCGCCCACCTTGCGGGAAACCAGATCCTTCGATGCCGCCGCCTCGATGTACGCACCGACCGCGGCTGCCTGGGCCGGCGTCGTCAGGCGGCCCACCAGCGGATGCTCCGGCGCCAGCACCATGAACGTGGCGCCGAAGAGGGTGTCAGGCCGGGTGGTGAAGACGGTAATGCCGGCGATCGGGCGGTTGGGCGGTTGGGCGGCCGGGGCTGCCGCCACCTCGAATGTGATCTCCGCACCCTCGCTCCGCCCCAGCCAGTTCCGCTGTGCCGTGCGGGTCGTGTCGGACCAGTCCAGCGTGTCGAGATTGGCCAGCAGCCGGTCGCAGTAATCGGTAATCCGGAAGAACCACTGCTCCAGAAAGCGCTGTTCCACCGGTGTCTTGCACCGCTCGCACAACCCGCCCTCTACCTGCTCGTTCGCCAGCACAGTCTTGTCGAACGGGCACCAGTTGACCGCCGCCTTCTTCTTGTAGGCCTTCCCCGCCTTGAGCAGCTGGAGGAAAATCCACTGGGTCCACTTGTAGTACGACGGATCCGTCGTCGAGAGGGAATGGCGCCAGTCGAACATGCCGCCGACCCGCTCCAGCTGGCGGCGGAAGTTGGCGATGTTGCGGGGGATCAGTTCGGCGGGATGAAGGCCGACCTTGATCGCGTAGTTCTCGCTGTGAATCCCGAACGCGTCATAGCCGATCGGCTCGAAGACGTCATACCCCTGCAGCCGCTTGAACCGGCCATACACATCGCTGCCGGTAAAGGCGAACATGTTGCCCACATGCAGCCCCTCGGCGGAGGGGTAGGGAAACATCATCAGGTTGTAGAACGGCCGGGCGGCGTGGTCGAGGTCCGGCTGATTGGTGCCACGTTCGGCCCAGCGGGCGCGCCACTTGGCTTCAACCTGTTCGGGCCGGTAGTTGTCGGGGACGGTGTCGGTCATAGGGGCGGGAATCTACTGGACACTCGGAGAACGGGACAGACGGGAACGGGGAACCGGGAACGGGGAACAGGGAACAGGGAACGGGAGCCGCCCGCGGGACCGACCTAGATGCTCGCCCCGTTCCCCCTTCCCCGTTCCCCGATTGCTCTGCCCATCGCCCTCGCCACTCCCTTGCCCGAGGCTCGCTGCCGCCCCTAACTTCACCCGGTCCCTTCCTCTCCCTGCTGAGCCCCCGACATGGCAGACGCACGCCGCACCTTCGTGCAACGGATGTATCTCACCGCTGGGGCCCTGCTCGTCGGCCTCGGCGCGGTGCTGGTCCTGACGATCTGGCTGCTCTACGGGCGCAATTCGGGCGGCTCCAGCTTCTGGATCGCCGCAGCGCTGGGCCTCGTGGTGTACCTGATCCTCGGCGGACTGGTGATCGGATTCGCGGTGAGCTGGACGGTGCGCTCCATCCTCCGGCCGCTGGGCAATACCATCGTGGTGGCCAGCCGGGTGGCGCAGGGCGATCTCACCGTGTCGCTGGGCTCGATCGGCAGTCACCAGTCGGACGGTCTGACCGAGGCGGTGGGCACGATGGTGCGCCAACTGCGCACCCTGGCGATGTCGATCCGCAGCAGCGCGCAGGAGGCGGCCGCCATGGCGCACGAGATCTCGAGTTCCACTCAGCAGATGAGCGCGTCCACCGAGGAGGTCTCGGGGACCTGCAATGACCTCACCGAGCGGGCCACCAGGCAGGCCGCCCTGGTGCGCAGTGCGACCGAGGATGCCGCCAAGATTCTGGATATCTCCTCCGGCCTGGCGACCAGTGCGGGCGAGGCCGCCGAACGCAATGCCGCCCTCTCCCGGATGGCACGGGAGCACCGCGACGAGCTCGACACCAGCACGGCGGAACTGCAGCGGCTGGCGGAAGAGATCGAGCGGGGTGCGGAGGAGGCGGCGGCCCTTGCGACCGCCTCGGAGGAGATCGGGAAGTTTGTCGCCCAGACCAAGATGATCGCCCGCCAGACCCATATGCTCGCGCTGAACGCCGGAATTGAGGCGGCGCGCGCCGGCGCGGAAGGCAAGGGATTCGCCGTGGTCGCGGAAGAGGTGCGAAAGCTCGCGGGACAGGCGGCGCAGGCCGCCACGCTCACCAGTGAAACCGTCCGCGCCGTGCAGGAGCGGGTCACCACCGCGCGGGAACGACTCCTGCGCCTCGCGCAAGGCGGTCAGTCGGCGCGCGAGACCGCGCGCAAGGCGGCCCAGGGACTGACCCGGCTTGCCACCGAAGCGCAGCAGACCGATCAGTGGAGCCGGCAGATCAGCGAGTCCTCGGGCGAGGTGCGGACCCTGATCGGCGGGATCGCCAGCCGGATGCAGGAAATCTCCAGCGGGACGGAGGATGTGGCGGCGGCGGCAGAGGAAATTGCCGCCAGCGCACAGCAGCTCTCCGCCTCCACCGAGCAGGTCGCGGGGTCGGCACATACGCTGGCGGAGACAGCGCAGGGGCTGTTTGCCCAGGTGGGGAAGTTCAAGGTGGAATAGGCCGGGGCGGCGGCGGCCGCGCTTGTGCTCTCTGCTCCTCGCCGCTAACTCCCCGCGCCGCAACCCCCAGACTTCACTCGTCCCACCTCACTCCTCACTTCCGGTCCAGTTCCCGACCCACCGCTGCCAGCATGTCGGCGCATGCCGAGAGCGCCATTTCCCCCGCATGATCCAGCCGCCGCGGCCGACCCGGGGCCGCAGCGAATGACAACCAGCTCACGGTCGCCGCGCGGCGCCCGGGCACTGCGACAAGCGCGACATCGTCCCGCGCTGCCACCCACCGTTCCACCATCCCGCGCAACCGCGCATGACGTTCCCATCTCGAGGTCAGTCCCTCCTCCACCAGGATGCGGGTGAGGTGATCCTCGACCGAACGGACCAGCGCCTCCGCAAGCGGCGCCAGCATGCGCCCTTCCACCGCGGCGGCATGATGGGCCACGAGATCGAGCAGGCGCCCGCGGCCAGGCTCGTTCCGCGCCCGCTGTACCATCCGCGGCGATGCCGCGACAAAGCTCACGCCATGAGGCATACCGAGCGCCGCGTCGCCGGAGGCCATCACGGTATCGATGGCCCACCGATCGGTCTCGAGCTGGCTGGCGCCGAGGGCGAACGATGCATCGACGAAGAGATGGATGTGCTTCTGGGTGCGCAACACGTCGGACAGTTGTGCCAGCGGCGCCTCTGCGCCCGTGGTCGATTCCACCTGGGCGACGACGACGGTATCAACCTCCGGTCCCCGCAGAAACCGCTGCAGGTGTGCCTGCTCCACCTGGCGGCCGGGCGGCACCATCACCCGCAGCACCTCCTTGCCCAGCGACTCCGCGGTGGCGGCCAGCGCCTCGCCATCGGCGCCGGCGACGAGGACCAGCGCGCGGTGCTCGATCGCGGCGTCGAGGCAGATCTCCCGCGCCATGGCGCCCGGGACCGGCAGCGTCACCACCGTCTGCGCCGTCCGGAACAGCGCGCGCAGCAGGGGATCGATCCGGGCGACAAACGACGGATCACTCTCCGCCTCTGCACCCTGCAGGATGCCGCTCATGGCGCCGGCCGCGGCACGAGTCCGTCCCGCATCGCCACCTGATACACCACAGTCGCCAGGACCACGGCGGCCTGGCGCAGGTCGTCCTCGCGCAGGTAGTCGCCGGTGTCGAAGCTGGCGTGATGGGTGCGACTGTCGTAGTCCAGCGGGTCCTGGATGAACTGGAATCCCGGCAGGCCGACCGCCCAGAACGAGACATGGTCGGTCTCACCGGTGCTGCCGAGCGAGACATGATCGGCGCCAAGATCGGCGAGCGGATGCAGTATCGATTCGAAGAGGGAACGCGCGGCGGCGTTGCCCTGCAGGTAGATCCCGCGGATCCGGCCACTACCGTTGTCGAGATTGAAATACGCCGAGAGCCTGGCGTGCTCGGGCAGACGCACGCCACTCTTCCAGTCCCCGAAGTGCCGCTTCACATAGCCCATCGAACCCGCATAATCCTCACTCGGTTCCTCGGCGTCCCACAGCGCAAGGCGGACGGTGCGGCGCGGCTGCAGGTGGAGGGCGTGGATGATCCGCAGCACCTCCATGACGACGGCGCAGCCGGCTGCGTTGTCCGTCGCCCCACTCCCCGAAATCCAGCTGTCGAGGTGACCGCCGAGCATCACGACCTCGGAGGCGAGGGCGGGATCGGCACCCGGCAGCTCGGCGATCACATTCATGCCCTCACCGCGACCGGGTACCAGATGCGCGGCGAGCGAGAGCGCCAGCCGGACCGGCTGGCCCGCGTCGACCAGGCGGAGCAGCCGGTTGAACTCGGGCCGCATCAGGACGAAGCTCGGCACGCCACGCCAGTGGGCGCCGGGATAGGCCTCCCACCCATCGGCCCGCAGCAGGACATCGGCGTCGCTCGGCTCGATCAGCCCGACGGCACCTTCGGCCCGGAGGAAGGCGGACCACCGACGGTGCCAGGCCAGGATGGCGATCCACGGTTCGATATCCCCGGCGGGGGTGCGCGGCTCCCCCGGGTCCGTGAGGCGCACGAGCGAGTCCAGCTCCAGCTCGCTGAATCGATGCACCACGGTGGATTCGGGTGGCTGCAGCAGGCGCAGCGCGCCGTTGAGGACGATTTTCCCCCGAAGCCGCCCATGCAGCACCGCCAGATCGGAATCCGCCGCAGCGTGAACGACGATCACCGGTGCGCGCACCTCGCCGGCCGTCGCCGGACTCCAGGCCCGGGGAAAGGCGGTGAGGTGCAGGTACCAGGGCGACTTCATCTCGAGCTGATAGCCATCCACGACCCATGATGGCGTCGCCTTCCCCCATGCTTCCAGCCGGGCCGTCGGGATCCCCCATTGATGGAGCCGGTCCACCGCCCAGTTCGCGACGTGCAGGTAGCCCGGCGACCCGGCCAGACGGGGCGGCGAGAGATCCGAGAGCGCGAGGGCGGTCTCGAGGACGTGGGAGCGCTGCAGGCCTTCCTCGCGGATGCGACGCAGGGTTGTGGTGTCGGCCAGGGTCTGCGCGCTCAGGCGGGGGGCGGCGAGGAGCGACACCATGGCGAAGAGCGGCGCGAGGCGCAACGCGGGCAGGTAACGCGACATGAGGCTCGGAGGATGCAGGGGCGGCGAGGCGAAGGCACCGTGGAGGAGGTCGGCGCTCAGGGGAAGGTAGGAATCCCCAGCGGGGACGGCAAGTTGACAGAAGCGCCGACGCGTGCCTAAATCCCTCCCGTCCTGCAGGCTTTCCTCCCCGCCGGAGTTCCTGTGTCAGACGATCTCTCCCGTCGTGATTTCGTGGGCCGGACCGGCGCCGCCCTCGTGGCCGGTGGGGTGGCGCCCAGCCTGCGGGGAGCGTTGCCCGGCGCGCCGGCACTCCATCTGCGTGGGCCCAGCCGGGCCGCGGCGGTCGGCTCCGCCAACGCCATCCGGGGCATCACGCAGGCCATCCCGATGGTCGAGGCTGGCGCGGACACACTCGATGCCGCGGTCGAAGGAGTGAAAATCCCGGAGCTCGACCCGCTGGATGATTCGGTGGGCTACGGCGGACTCCCCAACGAGGAGGGCGTGGTACAGCTCGACGCCTCCTGCATGCACGGTCCCACTAGACGGGCGGGGGCGGTGGCGGCCCTGGAAGGGATCAAGACGCCGAGCGAAGTGGCGAAGCTGGTGCTCAAGTACACCAATCACATCCTGCTGGTCGGCGCGGGAGCAAAGCGGTTTGCGCTCTCCTATGGCTTCAAGGACGAAGACTTGCTGACCGACGCGAGCCGTGAGAAGTGGCTTCACTGGCGGGCCAACCGGGGCCATGAGGACGATTACCTCGATGCAGGCGACACGGAGCAGCTGATGCCGCGACCGACCGGCACCTGCAACCTGTGCATCATCAACCGCACCGGTGACGTCTCCTCCGTGACAACCACCAGCGGACTGGCGTGGAAGATTCCGGGCCGGGCGGGGGACAGTCCGATCGTCGGCGCGGGGCAGTACACCGACAACGAAATCGGGGCCGCAGGCTCCACCGGACTCGGCGAAGCCAACATCATGGTCTGTGGCGGCTTCCTCACGGTGGAACACATGCGCCGCGGCATGAAGCCGACCGACGCCGCGCTCGAGACACTCAAGCGGGTCGTCGCCATGACGATGCCGCGGCGGCGGCACCCGAACGGCCGACCCAAATTCCAGCTCAACTTCTACGCCCTCAACAAGCGGGGCGACGTCGGCTCCGCTTCGATCTATCCGAGCCGCTATGCCGCGGCAGACGCCAGTGGCGTCTCGGAGCGCGACACGGCTTTCCTCTACGATCGGCCACTGTGATGCCCAGCGCAGCTGTCCTGCTGTCCACGATGCCTCGAAACCGCCTGGCGCCCCGCGGCCTCGGCTTCACCTGCCTGCTGCTGCTCGGCGCCGCGCTGGCGCCCGCCGCCGTGCTGGCCCAGAGCGACTCGGCCGCCGCCGCCGCGGAGGAACCGGGCGAGCCCTGGCGCGACAGCTTCTATCCCTTCTTCCCTTCCCTGGGCAACAACTTCCCGCTGATCGCGATGCACCTCGAGCTGCGCCGGGGAGCGGACTACTTTGCCCGTACACCGTACTCGGGACTGTTTTCCATCGACCTCGGCAGCGGGTTCACCGGCGCCCGGATGGCGGTCGCGCGACTGCATGCCCCGCTGCTCTGGAAGGACTGGCGGCTCGCCGCGTCGGCCGGCACCACCCGTGAGTCACGGCTGGGCTATTTCGGGCTGGGCAACAACAGCAGCTTCAACAGCACGCTGATCACCAAGAGCCAGCCACACTATTACGAGGCGATGCGGACCCGCTATTTCGGCCAGGGCGAGCTGTCGCGCCGGGTGAAGGGTCCACTCTGGATCGCGGGGGCAGCGGGAGTGGAGTACAGCAATCTCAGCGACCTCTCCGGGCCTTCGCTGTTCCGTGCCGACAACGGCACGGCGGATCTCGCCGATACCGACTTCCGCAGCCGGGTCACGCTGGTGCTGGATACGCGAGACAACGAGTTCAACACCACCCGGGGCGTCTTCGGGCAGGCCTCGGTCGCCGGCGGAACCGGAGGCGGCGGCTACACCCGGGCCACCGCCGATTTGCGCGGCTACCTGCCGGTGCGCGAAGGCACCGTCTTCGCCCTGCGGGTGGCGGGTTCGACGATGTCCAAGCGCGCTCCGCTCAACGCGCGCTACGAGATGCCCGGGTGGGAAAACGATGTCCCGGTGCTGGGCGGCACCTATTCCAATCGCGGCATCGCCTTCCAGCGACTGGCGGGGCGCGGCGTGCTCTTCGGCAACGCCGAGTTGCGCCACGACCTGCTGAGCCTCGGGGACCTGGGGGCGTTCACGCTCATCGGCTACTTCGATGCGGGGCGGGTGTTCGAGCCGGAGCACTTCAAGCTCACGACCAAGGAGATGAAGATCGGCGCCGGTGGCGGGCTGGCGATCCGGATCATGCGCTTCACCATCTGGACCTTCAATTTCGGTGGCGGGCCCGACGGGTTCCAGTTCAGCGCGGGATCCGGTTGGAGCTTCTGAGCGGTTGATCGCGTGGGGGGCCGCATGCATGCAGCCCTGGTTTTCTGCCGACAAGGACTCCGCCCATGTCCGGTCAGCTTCACAGGCTGTTCAACCACCTCGCCTGGGCGGATGCTCGATTGCTCGAGGCCCTGAAGACCGCCGCGAGCCCCCCGGCCGAGGCCATCCGGGAGTACGCTCATGCGCTCGGCGCCGATGACGTCTGGCTGGCGCGGCTTCAGGGTCGGCCGCCACGCATTGCCGTCTGGCCCGCCCTGACGCTCGCCGAGCTCCCGGGCGCAGCGGCGATAATCCATGAGGGGTATCGCCAATACCTCGACGCCCTCGACGACGCTGCGCTGGACCGGCGTGTCGGCTACACCAATTCCGCGGGCGCTTCATTCGAGAGCGCGGTCGGGGATATCCTCCTTCACGTCGCCATGCACGCGCAGTATCATCGCGGCAAGATCAACCTCCTGCTGCGACAGGCGGGTGCGGAGCCGGCACCGACCGATTTCATCGCCTTCGTGCGCGGCGTTCCCGCGGCGTCGACTCGTGTCCCGCTGCCGCCACCCGGCGCCGGCCGACCACCGCTCTGAACCCCAACTCCCTGCATTTCAGTTTCCATCTGGAGGCGTTGCCATGAAGGCGTACGTCGTCACCACCGGCATGATCTTCGGCCTGCTGGTGGCCGTGCACCTCTGGCGCATGGTGGCGGAGAATCCGCGGCTGGCGACGGACCCGATCTATCTCGCCATTACGGCCGTGGCCGGCGGACTCGCGATCTGGGCCTGGCGAGTGGTTCGGCAGTTTCCCCGGTGATGACCGCGTCGCTTCCAACCAGCTACACCGATGGCGCCGCGGCGCCGCCCGTCTGGGTGCGGCCCGATCCGGCGCTCGCCGCCGCCGGCATCGAGGGCGAAATGGTCGTCGCGCGAGTGCGACTGCTCGCGATGGCACTGCTGCTGATTGCGCCCACCTGGAACATCATCCACGACCCGCTGGAGCCGATCTATCGGACCGGCTTCGCGGTGACCGTGGTCGCCGCCTTCGCCGCGCTGGGCATCTGGCTGGTACTCCGTCGCGGGCGCTGGCGGCCGTGGATCGGCTTCGCCTCGAGCGCGTTCGACGTCTCCATGGTGACCACGGCGCTGGTCACCTTTCTGATGGTGGATTCCCCGCTGATCGCGCTCAACTCGAAGGTCACCTTCGAGATGTACTTTCTGGCCCTTCTCGCCACCAGTCTGCGCTACGATGCACGCATCTGCATCGCGGTTGGCCTCCTGGCCCTCGGTCAGTATGCCGGACTCTGGGCCTGGGCCGCCACTCACTACGACCTGCACGATCCGATCTATGCCGGCGACGCGGGAACCTACTTAGCCGTCGACCTGTTCACCCGCCTGATCCTGCTGGGGCTCGCCACCGTTCTGTCGGTCACGATCGTCCGCCGGGCCCAGCGACTGCTGTACCTGGCCTCGCGCGACCGGCTCACCGGCCTGTTCAATCGGGGCCACTTCGACCGGGCGCTCGGTGCCGCGATGGCCAGCGCCGAGCGCGATGACCAGCCGCTCTCGCTGGCGCTGATCGACATCGACCACTTCAAGCAGATCAATGACGATCACGGGCATGCGCTGGGCGACCGTGCCTTATGCCAGGTCGCCGATCGGCTGGTTGGCGCGATGCGACGGACGGACATCGTTGCGCGCTACGGCGGGGAGGAATTCGTCATTCTGCTGCCCGGGACCATCCGGAACGCCGCCCTGGTGCGCATCGAGCTGCTGCGGCGGGAGATCGCCGACACGCCGATCCACCTGGGCGACGGGCGTTCGCTCCGGGTCAATTTCAGCGCGGGTGTCGCGGGAAGTCCTGAGGATATGGCGAGCACCACACCAATGGTGCTGCTGACCGCCGCCGATGCGCGGCTAATGGCTGCCAAACGAGCGGGGCGGGGTCGCTGTGTTGGGGAGGACTAGCTGGCAGTTGGCAGGTGGCAGGCCATTGCTGACGCCGGAGCAGCGCATGCACGCGGCAGTTTGGGCTGGCGACTGCGCCCCAGCAGCATCCCGCTGATGAACGGAATCAGCCAGATGCTCCAGACGGTGATGCTGATCCGGTGAAAGGCCCGGAGGTGGTGCTCGTCGCGCCGGAGCAGGACCGCGCTCGCCCACACGGCATGACCGAGCATCAGGAGGAGGGCCGCCGCGCCGGTGGCCGTGTGCAGGCTCCAGTGCAGCCCGCCGGCCAGCCGCCGCATCATTTCTGTCCCCGCGCCATCCGCCAGAAAGCCCGCCCAGAAGCAGGCCAGGTGCCATGGCCGGAGTCGTTTCGCAGCAACGCCCCCCAGACACCCACAGAGTAGAACCCGAGCGCCGCAATCATGAGGAGTACCGCGGCGCGGACTACTGGGGGCATGGTCTGCGACGGTTGAAGATCAGCATCTGCACTCGACGCGTGAGGCTATCGCTCCGGAACGACGAGGCCGTGTGCCACGATCGGCAGCGTGTCCACCGCCACTGAGGCCCCGGTAACCACCTTGCCGGTGGCGTCGTGGAACAGGTTGAAGTCGAGGAAGCCGGTGGTGAGTGCGCCGGTGCACTGCACCCGCACGCCGGGCGACCACGAGGTGAGCCGGTGGATCACCTCTTCCCGCAGCGAGAGATCACGGTACCCGCCGCAATCGAACGCGCCGACCTTCACTCTCGCCCCCGACCCCATGTCCGCGAGGAACTGGTCGAGGGTCGCTTTCCCGGCGCCATCGTAATACCCGCTCTCTTCCCCCATGAAGACGATCCGACCCCCCTCCGTCACGTACTGCTTGAGGGCGTTGATCTCGTCCATCGTATAGATCTGCCGCGGCAGCCAGAGGAAGAGCAGCCCGACCTCGGGCGGGAAGCTGGTGAGGGAGCCCGGGGTGGAGAAGATGTCCGACACCTCGACGCCAGGCTCTTGCCCAGGCACCGACGTGTACTGGGTCCGCAGTGCCGTGAGCGCGGTGTCGCCGCAGGAGCCGTCCTGCCAGCAGGGGGAGTTCCGCCCGCGGTCGAACATCACGCCGAATACCGGTTGCTGGCCCATCTGCCGCGGCAACGAGATCTGGCCCATGCTTCGCGGTTGTTCGACGAACCAGAGCAGCAGATCCGCGAATGGCGTGTTCCCCGAAAGTCCCCCATTGTCCAGCATATTCCTATCGTTGAGCACGACGACCCGCGGCAGGCAACGGCCCTGCATCCGGTCGACGACCTCCCGCGCAATCGGATCCCAGCCAAGTACGGTCCCAGCCCATAGTTCGAACTTGGTTCCCGTGGGGAGTTGCAGCACCGCGCGCGGAACTGCCCGGTACTGTCCGAGGTAGTCGTTGACGCTGTCCATGATGGCATGCTGCCGCACCCAGGTCCCAGGGGGCACCTTGAGGCTCTGGAATGGCAGGCGGTTCCACGCCACGAGGCCGCTGGAGTTGGTCGGGATCTCCGACTGCATCTCGTAGAGACCGAGGCTGGTCTGTGAGAGAGTGACACCAGGCTCGCTCTGGAACGCGCCGTAGACATTGTAATCGTCAAAGTACGTGTAGACAGTCCCCACCTGTCGCCCCGAGGGCGTGGTGAATGGCGCCCGCGTCAGCAGCCCGCAGGGGCCCACGGCAGGAGATAACGAAGCGGAGAACGCCCCGAGCTTTGTGGAGGAGGTGTTCGCGGTGGTCGGGAGGTCGCGGCTGCAGGCGGAGGTGAGGACTACTATGGACGCGAGCAGTGCGGAGGGGTGACGAGGCAAGGGGCCCATCCTGATTGAGGCAATCGGCTCAATCTGTCCTGCGGGTCCTGAACGCGGGTTGAGAACCAGGTGAAAGCCGGCTCATGCCCCCGTCGTCTGACCGGTTCCCACGAGCCTACACCCCGAGCCGCCCCAGCACTTCCCTGAGCGTCGTCTCGCCGCGGTCCCGGGCGTACCAGGACCGCTTCCCCTTCACGAACTCCTCCTTCACCAGTGCCGGCGGCTTGTGGTCCTTCACCCAGTCACCGAGTGGCCCGGGATAGGGACCCCAGAAGCTGAGTTCGCGGAAGTCGTTGTCGAGCACGACAACCACCGGGATGGACCGAGCGCCGTTGGTGAGGTACTGGTTCATGAAATCGGGATGCTGGTCCCGCGGCAGAATGCGGAGCGAGAGACCGGGCACCTCCGCGGCCCACTTGGCCAGCACCGGAAGCGTGCTTGCGGTGTCGACACACCAGTCCTCGGCGAGCGCCAGCAACCGCCGCTCCTTCCCCGCCGGGATGGTGACGTGGGCCCACTCGGGGACCCGCGCCAGGCGATAGGTGCCAGCCCAGAGGTCTTTCTGCTCCTTCGCTTCGGCCACGAAGGCATCGAAGTCGAGCGCCTGGTCCCACAACGTCCTGAAATCCAGAGTCACTGCATGGCCTCGAGTAATATGTCGGCTGGGAAGGTACCCATCCCGGGGCGCGCAGCGGAGCCGCAGATTAGATTCTTTTCATGAACCGTTCCGCCCGCCGCGACGGCGACGCCACCCGCGAGCGGCTCCTGACCGCCGGCCTCGCGCTCTACACCACAACTGGTTTCCTGCGCACTACCACCCCGATGCTCTCGGCCCGGGCCGGCGTCGCCGAAGGCACGATCTACCGCCACTTCTCCAGCAAGGAACACCTGCTCAACGAAGCCTATCGCCGTGCCCAGCGCTGGGCACTGGGCCTGCTCGATGCCGTCGAGGCCGACCGGGTCCGCCGAGCCCCGGAACGCCTGACCACACTCGCGCGCCAGATCGTTGACATGGCAGCCACCGATGCTCCGCTGGTCCGGATGTTCTTCGGCGAGGGTCAGGAGCCCTTCCTGGACGACACCAGCAAGGCGGTGGCCCGCGAGGTGCTGAACCGGCTCGTGTCGCAGGTGGCAATGGGGAAGTCGGATGGACAGGTGCGGTCCGGGCCGGCGGAGCTGTGGGCTTCGGTGTGGCTGACCATCGTGGGGTTTGTCGCGGAACGGGTGGCCGCCGGCGACTGGACCCCCGACAGCCCTCCCGTCGCGATGGCGCTCGAGGCAGCGTGGGATGCGATCGCCACCCGGCCGCACCCCATCAACGCCTAACTGGGACCGTCCCGAACTCCGCTTCCGATGTACATCGTTGCCTGACGTGGATGCCTGAGCGGCGGATCCCATGCCAGGGAGCGCGTCCGGCCCCCACCGAGCGGCCGCACGACGTACACACTACCATCCCAGTACGCCACCGAATCCCCGCTCCACCGGAGCGGGCCCGATCCTCCCGCCGCCAGCGGTGCCACACTGCCATCACCAAGCTGCACGCAGAGCCCGTCGCCCCCGACGCAGCGCTCAACCGCCACCGTCGGTGGTGTGCCCAGCAGCACGACGAAAGCGGACTCGGCAGCCGCCCGGCCCACCGCCGCTACTGGCGCGAATCCGGTGGGCGCCGGAGGAGCCGCGCTCTCCAGCAGCTGGCCCTCCGAACGGGCGTAGAACCGGGATCCATCTGCCGACCAGGCGAGTGCATCGGTCCGCATCCCGGCGGGCAACTCGAGCTGCCGCTCGGCACCGTTCAGCAGGTTCATCACCGAGATGTGCACCCCGGTGGTGTCGCCCGGAGCCCGGCTGCGGACAAAGGCGAGCGAGATGCCATCGGGGGAGAGCGCCGGCAGCCGTTCGTCCACCCGGGTGAAGGTGAGCTGCCAGGCTTGACCGCCACTGGTCGATGAAGCGAAGAGGTCGCCCAGGCCATCCTCGCCGTCCGCCACCACGATCATGAACGGCTCCTGCCCTACCTTCACCCGATTCGACAGCGGCGACAGAGTTCCACGGCAGGCGGCCAGCACCAGCACCGCGCCGAGCAGGTCAACCCGCCTCACGGCGCCCGCTCGACCGTCGCCTGCAACAGCCACCAGGCATCGGGATCGACCACCACTGACTTCGGCGCCTGTTTCCGCGGGAGGCGGACGACCGTTTCGGGCCCGGCGACGTCCACCTTCACCACACTGCCGTCGATCAGGAGGACGAGACCGGGCAGCCGATAGGTGCCCCACGCGGCGGGCTGGGTCTGCCTGACAGTCAGGGTGAGCATGCCTTTGGTCTGCTTCCAGGTGACGGCGAGCCTGGGATATCCCGGCTGCGTCAGCGCCTGGGTGAAGTACCAGGTGAGATCCTGCCCGGCCGCCGCGGACATGACGGCGGCGAAGTCGGCGGAGAGCGCCGTCGAGTCGCGATAACGCTGATAGTAGGCCCGGATGCCCGACTGGAAGGCGGAATCGCCGATCAGGCCGCGGAGCGAATGCAGCGCCCACCCGGCCTTGGGATAGTTGTTGGTGTTCAGCAATCCCATGAGATCGGTGGCCGCCATGTCCAGGATCGGCCGCTCCGTCGCCGCCGACTTGAACACGCCTTCCGCAGCACGAACCATGGTGCGCCGGAACGCGCTATCACCGTCGGCGTGACGCACCCATAGCGCGGAGAAATAGGTGGCGAAGCCCTCGGAGAGCCAGAGGTGGTGCCAGTCGGCTTCGGTGACGGCATCACCGAACCACTGGTGCGCCGTCTCATGGGCGACGGTGGCTTCGCTCAGCCGACCGTTTGCGTAGGCCGCTTCGTCGTAGAAGATCGCGGTCGGGTTCTCCGCGCCGCCAAACATTGTGGTGGACTGCACGTGGGAGAGCCGAGCATAGGGAAATGGGCCGATGTAGCGGCTGAAGAATTCCACCATGTCGCCGACGCGGCGGAACGGGCCGTTGATCGCAGCGGCGGAATCCTCGGGAAAGGTCACGATGGCCTGGGGGACGCAGCGGAGCTCACACGCGACCGGAGGCACCGGTGTCGTTGCCAGGCGTGCCGCACCGATGACAATGCCATAGGGCGGGATTTTCTCGGCCTGTTCGAAGTGCCACAGCCGGCGGCCCCGAGGCAGAGTGTCGATCCGCTGCAGTACACCGGTGGCCACCACCTGCAGCTCGCCGGCCGCCTCGACATGCAGGTTCACGGTCGCCTTGGCGCTAGGATGATCGTAGAGCGGGATCCAGTCATGGGCCCGGTCCGGCCAGTTGTCGGCAAAGATCGTCCGCCGGCCGGCGCTGTCGGTGCGGATGATGAGACCGTTCCGCGCATTGCCGTGATAGCGAATCGTGGTGTGCAGGGTGTCGCCGGCTGCCTTGGCATGCGGGATGTGGACGCCGCCACTCGCCAGCAGGGCGTACTCGGCCCGCGCCAGCCGGCGTTCCCCCTTGCCATCAGTCAGCACCCGGACGATGCGATAGATGGAATCCAGCTCGAGTTCGATAGGCTTGTCGGAACGCAACAGCCAGGTGGTCGTGAGCACACCGAGGATGTGGCGACCGGTGTCGGGCAGGACGATCGTGAGGTCGTGGTGCAGCGGTGTGTGCTGCGGCAGGATGGAATCGGGATCGGTCCGGGCCGCGAGCGGGGCCTGGAGCAGGAACAGCAGGGAGAGGATCATGGCACCAAGATAAGCGCAGGGGCGGGTCTCAGACCCGCCCCTCGATGCGCGGACCGACTGCTAAGCTTCGATATCCAGGGCGAGGCGTGCCTCCCGGATCGGCGCGAGGAACCGGGCGACAGTCTCGAGATGCACGGGGTGGTCGCTGTACCGCTGCACCGCGGCCATGTCGTCGAGGACAACCGTCAGCACATGCGAATACTCCGAGGCGCTGGGCGCCTGGTTGGGGGCAAAGCGAATGGCGCGGATGTCAGGAATGCGTCCTTCCATTGCGAGGAGCCCAGCGCCGGCCTCGGCGATCTGCGCCGACGCGGTGCCGGGCTTGAACCGGAAGCAGACGATGTGGTGGATCATGCGGCGTTCTCCAGACAGCCCTGGATCAGATGGGGCAGGGGTCGACCGGCGGTCGACCCCTGCCCGTGACGATTCGATGAGTCGATCGCGGCACGCCCGCTTCGGGCAAGCCTGTCAAAGCCTATCGCAGCGCTTCCCTAAAGAAGCCCAGAATGTTGGTCCACGCCCGCTCCACCTCCGGGCCATCCGAACCGGTGCGACCGGGCCGCAGGAAGCCGTGGCCGGTGCCGGGATAGATCCGGTACTCGAAGCTCTTCCCGGCTGCCTTCAACTGACGGTCGACATCGGGGAGGGAGGCGGTGATACGGGCATCATTCTCGCCGTAGACGCCGAGCACTTTCGCGTTGATGCCGGCCAGAAGGGTTGAGTCGGGCGCGGGGCCGTAGCAGACCACCGCCGCCCTGAGCTTCGGATTGGCCGTCGCATAGCGAAAACTCTTCCCGCCGCCCCAGCAGAAGCCGATCGTGGCGATGTCGTCCTTCCGCACCGCCGCCAGCCGGTTCACATAGGCGTATGCCGCATCGAGATCGGCATTGACCCCTTCCGGCGTCAGCAGCGCGGTGAGCTTCCGGCCGCTGTCGGGAATGGCTGGCGTGATGCCGAAGCGGGTGCTGAGCAGGTCAGGGACGATGGCGACGTAACCGGCGCCGGCCAGGCGGTCGGCGACGCTCGGTTCCCAGTCGCTCAAACCGAAGATCTCATGGATCACGATCACCGCCGGCGCCTTGTCCTTGCGCTCGGGATAGGCGACATACGCGCGCATCGAATCGCCCGCGGCGTTGGCGATCCGGATCCATTCGCCGTGCGTCGTCGCAGAGGCGGGGCTCAGCCGCGCCCCTCCCGGTACGTCGCCCCGGCCGAGCGTCCACATCGCCAGCGCCCCGGTGATGACGCCGGCCAGCGCTACCATTGCAATTGAGAGAGTGCCGCGTCGCATCCGACCTCCGGAAAGTGGAGTGCTTCAGGTGGACCGGCCACCACTGCGTCTGACCGCGTCCCTACCGTTCGCGATCGTACACGCCGTCAAAGACGGTAATCGGTCGGGTCGCGTTGAGGATCACCATGGCGTCCACCGTGTGGCGCATCGTGAAACGCAGCGGGAGGAACTCGAGATGATAGCCGGCCTGTCTCACCTCGTGCAGTGGCGCCCGGATCTGGTCGGAGAGCGTGTCCAGGACGAGGGCCACATTCTGGCCGGGATACGATGACGCGAGCTGATCATACAGGCGCGTCGCCCCATGCCCGCTTTCGAGAACCGCATCGGTGAAGACGGAATAGACCGGCGTGCCTGCATCGCTCAGGTAACCGGCGAACCACCGATCGAAACGATCGTGCACCCGTCCAATCGTGACCTCGCCGCCCACCGTCTTCAGTCCGTGGTAACCGCCCATGAATATCAGCACCCGCCCCGCCGGCCGCTGCTTCAGGCCTCGGGCGAATGCCTCGGCCATCCAGGGGTCGCGGTTGACGAATCCGCCGACCGCCATCCCTTCGGTCAGCGGTGTCATCGGCCAGCCACGGATGTCCGCGGCCAGAATGCGCAATGGGTCCCCCGGGTGCGCCGCATTCCAGCGCCACGCCGCCCGATAGATCCCCAGATATTCCCGGCTGGCGCCCCAGTGCACCCGCAGTGTGCGCGAGTGCTCCAGCAGGATGGAAGTATCCTCGGGGAAGCTCGCCAGGTAGGCATCAATCCATGGCTGCTGATCCGACCCAATTTCGAGCGCCAGCAGGCTGAGCGGGGCAGATGCATCCTGCCGCGCCACCACCTCCGCGACGATTTCCTTCGGCTCGGCCAGCGGGTGAATGTCGCCGAAGAAAACGATGCGATGGCACTTGAGAGCGGAGAGGAGAAAATCCGCGGGGGGGAGCTGAGCCGACAGCGGGGACCGGGCGACCGGGAAAGAGAAGAGCAGGCAAATCAGGAGGCGGCCGAGCAATCGAAGGTGAGGGCGCATCCTTGCTATACCGTCGATCCCGTTCCCCGTTCCCCACTCCCCACTCCCGCCAGCTATTTCCGGAAGAGCCGGGCAAACACCCCGCTCTCCTCTGCTCCTTCGATCGCCTCTGCAAAGGCGCCCATCGAGGCGAACCGGTCGCCCGGATCCAGCGCCATCGCCTTGTTGAGCACCTGCTCCAGACGGCCCGGCAGGTCGGGCTTCACCTCCCGCAGCAGCTTGGGCTTGCCGCGCAGCCGTGCGATCATCATCTCCTGCGCGTTGCGGCCCTGGAAGGGAAGCTGGCCGGTGAACATCTCGAAGGCGACGATCGCGAGCGCATAAACGTCACTTCGCAGATCGAGCACCTTGCCGCGGATCTGCTCGGGGCTCATGAACTCGGGCGTGCCGAGCACGATCCCCGTCGCCGTGAGCTTGGCGACCTCGGGCTCCTGGCGCCGCTCCTTGGCCAGACCGAAGTCCATGACGACCGCCCGCACGCCGCCGGCGCCCGAATCATCCGGCACCAGCATCACATTTTCCGGCTTGAGGTCGCGATGCACGATCTGGAGGTCGTGCGCATGCTGCAGCCCGCGGCACATCTGCACCAGCAGCGGCACGCCGAAGTCGATCGGCAGTGCGCCCTGGCGCACCTCGCGGTCCGACAACAGCTCGCCCGGCAGGTAGGGCATCACCAGGTAGATCAGGCCGTCCTCGGTCTCACCGAGGCGGAAGATGCGGCAGACGTTCGGATGATCGAGCCGCATGGCGAGACCCGCCTCGCGCCGCAGGCGCTCCACCGAGCTCTTGTCTTCCTTGAGCTTGGGGGTGAGCACCTTGATGGCGACGGTATCGCCGGTGGTCATGTCCTTGGCGAGGTAGACGTAGGACATGCCACCTTCGCCGAGACGCTTGCCCACCTGATAGCGTTCATCGAGCAGCGCGTTGGTGAGCGTGCTGGCGCGGTCCATCCCCGGCCCGCGCTTGAGCGCGGCCTGACGCACCAGGGTGCGCAGTCCCGCGCTGGTCTGATCCGGCGCGGGGGCGGGGGGGGCGGCCCCGGCGACCTCGACCAGCGGGCTCCCGTCCTGGGGACAGAAGCGGGCCGGATCGGGATAGATCCGATTGCAGCGGGGGCAGCGTCGGCTGCTCAATCGCGGTACCGGTTGCGGCCGTCCTGCTTGGCCTTGTACAGGTTCTGATCCGCCAGCGTCAACAGGGTCTCGCCGTCCTGCACCCGCTGGTCGGGATAGCTGGCGATACCGATGCTGATCGTCACGTGGATGGCGTGCTCCGCATCGCCAAAGGTATATACGGCGACCTTCTTGATGACACGATCGGCGAAAATCCGCGCCCCGCCCGAGATCGTCTCCGGCAGCAGCACGACGAACTCCTCGCCCCCGTAGCGGGCGACCACATCCACCGCCCGTTGCTCCCGCCGGAGGATGGCGCCCAGCTGCCGCAGGACCGTGTCGCCCACGAGGTGTCCGTGGGCGTCGTTGATCTGCTTGAAGTTATCGACGTCGATCATCAGGCAGGCGAGCTGGGTGTTGTAGCGACTGGCCCGCTCCACTTCCTGCACCAGCTTCTCCGCCAGGGCCCGCCGGTTGAAGGTGCCGGTCAGCGAATCGGTTTCGGCCAGCTGCTTCATCTGCTCCCGGCCAACGACCGCGCTCTCGAGGTCATACGCCTTCTCGAGCGCCTGCGTCGCCGCCTTGATCACCTGCTCCGCGAACGCCATGTCGGAGGCGTTGAGCGGCGTGTCTTCGATCGTCGTGCGGAGGAAGAATACCCCCGCCCGCTGGTCCTTCATCACGAAGGGAATCGCGATCGCCGAGCGGGTCGGCACCTTCCAGCCCTCTGATTCCCACTCCTCGCGCGCTTCGGCATACAGCGGGTCGGTGGCCACGTCGGTGACCAGCACCGTCTGACGGGTGTCCAGCGCGCGCCGGATCTCGGGGTAGCGGCCCAGGCCGATGCGCAGGTCGCGCAGCATCGGGTTCTCGTAGGAGGCCACCACGAGGGCTTCCTCCTCGCCCGGAGTGGCGAAGATCAGCGAGCACTTCGATATCTTGAGGCCGCGGGCCACCCGGCGCACCAGGATGTGGTAGATCTCCTCCGGCTTGAGCGAGGCGGTCACCTCCTGGAGGATATCCACCATTTCGGAGCGGCTGCGGGCCTCGGCGCGCGCCAGGTTGAGTTCGCGCCCGACCCGGAGGTGCGCCTTGACCCGCGCCAGCAGCTCCCGCACCCTGAACGGCTTGGAGATGAAATCGGCCGCACCGAGTCCGAGGGCACGGACGGTGGCCTCTTCCGGGGGCATGCTGGAGATCATCAGCACCGGCACATCGCTGACCCGCGGATCGGCCTTGACCTGTTCCAGCAGCTGCAGCCCGTCCGCGCCCGGCATCATGATGTCGAGCAGCAGCAGGTCGTAGGGATCGGCCGCGAGACGATCCAGCAGATGATCGCCGTTGCTGACGACAGCGACCTCGTACCCGTTCTCCTTGAGGATCCAGGAGAGGGTGCGGGTCAGCGCCTGGTCATCATCGGCGACCAGGATGCGCGGGGCGAGGCTCACGAATCGATCAGGCGCTGGAAGAGATCGGGATCCACGTTGCCTCCGCTCAGCACGGCCACGATCGGGCCGTCGCTCTCGATCTTTCCCGCCAGGACGGCGGCCACCGCCACCGCTCCCGACGGCTCGACCCGCAGCCCCTGATGATGATACAGCCAGCGCACCGCCGCGCCGATCTCCGCTTCCGTCACCTGCACCGCGCGCCGCACTCGCCCGTGGATCAGCGACCAGGGCAGCACACCGATCGAGCGGGTGAGCAGGCCATCCGCAACGCTCGCCGTCTGTTCCAGCAGCACCGGGCCACCTGCCGCGAGAGCCGCGGAGAGCTTCGGCGCTCCCGCCGGTTCCACCCCGATGATCTCGATATCGGGCCTGAGGCCGCTGATCGCCGTCGTGACCCCGGAGAGTAGTCCCCCTCCCCCCACCGGCACCAGCACGGTGCGCGCATCCGGCGCCTGCTCCATGATCTCGAGGCCGCAGGTGCCCTGCCCCGTGATGACGCCGGCATGATCGAACGGCGGGATCATCGTCATGCCCCTGGACGTCACGAACCCCTCGGCCACCGTCTGCTGTTGCGGTGAGCGGGTCTTGCCGGCAAAGACCACCTCGCCACCATGGCTCCGCACGCCCGCGACCTTGATGCCGGGCGCCGACTCGGGCATCACGATCACACTCGGGATCCCGAACCGGTGGGCGACGGCGGCCACCGCCTGCCCATGATTGCCGCTGGAGGACGTCACGACGCCGCGGGCCCGGTCTGCCGGGGCGAGCGCGGCGATGGCCGTGAAGGCGCCGCGGATCTTGAAGGCGCCGATGGGCTGCAGGTGCTCGCACTTGAGGAGGAGCGGCCGGTCCGCCACGCGGACCATCGGAGTGCGGACCGCGATGCCGGCGAGCGCACGCGCCGCGTCCTGGATCGCGGCGAGGGACACCAGGGGCAGCGTGGCCGGTGCGCTCACGCGGTCAGCATGCGGCTGCGCGTGAGATGATGGGCCGACGCCTACTCCGCGTCATCGGCACCGGGCGCTTCCACCCCCTCTTCGGGCGCGCCCGCTTCGTCCTCATTCACCACCCGGGCCACATCCACCACGGTGTCGCCGGCATCCAGATTCATGACCCGGACGCCCTGGGTGTTGCGGCTGATGACCCGGATGGAATCGACCGGCATGCGGATGATGACGCCATGCTTGGTGATCAGCATCAGCTCGTTGTCCGGCTGTACCTCCATGAGGGCGACGAGGGCGCCGGTCTTGTCGGTGCGCTTGAGCGTGATGATCCCCTTCCCGCCCCGCTTCTGCACCCGGTAATCCGCCAGCTCGGAGCGCTTGCCGAAGCCCTTTTCCGAGACCACCAGCAGCGTCGCGTCCCGCCGGATGATCACCATGCCGATCACATGGTCGTTCGTCTCCAGCTCGATCCCCTTCACCCCGGTGGCGACCCGCCCCATCGAGCGGACGTCGCCCGAATGGAAGCGGATGCTCATGCCGTCCGCGGTCGCCAGCACGATATCGCTCTCACTGTCGCACTGCTGCACGTCGATGAGCTCGTCGCCCTCGTCGATGTTGATCGCCCGGATGCCGGTGCTCCGCACGTTGCCGTACTCGGCGAGACTGGTCTTCTTCACCGTGCCGTTGCGGGTGACGAAGATCAGCCCCTGGTCGGCGGCGAACGCCCGCACCGCCACCGTCGCCGCCACCCGCTCGTCCTGCCGGATGGCGATGCAGTTCACCACCGGCTTGCCCCGGCTGGCGCGGCCGCCCTGCGGGATTTCATGCACCTTGAGCCAGTGCACGTGCCCGGTGTTGGTGAAGAACATCAGGTAGTCGTGGGTGCTGGCGATGAAGAGGTGCTCGATCCAGTCCTCTTCCTTCGTCGTCGCCCCCTGCAGCCCGCGGCCTCCGCGCCGCTGGCGGCGGTAGGTGCTCACCGCGATCCGCTTGATGTAGCCGGTGTGCGAGATCGTGATGACCATGTCCTCCTCGGCGATCAGGTCCTCCACCGAGAAGTCGTCCTGGTCGGCCAGGATCTCCGTCCGCCGGTCGTCGCCGTACTTCTTGGCGACCTCCTCCAGCTCCTCCTTGAGGATGGCCATCCGCTTGGGCTTCGAGGCGAGGATGCTCTTGAGCTCCTTGATCTCGGTACGGACCTCCGCCAGCTCCGCCTCCAGCTTCTCGATTTCGAGACCGGTGAGCTTGGCGAGCCGCATGTTGAGGATCGCGTCGGCCTGCTTCTCCGACAGCCCGAACCGCTTCCGCAGCCGGGCATCCGCCTCGGGCACGTCCTTGGACTCGCGGATGATCCGCACGACCTCGTCGATGTTGTCGACGCAGATCTTGAGCCCCTCGAGAATGTGCTCCCGCGCCTGCGCCGCGTCGAGGTCGAACTGGGTCCGCCGAACCACGACCTGGTGCCGGTGCGCGATATACCGCTCCAGCATCGTCTTCAGGTTCATGACCTTGGGCGCGCCGTCGTCCAGCGCCAGCATGATCACGCCGAAGGTGGACTGCATCGCGGTGTGCTTGTAGAGCTGGTTCAGCACCACGTTGGGGATCGCGTCGCGCTTGAGCGTGACCACGATCCGCATGCCGTCCTTGTCCGACTCGTCATTCACCCCGCTGATGCCTTCGAGCTTCTTGTCGATCACCTGCTCGGCGATCGCCTTGACCAGATTCTCCTTGTTCACCTGGTAGGGAATCTCGGTGATGACGATCTGGCTCTTGCCGCTCGATTCCTTCTCCTCGATCTGGGCCCGCGCCCGCATGATGATCTTGCCGCGGCCGGTCTCGTAGGCCTCCTTGATCCCCTGCTTGCCGTAGATGTAGCCGGCGGTGGGGAAGTCGGGGCCCTTGATGTGCTTGCGGAGGTCGCTGATGGTCAGCTCGGGCTCGTCGATCAGCGCCTGGGTCGCCTTGACCACCTCGCGCAGATTGTGGGGCGGAATGTTCGTCGCCATGCCGACGGCGATGCCGCTCGAGCCGTTGACCAGCAGATTCGGCACTCGCGACGGCAGCACCGTCGGCTCCTGCAGCCGGTCATCGAAATTGGCCTGGAAATCGACCGTGTTCTTGTCGATATCCTCCAGCATCGTGACGGCGATCGGCGTGAGCCGCGCCTCGGTATACCGGTATGCCGCCGCCGGATCACCATCGACCGAGCCGAAGTTGCCCTGTCCGTCGACCAGCGGATAGCGCAGGGAGAACTCCTGCACCATGCGCACCAGCGCGTCATAGACCGAGCTGTCGCCGTGGGGGTGGTACTTGCCTAACACGTCGCCCACCACGGTCGCGGATTTCTTGTACGGCCGGCCCGGCACCAGGCCGAGCTCGTTCATCGCATAGAGAATCCGGCGGTGCACCGGCTTCAGGCCGTCGCGCACATCCGGCAGGGCGCGGGAGACGATGACGCTCATCGAGTAGTTGATGAACGACTGCTGCATCTCCTCCTCGATCAGCCGAGGCAGGATGCGCTCGTTGGGATTCAGGCCGGTCATGCGGATCCGTGGTTGTGACGGAAGTGATCGGGACGCAGGGGCCACCCGCTGGGTCGCCCGTACTGGAATTCAGCGCAGGCCAGTTGCGGCCCCGAAGCGGTCAGATTGGACGCGGGAATATAGCCCGGCCACGGCCGCCATTGCAACCGCCGCGTGACAACGCAAGTCTTTCAGAGTCAGGTACTTAGGAGAGGCACTTCCGCTGGCCTCCCACCGCGCCCCAGACCGGGGTCGGAGCGTCTCGCCCACCGCCTCGCGCCGCCACCACGCCCGTCGGACCCGACCCGTCTGCTCCCGCTCGCGTCAGAGGAGCGCAGGAACGGCGGCGTGACTCGACCGGCGGCGGAGTGCCGTGATTCGAGCGCAGAATTTCAATTCGGCCCCAGTGGGGGGGAGATTCCGGGTGCGTCGTCGAGGGTGGGTCCGGTGCGCAGCGGAGAGGGGCGGAGCGACGGCTCGGCCCCTCCCCGGCGCTCACGGAGTGGTCTTCGGCGGGACCTTCACCTTCCGACCCCAGAAACTCGGGTCCTGCGCCACGAATTCGGGTGACGGATAGCTCATCTCCGGACTCACAGTGAAGATGAACTTTTCGATCGAATAGTATCCCTCGGCGTAGCTGTCGAACTGCATGCCGGCCGAGTCCGTCATCGCCGCCTCGATGGCAGCGCCCACGCCTGTCGCGGGGTCAATTTCGGCCAGGGTCTTGTGCGGGATCCAAACCAGGTAGGTGGGGCCCTGCATGCCCGCCATCACCTCGTAGGTGGCCCACGGCGCGATCACCTGGGCCTTTTCTACGAGGGTGCGGTACAACGCGGCCGCCCGGGCGAGAGCCGCCTCGTGCCCCGGCTTGACCCGGAAGATGAGCACCTCCCAGACCCGCATCGCCGCCACATCGATGTCCGGCCCATTGCTCATCGCGGCCTGGTACCGGCCGAGGATGATGCGCACGCTGCTGATGTTGGCGGCGTCCGCGGCGGAGAGCCGGTCCAGTTCGGCAGTCAGCCCGGGGGCCGCCCCGACCTGGCGGTTGAACTCGTCGATCTCGCTGATGGAGCCGCGCCCATCCACAAACCACGCCTCGGCGGGCCCGTAGCTGGTGGTGAGGGCGATGTAGTGATTGGGGGTCTTGGCCCGCGCAAAGGCGCGGGGCCAGCCGGCCTCGGTCAAGACGTGGGCGCCGCCGCGGCCAACCTTCACTTCCTCACGGAAGATCTCGATGTACGGCGGAGGGGGAGCGGCCTGGGCCGCGAGCGGGCCGGCACACGCGAGCAGTGCGAACGAGCAGGCAATGTTGAGACGGCTGGAACGGATCGGTGGGTGCATGCTGGGCCTCCTGGGGCTGGGACACCCCCGGAGTCGAGATGGCGGGTCGCTACGACTTCCGCGATCCGTCCCCGGCCCTGGGGACGCGGGGTCAACCTACCGCGCGGTCCGGCGGGCCGTAAGACCGGGTCACCTCACACGCCCCTCCAGCCTTGCCCACTCCACCCCTCTCGAGCAACCCTTTCCGTCCCGCTTGCGTCAGAGTGGCGCAGGATCGGCCGAGTGACAAAACCAGACCCTGGAGTGCCGTGACAGAGCACGACCTCATCGCCCGCGTACTCGCGGGGGATCAGGGTGCGGAACGCACCCTCTACGATCGCTACGTCGACCAGGTCTGGCGTATGACCTGGCGCTTCGCCGGCGATGGCGACCGCGCCGCCGACTGGACCCAGGAGACCTTCATCCGGGTCTTCCGCCGGCTGGGGGATTTCCGCGGCGACTCGAAGCTGGGGACCTGGATCGGGTCGATCGCGGTCTCGGTCGCACTCGGCGGGCTGCGATCCGCCAAACGAAAGATCGAGCGTGAACTACCGATCGAAGCGGGAGCGAATGTCGCCGACCCCGCGCCACGCAGGAGCGACGCCGATCTTGGCGAGCGGCTCCACCGCGCCATCGACCAGCTGGCAGAAGGCTATCGCTCGGTGTTCGTGCTGCACGATGTCGAAGGCTACACCCATGAGGAGATCGGGCAGATGCTCGGAGTGACCGCGGGCACTTCCAAGGCCCAGCTGCATCGGGCCCGCGGCCGGCTGCGGGAATCACTCGCGGCATTCGCCAGGACCAGCGGAGACTAGCATGACGGACGACGAACTCGACCCAAACCTCGCGGAACTCGCCCGCGCCTATCGCCAGCCACCGGAGCCACCGCGTGAGCAGCTCTGGGCCCGCATCGCGGAGGCCCGGAAGACACCGGTCACGCCGCTCCGCTCACCCTGGCGGCGCGCCCTGCCCTTCCTGATTCCCACGGCGGCGGCGGCAGCCGTGCTGCTCGCCTTCGCGCTCGGCCGGATGAGTGTGCAGCCCACGCCGATCATCGCCGGTCGGCCGGGAGTGAATGTGGATGGTCAGGCAGGGGCGCCCGCCCCTACCCTCGCCCAGCAAATCACCACCGGCGATCACCTCGGCCGGGTGGAGGTGTTCCTCACTGGTTTCCGGGCCGAGGCCCGGAGTGGCAAGGCCGATACAGTTGCCCCCGAGGAGGCGCGCCGGCTGCTCGCCGCCACCCGGATCCTGCTGGACAGTCCCGGCGGCCGCGACGCGCGGATCCAACCGCTCCTGCAGGACCTCGAATTGGTCCTGGCCGAGATCGCGCAATTGCCCGCGGAAGCGGGAGAGGACCTCAACCTGATCACCACTGGACTCGATCGCCGGGGCACCATTGCCCGCCTGCGGTCGGCCGTACCGACGGGCGCTGCGCCCGTCCTGCAAGGAGAGAGCTGAATGAGCCGCTGGTTCCTGGGATTCGCCGCTGCTGCCTCGCTGGCCACGAGCGATATGTACCTGCCCCTGTTCCCCTCGGCTCGTCAGGCCGACTCGATTGCGTCCGTCGCCCCCGCGCCCTGGCTGCAGGGCGATCCGGCCGATTCGTTGTACAAACTCGCCCGGGCAGCGCTGAACAAGAATCAGTTCACCCGCGCCGTCACGCTCTTTGGCGACCTGGTGCGGAAGCACCCGAAGTCGGGCTACGCCGGCGATGCGCTCTACTGGCAGGCGTTCGCGCAGTATCGGGTCGGCGGAGAGGACAATCTCAAGAAGGCTCTCGCGGTGCTTGAAATGCAGCGCACGAAGTATCCCGCCGCCGCCACGCGGGGCGATGGCGAGGCGCTCGCGACCCGAATCCAGGGCTCGCTTGCCCGGGAGGGGGATCCGGGTGCAGCCGAAGCGGTGATCCGTGAAGGGGAGAGTGCGACCACGCCCGGTGGCAGGGCCGGTTCGGGGAATTGTGAAGATGAATCCGATGTGAAGATGGCGGCGCTGAACGCCGTGCTGCAGATGGACCACGATCGGGCGCTCCCGCTGCTGACCCGGGTCCTGGCCCGGCGTGACCCGGGATCGGTCTGCCTGCGACGCAAGGCCGTCTTCCTCGTGGCCCAGGCGAGCGAGGGTGAGGCCGCCAACATCCTGGTCGCCGCGGCCCGCAACGACCCGGACGCCGAGGTGCGGCAGCAGGCGGTGTTCTGGCTGTCGCAGGTCAATACGCCGGAGGCGGTGGCGGCGCTCGATTCGATCGCGCGGCGCACCGGCGACGCCGACCTGCAGGAGCGCGCGGTTTTCGCCCTGGCTCAGCAGGACGATCCCCGTGCCGCCCAGGCTCTGCGCGATATCGCCGAGCGGAAGGACGTCCCCCGCGGAGTGCGGGAGAAGGCCATCTTCTGGCTGGGTCAGTCAGAAAAGGGCGGCGGCGAGTACCTGCGTGGTCTCTTCGCACGACTGGACGACGACGACCTCAAGGACAAGGTGATCTTCGGGGTGGCCCAGTCAGGCAAGACCGAAGACCGCCGCTGGCTGCTCGACGTGGCGAAGACCCCGAAGAGTGCGATCGAGCTGCGCAAGAAGGCCATCTTCTGGCTGGGTCAGACCGATGGCTCCGCGGCCGAGCTCGGTACGCTGTACACCTCGCTGACCGATCCGGAGCTCAAGGAACAGACGATCTTCGCGATGGCCCAGCTGGGCGATTCGTCCGTGGTGGATCGGCTGGTGGATATCGCGCGGAAGGACAAGGATCCCGAGATGCGGAAGAAGGCGATCTTCTGGCTGGGTCAGTCGGACGACCCGCGCGCGGCCCAGTACATCGAACAGATCCTGAACGACTAGGAGCCGGCGATGCGAACCATGCTGCTGCTTGCGCTGGCCGTGGGAACGGCACCCGGTCTCACGGGCCAGACGCTCGACAGTCGTATAGGAGGCCTGCGGGACGGCACGGTGCGGTTCGCCTTTGCTGCACGGGAGGGTGTATGCGGCGACGGTGAGAATGTCTTCACCTCTCACTCTGGTCGCGGTCGAGGAGAGTGGGAGGGAACCTGCGCCAATGGGCCGGTGCGGGTCGTGGTGGAGCGGACGGGGGGACGCACGACGGCAATCCGCAGTTACGTCGGCGGGCGCTGGCGGCGGGAGGCGACGGTCGACCTCGGGACGGTCGCCGCGGCGGAGGCGTCGCGCTGGCTGCTCGGCGTTGCGGAGCGGGGTGAATCGGCGGGCGAAGATGCCATCCTCCCTGCCACGCTCGCCGATAGCGTGGAGACGTGGCCCGCGCTGCTCCGGATCGCGCGGAATGACCGGGTCAGCCGCGAGACCAGGAAGAGCGCGCTCTTCTGGCTGGGTCAAGCGGCAGGAGAGGCGGCGACCCGCGGGCTGGATTCGATCGCGCGGGATCCCAAGGGCGACGGGGAGGTACGGGAGGCCGCGGTCTTCGCGCTGTCGCAGCGACCGGAGGAGGAAGGTGTGCCGGCGCTGATCCGGATCGCCAGGAGCAATCACGATCCAGAGCTGCGCCGGAAGGCGATCTTCTGGCTGGGCCAGAGCGAGGCGCCTGCGGCGCTCGCGCTGTTCGAGGAACTGCTGACGAGACCGTGAGACCGGGCCTCGGCCCCCTATAGAAAGGGGCCCGGCCGCCGATACTGATGGGAAGGCACCTTTCTCATCAGCGCGAACAGGGACCCGTGGCGCACGATCCGATTCTCAAGGAGCTCGTTTCCCTGTACGTCCTCCTGGTCGAGGACGATCCGGATGACGCCATGCTGCTGGGCGTGCTCCTCGAAGAACTGCCGGGGAACCCCTTCCAGGTCCGTCGCGCGACCACGCTCGAGCGGGCCCTCGACCTGATCGCCGCCCATCGGCCCGACGTGATCCTGCTGGACCTCGATCTCCCAGATACCAGCGGGCTCCGCGGCGTGGAGTCGCTCCACGCAGCCTGGCCCGAGCTGCCGATCGTCGTACTCACCGCCAGTGACGATGACCGCCTTGCCATCGGGGCGGTGCGCGCCGGAGCGCAGGACTACCTGGTGAAGGGGCGGGTCGATTCGTGGGGTCTGGGACGGGCACTGCGCCATTCCCTGGAACGGCACCGCCTGATGGCGGAACTGGACGAGGCCCGCCGGCAGGAACGCCATCGGGCGACGCACGACCCGCTGACCGGCTTGCCGAACCGCGCCCTGTTCTTCGACCGGCTCAATCATGCGATCGACCACGGCATGCGGCGGCGCGAGCTGCTCGCTGTCGTCTACCTCGATCTCGACGGCTTCAAGCCGGTGAACGACCGGCTCGGTCACGGGGTGGGCGATCAGGTCCTGACCCAGACGGCGGCGCGGCTCTCCCTGGTGGTCCGGCGCAGCGACACGATCGCCCGCCTGGGGGGCGATGAGTTCGGCGTGCTGTTCGAACGGCTTCCGGACCGAACCACGGCAGTGGCGCTGATGGATGGCCTGCAGACGGCGCTGCGCGATCCGGTCGTCGTGGGCCCGCACAGCTGCCAGCTTTCCCTCAGCGCCGGGCTGGCCCTCTATCCCGACGACGGCACGGATGCCGACGCCCTGATCAGCTTCGCCGACGAACAGATGTACCTGCGGAAACTCGGCCTCCGGCCCAGCGACGACCGGATGCTGCGGATCGTGTGATTGACCCGGCGGGGCCGCGGCGGGGCCGCCGTAGGCGCCGCACCTATGCGGCCCCTACATCGGGCCCGGACGCCGCCCGGTCAACAGCAACGCCGGCAACACCAGCATCGCTCCAACTGTCCCCGCCACCGTGCCCCCCGCCGTCGCCAGCGCAATCGCACCGAAGAGATTATCGGTGCCAGTCCCCACCGCCAGGGGAATGAGCGACGCGAGCGTCGTCAGCGTCACGAGCATGATCATGCCGGCCCTGTCGCGGCAGGCGGCGATCACCAGAGGGGCCGCATGCGTGCGGCCCATGCGGTCCGTCGCCGCCCGCCGAACCCGTTGCAACACCCCATCGACCAGCAGGATCGACTGGTTCACCGCCAGCCCGACGACGAGGATCACCCCCACCGCCGCTTCGCGAGTAAACGCCGCGTCGGCCAGCCAGAAGGCGACCACCACGCCACCCAGGGCGATCGGCAGACTGAGCAGCACCATGACGGCGCCCCAGACCGAATCGAACACCAGCGCGACGCTCAGCAATACCAGCACCAGCCCGATCACGAACACCAGCCACAACCCCTGTTCGCTGTGGTCGGGAATCCAGCCGAAGACCTCGTCGCTCGCCGAGTAGCCGGGCGGCAGCGTGATCGACGCCATGAACGCCTTGTGCGTCCGGTCTGCCAGCTTCTGCGGGCCGCGAAATTCGTAACTCACTACCCGTACATACTGCTGGTCCTCCCGGCTGATCCGGGCGAGTGCGGCCCGCTCCTCGACGGTCGCGACATCGCCGACGCGCACCCGGGCTCCACCCGGTGCCGGCACCGCCGCATCGCGCAGCTCCTCCAGCGTGCGGGTCCGCGCCCCTTCGGTCTTGAGCGAGAGCCAGAGTTGCTGTCCGGCGATCTCCACTCGCTGCCGGCCAGCGGCACCGCCCACCTCGCGGGTGACGGCTCCGGCGAGGTCTGCAGCGGAGAGCCCCTGGCGTGCCAGAAGCGCCCGCTCGGGGCGCAGGGCCACGTCGCGCGCCTTGTCCTGCCCGAACCAGAAACTGGCGGCATTGACGTCAACCGCCTGCACCCGCGGAATGCGCTCCAGTCGCGCCTTCAGGTCAAGCGCGAGCTGCTCGACACCGCGGAAGGAGAAGCCGAGAATCTTGATGCGAAAGGTCTGCATCGCGCTCGCTCCGCCGCCGCTGGCGAATGCCGGCCCGCGCCCGACCACGCTGACCGCGGCACCGCCGATCAGCACGGCGCGCTGAGTGAGTTCCTCCTGCAGCTGGAGCGGCAGGCCCGTGCGAGCGACGGCCTCACTGAAGACCACGGTGAGGTAGGCGCCCGCTGGTCCCCCGATCGCGGTTGCGACCTCCACGCCGGAGCGGCCGGTCACCACGCGCTCGAGTTCCCCCATGCTGGCGTCAAGACTGGCCGGATCGGAGCCGGTGGGAAAGGAGAGCGAGGCGCTCAGCGTGCTGCGCTGGCCCCACCAGGCTGCGTAGCTGCTGCGCGGCACCTTGACGACAAATACCCAGGTCAACCCGCCTAACACCAGCACGGTGGTGGCGACCGTCGCCCAGCGCCAGCGCAGCAGCCGGACGACCGACCAGAGGTAGGCCCGCCGCCAGGCGGGCCAGCGCACCTCGTGCATCCCGTGCCGGCTTCCGAGTGCGGGCACCATCACGACCGCCGTGACCACCGACCAGGCCAGCGCGAGACCGAAGGCGACGGCGAACGGGGTGAACGCAGCCCGGGCGTCGCCCTGCAGGTAGAGGAAGGGGAACAGCACCACCGCCGTCGTCAGTGTCGCCCCGACCACGGCAGGCGTGATCCGCCACCCCGCGTCCGCTCGGCCGGCCGCGGTATCAGGCACGGTGCGGAAGCGGTCGACCACCACCAGGCCGTTCTGCACCAGGATGCCGACACCCATGCCGAGTCCCGCGAGGGTGAGCAGGTTGGCGGGCACATGCAGCAGATAGAGCCCGAGGACGGTGCCGGCGATGGCCACCGCCGCGCTCAGCACGACGAGCAGCACCGCTCTCCACGCCTGCAGCGTCAGCGCGAGCACCACCAGCACGGCTGTCGCCGCGATCGTGCCGCGCCGGCCGAGATCGCCGAGCTGCTCGCCGAGCCGAATGCTCTCATCGCTCGTGACCCGGAACCGCACGCCGGGAGGCAGCTTGGGGCTGAGCTCGGCGAGCGCCTCATGCACCCCGTGCGCGGTCTGGATCGCATCGGCACCGGGAAGTCGTGCCACGGAGAGCTGCACCGCCGGCTCGCCGTTCACCCGGAAGAAGGTGTCCTCATCATCCTCCTCCCGCCGGATGGCCGCGAGCTCCCGCAGATGGAAGACTCGGCCGCCTGGCCCGGCAACCGGGAGATCGCCCAGGGCCTCGATGGCGCTGGGTACATCACGCAGCACGACCGCGCGTTCTGTCGCCCCGGCGCGCTCACTGCCCAGTGAGCGCACCTCGCGCGCACCCGCGAGCGCCGCCGAGAGCATCGCCGGCGTCAGGCCGAGCTGGCGCAGCCGGGCCGGACTGTAGGCGATCGACACCCCCACCACGGCCCCGCCTCGCGCCTGCACCCCGGCAACGCCGGGTACGGCACTGATGCGCGGCGCGACGTCGCGTTCCACCAGTTCCTGCAGCGCCCCCGGGGTGTAGGGCCCTGCGACGGTGTAGTCCACCAGCGGCTCTTCATCCAGCCCCTCCGGCACGGCATTGCTCACCGCAAGACCGGAGGACCCCGGCGGGAACTCCGGTCGCAGCAGTTCGAGGCGTTCGAGGATGCCGAGACGGGCGAGCTGCACGTTGGTGCCAGGCTCGAGCTCGATCGTCAGGGAGACATCGCCCTCGTTCGACTCGCTCTCGATCCGGTGCACCCCGCGCACCCCTTGGATGGCCGCCTCCATCGGCGCACCGAGATAGGTCTCCACCAGCTCGGCGGAGGCACCGGGCCAGTTCATGCGGACCGAGAGGGAGGGCAGTTCGACCCACGGTCGCGAAGCCACCGGCAGGCGGGTGAGGGCGACACCCCCGGCCAGCAGCAGCGCGGCGGCGACGGCCCAGACAATTGCGGGTCGCTCGGCGGACCAGCGGATCACGACGTTTCGTCCGATTCGCGCGCATCCGATGCGCGCGTAGCGGCGGGTCTCAGACCCGCCGCTCCATTCGACGACGTGGACACTGGCGCCATGGAACGTTCACGCTGCGTTTCAATCACCGCATACGCCGTCGGCAGCACGAAGAACGTTACCAGCGTCGCCGTGACCGACCCGCCGATCACGCCGGCCGCTAGTGGCTGGTACAGCTCGCCACCGCTGCCCCAGCCGAAGACCAGCGGCAGCACGCCCACGATCGTCGTCAGCGAAGTCATGGCGATGGCCCGCAGGCGCTGCCGCCCGCCTAACAGGATCGCCTCGCGGATCGGGTGTCCGTCGGCGCGGAAGCGACGGATCGCATCGAGTTTGACGACCGCGTCGTTGTCGGCCAAGCCGATCATCACCACCATGCCGATGAGTGAGACGGCGTTGAGGCTCTGCCCGGTGAGCCAGAGGACGACAATGCCGCCGACCGCGGCCAGCGGCACGGTCAGCATGACGATGAGCGGCGTGGTGAACGAGGCGAATTCTCCCGCCAGCACCAGGAAGACGAGCGCCACTGACAGAAGCGCCACAACCCCGAGCTCGGACATCGTGCGCCGCTGCTCGAGATCGGCGCCGGCGAGGGACCAGGCGAGGCCGGCCGGAGCGGGCAGCGTGCCGAGCGCCGCTTCGATCTCCCTCACTGCGCGCGCCGTTCCGCCCTTCTCCACCGCGGCCTCCAGCATCGCCACCGGCCGCTGGTTGACCCGCACGACTTCCACCGGGTCCTGGACTTCCTGCACCCGCACCAGTTGCCCTACCGGCACGCCACGCACCGTCGCGGCGAGCGCCGTGGCCAGATCCTCGTTGCCGGTTCCGGCGTAGCGCACCCGGATCGGGGTGCGCTTGTCGGTCTCGCGCAGCTCGCTGGCCGCGATCCCGCCGAGCCCGCCGGCAATCGTATTGGCGACCTCATCCACGGTGAGCCCCTGCCTGACAATCCGATCGCGCTCCAGCGCCAGCTCGATCACGGGCTGGGTGCCCGCATGCGCCGAGCGGACATCGACCAGGCCCGGGAGGTTGCGCAGGCGGGTGCCGGCGCTGTCGGCCCAGCGCTGCGCCAGCTGCCGCTCGGGGGCGCTCACCTCCACCCGTACCAGTCGCCCTTCCCGCCCGATCAGGCTGCCGAACTCCGACTGGCCAGCGAGATCGATCGCCAGCGCCCCGGCGGCGAGATCCGGCACCCGGGCCCGGAGCGCTTCGGCGAACCGCTCCGCCTTGGCACCCTCCGGCACCGGCAGCAACAGCTCTGCTTCGCCCGGACCACCGGGTGCCGCGCCGGCCACGAGCTCTTCATCGGTGGCGGAGCCGACCCGGGCGTAGATGCCGCGCACGCCGAGGGCACCTGCGGCCTGCTCCAGCCGCGCCACCTGACGTGCCGTCTCGGTGATCGCGGTGCCTTCGGGCAGGTGCAGTGAGACGACGGCAACGCCCTCATCGACCTGCGGCAGGATCTCCCGCGGAAGCCGAAGGCCGATCACCGCTGCGATCGCCGTCGCCAGCGCGGCGGAGGCGAACACGGTGCGCGGATGGTCCAGCGACCAGATCATGCCGCGTTCGTACAGCTCGGTGAGGTGGTGGCCGAAACGTTCGTGTCGTCGGGCGGTTGGGCGGTTGGGCGATTGGGGGATTGGCCCGTCTGACCGTCCGACCCCCTGACCGTCCGACCGTCCGACCGTCTGACCGTCTGCCCGCCCGTCCGTCCGACCGTCCGCCCGTCCGCCCGTCCGCCCGTCCGTCTGTCCGCCCCGTTTCCCCGCCAGCATCACCGGCATCAGCGTCAGCGCCAGCACCAGGGATGCGGTGAGCGACGTGACAACACTCAACGAGAGATCTCGGAACAGTGCCGCGGCCAGGCCTCGCACGAAGACAATCGGCCCGAAGACCAGCAGCGTGGTCAGCGTCCCCGCGATCAGCGGTCCCGACACCTCTTCCGCCGCCTGTCGCGCCGCATCGAGCCGGCTCAACCCCTGCTCCCGGAAGCGACCACTCGCCTCCGCCACCACGATGGCGTTGTCCACCAGCAGACCGACACCCAGCGCCAGGCCACCGAGCGAGAGCACGTTGATGGTGACATCGAGCAGCTGCAGCGCCGTCAGCGCTACCAGCACCGAGAGCGGCACGATCAGCCCGATTGCGAGCGCGCTCCTCCAGTCGCCCAGGATCAGCAGAATGACCAGCAGCGAGAGGATCCCGCCGAGGATGATCTCCTGACCCAGATTGCCGAGGGCATCGTTGACGAAACGGGCCTGCGCGGCCACGACCGTGATCCTGATCCCGGGAAACTCGACCGCGAGCTGCGCCACCGCCTCGGTCATGTTGCGGGTGACGCTGACGGTGTTCGCACCGGCGTCCTTGTACACCAGCAGCCCGATGCCGGGCGCGCCATCGAGCCGGGTCAGCGTGCGCGGTTCCGCCAGCGCGAGCGAAACCGTGGCGACGTCGCGCAGCCGCGGCGCCCCCTGTCGGCTGGCGAGTGGGATATCCGAGAAATCGTCCAGCGTCTGCAGCTCGGTCAGTGCACGCACGGCAAATCGAAACTGACCCCGACGGATGGTGCCGCCGGGTGCGCTCACATTGGCGGCCCGCACCGCGGTTGCCACGTCGTCCGGCGTGAGTCCCAGCGCGCGGAGCCGCTCGGGGTTGAGCTCGACCCGCACCTCGTCTTCCGGCACGCCGGTCACGGCGACACTCGCGACCCCGTCGAGCTGCTCCAGCCGCCGAGCCAGCACCTGCTCGGCGAGGAGCGCGAGGGCGCGGAGATCCTGCGGGCCGCTGACGCCAAGGACAGCGATCGGGCGCTGGCCGGGATCGCTGGTGAGGAGCGTCGGTCGTGCGGCGGTCTCCGGCAGGCGACTGCGGGCGTTGTCGAGCCGCTCGCGCACCGCCAGCATCGTCGGCGCCATGTCGGTGCCCCAGCCGAAACGTGCAGTGGTGGTCACCTCCCCGTTCCGGCTGACGGAGCGCAGTTCGATCAGGCCGGGTGTTGCGGCGATCGCCTCTTCGACTGGCTCGGCAACGAAGCGCGAGGCTTCGGTGGCCGCGGCGTTGGGCCAGATGGTGCGAATGGTGAGGACGGGAAGGGTGACGTCGGGGAGCAGGGCGACAGGGAGTCTGCCGAGCGACACCAGCCCGAGGAGTACCAGGGCGAGGGTCGCGGCGACGGTGGAGACCGGACGGCGGAGCGCAGCGGACGCGATGGACATGGGTTCGCGACGTGAATGGCGCGGAATGGGCGCGGGCAGGGGCCGACCGGCGGTCGGCCCCTACGGCGCCCGTTCCGCCGCCGCCGTCACCCGGATCGGCGCATCGTGGGTCAGCGTGAGGTGCCCTTCGACCAGCACCGTGTCGCCCACGCCGACGGGGATCTGTCCGGTGCTCGAGTCAGGCAGTACTTCGGTATCGAGACCGTTGGAACGACCGGGGAGGATGTACACCCACTGGGCTCGGCCGCCTTTGGCCACGAACACCAGCGGGCGGCCATCGCGTTCGATCACGGCGCGGGCCGGCACCAGGATGCGGTCAGGCAGGCGGGCGGCTTCGAGCCGCACATCCGTATACATCCCAGGCCGTAGTACGGGCCGCGCACGCGCGGCCCCAACGTATCCAGCGGAAAGCCCCACCTCCACCCGCCCTGCCCGTGCCACCGTATCCACCAGCGGAAGTATGGAGAGGATGCGGCCATGTATCGCCGTGCCGCCCTGCGCCGGTGTCGTGATCAGGGCGATGCCGCCGACCTGCACGAACGGCAGGTCATGCTCCAGCACCTGCGCGGTGACACGCAGGTGCGTCATATCCACGATCGTCGCGATATCCTGGCCCGCGCTCAGCCGCTCGCCGGTCGAGACATTCACCTGATCGACGACACCGTCGAAGGGTGCCGTCACCGCGGCGCGTTCCCGGTCGAGCTTGGCCTTTTCCAGTCGCACCTCCGCCGCGGGGACGCCGGAGAGCGCGACGGCGTTACGGGCCCTGACGGTATCCTGCCCCGGCCCAAGGAGGATCGCGTCGCTGGAGAGATTGCCGCTGAGGCGGATCTCTGCCTCGGCCAGCGCCGCCTCGGCTTCACGCACGGCGAGATCAAAGGGTCGGGGGTCGAGCTGAAGCAGCGTGTCGCCCTGACGCACCGCTGAACCGGCGGTGACCCGCAGACCGGTAATGGTCCCACCGGTCTCGGCGCGCAGCCGCGCGATGCGATCGGCGCGCACCTGCCCCGTGGTGCTGACGGTGAGCACCAGGTCGCCGCGGTGCACCGGCTCGCCGACGACGGGGAGGGCGATGCCGCTGCTGCCGTCGGCGGTCTCCGCTCCGACGCCGGCGGGCGTGCCGGGATCAGCCGCGGCGGCGCGGTCGCGGCAGGCGCCCAGGACCAGGGCGGCGGCGGCCAGCGCGCCAAACGATGGCGCAGGGATGCGGAACACCCTCGGAGCGGAGGGCTGGCGGTCAATCATCGAGTTCTCGTGAGGCTGTGATCGGCCCGCTCAGGATGCCCGGACCCGGGGGGAGGGTCGCGGAGTGGGGGAAAGGTGCATGGGGATGGGGGGGGAGGGGTAGGGTGCTGGATGGCATGCGCTGGAGGGCGGGTGGATCCGAAGCTACGGCTGGGGTAAGGAAGCACGGAATCTTCGCTGGATGGCCACCGCCGAGTCCCGCCAGGCTGGATCACTACATCGATCGTGCTGAGCGGTAAACGTGAGACTACCGGGGGTGCCTCCGACGAGCACAAGCGTCTCGGTGGACCGACCGAAAATAATATGGATCACGCCCTCGTGAGAACAAAAACTCGTGCGTGAGTAGGGTCGACCACCTTCATCAAGCCTTGTTCGCTGCGCCTCTGCGATCAATTGCTCGACTTGAAGCGCATAGGTATGAGCCGCGCGCACCCTCGCAGTAAATGCAGTGTCTTCGCTGCCACCCCTCTCCGCCTCCGTGGTGTGTACCCAGAGTTCACGGTATCGAATGCCTTCGGCCAACTCATGCCCAAGCACCTCGCAACGCGTCCATGCCCAATTGCTGTCAGGACCCCATTGCCTTACAGCCGCGACATCGGGGAGTCGGCCTAGGTCACGCAGGTCAATCAGGAGGTGAGGCTTGAAGGTCCTGTCCTGAAACGCTTGACCGAACAGCGCTTTGTTGCCCTGAGATACTTCGATCGCGAGGGGTGGCTCTCCTTTAAGACGATCCAGGAGCGCTGTGAAAACCTTGCTCTGGCTTTCGCAGGAGGAAAGCTGGCTCGTGAACGCAGTTCTATCGGCCCGCGATGTCTGGAGAAACAGAAAGGCGTCCTGTGGGGATTCGGGGCGGCAGGCGCCGACGGACAAGACAGCCACCAGTACGGCAGCGGTGATGTTGGCTCTTGCCGGGTGCGAATGGTGCGGTATTGAGCGCTTCCCCTTGGTTGGCGTTGCCGAAAGCACATTGACCCCCAGATCCTAGAGATCAGGCCTACGTTTGAATAAGTGGGACTCGAAAACGGCTAGCCCGGCCAATCTTGCGGAGGGAGCGCAAGTCTCGCTCCCCCCGCGCCGTAATCCACACAGGGCCTTCGCTAACAACGCGTTGAGTAGCAATCGCCAAATGGCCCGGTACTTGTACACTTGTAATTGATATCCGTATCGAAACACTTTTGGTTGCTCGTGCCACAGAGTGAGAAGTCACACGCAGGCTTGGCTTCCAGCTCTTGGGGTGAGATACCTGCTGCCAAAACCGCCCCACCAAGCGTGCAAAGGGAAAGTACCAGAAGGGACAGTAGACGGGCCGTGATGTCTCGTTTCATATGTTCCTCACTTTGAAGTTGCCATGGAGCCAATGACACGGATCGCAATCGTGTACCTCCCTCGCCTATGAGCCTCCGCACGTCGTGGTCGAACAACCCCACTTGGCCAGGCTCACGCAGAAGAGGTCGACATCAGTTGAATTGCACGCTTGAGTCGACGTATTGCATCCTTTCCTGTTGCATGTTTGGGCGGTCAGCTCCTTCGGGAACGCGGCAGCACCCGCAAGAGCGCCCGCCAACAGGCCCAATAGCAACCCGAGGCTCAGCAACAGATTCTGCGTATTCTTGTGCATGGGACAATCCTCTCTCAATGGGAGACTAAAACGGCTTCAACGACTCGGTGCATTGTCCACGACTTTCGATTGCGGTTTGATTGCTGAGTGAAGCAGTAGCCCCGCAGGAAGTGGAACACCATTGCGGACCCAGCGCTTTATCTCGACACCACCAGACATGCGCACAAGCACCTCCTCACTGTCGCTCTGGAGCACGAAGGGGCCATCGCGCATATTGGCCGCCGTAACGACGCGATGTATTGCGATGATCTGCGGAGTAGCGGGAAGTTCTTCCACGGCACCCAAGTAGCGGACCGCCAAGCTATTGTCCCAATTCCGGCCAGCGGAGACTTCGTCGAATCCGCCGAACTTCCTGAGATGACTCAGGCCCGCCTCCACATTCCAATCGAGCGCGATGCCGACCGACTCGAAGGCCCAGCCACGAGCGGTCGCTTCAGCGTGCAATGCTAGCTTGATCTTCTCGATGAGTTCCGGCATTCCCTCTGCGTTCGACCAGCCACAGGAAGCTGCGCCGAGGTAGACCATGACCAGTTCATCCCCGCCGCCCCGGCGATAAGATGGAGAGTACCGGTCACCAACAGGCTTCCTCCATGGCGTGAGGGCACTCACGATGGCAGTGGGCATGTGCCCCATGGCGGTGACGCCGAACATCACCATAAAACCGCCGATCGCGAGGACGGCCAATGACTTGATTCTGCCGTTCAACATGTTCACTCGCACTGGTTCAGGGCGTGACCCGAATCACAATGTGTTCAACGAATACTTGCGGATATGGATCATCGACTGATCCCACCCGGTACCCCGAGCCAACGCCCACCAGCGGCGGGGCCGCGCTACCGACATACCCGGCTCGGCCATTCCGGACATCCACGACTATCGATTCCAACCTGGCATAGGCGTCGGCTTCACTCGCACTGTGTCGGGTCGAAAAGCCAAGCTGAAGTGCGAGATAGCCCGACTGCAACGGTGTTACTGTGCGGACAAAGTGAAAGCCCTTCTTTGGAATCTGCGAGGTATATCCACGCTCTGTCTCAAACAAGTCTGTCGGCTGGTAACCACGAATCTCTGTGACCCATCGAAGCGCCCCAGTTGTATCGTAGCCGTAGAGTTCTCCGATGCCGCTTCCCGGCGCGAACACAACGACTGAATCATCGACGGCACAGGCAAGGTGGCCTTGAGACAGGGTGAAATTGATTATTTCATTCGGAGACTTATACATGGTCCCGAAGGAGCGAATGAAATTGCCTTGCAGATCGTACTCGTGGATCACTCGATTGTCGTCCAGCCGGACTCCGTGGACAAAGAGATGCTGACCCATGATGCACATTTCGAGGGCCGACACAGCGAGCGTCAAGCTCTTCAAGTACTTGAACCCGGCCATGCTAGGCTGAAATACGTGTACATGCCGGGTCAAGTCGCCGACAAGCAAGTCTCCACGACCATCAATTGTGAGTGACAGCGGATTCGCCAGCTCTCCGGGCCCGCGACCGGGCTTCCCAACAACGTCGACCAGATCTCCAGCAGGGTTGAAGATGCGTACCTCACTGGTCCGCTGCTCCAGAATGTATAGGCGCTCAGCGGAATCAATTACGACGCCTTGAATGTGCCCGAAGACCTCATGGGGCGGTGAATCGAGCGCACCGATCGTGACGACGCGTGCTGCAGAGTCGAAAATCGCGATTACGCTACTCGGCCACTCCGTACGGTCTAGTGGAACTCCAAGGGTAACTCTCTGAGTTGGCTGGATTGAGCGGCCGAGGTACTCAGGGCGTGGATGGCGAGTCGCCCCACCTTCCGGTCCACCACTACATGCGATGAGTCCCATCCCAAGCACGAGTGCTGCGCCGAGCGCCGAGGCATTGCCCACTGCCAGGGCACTATTCGCCACTCTTGCTACCCCCGCATCGTTCGGTGTCGGCACGCCCTATTTGTCCCTGTATGGATGGGCCTGCGGGCCTGTCTCAGGCCTAAGACGTCAAATGCTAGTCTTCGCCCCTCAACATGTCAGACAGCTGGTGCCTCGACTGGACGCCCGTGGAACGAGTGGTACGGGACACAAACGTCGGTGTACCGGTGACCCCCAGTCGCTTCCCGAGTTCAATATCCCCATTGAGACGATTTGAAGTTGCCTCGCTTTGCAGGCATGAGGAAAACCGGGCCAGATCCCGAACTCCTGCGGCCGCGGCCTCTCGCATCCAATTCGTATCACTTTGCCATTGAGTAGTGTGAAAGAGGCGATCGTGCATCTGACGGAAGCGACCCTCTCCTTCGGCGCAGATGGCGGCGCGCGCTGCCCCGGCAGCGGACGCGTGCGCAGGAAGCGGAAAGTGGACATAGACAACACCAACCTCCGGACGCTGGGTTGTGAGAGAGTCGAGAGCTCCCACCACCGCTTTGCAGTAGGGGCATTGATAGTCGGAGAATTCGATCAACAGCACACCGGCCTGCCCAGTGTCAAGCCGCGCCTGCCTTGCACTCATCGCGGGCCAGGTGGCAGCTAAGACCCGACGCAGGGAACGAGCCTCCTGCCACTCGTTAATGAAGCCTCGAAGCGCGCCCCCTTGTCGAAGCAGGACAAACAAGACAAGGGCGAACGCGAGGACGTTCAAGCCGACAAGCGAACGCTCGATCACTCGGGACAAGTGAAATGCCCTTTCGGATTGTGCATTGCTACCGGCACACGACGCCTTCGCTCGGCCCGGGCCCGGGAACGTCGCGCCACCTCGCACAGGCGCGCGCAGTCGGCGGTGGACAGGCGACTCGGATTCGGTGGCAGGTCGACGCTATCGACCGTACAATGTTCTGCCCCAGGGTAGTTGGCGCCATGCACCCACGGTGCGTTTCCGCACAGTCCATGTAACATTGTGCGCCTCAACACCCCCCAAGCGGCGTTTTGACGCTCAGTTGATCTTCCGGAGCTAGCTTGAGACCCAGCAGTTTCTGCCGGGTGCCTGCTCGCAAAAGCACCACCGGGAGTGACCGGATTCCGGCTAACGCCTATCGCCCAGCGACAGCGATCGCCAGATTGCAGTATCGTCCTGCCACCACCGAGGCAACCATGCCCAGCCCCATCCGGATCTTCTGCGCCGCCGCGCTCCGACCCGTGCCGCACGAGCCCGGTATCCTGCCGTCGCTGGGCGACGCGCTGCTGCTGGATGTGGCCGGCGTTCCACACCAGATGGACCTCGTGACGACCACCCTTCGATCCGCACCGTGGTGCGCCGTGCTCCTCCTCGCCCGGCAACCACTCCCCGTCGCGGAGCTGAGCCGCCTGCTCCGATTGCTGCCGCGCCACGTCGCCACGCTGGTGCACGGCGAGGAAGTGAATGCCGACGTCGTCCACCAGGCCGTCCGCGGTCGCCCCAGGCCCACCCGCCACGACGTCATCGACTATCTCCGCCTCCGCCAGCTCGACCGCACCCTCATCGCTGCCGTCGAGGACGCCCTCTCCCTCCCAGCGAGCACCGACACCGACACCGACACCGACACCGACACCGACACCGACACCGACACCGACACCGACACCGACACCGACACCGCGAAGGTGGCGAAAGCACGATCGCGGAGCGCCATCAATCGCCAGCTGCACAAGTACGGCCCGCTCAGTGTGCGCCAGTGGCGCGCCCTGGGCCGGCTCCTCCCGATCCTCGAGACTTCGGCCCTGTCGAGCGAGCAGCTCGCTGGCGAACACGGCCTCGACCTGCGGACCTTGCACCTCCAGGTCCAGGACCATCTCGGCGTCGACCTCGCCGTCGCTCTGACCCATCCCGGCTGGGAGTGGAAGCTGGAAGCGGCGCTGCGTCACCACCGCCTCATCGAATGGCCGCGCCCGAGCCGCCGCAGCTCAGCGGGGCATTCAGCGCCGGTGATGATGGTGGTGGCGTAGGGGGGCGTAGGGCGGGCGGGTGGGTAGGTAGGTAGGTTGGGCCTCCGTGCCCGATCAGTCGGGCGAACGTGCGGGTAGGTCGGGCCTCCGTGCCCGATCAGTCAGGCGAACGTGCGGGTAGGTCCGGCCTCCGTGCCCGACGGGCCGAGTGTAGCAGCTGTCATCCTGAGCCCGCAGGGCGAAGGATCTCTTTGTCCCGGAGCCATTCTCAGGCCTCTCCTTCGGCCTCAAGAGATCCTTCGGTCGCTACGCTCCCTCAGGATGACAACACCGGATGCTGACGGCTGACGGCTGACGGCTGAGGGCTTATGACTGATGGCTGATGGCTGATGGCTGACGACTGAAGGCTGAAGGCTGAAGGCTAACGGCTAACGGCCACCCTACCCCCCTACCACGTACCGCGCCAGCACCGGGATATCCAGCGGATTCCCCTCGACACCCCACAGCGTGTGCCGTTCGGCTTCCATCAGGCGGAAATCCGGCGGGGTACTGACGCGGGCCAGGGGAAAGCCGCGCGGACTGAGTACGAGCCAGTCCGCATCCGTTGCCGGGCTGTCAGCGAAATTCACTCGCAGCCAGATCGTGTTGTCCCGGCCGACGTGCACTTCGCTGACCGGCGGGAAGCGCTGTGGCCGATACAGCTTGCTGCGAATCGAATCGACGGTGACCGGACCCGGCAGCTTCGCGGCAGGATCGGAAAAAATGGCGAGCGCCCGATCCACGTCGGCATCCCGCAGCCGGCGGGGCCGATAGCTGATCTCCCGGGTGAAGAGCGGTGCCGCGCTGCCATTCCGCGCCGTCAGCCGGAAGCTGGTTTCCGCCCCGCCGGAAGGCGCCGCCCGTTCGACTTCCACCACCAGCGAGCCGTCCCGCGCCGCGGTGAAGATCGGCATGTCACTGAATGGCTGCCTGATGAAACTCGCCCCGTCCGCCCATTCGGTATAGATCAGCGAGTGCTTCAGCGAGATCGCCCCCAGGGTATCGAGAATCGCCAGATCGCGCCGCGTGCGGAAGACGAGTACCTGATTGGCCACCGGCCGGGAGCGATCACCCTCCTGCTGCATGACGAGCATGGTTCCGTCCGACAACATCCCCTCCGGGTGACCACTAGTGGCATAGGTGACGGGGATGGTGGCCCCACCCTGTGGCCCCGCGCCTCGCAGTCCGATCACCAGCGGCCGCCCCGTGCCATCCAGAGGGAAAAGCGAAACGCGGTTGAGCCCCATATCCAGCGCCCAGAGCGAGTCGCCGAGGAAACCCAGCATGGAGACGGCGTAGAACTCCCCCGGGCCGCCGCCACTCCGCCCGATGGTGCGGTGGAGGGACCCGTCGGGTGCGAGTTCGAGCACGGCGGGAAACCGCGCATCGGAGACGAAGACATGCCCGTCCCGGGAGACGGCCATGCCGCTGATATAGGAGAGCTGCGCGGTCACGCTCTCGGCGACGGCAAACGACGAGTCCCGCCGGGCCACCAGACGCGCCGGCGGAGCACTGCTCGGCAGCCCGACCGGCCCCACCCCGCCAAGGAGGGTGAGGGCCAGCGTGGCCTGCACTGTCAGGCGCATTGTCATGATGGACGTCCGGTGCGTCGGCTCAGAGTGAGAGGACGGCGGTACGAGTCCGGACCGAGGCAATATTGTCAGGCGACTGGCGCCGGGCCACCACGACGCCATCACAGTTGCGTTCCTCCCCAGGCACCGCAGGACCGGTCCCGGTCAGCTGGGGCGAGAACGCACCGCGCGACACGTATTGCGCAGCGCCGTCGAGATCGACGGGGATGGCGGCGTGGCCACCACATCCGGGGCTGCTCCGATTGCAGCCGGTATAATCGAGGCTGCAATTCCAGTATCCCACGGTGTGGCCCCCAGTGCAATTATATACCTGGCCCGCCACCGTACAATCCCAGCAGCCAGCTTTTTCCACGAGCGCTGCGGCGTCACCGGCGCCACCACCGGGGCCAGTGGCGACGGCCAGCGCCGCGAGCCCCTGGGCGTGAGCGGGGGGCGGGGGAGTGAGGATGATGAGTGCCAGGACCAGCAGGGCCAGGCGCAGCAGTACACGGTTCATCGCGAGCTCCTTGTGTCAGGCGGAAGTGGGGCGAGGGAATCAGAAGACCAGCTCCAGCGGTAGGTCACCAGCTCAAGTCCACCCGCGCGGCGCGCGGCGAGCAGCGCCCGTTCCCCGGGCAGGCGTGCCACCAGACCGAAGGGCGCGGCGAGCGGTGTCACCTTGACGAAGCGGCCGGCGGCATCCCAGCGCAGCAGCAGCCGCTGATCTCCCGCCAGGCTGGCCACCGAGACCAGCGTGCCGCAGTCGAGGGTGAGCGCGGGCTGCGCTCGCCAGAGGTGCAGGCTGTCGGAGGGAATGGGCAACGGTGGGGTCAGCAGCGTGTCGGCCGCGCCGGTGGCAAGCGCAACTCGGATGACTCGGTAGGGCGATCGCATCTCAGTCAGCAGCACCTGCTCCGGCAGCGCCGTCATGTGAAAGCGCGCGATCCCGGCGACGCTGTCCGCGATCTCGCCCTGAAACAGGACCGCAGTCCGCCCCGCTGTCTCTCGGGCGACGACAAAGCGGCGCGCCACGACATCGAGAATGGCCAGCAGCCAGCCATGGTCTTGCCAGATGCCCTGCTGCAGCAGCTGACCCCGCGGCAGCCCGAGGGACCGCGCCCCCTGACGAACACCCTCGGGATCGAACAGGAGCTCGCGCCCAGTCCATGCGTCGGCCACCCGCCACGATCCCGGTGTCGGACCGAAGGCGAGCCCGGCGATCGCCATCCGCTCCTCGAATTGAGTGCGCACGATCGGCTCGCCCGGCCCACCCTGCAGCAACTCACTCCCCGCGGACCAGAGTGCCACCCGACCATCAGCACCGACGATCGTGCCCTGGATGCCGAAGTTCGGCGGCAGCGGGCGCACCAGGCCGGCCTCGAGCGCGAGCGCCCCGCGCCCGCAGACCTGAGCCTCGAGCGGCGCTGGTGCGGAGTGGGTGAGCAGGCCGAGTGTGCCGGCAGTTATAAGGAAGGAGCGCATGACCGCCGGAGGAGGAGGGGGCAGTCACACGATAGTGCTTCCCTACTCCGACCCAAGGCAGGAACCCGCCAGTCACGGCGGGTTCCTGCGTCAACCCCGCTTGACGTGGGCTCCAAGCGGTGCACTCTACCAACTCCCGTGCATCCGCTCGGGTGCCCCCGAGTTCCCAGGCCCGCGGTTCGCGGGGGACTGTCCCGTGCCCACCACACTTCTTGTACTCGACCCAGCGTCCGACCAGCTCGCGCCGTGGACCATCAGCCAGCCCGACCCCGGCGCCATATTGGTCGCCGACCTGGGCGGCGGCATCCCGGTGCTCGCCGACGCAGTGCAGCGGCAGCGCGAAGCGCCCTGGTGTCCGCTGGTCATGCGGCTTGCCGACCCCCGCTTTCCCGCCCGCGCGATCGCCCCCTTCGAGACGGTGCCCGGCAGCTTCGCCCTGCTCTATCCCAGCGACTTCGACTGGCTGCCACCCGCGGAACGGGTCCGGCGCGCCGTGGCCCGCCGCCCAGTGCCGCAGCTCTCGGTCATTGCCTGCTGGCTGGAGCTGCGCCTGGGACGCCCCGGCCTCGCCACGACGTTAGGCGCCTGCTTCGGTGCCGGCGACATGGCCACCCGCCCACCCCGGACGCTCACCCGCCGAGTCCGGGCCCTCGGCCCCCTGGAAGTGCGCGACTGGCGCGGCCTCGCCCGACTGGCCCAGCTCGCGGTCACGCCGGGTCCGTGGCGCAGCGCATCCTTGGAGACCACCGCACTTGATGCCGGCATCGATCCCCGCACGCTCCGGCGGTGGCTCCGGCTCTGCACCGATCTCTCGTGGGCGGACTTCATCGGGCGGGTAGGCTGGGAGTGGGTGCTGGAATCGGCGCTGCGGCGACTGGGCGCACTGGAGCGGGGCCGGCGGCGCCGGGTCAGCGGCGCATTCAGCGGGTGAATGACGGGTGGGCCCGTCGGCGGCGCCGCCGTCGTGGGCCGCCGGTTGGGGCCGCCTATCGGCGGCCCCTACCGGCTACCGGCGATACCGCTCCAGCCACTGCAGCCCGTCCGCATCGGTCCGCGTCGCGTACAGTGTCCCCTGCCCCAGCCCCACCAGTCGGCGTCCCCGCGGCAGGGTCACCTGGCCGGCCGGGTACCCCTTGGAGTCGAACACGTCGTACACCGCGGTCGAATCCTGGGTGGGGTTGCTGCGCTGCAGCCAGAGCTGGCCTTCCGGCGCCATGAAGCTGCCCCGGCCGACGAACGGCGGCTTGACCGCCGGCCAGTCGAAGTCCTTTTCGTCGACCTCGGGTGGCTTTATCTCCCGATCCCGCCCGCCCCCACCGACATTCACCGTGATGCGGTTGCGGCTGTTGCGCATACCGCTGAGAAAGGCGTCGCGATCCGCCGCCGTGACCTTCACCGGCTGATACGGCACGGCGGGACCGACCACCGGGGCGCCGATCCCCAGCCACTCGACGTGATAGTCGCCCACCCGGCCCACCGCGACCCGGCCATCGCTCGCGACCCGCCACTCATCCTGTGGGGCGTACGGCTGAGGCCGCATCATCACCGCACGCGCATTCGCGCTGCCGCTCACCTGCATCTTGAGCGACGGGATCTTGACGGTGGCGACGGTATCCAGCCGCGTGGCCCCGCGCTGCCACCCGACCACCGCGACGGATTCGGGCAACTCCTGTGTCTCCGTGCCGGGACCCCCGAAGGCACTCCCCTGAAAATAGATTCTGCCCTGACTGTCCATGCCACGCGGCTCGGGAAACCCCAGGAGCTCCTCGGGGAACGGCACGGTGGCGCCCATCGTCCCGTCGGGGCGGATCAGGAGGAAGCGACGACTGGCACGGTCCACCAGCAGCGTCGTGTCTCCCCGAGCCGGGATGAGATCGCCCGGCTGCTGGTACTCTCCGGGCCCCTGCCCGTTCCGGCCAACCGTGGTGACGGTGCCGCTGGTGAAATTGGCGAGCACCACGGTGCGCGGACCGAGATCGGTGACCAGCACCCGTCCGCCCGGGAGTTCCCGCAGGCTGAGGATCTGATCGAAGGACTCGGCGAACTCCGCGTCGGGTTTGGTCAGCAGCTTCCGGGCGACCGGCCCCTGCGCGACCAGCGGAGAGGCGAGACTGAGGGTCACCAGGCTCAGACGAATGACGTTGCACACGTTGCAGCACCTCCTGCCTGACGGGGAAATGGACCGGGCCTTCAAAGTGGATGGCGAGGGATCGCTGCAGAGATGCCCGGATCCTCCGACCCGTCGCGATGGCGGGCCAACGGCCCGGATTGAATCCAACCCTCGAGCCCCGCCGTCCATCTAAGTCGCGGTACCAATTCCCCGGGGTTCCATCATGCTGTTCTCGTTGTCCGCGGTGCTCGGCACCGCCCTGCTGCAGATTGCCTCCGTGCAGGGGCTCCCGACGCCCCCTGCCGGCCAGTCTGGCGTGCGCGCCGTCCGGGCCGCCGCACCCGTCACCCTCGATGGGGCGCTGTCCGAGGCCGTCTGGGCCAGCGCCCAGGTCGTCACCGGCTTCCAGCAGCGGGACCCGGAGGAGGGGGCCGCACCCACCGAAATCACCGAGGTGCGGATCCTCTATGACGACGCGGCCCTGTTCATCGGCGCGCGGCTGTTCGACTCGCAGCCCGATTCGATCATTGCTCGGCTGGCGCGGCGCGACAACGGCGTCACCAGCGACGCCTTCACGCTCTTTCTCGATCCGTACCATGACCGCCGGACCGGATACTACTTCGGCGTGAACGCGGCGGGCAGTCTCTACGACGGCACCCTGCTCAACGACGACTGGGACGACGATTCCTGGGACGGCAACTGGGACGCCAAGGTGCAGCGCGACTCGCTCGGATGGTCGGTCGAGATGCGCATCCCGTACTCCCAGCTCCGGTTCCAGCAGAGCGACCACTACACCTGGGGCATCAATTTCAAGCGGGAAATCGCGCGGCACAACGAGACCGCCTACCTGGTGATGGTCCCGCGCAACGAGAGCGGCTTTGTGTCCCGCTTCGCGGACCTCACCGGCATGGAACAGGTGCGGCCCCCCCGCCGGCTGGAGGTACTGCCGTATTTCACGAGCAAGGCCGAGTTTCTCGAGCACGCACCGAACGATCCGTTCAATGATGGCTCGCGCTTCGGCGCCAGCGCCGGCGCGGATTTCAAGCTGGGCATCGGCAGCAACGTGACGCTGGATGCGACGGTGAACCCCGACTTCGGCCAGGTCGAGGTCGACCCGGCGGTGGTGAACCTGAGCGATGTCGAGACCTTCTACCCCGAGAAGCGGCCGTTCTTCGTCGAGGGCTCGGCGATCTTCAACTTCGGCGAGGGCGGAGCGAACAACAATTGGGGCTTCAATTTCCCCCGCCCCGACCTGTTCTACACCCGGCGCATCGGCCGGGCCCCTTCGGGCGGCGTGCCCGATGCCAACTACGCCGATGTTCCGGGCGGCACCACCATCCTCGGCGCCACCAAGCTCAGTGGCAAGCTGGGTGGGGCGTGGAACGTCGGGGTCCTCAGCGCCGTGACCGATCGCGAAGAGGCCCGTCTGGAGGGCCCCGGCGGCCGGTTCCGCGCCCCGATCGAGCCGCTCACCTCCTACAGCGTAGTGCGGGCGCAGCGCGAATTTGGCCAGGGTCGCCGCAGCCTGGGGGTCATCGCCACCAGCACCGTCCGCTCGCTGGGGGACGCGAGCCTGCAACCGCAATTCAATCGTGATGCCTTCTCGGTCGGCGTCGATGGCTGGACCGCGCTCGACAAGAACAAGAAATGGGTCGTCACCGGTCTCGTCGCCGGGACCCGGGTGAGCGGCTCCACCGACCGCATCACCGCGCTGCAGCAGAGTTCGCAGCACTACTTCCAGCGGCCCGACGCGGGCCATGTCTCGGTCGACTCCAACGCCACGGTGCTGACCGGGTGGATGTCCCGCCTCGCGCTCAACAAGCAGTCCGGCAACTGGCAGTTCAACGCCGCCCTGGGCAGCGTCAGCCCGGGCCTCGATGTCAACGACCTCGGCTTTCAGTTCCGCACCGATGTCATCAACGGCCACGTGGTCGGTGGCTACGCCTGGACCCAGCCCGGCAAGCTCTTTCGGCGGGCGAATGTCAATCTTGCCACGTTCCGCAGCTACGACTTCGACGGGAACAACACGGCGGCGGGCCTGTTCAGCAATTTCAATGCGCAGCTGCGGAACTACTACCGGGTGCACCTCAACGGCGAGTGGAATCCGCAGACGGTCAACACCCGCCGCACCCGGGGCGGACCGCGCATGCTCAATCCCGCCGGCGGTCGGATCTTCAGCGAGATCAGCTCTGATGACCGCCGCTCGGTCGTTTTCGCGGTGTCGGGGGGCGTGGGCGGGTTCGGCGGGAGGTTCTGGGAGCTTGGCACCGGCATCGAGTGGAAGCCGGCGACGCAGGTCTCGCTCAGCTTCGAGCCCTCGCTGGAACGGAACCTGAACACGTCACAGTACGTCACTACCGCGGATGATCCCGGTGCGACGACCACATTCGGGCGGCGTTATGTCTTCGCCGATCTGCAGCAGACGACCCTCTCCGGCAGCCTCCGCATCAACTGGATCTTTTCGCCGCGGCTGAGCCTCGAACTCTACGCCCAGCCACTCGTCTCCTCGGGGAATTACCGGGGCTACAAGGAGCTTGCCCGGCCGAAGAGTTACGACTTCAACCGCTACGGTCAGAACGGTTCCACCATCACGCCCGTGACCGACGCCAACGGCGTGGTCCAGGAGTACACCGTCGATCCCACCGGCACCGGAACCAGCACTTTCACCGTACCCAATCTCGACTTCAGCTTCGCCTCGCTGCGTGGTAACGCGGTACTGCGCTGGGAGTACGTCACCGGGTCGACCCTCTACCTGGTCTGGACCCAGGACCGATCGGACTTCGAACAGGATGGCGACTTCCGTCTCGGGCATTCGCTGAGACAGCTGGGCCAGGCCCATGGCAATCACATCTTTGCGGTCAAGCTCAGCTACTGGTGGCATCCCTGACCCATTCGTTGCAGCCCTTCGCCCCTCATTGACAGGGCGTCGGGATGCGGAAAGGTTACCCGGTAACCTGTTCCCCATCCCGACGCCCGCTCCTGCCCCCCATGCCCACCATGGGGTCCTGAGTTGCGCCTGGATTCTCTCCGGTTCATGAATTCGCACACCCTCAGGGAGATTCACCATGGACGCGCAGCGGACCACGTCGTGGCCTCGTCCGGCCGTCGTACACAGCACTCTGGTACTGACAGCGGCATTGCTCGTGGCCAGCTGCGGCGACTCGACTTCACCCACGCCGCGTTACACCGCCCGCACCCGGACGTACTACGTGCAAGCCGAAGAGGTGCTGTGGAACTACATGCCGACGGGATACGATTCGATTTACGACCGGCCCCCGCCGACGCCGTGGGGGGATACCCTGGTCTATCCCAAGATTCGCTACATCGGTTACACTGACGCGAGCTTCACCACGCCGACACCCCAGCCGGCCCACCGCGGCATCCTCGGCCCCGAGCTCCGCGGCGTCGTGGGCGACACCATCCGGGTGGTCTTCCGCAACCAGGCCTCAATTCCGCTCTCGATGCACCCGCACGGCGTGCGCTACGCGCCGCAGGACGAGGGCGCGCTCTACAATCCGCCGCGCGGCGGCGGCGATTCCGTGACCACCGGCGGCCAGTGGACCTATACCTGGTTCGCCGAACAGCAGTCGGGGCCGGCTCCTGGTGAACCAAGTTCACGGGTCTGGCTGTACCACAGCCACGCACTGATGCCGGAAGCGGAGCAGTATCTCGGCCTCATCGGCACCATCGTCATCACCGACCCGGCACATGCAAACGATGATGCCACCCCGAACGACGTGGACCGGGAGTTCACCACGCTGTGGCTGGTGTTCAACGAGAATTTCGAGGGGAGCGACCCCGCGCTGGAGGAGACCAACCTCAAGCATGGGATCAACGGGCTCTTCTTCGGCAACCTCAAGGGTCTGGTGATGAACCAGGGTGACCGGGTCCGCTGGTACCTCGTCGCGCTGGGCACCGAGGTGGATCTGCATACGCCACACTGGCACGGCGAGAAGATCCTGCTGGAAAGCGGGACCTACAGCGACGTCGTGGAGCTGTTGCCGGCGAGCATGAGGGTGGGTGACATGCTCGCGGACAATCCCGGCACCTGGCTGCTGCACTGCCACGTGGCCGACCATGTGATCGCCGGGATGTACACCGAATACACGATCAATCCCGCTTCCGGTGCCGCGGCACTCCGGCGCATGTCGGACGGGGGCCCCGGCTGGATGCCGCTCGGACACGGAACCCACCACTAGCCCCCCGCTGCAGCAGGGCGGGCCCCGGCCGCCCGTGCCCCCCCCCCCGCCCGGGACCCCGACGCCCCCCCCCCCCCCCCCGAACCATAACGGCCCCCGGTCCCCCCCCCCCCCCCACGCCCCCCCCACGCCC
>JANMYS010000060.1:0-43354 GCA_031382385.1 Gemmatimonadota bacterium
GGGGGGGTTGGGGTTTGGGGTTTTTTGGCTTTTGGGGGGTGGGGTTTTTTGGCTTTTGGGGTTTTTGGGTTTTGGGGGTTGGGGGGTTTTGGGGGGGGGATACCCCCCGCCCCTCCGGCCCCCACGCACTCCTACGAAGCCAGCGCCTCACAGCACCCGCCGAACACCTCGATGTACTTGTCGATGTCGGCGTCGGTGTGCTGCACCGACAGGGTCCACTGCTCCTCGTCGCCGGGGGTCATGAAGACGCCGCGGTTGAGCAGCCAGGGATACGACGCGGCGAAGAGATCGGGCTGGGTCTCGAGGAAGTCCCGATAGTTCGTCATCGGCGTCGCGCGATAGGAGACGCAGCCCTTGGCACCGAGGTCGATGGTATGAGCGGGCAATCCATGCTTGTCGATGGCGCGCTGACAGCCGGTGGCGAGGCGCGTCCCCAGCCGGGAGAGCTGCTGGTAGGCGGCGGGAGTGAGGATCTCCCGCAGCAGCACCAGACCGACGTGCGATACGAGGGGGTTGCCGTTGTAGGTCCCCATCTGGGAGACGCCCTGCTCGATGAGCCGCATCAGGTCCGCCCGGCCACCAAAGGCGGCGGCGGGGAGCCCGCCGGCGATCGCCTTGGCGAGACAGACGAGGTCGGGCTGCACGCCGAAGCGCTCGGTGGCGCCGCCGGATGCGATGGTGAAGCCGGTCTTGATCTCATCGAAGATAAAGATGACGCCGTACCTGGTGCACAGCTCCCGCACCCGCTGCAGGTAGCCCGGCTGCGGCAGCACGACGCCGATATTCATCATGGCGGGCTCCATGATGAGGCAGGCGATATCCCCGGCGCGCTCGGCGAAGAGCCGCTCCACCGCGTCGGCATCGTTGAACGGCACCACTTCGATGTAGCGGTGGGCGTCCTTGACCAGCCCCTTGGAGACGGGGGCCTTGGCCGGCCGTTCCCGCCCGCCCATCGTGTCGGCCCCCGGGAGCACCGAGAACATCACCGCGTCGTGGTGCCCGTGGTACGAGCCTTCGATCTTGCAGATCACGTCCCGGCCGGTGGCGGCGCGGGCGACGCGGATCGCGTCCATCGTCGCCTCGGTGCCGGAATTGGCGAACCGGATCATCTCCAGATTGAACCGGCGGCAGATCTCCTCGCCGTAGGCCACTGCGGACTCGGTGGTGACGGCGAAGTGGGTTCCCCGACTGGCCGCCTCATGGATGGCCTCGACGATCCGGGGGTGGGCATGCCCGGTCACCATCGCCCCGAACCCGCCGTGGTAATCGAGATACTCGGTGCCGTCCTGGTCCCAGACGTGGCTCCCCTTGCCGTGGGAGACATAAATCGGATAGGGCGACCCCTTCTGGAACGACGAAACAACCCCGTACGGCAGGGTCCGGTAGGCGCGCTCGTAGAGCCGCGCCGAGGCCGGTGTCGCCGCCAGGAGGCGGGACATCTCGGTCTGGGCGATCGTCTGGGCACGGGCTAGCAGGCGCTGCAAATGCGCCTGCGCGTGCGACGGCAGGGTGGCGGTCATATGCTGTTTTGTGGTGTTGGGGGGTCGCTGGGGCTATCGCGAGCTCTACGGGGAATCCCGTACTGCTGGACTGACCCTCCCATCATGTCGCCGGGTACGGTGGTTGTCAACTCGCCGATTGTGCTGCAGATTGATTTTCCTCACGCTGGACGCCCCCGAACCTCCGGGTCATGAGCACACCACTGCCACGCAGTCCCCAGCACGGTGGAGCCTCCGCCGGCGATCCGGTCATTGTACTGGACCACGTCGCCAAGCACTTCACCAACTTCGTCGCGGTCCACGAAGCGCATTTCAACATCGCCCGGGGCGAGTTCTTCTCGATGCTCGGCCCCTCGGGCTGCGGCAAGACGACGACGCTGCGGATGATCGCGGGCTTCGAGCAGCCGACCAGCGGCCACATCCTGCTGGAAGGCCAAGACGTCTCCACCACCCCGCCCTACAAGCGCAACGTCAACACCGTCTTCCAGCACTACGCCCTGTTCCCCCACATGAGCGTGCGCGACAACGTCGCCTTCGGCCCGCGGTGCAAGAAGCTGGACCCCAAGGAGGTGGACCGTCGGGTGGACGAGCTGCTCAAGGTGGTCCGGCTGGACAGCTTTGCCAGCCGGAAGCCGGGCCAGCTCTCCGGCGGGCAGCAGCAGCGCGTCGCCCTGGCCCGCGCGCTGGTCAACTATCCCAGCGCCCTGCTGCTCGACGAGCCGCTCGGCGCGCTGGACCTGAAGCTCCGCCAGGCGATGCAGATCGAGCTCAAGCGGATCCAGCGCGAGGTCGGGATCACGTTCATCTACGTGACCCACGACCAGGAAGAGGCGCTGACGATGTCGGACCGCATCGCGGTCATGAACGAGGGACGGGTGGAGCAGATCGGCCCGCCGGAGGAGATCTACCACTCACCCCGCACCGTGTTCGTGGCCAACTTCATCGGCCAGGCCAATCTGCTCGCCGCCCGCGTGGTCGGTGTGATGGAGGGCCGGGCCGTCGTGACGGTCTGCGGCGATCACCGGCTGGAGATACCGGTGGCCGGCTGGTCTCCTGTCGTGGGGGGACTGGCGACGGTCATGGTGCGGCCCGAGCGGATGCGGGTCCGCGCGCTCGATGCCACCGCGCGCGCCGTCCCGGCCACGCTCACCACCGCGGTCTTCCAGGGCTCGGCGGTCCGGGCCATCCTGCGGACCAGCGATGGCAGCGAACTGACGGTGCATATCGGTCCCGACGACGGGGCGCCCGTCATGTCGCCCGGGACGGAGTACAACATCTCCTGGGACGCCGATGCCGCCCGGCTCCTGCCCCCGGCCCGGCAGACCTCCCCGCTCGACCTGAACCTGCGCACCACGATCGAACTCGCCGGTACCCAGACTCCCCGCACACCTCCACCCTGAGGACTGATCATGAGCACCCGAGATCCGTACAGCCCGGACGAACTGCAGGCCCTGCTGCGCCGCGCGCTGAGCCGGCGCCAGTTCCTTGGCCGCACCGCGCTCGCCGCCGGCGGCCTGACGCTGGGCAGCGCCGTGCTCGGCGCCTGTGCCAAGAAGGAAGCGGCACCGGCCGCGGTGAAGACGGTGCGCATTTCCAACTGGCCGCTCTATATCGACACCAAGACGACCACCGAGTTCGCCGCCGCCACCGGGATCACGGCGGAATACACCGAGGACGTCAACGACAACAACGAGTTCTTCGCCAAGATCGAGGAGCCGCTCAAGCGGAAACAGAGCATCGACCGCGACATCGTCGTCCTGACCGACTGGATGGCGGCCCGCATGATCCGGCTGGGCTACTGCGCCCCGATCGACGACAGCAAGTTCCCCAACAAGGCCAACCTGGTCGACAGCCTGCGCAATGTGAGCTTCGATCCGGGCCGCAAGTTCAGCGTGCCGTGGCTGTCGGGGATGACCGGACTCGGCTACAACCCCAAGAAGACCGGCCGAGAACTCACCAGCATCAATGACATCTTCGATCCCAAGTTCAAGGGACAGGTCACGATGCTCACCGAGATGCGCGACACGCTGGGCCTGGTGATGCTGGGCCAGGGCAAGGACCCGACCAGCTGCACCCTGGACGACGCGAAGGCGGCCTGCGCCAAGATCAAGAAGGCGCGCGAGAGCGGCCACATCCGCAAGTTCACGGGCAACGACTACGCCGCCGACCTGGCGGCCGGCAACATCACGGTGGCGATCGCCTGGTCGGGCGACATCCAGGGCCTCGCGGCGGACAACCCCGATCTGCGGTGGATCGCGCCGAGCGAAGGCGCCATGCTCTACTCCGACAACATGATGATCCCCAGCACCTCCGACCGGGTGGACCTCGCCTCGACCTGGATGAACTGGTGCTACGACCCGGCCCACTCGGCGCAGATCGTGGCCGCCTCGCCGTATCTGTCGGCGGTCAAGGGCGCCGGCGAGGAACTCGCCAAGATCGCGCCCGATCTGGCCAAGAGCTCGCTGGTCAACCCGCCGGATGATCTCCGCGCCCGGCTGCATGTCTTCCGCGCGCTGGAGGATGCCGAAGACCAGGAATTCAATCGCGCCTTCCAGGACGCGATCGGGGCCTGACGCGACATGGCCGGCATTGCCTCAGGGGGCGCGCGGCAGAGCAGGTGGGGACCCTATCTTCTGGTCGCCCCGGGCGTCCTCTGGCTGCTGGTCTTCTACGTCATTCCGCTGATCACGCTCGGCAAGACCTCCGTCACCGTCGTGGATGGCCCCTGGTGGAGCGGGTTCCAGCGGGCCTTCACGGCGTACGGCGGGCATTTCGGGCGGTCGGTCAAGTTCGCGCTGCTCGCCACCCTGCTGGGCATCGCGCTGGGCTATCCGCTGGCCTATCTCATGGCGTTCCGGGCGGGGCGGTTCAAGAACCTGCTGCTCGGCCTCGTGATCCTGCCGTTCTTCACCACCTTCCTGGTGCGTACTTTCGCCTGGAAGACGATTCTCAATGACAGCGGGCCGGCGATCTGGGTGCTCAACCAGCTGCACCTGATGCCGCCGGGGGCTCGGCTTCTGAACACTTCGATCGCGGTGATCGGCGGGCTGACCTACAACTTCCTGCCGTTCATGATCATGCCGATCTACGTGAGCCTGGAGAAGATCGACCGGCGGCTGGTGGAAGCGGCGTACGATCTCTATTCCGGCCCGATCCACGCCTTTGTGAAGGTGATCCTGCCGCTGTCGCTGCCCGGTGTGTTCGCCGGCTCCCTGCTGGTCTTCATTCCCGCCACCGGTGACTTCATCAACGCCGAGCTGCTGGGGAGTCCCAATCAGCAGATGTCGGTACGGTCATCCAGAACCAGTTCCTGCAGGTGCGGGACTATCCGCTCGCCGCCTCGATCTCGTTCGTGCTCATGGCCGCGATCACCGTCGGCGTGCTGCTCTACGCCCGGCTGCTTGGCACCGAGGAGCTCGCCTGATGGCCGCCGTCGTCCCGCTGTCGCGCCGGATCGCCACCCGGCTGCTGGATGTCTACGCGATCATGGTGCTGGTGTATCTCTTCCTGCCGATCGCAGTCATCATCATCTACAGCTTCAACACGCCGGCGGGGAAGTTCAATTTCGTGTGGAAGTCGTTCTCGCTCGACGCCTGGCGCGACCCGTTCCGGTATCCGCCGCTGGTCGAGGCGATGAAGCTGAGCCTCAAGGTGGCCAGCCTCTCGACCCTGGTGGCGACGCTGTTCGGCACGCTGATGGCGCTGGCGCTCTGCCGCTACAAGTTCAAGGGCAGCGGGATCGTCAGCCTGCTGCTGGTGCTGCCGCTGACGACGCCGGAGATCGTGCTGGGCTCCTCGCTGCTGTCGTTGTTCCTGAATCTCAATGCGCAGATGGGCTTCGCGACGATCGTGATCGCCCACATCATGTTCTCGGTGAGTTATGTCGCGCTCACCGTGCGGGCCCGGATCCGGGGGTTCGACTGGACGCTGGAAGAGGCGGCGATGGACCTCGGGGCCAATCCGTTCCGGGTGGTGATGAAGGTGACGCTGCCGCTGATCGCGCCGGGCATCGCGGCGGCGGGGATGCTCTCCTTTGCGCTGTCGCTGGACGATTTCATCATCACCCTGTTCAACTCGGGGAGCCGCGTCACCTATCCCCTCTATGTATATGGGGCGCAGCGGGCCGCCTATCCGCCGCAGATCAACGTCATGGCGACGGCGATCCTGGCGACCAGTCTGCTGGCGCTGGGGTTGTCGGTGCTGTGGCAGAACCGGACGCTCAAACAGGCGACCGTGAAGGGGTGAGGGATGCCCTGACCAGATCGGCATGGCGCCGCGCCAGCCAGATGTTCGGCTGGCTGCTTCTCATCCTGAGTTGCGGCGACCCCACCGCCCCGCCGACGGTCGATCCCGGCATCCCGGTCCCGGCGGCAATCGGTGATACCCTCGTCGTGCAGGTCGATTCCGCCGGCCCAAGTCGGGTGTTCCTGCTCCGCTCCAATACCGACGTCGATGTCGCCGTGTTCATCCAGGCGAGCGTGGGGGTCGGTTTCGCCTCGATCACGGACTCGGCCACGCGCACCCTCGGCAGCGTGGCCTTCGCCTCGGCGGATGTCGATCCCTCCCACCTTCTGCTGCACCGGACCGCGGTCACCCACCTGGCGGCCGGCGAGGCGTGGCTGCTCATTGCCGGCTCCGCCCAATCGCCGCAGCCGGTCCAGCTTCGGCTGTGGACCTACCGGATCAACCGCGCGCCGGAAACGGTGCCATCGGTCATCAGCGCCGGTGATACCATCACCGGCGAATCGCTGGAGAACTCCGCTGACATCGACGAGTTCCAGGTGGGGCTGGGCGCCGGCGCGGAGCTGATCGGATTTCTGAAATCGGCGGGAGGCACCGCGCCGGTGCTCCCGGCCTTCCAGATCTATGCACCGGGTGCCGGCACCCCGCTGATCGACCTGTCGGGCACTGGTGCCACCGAGGACCTCGAAGGACAGTCCACCGGCTTGCTCCCGATTCCTTCCGCGGGCAGCGGCCGGGTGGTGGTCTACAGCCGGGAACAGGACCTGGCGACGACCAGCGACGGCACTGGCCCCTATCAACTGCAGCTCCGCCTCATCGATCGGACGCCGGAGACGATCAGCGTGGTGGTTCCGGTCAACGACACCGTGGTGGGAGAGCAGATCGACCATGTGGGCGATATCGACGAGTTCACCGCCAATGTCGTTGCTGGTGAGCGCTACCGGGTGTTTCTCCAGACGGTCAGCGGATCCGCCGGTGCGACCCTCCGGGTCAATGCGCCGGCCCTGGGGCTGGCGGTAGCCAGCCACAACGGCGATTCCGCGCTGGCCGCCAACTTCACCGACACCTTCTCCCCCTCCTTCAGCGGCCCGATCCAGCTGCAGGTCGAGGGCGTCGAGAATACCTTCGGGCTGAACCGCGGCGGCTACCGGCTGTTCCTCTACCACATCAATCCTCTGCCCGAAGTGGCGCCGGCCATCCTGTCGGCCGGCGACTCGGTGGTCACAGAGACCATCGAATTCCCCGGCGATGTCGACAATTTCACCGTACTGCCTTCCGCGACGGGGCTGGTGAACTACATCCTGCGGCATCCCGGCGGACTCTCCGGTGCCCTGCAGCTGAACTGGCTGGGCAACAGTGGCCCCGCGAGTGTCCGTTGCTATCCAAATGGCATCGCCCCGAACAGTTGCGGCGGCGGCACTCACCACATCCCCCCAGTCGGCGAGGGACTCACGCTGCTGGGAGATCCCGGCACCCGGGGCGGTGCGGCGATCATCAGCTACGCGATCGACACCATGCCGGAGGTGGCATCAGGGGGGATCGTGCTGGATCTGCCGGTGACCGAGGACATCGCGCCGGCGGGGGACGAGGATCGCTTCCAGGTGCATGCCGGCCAGGGTGACCTCTTCGACCTCAGCTTCTCCGGCGGCAGCAACTGTTCCTGCAACTCGTTCGCCTTCCGCTTCATGCGCAACGCTGTGGTGATGCAGCAGTACTGGGGGTCCGGACCGGACTGGCGGACCGGGCGGTTCGCCTTCCCTGACACCGGCGACTACACCATGGTGGTGACCGGCAACAACGTCGGGACGGTGGTGGCGGAGACAGGGGCATACCAGTTCACGCTGCGGCGGGTGCCGACCGGGCCGGAGACGGCCGCCGCGGCACTGACAGTCACCGACACCGTGCGCACGGAGTCGATTGACTCGCTGGGCGATGTGGATGACTTCACCGTCACCGCACCCCCGGGAGCGGAGATCGTCGCCACCGTCACGCCACGTCTGGCGCTGGACGCGCTCGACCCGGTGACGCTAGACTCGCTGCGGAACGGGCCGCGCGGCGCGACGGGCATCGTGACGGTTCCAGCCTCCGGGCAACTGCGGCTGCGGGTCTCCGAGAACCGTGTCACGCCCTTCGCCACGCAGCAGATCGCCGACGCCTTCGACACCACCGGCAGCTACGTTCTCGCGCTGCAACTGCTCGATCGCTTGCCCGAATCGGCACCGGTGGCGGTGACGCGCGGCGTGCAGGTGCTGGAGTCCATCGACCACATCGGTGATATCGACGAGTACAGCTTTGCCGGTGTGGCGGGGGACACCGTCAGCATCACACTGGGGAACCTGCAGAGCTACGGCAGCCTCAGCATGCTGCTCGAACTGCTGAGCCCAGTGGATGGCTCGGTACTCGCGACGACCAACACCTTCCTCCAAACACCCATCACCGCCCCGACGGTGACGCTTCCCGTCACCGGCCTCTACCCGATCCGACTGCGCAGCATGGACGACCAGGCTGGCGCGGGGAGCTACGACTTCACGGCCCAGTAGTCCGCGGATCCAGGCGGGCCGCACGCCCAGGTGCGGTGAAGAGAGGGTCGCGGCGCGGGGAGTGCTTGGAGCAGCTCACACTGACCGAGCGCGGCGTGGCCGGCGACCCTACCTTTGCGATCCTCGATATCGAGACGGGCACGCTGGCCACCAGAGAGACGCAAGGAACGCCACCCTGATACATGGACGGTGTGACATGAAGTTGCCCGGCGCGCACCATGGCCGACCGCGGCTGCACAGAAGCATGCAGCAGGCGGCGCTACTCCCCGTCGCCGGTGCTGAACGCTGGGTGGCAGGTCCTTGTCATGATGCTACGGATCGCCTCACGTACACCCCGGAGGGACTATGCTCGCTGCCCTGGTCTTATCCCTGTTCCTGCACCCTGCAGGCGTCGCGATCCCGGGGCCATGTGACCTGCTGACTCGCGCGACCGCGAGCGAGTTGCTCGGCCAGCAAGTAACCACCCCAACTCCGAGCGGCCCTGAACCGGACGAAGACACCGGCGGCAGCCGCGCTGTCTGTGTCTACCAGGCGGGAACACGGATGTTGATCCTGATCCGCGTCGACTTCGCGAGTGCTCCCGCTGCGCTGAAGGCAACCACACGGGAGCTGGTGGGTGAGAGGTTCAGTGAGGGCGAAGACTTCACCGTGGCAGAGGTGCCTGGCCTTGGCGACCGGGCGTTCTGGGCGTACCGCCCGGGGGCAGCCGAGCTTATCGTGGTGAAGGGCGCCACAGTGCTCGGACTCTCGTTGGGGGGTATGCCAAAGGAGCCGTCGATGTACCAGGCCCAGCTCCGAGCGGCGGCCGTGATCGTCACGACCAAACTGTGACGGTCGCTGTCGCCTGACCAATCCAGATCCCGGCCGTGGTGCGGCCACGGCCCGGGCGGCAGGCTGCATCCGACTGCGCCCCGTGCTCCTCCTGGCTCCCGATCGGTTCCGCGAACGGAGTGCACCATGGACGTGGAGTCCGCGAAACACCTGGAGCGCTTCCGCGATCAGCCGGAGATCAAAGCCGTTCTCCTTCGCCGGCAGGCGGTGCCCGCCGCCACCGAAGCTCACTTCGAGCGTTCACCCAGGAACACCCTGTACTGGCCTCCTATTCAGGCGCTTGCAGCGCGCTTTCTCAGCGCTGGACGCCCCGAGTGCATCCGCGAATCGTGCACCCTTTATGGACGCCCCTGCTGGCTTCTGGCAAGCCCGCTTGATCCGATGCTTAATGGTCCATACGCCATCGCCGTTGCGAGCGCCGAAGGAGCGCCCGTCGATACCCTACTGGCGCTGCTACAGAGCGTGAGCCACGATTTCTGGCACGGCTCCTCCTTCTGGAAGTGAAGGCCAGCGCATCCGGCTGTCGCTTCACGATTGGTGAATGAGAGCGACAACCATGACCATGCCGACGGAGGCGCGGAACTCCATGACACAGCAGCCATGAGAAAACTCGGACTGGTCGGCGGGATGAGCTGGGTGTCCACCATCGACTATTACCGCTACATCAATGAGGGGATCAACCAACGACTGGGCGGGCTGCATTTCGCCGAGTGCATCATCTACTCAGTTAATTTCGCTGAGTTCATGGGCAACAATGCCGCGGGCCGGTGGGATGCCACCTTCCGCCTCCTTGCGGCGGCGTGTGACAGCCTGAAGGCGGGTGGTGCGGAAGCGATCGTCCTCTGCGCCAACACGGCACACGCCGTCGCCGACCGGGTGGAGCAGCAGGTGCAGCTGCCGCTCATTCATATCGTGACAGCGACCGCGGCCGCCATCACCGCTCAGGGGCTGAAGCGGGTGGGACTGCTCGGCACGAAGTTCACCATGGAGATGGACTTCTACGCCAGGAAGCTCGCGGAGCACGGCATCGAGGCGTTCGTACCGGCCCGGCTCGAGGCGCGGGACTACATTCAGCAGACGCTGCGGGACGAACTGGGGCGGGGCGTGATCAGGGCAGAGACGAAGCAGGCGTACCTGGGCATCATCAACGAGCTGATTGCCCAGGGCGCAGAGGGAATCATCCTCGGCTGCACCGAGATCCCGATGCTCATCGGCCAGGCCGATGTGGCGGTACCGGTCTTTGACACGACCAGACTCCATGCAGCGGCGGCGGTAGAGTTCGCGCTCTCGTGAGAGACAGGGAACTGAACGACACCCACGCCATCCCGCGCAGCGTGCAGCACACCGCATCAACGATCAGCAGCTGAAGATTCGAGGAACCATGCTGGACAGTATCCGCGCCTTCGTCGCACAGAAGATCGCGAAGCCCGCCGCCACGCCGGCTCCCGACCCAGCCAACGGGGCGCAGCTTGCCGCCTGCGCCCTGCTGCTCGAGCTGGCCCATGCCGACGGCGAGTTCACCGACCAGGAGCGCCAGTACATCGAAGGCGCACTCGGCCGGCATTTCGGGCTTGACCAGGCGACGATCCAGGAGCTCATCGGTCTGGCGGAGACGGCTCGGGCACAGGCCATCGACCAGTTCCAGTTCACCCGGCTGATCTCCGCCACCTACGACCTCGGCCAGAAGATGGTTCTGGCCGAGGTGATGTGGGGCGTGATTCTCTCGGATGGGAAGATCGCCGAGCATGAGGCCTACCTGGTACGCAAGCTGGCCAACCTGCTCGAACTGGAGCCGGGCTATCTGGCCCAAGCTCGGCGTGCGGCCTCCCCGCCGCCCTGAGCGGAGGAGCAGGCGGGCCGGGCGGGGGTGAAGCAGCGCCCCTTGCCGGTGGCCGGGATTGACCGCAGGTTGGGCGGAGTGAACTGGAGTGCCCGCACTCATGGCGCATCCCGCACCGGCTCAAGCCTACGCCAGCCTGCTCCGCCGCTACCAGGCGCTCGTCCTGGACGGCGTCATCTATGCTGTTGTCCTCGTCCTGGCCCTCTTCCTTCCGTCCATGCTCGGCCTCGGCGCATTCAGCACGCGTCTCTCAATCTATCTGCTGATCTGCTTCGTCCTGCTGTACGAGCCGTTGCTGGTCGGCTTCCGGGGGGCGACCATCGGCCACCGCCACTACCGGATCCGGGTGGTGGATGCCAGGACAAACGCACCGATCGGCCCGCTCCGGGCATTTGGCCGCGGCGCCACGAAGGCCATTCTGGGGCTGATCTCGCTCATCTTCATGCTGGTGACCACGAGAGCGCAGTCGCTGCATGATCTCCTCTTTCACAGCATCGTGGTCCCGGAAGATCCCGCCGTGGCGACGGCGCTCGACGTCATCGTGCCGGTTCCGCTGGCGGACGCGGGGATGCCCTCGCGGCGTCGCCGGGCGGCGGTCATCCTGGCCTATTCACTCACCACCTTCGTGCTGTGTAGCACGGCCGGAGGCTTCGCCGCCTCGGCGGAGTGCATGCTCCACAATCACTGCTCCACCGGGGATGACCTCATCCTGCAGCTGGCCGGAGTTGGATGGCTGGTATCCACCGCCGTGTTCCTCGTGGCCGGCTGGCGAGGCCGGCTCTTTGGCTGCCGACGCACGGCGATAGCGGTGGAAGGCGCAGCGCCGGGCCATGCATCAGCAGTGACATGAGGGCGCTGGCCATCGCTTCAGGGGGATCGCATGTTCCAGTGGCTGCAGCGTCTCTTCGGCCGACGAACCGTTCCGCCCCTCCCCACCATCGCGACCGACGTCACCGGGTTCACGCTCACCATTGAGCGGGTGAGCCGAGCCTATCCCTGGGCATCGGTCCGCAAGGTGGCGGCCATGGAACAGGACCTCCACAGCCACGACCGGATCGTGCTGCTGATCGAAGTTCAGCGTTCAGACAGTGAGGTGCTCACGGTGTCGGAGGACTGTCCCGGCTTTGCCGGGCTTTTTGGTCCGATGGAGCAGGCGCTGGGGATCGATCCGAGCTGGTATCTCGAGAGCATGACGCCGGCGTTCGAGGCGACGCCGACGGTGCTGTGTCTGAGGGAGCAGGACGCGCAGACCGGGACGGACTAGTGTGACAGGTGATGGCGTGCCGGGAGGGGTGCCAGCAGCTGCGGGACAGCGACGTGATTGTTGTCGTCGCATGACATGGTCAAGTGGAGGAGCAGATGCCTGAAGCAGCCGTGCGAGACCGCCGGCATTGGACCCGGCATACTCGCCGCACGGGAATCGCCAGTGGTATCGCGATGCTGGCGGTCGGGATCATCTACATTGCCACGATCGCGCTCTGGCTTGTCGTCGAGGCGACCCCGCTGGAGCCCATTGGAGATCCGTTCCTTGCGGTGATGGAAGGTCTCACGATGGTTTCCGCACTGGCGCTGCTGGGTCTCGTTACGGCCATCTGGGGTTTTGCCGAGCGTGCATACCGTGTGCATGGGCTTCTCACGCTGACGCTTGGCGCCTCGGCAGCGTCTCTGACCATGGCGGTCCACTTCGTTCAGCTGACCGCCATCCGGCAACTCTGGCGCGCCGGACAGCTGCCCGACTATCGGCTGGTATGGCCGTCCGCCACGCTCGCGGTGGAATACTTCGCGTGGGACGTGCTCGTCGGCGGCACGATGATCTTTGCCGGCTTCGCCCTCGCGGGCGGCCCCGGCTCGATGCCGGCGCGACGCACGATGCTGATCGGCGGCGCGCTCTGCCTGCTTGGCCTGGTGGGGCCTGGCTCCGGACGCATGATTCTTCAGAATATCGCCGTCACTGGGTATGCCATCTTCCTGCCGGTGGCCTGCGCCTTGACCGCGCGCATCTTTCACTCGGTCCCACCATCCAGCGATGGCGCCGCCTGACCACCGCATTGCCGTTCTGGAACGCCGTCCTCCCCAGACTGCTGCCGCCTTCCTCTCCTGTTCCTGCCCCCTTCCGACGCCGGCATGGCTTGAGTGCAGCGTAGCGCTCCACGCCTTTGGGCCCGGACGGGGCGTCAGCGACCGGTTCCACTGTGCCCCCCGATATCTCATCTCAGCTTCATTCTCCCTTACCTGTCGTTACGGCAAACTCGGAAGTGGTGAGTAGCTGACTCACCGCTGCCATGGGACAGGGAGGACTGTATGCCACCCCAGGAACCGAGGGGACCGTTCTGTCAGAGCTGCGCCATGCCACTGACAAAGCCGGAGGACTTTGGCGCCGACCAGGCCGGCTACCGGGTGAACGACTTCTGTTGGCACTGCTACGCCAACGGCGCCTTCACCGAACCGGGGATCTCGATGGACGGGATGCTCGAGCGGTGTGTTCGCGTGATGGACACGCATGGCATCATGCCCGCACCACAGGCCCGGGCGCTCCTGGCTGACGTGATGCCGCGTCTCAAGAGATGGAGGACGCCCGCGGGCCGGATGTAACCGCGCCAAGCTGGAGAAGAACGAATCAACTGGCGCCGAATTGATCAAGCGCAGCAGCGACGGCGATGGACGCTGCGGCTGCGCCGCGGTCGGACTCTTGCGAGGTATCAGGTGAAGATCAGCCGACGGACGTTCGTACATTCGGCTGGAGCGGCTCTCACTGCACTACCGGTGATACAAGCCTGCGCTTCGGGGACCGATGAGGCAGAGTACGCCGAGGCGGTGCACGACACGTGGAGCCATCATGCGGTTGCCTCAGGGGATCGGGCGGCGCTTCAGCGCGAGCTGGTCCGCTGCGCGACACTCGCGCCCTCGAGCCACAACACGCAATGCTGGCGATTCCGCCTCGACGAGGCGGGGATCTCGATCCTGCCTGACCTGTCGCGCCGCTGCCCCGCCGTCGATCCAGACGACCACCATCTGTTCGTTTCCCTCGGGTGCGCCACGGAGAACCTCGTCCAGGCGGCACTGGCAAATGGTTTGCATGGCGACGTGAGCTTCTCAGCCACGGGAGGCGACGCGGTGCGTATCGCCCTGGAGCCAACCACCGCCGTCGCCTCGCCGCTGTTTCAGGCCATCCCCGAGCGACAGAGCACACGAGGCGCCTACGACGGTCAGCCGCTGTCGTCCGCTGATCTGAAGCTTCTCGAGCACGCCGGTACGGGCGAAGGTGTCCGGGTTCTGCTCCTCACGGAGCGTCCGGCGATGGAGCAGGTCCTGGAATACGTGGTGCAGGGCAACACGGCGCAGATGAACGATCCTGCCTTTGTCGCGGAGCTGCAGTCCTGGATCCGGTTCAGTCGTAGCGACGCGGTGCGGACACGCGATGGGCTCTTCACCGCCTCGTCCGGCAATCCGGTTTCGCCCTCGTGGCTCGGGAGCCTGCTCTTCGGCATGTTCTTCAAGCCCGGGGCCGAGAACGACAAGTACATGACGCAGGTGCGCAGTTCGGCCGGCGTCGCGGTGTTTGTCGCCGACGCCAGTGACAAGGCGCACTGGGTCGAGGCGGGCCGCTGCTACGAGCGCTTTGCGCTGCAGTCGGCCGCCCTCGGCGTCCGGAATGCATTCCTGAACCAGCCGGTCGAGGTGGCGACATTGCGGCCGCAGTTTGCCGCTTCACTCGGACTCGGCCAGCTTCGGCCCGATCTGGTGGTGCGTTTCGGCCGCGGACCGAAGCTGCCGCCGTCGCTCCGCCGCCCGGTGCAATCGGTGCTGGCGTGATGAGTCACCCCGCTGCCGGTGGGGTCGCCGGCTGTCACTGGGTGGCGAACCGGCGCGGACGCCTTTCGACGTTCTGATCGCGCGCGATCACGGCCAACGGAGTTGTCATGCGCATTGCATTCGCGGTACTGCTCGCACTGCATGGCCTGATTCACCTGATCGGGCCGGCCAAGGCATTCGGGTGGGGAAACATCAGTCAGCTCCGGCAGCCGATCTCGCCGACCGCCGGCGTGATCTGGCTGCTCGCCGCCACGCTGCTGATTGGCAGCGCGGTCACGGTACTGATCGGCGCACGGTGGTGGTGGTATCTCGCGCTTCCAGGGGTGTTGATCTCCCAGCTCCTGATCGTGCAGGCGTGGAGCGATGCAAAGGCGGGCACGCTCGCCAACATCATCATCGCCGTCCCCCTGCTCCTGCTGGCACTGGACGCACGGCCGGGGAGCTTCCGTTCCCGCTTCGGGCACGACAGCGCCGCGCTGCTGGCCCGGCCGGTCCGGCCCTCCCCGATCGTGACCGACGCTGATATCGCAGGTCTGCCACCACTGATGCAGCGCTATCTGCGGCGCGTCGGTGCCGTGGGGCGGCCACGAGTGCGCAACATGCGGGTCAGGTTCGACGCCCAGATGCGCAGCAGCGCCACGTCGGCCTGGATGCCCTCGACGGTTTCGCAGTATGAGTTCTTCGATCCGCCGGCGCGTCTGTTCCACCTGAAGGCGACGCGGGCCGGCGTGCCATTCGATGTCTATCATCGCTATGTGGACAGCGCGGCGACCTTCCAGGTGCGGATTGCAGGGCTCTTCGGGATAGTGGATCAGAAGGGCCCTGAGATGACGAAGAGCGAGACGGTGACCCTGCTGAACGACATTGTTGTCATGGCGCCGGCGGCCGTTCTCGACCTGCCCTTCACCTGGGAGACCCTCGGTGAGCAGACCGTGCGCGCCACGTTCAGCAATGCCGGGTACACCGTCTCGGCGACGCTGACATTCGATGCCGAGGGAGACCTGGTCGGTTTTGTCTCCAACGACCGGTCACAACATGAGGGCAAAGAGGTCCGCAAGGTGCCCTGGTCGACGCCGATCTCCGGCTATGCGGAGGTGGACGGCATCCGCGTCGGCACCCAGGGTGAGGCGAACTGGATCGAGCCGGGCGGCGAGTGGACCTACGGGCGGTTCACCATCCGGCAGCTGGAGTACAACGTGAAGTGATGGTCCGGTCGCCACGAGCGATGCCCGCCTCGGCGTGGCTACACGTGAGCGTGGCATCACCGGCATGGCGCGCACGACAGGGTGCCGGCAGGTGACGCCCACCCGGCAGGTGACTATCGGTGTTCCTCTGTCAGCAGGGCATTGAGCGGTGCTGATACCGGCGGACGGACCCAGTGCCGCCTCAACCCTTCCACAATCACCGGCACCCCCCGAGCCACGCACAGCACTACCGTCACCCAGGCCATGACACCTGCCATCGTCGTCAGTCCGGCGGCATGCGTCGCACCAGTCCCCACCGCCAGAACCAGCGCCAGGCCGCAGAAGGCAACGACCTTGCTCACCCCGTAGGCCGAGCGCATCCAGGAGGAGGCAACGAGGAACTGCGCGGCGCGGCTCCGAAGCTGAGCAAAGGGGGCAACGCCTTTGGCCACATCCACACTGCGGAGCGCATCGGTCAGCGCGGTCCGCGCAACGACGATGCACGGGATCACCATCGGGATCAGCCCGCGCTCCGCGAAACAGATCCAGAGCACCAGCTCGTAGGTGCGGTCGGCCGCGATATCCAGCACGCTGCCCACCAGCGTCGTTTCGTGCCGCTTGCGAGCGATCATGCCGTCCACCGTATCGAGCAGGAGCCCGACCAGAAGCACGCCAACGCCGATCAGCCGCATGGCGGGGGTGCCCCGATAGAACGTCACAATGACAAAGGCCAGCAGGGGGAAGCGGGAAAGGGTGATCAGGGTGGCCAGCATGGAATGCTCCTTGAGAGACGACTCCATTCTGTCGGAAGGGCGTCCCCTGAGCGTGACCCCGCCGGCCAGCGGGTAACACCCCCGCTGGCCTTCCGACGGCGGTGGTGCCGTGCGCAGGCGACCCGGGTCGGCGGTTCGATCAGTCACTGCGACACTCCGCCGTTCCGCGTCGAGCCAGTGTCTGGGTAGAATTCAGCCATGCAACCCAACGACCTTCACGACCGGAGCTTCCTGGTGACCGGCGCCAGTTCAGGGATCGGCCTGGCCCTGGTCGAGCTACTCGCGGCCCGCGGCGCCCGGGTGATCGCGGCGGCCCGCTCCGCCGAGCGGGCTGGGCCGGCGCTGGATGCGGTGCGTGCCCGCGTACCTCATGCCCGGCTCTCGTTCCTGCACCTGGACGTGGCCGACTTCTCCTCGATACGTCGCGCAGCAGCCCAGGTGCTTGGTGAGCGCCAGGGACTCGATGTACTGGTGAACAACGCCGGAGTCGCCGTCACCAGCGGGGTGAGCCCGGATGGCTTCGACCTGACCTACGCCACCAATCACCTCGGTCCCTTTCTCCTCACCAACCTGCTGTTGCCCAGGATCCGTGAGGCGCCACACGGGAGAATCGTCAACGTGGCGAGCAAGGCCAGTCTGACGGTCCGGCGCATCAACTGGCCACGACTGGACCGGACCACGACGCCGACGAAAGGCGGGCTCGGGGACTATGCGCAAACCAAGCTGATGAATGTGATCCATGCGAAAGAGCTGGCACACCGGCTGGCAGGGACGTCGGTGCGCACCTCCTCGCTCCATCCGGGCGTCGTGGCCTCGAACGTCTGGCGGGCGGCGCCGGGCCCGCTGCAGTGGTTCTTCAAGCTGTTCATGCTGTCCAACGCCGAGGGGGCTGCGACGCCGCTCTATTGTGCCACGGCGCCCGAGCTGAACGACGTCTCGGGCCGGTACTACGACAAGAGCCGCGAGGCGAGCTGCAATCCGCTGGCGGATGACCCCGCCAACGGCAAGAAGCTCTGGGCGATGAGCGAGGCGGCAACGGCGTCGGCCGCCTGACCGCTGCGCACTCCAGACGGGTGGAGTCAGCCGCTTGCCCCCGGCGGGCGATGATCGCACCTTGGCGGATCGCTACCCGTTCCCGGTCGTGCCGCGTCAGGGGATGCGTGTCCGTCCCCGCCGAATGTCCGTTCCCAGGTGACTTCGCCAGGAGATCGCCATGAACTTCAGGGACCCGAAGTGGTATCCAGTGGCCGCCGGGTTGAGCGCGGTGAACATCGGCGCGGTCTGGTTCGCGGCGCAGCCGGGCGAACCGCTCCACGCCGCGGGCCACGCGGTACTCGCCGTGGCGTTCGGGCTGTGGGCCCAGCGGCTCCGGCAGCGCCCCCGCGTGAACGCGCTGGAGGCCGAGCTCGACGCGATGCAACTCGAGCTGAACACGACGCGGCAGGAGCTGGGCGAGGCGCAGGAGCGACTGGACTTCGCCGAGCGGCTGCTGGCCCAGGCGCCGGCAGCGCGCCCGCTGGACCAGCCGCGGTAGCTGCCGCAACACGGCCATCTCACCTGCCGTGCCTGACCCGCAGCGACGTCAACCGATCTTCATCTGGAGTTACCGATGGCGGCTGAATTACCACCTTTCCGCAGCAGCCGGACTCTGGCGCGCTGGATTCTCCCCGTTGCGCTTGCCGCACTGCCGGTGGCGGCCCAGGCGCAGCACCCCGCCCCAGGCCGGAGCTGGCCCGTGGCCACCGCCGCCCGCCTCGGGCTCAATCCCGCCGTGCTCGACTCGCTCCACCAGGAGATCACCTCGGGCCGGTACGGCTATGTCGACCGGATGCTGGTGATTCGCCATGGCAAGATCGCCTTCGACAAGTCGTATGCGCACGACTACGACGCCGCCTATGGCGATTCAGCCAGGGTGACGAACGCGCTCAATGCACATGACCCCACCGGGCCGTTCAACTATTTCAACCCCTGGTGGCACCCGTTCTACCGGCGGGGGAATCTGCACACGCTGCAGTCGGTGACGAAGACGATCACCTCGGTCGTCATTGGCGTAGCGGTGACGCGGGGCGACTTCCCCAGCATCGATACCCCGGTACTGCACTTCTTCGACACGACCCGGGTGGCCAGCATCGACGATCGCAAACGGCGGATGACGGTACGCCACCTGCTCACCATGACGGGCGGGATCTCCTGGGATGAGAACCTTCCCTATATCGATCCGAACAACTCGGCGAGCGCACTCGAAGAGAGCCCCGACTGGGTGAGCTTCACGATCAATCGCCCGATGATGCGCGAGCCGGGCACGCAGTTCAACTACAGCAGCGGCGAGAGCGTGCTCCTGGCGCACATCTTCCGCCAGGCGACCGGCCGGGACATCGAGGAATACGCGGCGACGCATCTCTTCGCCCCGCTCGGCATCAGGGAATGGTTCTGGAAGCGCACCCCGGCCGGCACCGCGGACACCGAGGGCGGGCTCTATCTGGAGGCCCGCGATCTCGCGCGCATCTGGTACCTCTTTACCCAGCGCGGCATGTGGAACGGCGCGCGAATCGTCTCTGCCGAATGGGTGAACAGCTCCATCGCGCCATCGGTCAGCGTCAGCGACGCCGCCGGCGCCCCGAAGTACGGGTTCCTCTGGTGGCTGTATCCGGATCCGCTTGATCCGACCAAGTTCGTCTGGAGCGGCTCGGGATTCGGCGGGCAGTGGCCGATGGCATTCCCGGAGCTGGACATGGTCGTCGTCTTCAACAGCTGGAACATCCTGCCGGGGAGCAAGGGGCTTCCGCTTCGGGCCACGCGGGAACGACTGGCAAAGGCCGTGGTGAGGCGATAGCACGACGGGCCACAACTCCGCAGCAAGACCACACAACAGTGAGGGTGATTCATGAGCTTCGAGCTGCCCGCAGTCCCCGCCGGGAGCGGTGCACACCCCATCGCCCTCGTTGTCCTGTCGGCAAACGACCCCGCCGGATCGAGCGCATTCTACTTCACCCTGTTCGGCTGGCAATTCCAGCCGCTGTCGCCGGAACTGACCGCCATCATCCTGCCGGGTGGGCCGATGGCGGCGCTGCGCGCCAATGTCCCGGCCGGCACGCCGGGCATGGTGCCGTACATCAGCGTCCCGGACGTGGAGGCGATGCTGGCGCGGATCGTAACGGCCGGCGGCGCGATCGAACGGGCTCCCCGGAGCGTGCCGATGGTCGGCAAACTCGCGCGATTCACCGATCTGACCGGCACCATCTACGGGCTGACGGAGGCCGTTGCGCCCGCTGGAACGCAGCGGATTCCCATGCCGCTCGGCACGAACCCGAAGCCGGCGGCTGGCAGCATCTGCAGTCTCGAGATGTACGCCGCGGATGGCGCTGCCGCGGCCCGGTTCTTTGGCGGCCTGTTCGGCTGGGGTGCGCTGGCGACGATGCAGCACTACATGGCCTTCGACCCAGGCGTCGGCGTAGGTGGCGTGTTCCAGTCGCACACACCGGCGCTGCCGGCCCTGGCCTACATCTACACCCCCGATGTCGAGGCGAAGCTCACCGAGATCGATGCCATCGGTGGAAAGCGGCTGGGTGATGCGATGCGGATGCCCGGTGCCGGGTGCTTCGGCTACTTCACCGACCCCTCCGGCACCAGCATGGGACTGATCGGACCGTAACCGACGCCGCCGGAGCCCGGCCCTGCAAGGGCACAGCATGACGCTCCGCCATCATCGAAAGCAAGCTGGCGCCCATGAGTCGATGGTCTGATCCCGAGCGATGGGCGCGGATGCGTGACGGCTCCGACTGCCCGATCTGCCGGGCCGGTGCGCCGCGGGATATCGTGGCCGAGCTGGAGGTGTCGTGGGTGACGGCCGGAGCTGACGACCCGATCCGGGGCTACGCCTGTCTCGTGTTCAGGCGACACGCCGTCGAGCTGCACGACCTGACCGAGATCGAGGGTGCAGCGTTCATGCGCGACATCCGGAAGCTCTCATCGGTCGTGGCGGCGACGACGGCGGCCATCAAGCTGAATTACGAGATTCACGGCAACAGCATCCCCCATCTGCACATGCACTTCTTCCCGCGGTATGCAGGGGATGCATTCGAAGGCGGCCCCATCGATGTCCGGGCCGTCATCCGACCGGTCTATCCGACGGGCGAGCTGGAGGCTTTTCGAGAGCGGCTCGCGGCGGCGCTGAGGGGAATGTGCGTCTGAACCGGGCGTGCACCACTAGTGGCGGGTTGATCGACAAACATGACCTGCGGGCAGGACGGCTGAACCGGGACGATCATGATCGCACAGAACGGCGCTACTCCAGCTGTTTCTGAGCACACGATTCCATGGGGCGGAGCGAAGCTCCGCCCCTGCGCAGGTCCGATCGGACGACGGCTGATGGCCGACGGCTGACAGCCGCCAACAGCCAACGGCTAATGGCCGAGCGGCTTATCCCGCGACAACCGGTCCGCCGCATAGATCAGCACCGCCGTCCCCACCAGGATGATGGTGCTGATCGCATTGATGCTTGGTTCGATGTTCTTCCGCACCATGCCGTAGACCACGATGGGCAGCGTCGAGGAGCCGGTCCCCGAGACAAACGAGGTGATCACGAAGTCGTCGAACGACATGGTAAAGGCCAGCAGCGCGCCGGAGATGATGCCGGGCCAGAGCTGCGGCACGGTGATCTTCCAGAAGGTGGTCAATTCGTCGGCGCCGAGGGTGAGCGCCGCCTCCTCCAGGTGCTGATCCATCCCCTGCAGCCGCGCCAGCACGACGACGACCACGAACGAGATGCAGAACGCCACATGGGCGATCGTGATGGTGAGGATACCCAGCGGGATGCCGATCAGCACAAACAGGATCAGCAGCGAAATCCCCACCACGATTTCCGGCGTCACCAGCGGCACGTAGAGGAACGCCTCGAGCGCGGTCCGACCGCGGAATTTGTAGCGGGCCAGCGCCAGCGCGATCAGGGTGCCGAACAGCGCCGACAGCACCATGGAGGAGAGCCCCACGATCATGCTCACCTTGAGGCCGTTCAGGATGTCGTCGCGCTCCAGCAGTCGCAGTTACCAGTCCCAGGTGAAGCCCACCCAGTCCACCGAGAACTTCGAGGCGTTGAACGAGAAGATCACCAGCACCAGGATGGGGATGTGCAGGAAGAGATAGATCACGGCGCAGAAGGCGATAAGCCATCGTGGCAGCTTCGTGCTCATTTCAGGCACCTCCCGGCGTGCGGTCGCGCACCCTGAGGTAGATCATGACGGCGACAAGCACCAGTGCCATCACGATGAATGACGCCGCCGATCCGAACGGCCAGTTGCGCGCGGAGGAGAACTGGTTCTGGATCAGGTTGCCGATCATCACCTGCTTGGCGCCGCCGAGCAGGTCGGAGGTGAGGAAGCTGCCCAGCGCGGGAATGAAGACCAGCAGCGAGCCGGCGACGACGCCCGGCACCGAAAGGGGGAAGGTGATCTTCCAGAACCGCGCCGCCGGCCTGGCGCCGAGCACCTCGGCCGCCTCCAGCAGCGAGAGGTCCAGCTTCTCCAGCGAGGAGTAGATCGGCAGCACCATGAAGGGCAGGAAGCTGTAGACCAGCCCGGTCATCACCGCGAACGGGGTGTAGAGCATGTTAATCGGCTCGGTGATCCAGCCCGCCTTCAGCAGCAGGTTGTTGATCAGGCCGGTGTCGCGCAGCAGGAAGATCATGGCGAAGGTACGGACCAGAAAGCTGGTCCAGAACGGCAGCACGACGAGGAACATCAGGAAGTTCTTCCATTTGCCACTGCGGGCGATCAGGTAGGCCAGCGGATAGCCCATGAGCAGGCAGAGGATCGTCGCTCCGAGCGACCAGATGAAAGTGCGGTTGAGGATCTGCAGGTAGAGCGGATCGAAGAAGCGCTTGTAGTGTTCCAGCGTGAAGCCGGACACGACGCCGCCGTAGATGCCCCGCGGCATCATGCTGTAGGCGAACATGATGACGACCGGCACCAGGAAGAAGGCGATCAGCCAGAACGTCCCCGGCGCCAGGAGGCTCCAGGCCCGGGCCGCCGGCCGGGGATAGAGCCAGGCCAGCGCCTTCTCGCGCATGCCGGCCATCTAGGCATCCTCCAGGATCTGGCAGTCCTCGGGCAGCCAGGCCACTGCGGCCTTGTCGCCCTTTTTCCACGGGACCGGCTTGATGAGCTGGCCCTCATTGCGGAGGGCGATAGTGCACTCGCTGCCCTCGCCCAGCGTGACGATCACGTGAATTGTCTCGCCGAGATAGATGACGTCGCGCACCACGCCGGCGACGCTGTTCTCGCCCGGCGGGATGCTCCCAATGGTGCAGACATCCAGCCACTCCGGCCGCACGGCGATCCTGATGGCCATCCCCGGGGCGAGCTTCGGATGGTTGGGCACCAGGAACGAGCCGCCGAGCGTGCCGGCGATCTCCCACAGCTCGCCCACCTTCCGGGTCGCCTTTCCCTCGAAGAAATTCGACTCGCCGATGAACTTGGCCACGAATGCGGTGCGCGGATTCTCGTAGATCTCTGCTGGCGTGCCGAGCTGGGCGACGAGGGCGTTGTCCATGACCGCGATGCGGTCGGACATCGTCAGCGCCTCTTCCTGGTCATGCGTCACGTAGACGAAGGTGATGCCGAGGGTCTTGTTGAGCTGCTTCAGCTCGAGCTGCATCTCCTTGCGGAGCTTCAGGTCGATGGCGCCGAGCGGCTCGTCGAGCAGCAGGATCGTGGGGCGGAGGACGAGCGCGCGCGCCAGCGCCACCCGCTGCCGCTGACCGCCGGAGAGCTGGTTCGGCATCCGCCGGGCGAACTTCGTCGGATCCAGCCGGACCATCTCCATCGCCTTCACAACGCGATCGGGGATCTCCGCCTTGGGCACGTTATGCTGTTCCAGCCCGAAGGCGACGTTCTTCTCCACCGAGAGGTGGGGGAAGATGGCATAGTTCTGGAACACCATCCCGATCTGGCGCTCGTAGGGGCGTTTCTGGTTGACCACCTGCGAATCGATCTTGACCGTGCCACCGTCGGCATCGGGCTGCTCGAAGCCGGCCAGGAGCCGGAGCGTGGTGGTCTTGCCGCAGCCCGAAGGCCCCAGCAGGGAGAAGAACTCCCCCTTCCGGATCTCGAAGGAGATGTTGTTGACCGCTTTCGAGTCGCCGAAGCTCTTGCTGACGTTGGTGAACTGGACGATGGGTGCGTCGTTGGGGGTGACGGGAGAGGCCACAGCCGGGTCCGGGATTGGGGGTGGAGCACGGTGCCGTGCGGATTTCGATAACGTACCGGCCGCCGGACGGGGCCGCCAGTAGGGGTCGCATATATGCGACCCCTACGAAATGCGGCCCCTACGCACGGCCCCGCCGGTACGCGCGATTTACGCGGTCAACGCCACCACCGCGTCGCGGAACACCGCGGTGTGCCGGTCGATATCCTCGGCGGTCGTTGCGGGCGACATCAGCGCCATGTTGTGGAAGGGCGTCAGCAGGATGCCGCGGTTGAGCGCGAAGAGGTGCATGAAGAGATCCAGCTCGAAATCGCCTGAGGCCGCCGCCTCGCCGCCGTTCCGCGGCGGCGTGGGCCGGAACCAGTACTCCACCCGGCAGCCCAGCCGCTTGACGATCCACGGCAGCTTGAACTCGGCGATGACGCCTTCCACGCCGGCCTGGAACCGCTCCGCCAGCGGGATGGTGCGGCTGTAACTCTCCGCCGTGAGCACCTGGCTCAGCGTCGCGCGCATGGCGGCCAGCGCCAGGGCATTGCCGGCCAGCGTCCCGCCAATGCCACCGGTGTCGCAGTCGGCCAGCACGATCCGTCCCGCCAGCCGCGCCGCCACCTCCTCGGAGAATCCATAGACCGCCCCTGGCACCCCGCCGCCGATCGGCTTGCCGAGCGTGAGCAGATCGGGATCAAGGCCATACGCCGCGGTGTAGCCGCCCGGTCCGGCGCAAATCGTGTGGGTCTCGTCGATGATGAGCAGCGCACCATGCTTCCGGGTCAGCGCGCGCAGGGCGGCATGGAAGCCGGGATCGGGATGGATGATGCCAATATTGGTCATCGCCGGCTCGGCGAGCACGCACGCAACGTCTCCGTGCGCGAGCGCCGCTTCCAGCGCGGGGAGGTCGTTGAACTCGACCACGCGGGTGGTGAGCGCGGGATCGACCGGTGGGCCGAGGTTGCCGCTGCGGGCGACCACCGCCCCATCACGCAGCGTGGCGAAGGTCTCGTCGACGGTGCCGTGGTAGCACCAGTTGAACACCAGGATCTTCGAGCAGCCGGTGAGCATCCGCGCCAGCCGGATGGCGAAGCGATTGGCGTCGGTCGCCGTCATCGCGAACTGCCATGACGGAAGCCCGAAGCGCCGGGTCAGCTCTTCCGCCACCCAGAGATGATCCTCCGACGGCAGCATGTAGGTGAAGCCGAGCCGAGCCTGACGCTCCACCGCGGCGACGGTGGCGGCGGGGGCGTGGCCGGTCATCGCGCCGGTATCGCCGAGGCAGAGATCGAGGTAGCGGTGGCCATCGACGTCGCGGAAGTGCGCCCCCTCGCCCCCCTGCACGAAGAGGGGAAAGCCACCGGCCCACTTGGCCATCCAGTGCATCGGCACGCCCTGCAGCAGGCTGCCCTGGGCTCGCTGGAACAGTACGCGGGAGACGGGATGGGTCTCCTCGAAGCGTCGCTGCTCGGCGGCGTACAACCGGGCCAATTGATCGCGATTGATCATGATATCAGGCGGGGTGGATCGCAGGGGCCGCGATGGAGTGGCCGCCTATAGGCGGCCACTACGGATGCGGCCATCATGCCGTCGCCGCCACCAGCGCCGCCTCCATCACCGCCAGCCCCTCGTCCAGCACCGCATCTTCCACCGTCAGCGGCACCAGCACGCGGATGACATTGCCAAGCGTGCCGGCCGAGAGCAGGATGAGGCCGCGCGTGAGCGCCTCGGCCTGCAGCTTGCCCGTCAGCTCCTTGGCGGGCTCCTTCGTCACCGGATCCTTCACCAGCTCCATCGCGATCATCGCCCCCATCCCGCGCACATCGCCGATCTGGGGCCAGCGCTTCTGCCAGGCGAGGAACCGCGCCCGGATGCGATCGCCGAGCCGGGCACCACGTGCCGGGACATCCTCCTTGCTCATCGCATCCAGCACCGCAAGCGCCGCGGCGCAGGCCAGCGGATTGCCGCCGTACGTCCCACCGAGTCCACCGGGCTGGGCCGCATCCAGCACATCGGCACGACCGGTGACCGCCGCCAGCGGCAGCCCACCGGCGAGCGACTTGGCCGTGATGAGCAGGTCCGGCACCAGGTTGAAGTGCTCCGAGGCAAAGAGCTTTCCGGTCCGCCCGAAGCCGGTCTGGATCTCGTCGGCGATCAGCAGGATCCCGTGATCCTTGCAGAAGCCGGCGAGCATGGCCATGTAGTCCTTCGGCACCGGCACGAAGCCGCCCTCGCCCAGTTCCGGCTCGAGGATGATCGCAGCCACCGAGGCGGGATCGACCATGGCGGCGAACTGATGTTCCAGGTGAGTCCGATCAGCCATGCAACAGGCGGTCGGACGGTCGGACGGTCGGGGCGTCGGACAGCGATAGCAGTATGGAAACGGAATCCGGTACACCTCCGGCATGAACGGCCCGAAGCCCAGCTTGTACGGGCTCACCTTCGACGTGAGCGTCATGCCGAGGTAGGTGCGTCCGTGAAAGGCATGCTCGTAACAGACGACCGCCTGGCGGCCGGTAAATCGGCGCGCCGCCTTGATGGCGTTCTCCACCGCCTCGGCGCCGCTGTTGACGAAGAAGGTGCGCTTCTCGTGGCTGCCGGGGGCGAGGGCGTTGAGCTTCTCGGCGAGCGCGATATATGGCTCGTACATCGTCACCGGGAAGCAGACATGGGTGAAATGATCGAGCTGGTCCCGCACCGCCTGCACCACCCCGGGATGCCGGTGCCCGGTGTTGACCACTCCGATGCCGCCACCGAAGTCGATCAGCCGGTTGCCGTCGGCGTCGGTCAGCACGGCGTTGTCGGCCTGGACCACCGCGATCGGTGTCGTCGCCGGGACGCCTCGCGGCACCGCCTTGGCGCGGCGCGCGGCGAGCGCCAGGCTGGCGGGACCGGGGATCGGGGTCGCAAGGCGAATGACGGGGGGCATGACACAGCTCCGGCTGCGGGGGTGGCCGAGATTACCCCTCGGCGGGGGAAAAGTCGACCCCTCCGGCCCGGGGTGATTGCGTCGGGCGGGCCGGGATGTAGGTTATGCCCGCTCGTTCCCCTCTCCCCTTCGCCGAGGTTTCTTGCCAATGCGCTCCGTTCGCTTCGGCGCCTGCGCCGCCCTGCTGCCGCTCGCGCTGCTTTCCCTGACCGCCTGTGGCGGTGACAAGTCCGGGGCTGCGGCCGCCGGTGCCGTCAAGAAGATCACCATCACGCCGACCAGCGATGCGCGGGCGGATGCGACGACCTACCTCGCCCAGCTCTGCCCCAAGCCGATCGGCGGCGACCTGAACTTCATGGTGTGGGAGGGCTACACCGACACGCTGTTCATCAAGCCGTTCGAGAACGCCTGCGGCGTGAAGGTGACGGCGACCTATATGGGTTCGAGCGACGACCTGGTCGCCAAGCTGCGTGCCGGCGGGGCCGAGACGATCGACCTCATCTCGCCCTCCAGCGACGCGGTGACCGCGGTGATCGAGGCGGGTCTCACCCAGCCGCTCGACCTCAAGCGCATTCCGAGCTACGGCGACCTCATGGCCAGCTTCCGCAGCCTCGTCGTGGCGCGGAAGGACACGGTGGTCTACGGCCTCCCGTGGGCGTTCGGGCCGAACCCGATGATCTACAACACCACCAAGTTCAACCCGGCGCCGACTTCGTGGGCCGAGCTGTGGGACAAGAAGTACAAGGGCAAGCTGTCGCTGCAGGATGATATCGCCACGCTCTACATGGTGGCCCAGGTCCTCGGCTTCGATGACCCGGCGGATCCCTCCAAGCTCTACAACCTCACCGATGACCAGCTGGCACAGGTCAAGGCGAAGATGCTCGAGCTCAAGCCCAACATCCGGAAGTACTGGGCGACTGCGGGCGACATGACCCAGCTGTTCCAGGCCGGTGAAATCGTCGCTGGCGAGGGCTGGCCGCTCATGACGACCCAGCTCCGCGCCGCGGGCTTCCCCGTCGGCGAGCTGATCCCCGCCGAAGGCACCACCGCCTGGGCCGATCACTGGGTGGTGACCAAGGGCGCCCGGAACCTCGACGCCGTCTATGCCTTCCTGGAGTACGCGGCGCAGCCGTTCACCCAGAAGCTCATGTCCGACGTCACGGCGTACAACGTCGCCAACCCGGGCGCCAAGGCGTACATGACCGCCGATGCCGCCGCGCTGCAGAAGGACATCGCCGACTACGGCACCAAGGTGAACTTCTGGCAGTGGGGCTCGAAGCGGGAGAAGTACCAGGAGATCTGGAATGAAGTGAAAGCCGGAAACTAGGAAAGCGGGAACGGGGAACGGGGAACGGGCGAAGCACTCAAGCTGTTCCCGTTCCCGGTTCCCCGTTCCCGGTTCCCCCCTCCAACACTCCCGGCCCGCTTGCCTGCCCCAATCCTCCAGCTCCGCGCCGTCACCAAGCGTTTCGGCGCGTTCGTCGCGGTCGACGCGCTCGACCTCGATGTGCAGCCCGGTGAGTTCCTGACGCTGCTGGGCGCCTCCGGCTCCGGCAAGACCACCACCCTCCGCATGATCGCCGGCTTCGAGCATCCGACCAGCGGCGAGATTCTCATGGACGGCACGCCGCTGACCGGGCTGCCGCCGTTCAAGCGCGACCTCAACACCGTCTTCCAGCAGTATGCGCTCTTTCCCCACATGAGCGTGCGCGACAACGTCGGCTACGGGCTCCGGATGCGCGGCGTCAGCGGAGCGGAGCTTACCACGCGCGTCACGGAGGCGCTGGACCTGGTGCAGCTGGGCCACCTCGAGCAGCGGGCCCCGCGCCAGCTCTCCGGCGGCCAGCAGCAGCGGGTGGCGCTGGCCCGCGCGCTGGTCAACCGGCCCCGCGTGCTGCTGCTCGACGAGCCGCTCGGCGCCCTCGACCTGAAGCTGCGCAAGGAGATGCAGCTCGAGCTGCGCCACCTCAACCGGCAGCTCGGCATCACGTTCATCTACGTGACGCATGATCAGGAAGAAGCGCTGACGATGTCCGACCGGATCGCGCTGATGCAGAACGGCAGGATCGCGCAGCTTGACCCGCCCGCCACGATGTATGCCCAGCCGGCCACGCGCTACGTCGCCGATTTCCTCGGCGAGAACAACCTGCTGAAGGCGACAGCGGCGCAGCGCGTCAGCAGTACAATGGCGCGGCTGGTCGTAGGCGGGGTGAACGTTGAGGCGACACCTGCCGCACAATGGCGCGAGGCGGGGGAGTGCTGGCTCGCCATCCGGCCGGAGTTCCTGCGGCCGGTCCGTCCGGGAGAAGCGGTCTTGCACCGGCTGGAGGTCACCGCGAAGGACGTCGTCTTTGCCGGTTCGCTCATCCGGCTCCACGCGGTGCTCGCCGACGGCCAGCCGCTGATGCTGCAGTGGCCCGCCGGGGAGGCACCACCGATCGAGGGGGCGAAGTTCGGCGTTACCTGGCCGGCGGAACGCGGAGTCTGTCTTGGGGAGTGAGTATGGGGCGGACCCGAAAGCACCCGGCGCTCCGGCCAGGCGGACGGGCCTGCTCGACCGCATCCGCGCGAGCCGGCGGCTCACGACGATTATCGGAGCGGCGCTGCCGGTCGGCTGGGTCACCGCCCTGCTCTTCCTGCCGTATCTCTTCCTCTTTGCCCATTCTTTCTTCCGGCTCAAGAACGGCCAGCTCACGCATGAGTTGACGCTGGAGAACTACGGCCGGCTCTTCGGCACGTCGCTCTACCCCAACACGATCCTCTTTTCCGCGGGTATCGCGCTCCGGGTGACACTCGCGTCGCTGCTGCTCTCCTACCCGCTCGCCTACCTGCTGGCATTCAAGGTCAAGAAACACCGCAACCTGCTGTACATGGCGGTGATCATCCCGCTGTGGGTGAGCTACCTGGTGCGGGCCTACGCGTGGAAGATCATCCTCGGACAGGAAGGCATCCTCAACGGGTTCCTGCAGGCCATCGGCGTGATCGACCAGCCGCTCGCCTTTCTGCTCTACAGCAAGTGGGCGGTGATGCTGGCGCTGGTGCACATCTACACCCCGTTCACGCTCATGCCGATCTACGCCGGGCTCGAGTCGATCGCCCCGGCGCTGAAGGAGGCGAGCCAGGATCTGTACGCCAGCCGGTGGCGCACCTTCTGGCATGTGGTGCTGCCGCTGTCGCTGCCGGGAGTGATCGCGGGGTGCACCTTCGCCTTTGTGCTCAGCATGGGCGATTTCATCGCGCCGGTCCTGCTGGGAGGCAACGACAGCGCGCTGATGGTCTCCAACCTCGTGGTGAGCCTCTTCGGTGTGGCCTATAACTGGCCGCTCGGTGCCGCGGTCTCGGTGGTGATGCTCGGCATGACGCTGATCCTGCTCACACTGGCCCGGAAGCTGGAAGACCGGATGAACTACGCGGGACAGGCAGGCGGACGAGCGGGCGCAGCGAAAGCGGGGGCCGGGATGGGCCGCGGAGCGCTGCACACATGACCACACCTGCCGCATCGCCCTCAGACCGCCTGCCCGCCCGACCGTCTGACCGTCCGACCGCCCGCCCGTCCGACCATCTCACCTCGGCGATCTGGGCCACAGGCATCGGCGTATTTCTTTTCATCTACCTGCCGCTCGTGGTCGTCATCCTGTACTCCTTTCATGACGCGACCATTGTGGCATGGCCGTTCAAGCCGTTCACCCTGCGCTGGTTTGGCGTGCTGGCGCAGGACAGCGCCATGCTCGACGCCGCCGGTGCGAGCCTCAAGCTCGCCGTCCTGGCGACGCTGATCGCGCTCGGCGTCGGCGTCCCCGGCGCCTTCGTGCTCGACCGGCTCCAGTTTCCCGGGAAGGACGCCTTCGAGCGACTGGTGCTGCTGCCGCTCATCCTCCCGGGTGTCATCACCGGCGTGGCGCTGCTCACCTTCTTCTCATTCATCGGCCTCTCGCTCACCAGCGGCTACCCGCTGGTCCCGGGATGGCCGGTGGTGCTGGGGCATGGGGCGGCGCTCACCTCGATCGTCGTGACCCAGGTCTATGCCCGCCTGCGCCGGTTCGACCGCGCGCTGGAGGAGGCCAGTCAGGATCTCTACGCCAATGAATGGCAGACCTTTCGCTACGTCACGCTGCCCGTGATCCGATCCGCGGTGCTGGGCAGCGCGCTGCTCGTCTTCACGCTGTCGCTGGACGAGATCGCGGTCACCTTCTTCCTCATCGGGCGACAGAACACCGTGCCGCTGCAGATCTGGGGGCTGTTGCGCCGGGGACTGACACCGGAGGTGAACGCGGCGGCCACCGTGATCTTCTTCCTCTCGGTTGTGGTGATTGTCTGCTGGGCAAGGCTGATGCGGGAGGAGTAGGCGGTTGGGCGATTGGGAGATTGGGAGATTGGGCGATTAGGCGATTGGGCGAATGGGCGATTGGGCGATTAGGCGATTAGGCGATTGGGCGGTTGGGCGATTAGGTGATTAGGCGATTGGCGATTTGGGTCGGCGGCGCTGGCGCACTGATTTGGCCAGCGCACCGGTGAGTCGGCCAGCGAGTTGACGCTCGGACTCCAGGACCGCCCAGGCCTCGGGCTCCAGGATTCCAGTGTCCCGGGCGAGCCGGAGTGCAAAGTGGAGTTCGGCCAGAGACCCAAGCGCGATGCTCAGGAACCGGTGCAGCTCCCGGGGTCCTTCTCGGGCGAAGCCCTCCGCGATATTTGCTCCAGCCGAGAATGCTGCGGACCGGACCTGGGCAATCAGACCGTACCTCTCCTCAGAAGGCCATCCTCGGGATACTTTGTAGATCGACACGGCGAGTTGTTACAGGCCTGCCATGCCCGGAGGTCTTCGTGTGGTAGATGGGTGAGGGTGGACATTGGGACAAGCTGGCCAAGCATCCTCAACCGATGCTCAACCAACCACCCAATCGCCCAATCGCCCAATCGCCCAATCGCCTAATCGCCTAATCGCCTAATCGCCTAATCGCCTAATCGCCCAATCGCCTGTTCCCCCAACCACCCACCCACCTCATGACCACTTACGACGCCATCATTATCGGTGCCGGCCATAACGGTCTCGTCACCGCCGCCTACCTCGCTCGCGCCGGCCGCAAGGTGCTCGTGCTCGAGCGCCGGGAGATGGTCGGCGGCTGCGCCGTCAGCGAGAATCTCTGGCCCGGCTACAAGGTCTCCACCGCCAGCTACGTCAACAGTCTCTTCCGCCCCGAGATCATCCGCGACCTCGAGCTCAAGCGGCACGGCTTCGAGATGCTGCCGCGCAGTCCGTCGAGCTTTACTCCCTTTCCTGACGGCCGCTACCTGATGATGGGCCCGGACAAGGAGATGACCCACCGGGAAGTCGCCAAGTTCTCCAGGAAGGACGCCGAAGCGCTGCCCAAATACGAGGCGATGCTGGAGCGGGTGGCGGACTTCCTGGAGCCGACGCTGGTCCAGACGCCACCCAATCCCTGGTCGATGGCGCCTGGCAATCTGCTCGCGCTGCTCAAGCTCGGACTCGGCTTCAAGAAGCTCGGTACTGACGGTCAGAAGGCAATCGAGATCCTGACCGGCGCCGCGAATCCGATTCTCGACCGCTGGTTCGAGTCGGAGCAGCTCAAGGCCACGATCGCCACCGATGCAATCATCGGCGCCTTCGCCACGCCCTCCATGCCCGGCACCGCCTACGTCCTCTTCCATCATGTCATGGGCGAATGCAACGGTGTGCGCGGCGTGTGGGGCTACGTCCGCGGCGGCATGGGTGGGCTCTCCAACGCAATCGCCTCGGCGGCAAAAGAGAAGGGCGCCGAAATCCGGGTCAACGCCGCAGTGGCGAAGATTGTGACGAAGATGGGGCGGGCGACGGGCGTCGTGCTGACCGACGGCACCGAGATCAGCGCCAAGAAGGTGGTCTCCTGCCTCGACGCCAACGTCACCTTCCTCAAGCTGATGGACACGAAGGAGCTGCCGGCCGACTTCGTCGAGTCGGTACGCCACCTCGACTACGCCAGCGGCAGTGCCAAGGTGAACCTGGCGCTCTCGGAAGTCCCCAACTTCACCTGCCTGCCGGGCAACACGGTGGGGCCCCAGCATCACGGCACGATCCATCTCTGCCCCACCCGGGACTACATCGAGAAGGCCTTCGACCCGGCCAAGTACGGTTACATCTCGAAGCAGCCGATCGTCGAGGCGACGATGGCCTCCTCGCTCGACAACACCGTGGCGCCGCCGGGCCAGCATGTGATGTCGATGTTCACCCAGTACTTCCCCTACAAGCTCGCGGCGGATGCGGGGACGCTGGAGGAGAACAAGAAGGCCTACGCCGAGAAGTGCATTGATATCATGACCGAGTATGCGCCCAACTTTCGGAAATCGGTGCTCAACTACCAGGTGCTGAGCCCGATGGACCTCGAATCCCGCTTCGGGCTCACCGGCGGCAACATCATGCAGGGGACGATGTCGTTGTCGAGTCTCTCGTTCATGCGACCGGTGCCGGGCTACGCTGATTACCGCACGCCGATGAAGGACCTCTATCTCTGTGGCGCGGCCACGCATCCGGGCGGCGGCGTGATGGGGGCGTGCGGCTACAATGCGGCGCGGGAGATTCAGAAGGATTAGGCGATTGTGCGATTGGGCGCACGGTCGGTGGGGAAGCAGCGCGCGGAGGAGCCCGGAGGCTCCTCCGCTCTTTTCATGCGACGTGCTCGGGGAACGTAGCCAGTCCGGCGGCGCTGATCCGCCTTCTACCAGACCTGCGCCGGGGTGCGCATCTGTGCGGCCGCGCCGATGCCGAGACCACCGAACTCATTGCCACCCCAGCAGTAGGCGGATCCGCTGGCGGTGAGTGCGCAGGTCTGGTAGTCGCCAGCGCTCAGGCTGGTGAATGTCAGGTTACCGCTCACAGGGGCAGGGATAGGCCGGTTCAGGATCGTGCCGTCCCCGAGCTGGCCGAAGTAGTTCTCACCCCAGCAGAGCACCTGGCCCTGGACGTTGAGCCCGCAGGCGTGGGCAACTCCGAGAGCGACTGCCGTGAACTGATGCCCACCGGGGATGAGCACGGGGACATTCGTGCCCGTCATGGCGCCCCAACACCATGCCTCCAGCTGGGACGTAATCCCGCAGGCAGCGTCGACCCAGGTGCTGGATGCAATCGAGATGAACGTGTGACCCCCGCTGACCGAGCCAGGTGCGTTGAAGTCCACTCCACCCGTGCCGAGGCCCAGTTGCGATCCCCAGCAGTAGCCGGCAGCACTGGTGTCGACGCCGCACGTTTGCGCCCATCCGGTGCTGGCCGATCCCCACGTGTGGCTTCCCGCGACGAGAGTTGGGGTGCCCCTGTCACTGAAGCTGCTGTCGCCGAGTTGGCCGTAAAAATTGTTCCCCCAGCAGTACAGCGCCCCACCGGCTATGAGGCCGCAGATGTGATTGGCCCCCGGATCGAGCGCGACGAAGGTGAGCCCGCCGGGTGCGGATGTGGGCGACACCGTGTTGTCACCCCAGCACCAGCCGAGGCCGTCAGCGGCGACACCGCAAGTCGTGATGGAGCCGGCTGCGAGCTCGATCCAGGTGTGGCCGCCGGACACGGGAGTCGGCTGATCAAGGAAGTTCAACGTCGTGCCAATACCGAGTTGACCATATTCGTTGAACCCCCAGCAATGGGCTGTGGAGTCAGTGGCCAGCCCGCAGGTGAAACTGCCTCCCGCAGCGAGTGCCAGGAACTGCAGCCCGCCGACAACCGCGGTGGGAGCCAGCCGCCGGCCCACTTCGCCGATCCCCAGGACGATCGAGATGGTCCCGCCCCAGCAGTAGAGCCCGCCCGTCGGCGTGCGCCCGCAACTGTGGGCACTCCCCTGGCCAACGGTGCTGAACGTCTGGCCGCCGACCACCGTGGTCGGGGACGTGCGGGTCACCCTGGTGCCGTCCCCCACCTCGCCGTAGGCGTTGAGCCCCCAGCAAGCGCCCTGGCCTCCGGCCCTCACACCGCAGTAGCCGCTGTTCCCCCCCGACAGGCTGGACCAGCCTGTCCCAAGGAACCCGACCGCCGGCGAGAATAGGTCCCAGCACCAGGCAGCCCCCACAACGGTCAAACCACACGCGCCGTTCGCGCTTGTCGCAATCGTCGAGAATACAGTCGTGGCGGCGACTGGCGTCGGCACAGTTACGCCGCCACCCCAGCAGTAGGCACGCCCGCCGGTCGTGAGTCCGCAGACGTGCCCAGACTGTGCGGCAATCTGGCGCCAGCGAAGGTTGCCGCTGACGGGGGTAGGGAGCGGATGATCGGTCGTCGAGCCGTCACCGAGCTGGCCCATCCAGTTACTGCCCCAGCAGTAGCCCGCTCCCGCGGCGGTAACACCGCAGGTGGACAGGACACCGGCCGTGACCTGCTCGAAGGTCAGCCCGAAATCCTGGCGCGTGGCGCCAAGCCCGAGCCGCGTTAGCGTCGTCCCCCAGCAATACAACTCGCTCGACGCGGTAAGGCCGCAGCTGTGGTAGTACCCGGCGGTGATGGAGCGGAACGCCGGAGCACCATTCACCGGCGTGGGCACGAAGGCACTGGTCGTATCGCCATTCCCCACCTCACCGTAGTAGTTGAGACCGAAGCAGTAGGCCTGCCCCGCCGCATCCAGTACGCAAGTGTGGGTGGTGCCGAGCGCGAGGGAGTCGGGAACGAGCAGCGGGAGGGCGATCGCCCCAAGCCGTCGTTCGACCGAATTGTACCGTATCGCGACGGTGTCAAAGCCCTTGGATGGACCCATCGTCCATCGAAACGTGGCCAGCCCGGCCTGATCCGCGAGAGCGGTATCTGGCTGAACGCTGCCGCCGCCCGCGATCACCGCGGATGTCACCGGTCGGCCGGAGGCCAGATTCCCGAAGGCATCCTTCAGCCGTACCACGAGCATCGAATCGAGCCCCATCCCCACCAGGGCGACCTGACTGTCCCCGCTCACGAGCTCGATGGTCGCGACGCCGCCGGCGACCACGTCGCCAGAGAACACAGTCGAATCCAACCCCGCCGCACTCGTCCGTACCGCATAGCTGCCCACCACGGTCGGTGCCTGCCACCGGGTGGCCGCTCGACCGTCAGGCCCGGTCGTGACTGCATTCGGGGCGACCGAACCACCAGCACTGTCGACGGTGAAGTTGACCAGCACGCCGCTCACCGGGCTCCCCTGCGCATTGGTCACTTCCACCACCAGCGGCAGCGCCGCCACGGTGCCCACCGTCACCTGCTGCGAGTCGCCCATCACCTTGGTCAGGCTGGCCGGAACACGCCCCGGGCCCGCCAGGTCATCCCCGACGCAGCCCCCCGCGAGGCTCAGGCCAAGTACCAGCCCCAGCCAGCGACCTGCCGAAACCCCGAGGGGTGTCGTCCCGCGGACCCGCATTGCCGTTGCCATGGGAAAGGGTAGAATACGGCCAATCTGCCGCCCGGCGCCCAGCTGCACAATACACCGCCGGACGCCTGCATCACCCACCTGAGGGAGTGCCGCCGTGAAAGCCTATCAGATGTACATCGACGGGAAGTTCGTCCCTGCCGCTTCGGGTATGACGTTCAATGTCTTCGATCCCGCCACAGAGGGGGTCATCGCCACCTGCCCCGCCGGCGACGCCAAGGATGTGGGCCGGGCGGTCGAGGCGGCCAAGAAGGCCTTCTACGGTGGCTGGAAGGGGACCAGCGCCCAGGACCGTGGCCGGATTCTCTTCCGTCTGGCCGAGCGGATCCGGGCCCGCAAGGACGAGCTGGCCCGCATCGAGACGATCAACTCCGGCAAGCCGATCGTCGAGTCGGAATACGACATGGACGACACCGCGGTCTGCTTTGAGTATTACGGCGGTCTCGCCACCAAGATCAACGGCGAGGTGATCCCGGTTCCCACCAACGCCATGGTCATGGCCGTCAAGGAACCGATGGGGGTCGCCGGCCAGATCATCCCGTGGAATTACCCGCTCGCGATGGCCGGCTGGAAGCTGGGTCCCGCCATCGCCGCCGGCTGCACCGTCGTCATCAAGCCGGCCGAACAGACCCCGCTCTCCCTGCTGGCGCTGGCGGAGGATTTCGAGGCCTGCGGCCTGCCCCCCGGCGTGATCAACATCGTCACCGGCATGGGGCCTGACGCCGGCGCACCGCTCGTGGCGCATCCCGACGTCCGGAAGATCGCCTTTACCGGTTCCGCCGAGGTCGGCAAGCTGATCATGCGGAGCGCCGCCGATCAGCTGAAGCGCGTCAGTCTCGAACTCGGCGGCAAGTCACCCAACATCTTCTTTGCCGACGCCGACTTCGAAGCCGCGGTCGACGGCGCGCTCTTCGGCACCTTCATCAATCAGGGCGAAGTCTGTTCGGCCGGCAGCAGGGTGCTGGTGCAGCAGGACATCTACAAGAAGTTCGTCGACGCCTGCGCCGCCAAGGCCAAGACGATTCGTCTCGGCCCCGGCATTGACCGGGAGACCAAGATGGGTCCGCTGATCAGCGCCGAGCAGCGTGACCGGGTGCGGAAGTACCAGGAGATCGGGAAGAAGGAGGCCAAGGTGGCGGCCGGTGGCGGGGCACCGAAGTTCGACAAGGGCTGGTATGTCGAGCCGACGATCTTCTATGACGTCGACAATAACGCCCGGATCGCGCAGGAGGAGATCTTCGGTCCCGTCATGAGCGTCATCCCGTTCAAGGACGAGGCGCAGGCGCTGGAGATCGCCAACGCGACACCGTACGGCCTGGCCGCCGCGGTGTGGACCCGGGACATCTTCAAGGCCTTCCGCGTGGTCAAGCAGCTCGAGGCGGGAATCGTCTGGGTCAATCACATGCAGCCGACGATGCTCGAGGCGCCGTGGGGCGGCTACAAGATGTCGGGCTTTGGCCGCGAGCTGGGCCACTGGGGCGTCGAGGAGTATCTCGAGACCAAGCAGATCTACATTAATCTCGATGAGGCGCCGATCGGCTGGTACTGAACGGCGGCCGTTGGCCAATGGCCGTTAGCCGTTCGCTGTCTTCAACACTCGAAACCCTCCAGCTCAAACCACGCCGGAGGGTTTCGTCTCAGTGTTCTGCCAATGGCCAACGGCTAACGGCCAACGGCCTACTTCACCCCCACCTGAATCTCCCGCGCCTTCGCCTTTGCCGCCTTCGGCAGCAGCACGGTGAGCACCCCGTGCTCGAAGTTGGCCTCGACCCGGTCGCTGTCGACCGTGTTCGGCAGGCTGAAGGTCCGCTCGAACACACCATAGCTCCGCTCGTAGCGGTGCACCGTCGTGGTTTGCTCGCTGGCGACCGGCTTCTTCTCGCCGCGGACAGTGAGGACCTGATTTTCCAGCGTGAGTTTCACTTGTTCGGGCGCGACGCCGGGCAGCTCCATGACGAGATGAATGCCGTCGGCGTCCTCGACGATGTCGGTCGAGGGCTGCCAGGCGGACGGCGACGCCCCAGTGGCAAAGGGCCAGCCGGCAAAGGCCTCATCCAGAAACTGGCTCACGCGACGGGCTTCGGTGGCAGGGGTGGAACGGCGGGCGATAACGAACGACATATTGGCCTCCGGGAATGCTGAATGTTTCAGGCTGATAGCGAGCAGGGTCTTGTGCCCTCCTCGTTCCGGACCTCGCCGGACGCGGTATCGCCCTTCGCATCCGGCGTGCCCGGCAGAGTGCGTCAGAATGGCCAACCAATTCTCCACCCATCGGCGGGGAGCTGTCGTCGCGACAGCCGCCCGGCAGCGTTGGCAGACTCAGCCCACCAACGGCATCCTCCCACGCAGTCGCCCAATCACCGCTACCAGCTCACGCAACTCGAAGGGTTTCTCCAGCACCGGCCGGCCGCTCAGGCTGAGAAAGGCGGCGGTATCCGGCGAGGCGGTATCGCCGGAGGCGAAGACCAGGCGTGTCAGCAGTTCCGGACGTGCCTCACGCAGCCGCTGGTACACTTCGCGGCCACTCAGTCCCGGCATCTTGAGGTCGCAGAGAATCAGGTCCAGCGACGGCCCGGCGTCGGCGGCAAGCAGCAGGGCCAGCCCCGCCGATCCATCTGCCGCCTCGTCGACCTGCCACCCCTGACGCTCGAAGTAACGCCGCAGGCTGTCGCGCACCGGCGCCTCGTCATCAATGATCACCACCCGCCCACCGGCCGCCAGCCCCGCCGCCGGTGTCACGCGCTGGGGTATTCGGTCGCGGGCCTCGCCGGTTGAGTGTACGGGGAGCGACGCCACAAACCGCGCTCCCCGGCCGGAGGGGAGATTTTCCGCCTCGAGCGTCCCGCCGTGCTGCTGCATAATGCCAAGCGAGACGGAAAGGCCGAGCCCGGTGCCTTCGCCGGTCCCGCGGGTAGTAAAGAAGGGCTCGAAGATCCGCCGCAGATGTTCCGTGGGGATGCCGGGCCCATCATCCTCAACCACGAACCGGATGCGGTCCTCGACTGGTTGGACCGTGACCCGCACTCGCCCACCCGGCGTCGCACGCGCGGCGTTGTCGATCAGGTTGGTGATCACCTGTTCGATGGCGGTCGCGTCGCACTGGACGGTCGGCAGATCGGGAGCGATCTCCAGCTCGAGGTGGACCGACTGGCGCTCGAGATCGGCGGTAAGGGCGCGGATGGTCCGGTCGAGCAACTCCCCGAACTCGGCGGCTTCCCGGCGCTCCTCCCGCCGGCGCACGAAGGTGAGCAGGTCGCGCACGATGGCGCGCGCGCGCCGGGCCTGGTCCCGGATGGTCACGAGCGGCCCGGCCGTGTCGCCGCGGGGTGCTTCGGTCAGCAGCTGTTCGCTGTAGGTGAGAATGGCGGCAAGCGGATTGTTGAGCTCATGGGCCACGCCGGAGACCAGTCGGCCGAGCGACTCGGTGCGGGCCGACTGCGCCAGGCGCGCCTGCAGCTGTGCCCGGTCGGCTTCGCTCCGGCGACGCTCGGTCAGATCGCGCAGGATCAGGATGTCGAGCGCCCCGTCCGCCATCGGCTGTGCGCTGGCAGCGACCTCGAGCGGAATGCGGTACCCCGTCGTATGCAGGCCGGTCACTTCGAACAGGGACGGCTGGGCCGGCGCGGCGCGGCGCACGAGATCGAGCCGGTGTCCGACTTCCACCGCCGCCGCCGGCACGAACAACTCCGCCAGCGGCCGGCCGATCGTGGCCTCTCGCTGCCGCCCGAAGGTCCGCTCGGCACCGGCATTGAACAGCGCCACCCGGCCGGCGGCGTCGGCCGCGACGATCGCATCGGTCGCCGTCTCCAGCACCGCCTTGAGCCGTTCCTCCGACTCGGCAACGGCACGCAGCCGGTCGAGCCTGATCGCTTCGTTCTCACTCCAGGCATCCTCCAGCAGGATCACGACCATGCCGAAGGCGAGCAGCAACGAGCCGGCGGTGTCGAAAAAGGAGTTGTATCGCGTGATGAGCAGCAGCGCGGGATTGACCCAGCTCAACTGGCTCAGGCCGGCCCAGTAGGCGGCGGCATAGACCGTCCACAGGATCATGAGGCAGACGAACACCCAGCCGGTGAATCGCGTGCCGGGCGTGCGCCGGGCGGCGGGGAGCTGGAAGAGCAGCGCGGCGCAGAGTGCGTAGTACAGCATCGCCAGTGGCTCCTGCACGCCGAGCACCGGATTCAGATCAATCGTGCCCACCGCCGCGAGAGCGGAGGTCACCACGGCGCCCGCGAACCAGAACAGCGGGAGATTGACCTCCTCGTTCCCCCGGCAGAACAGCCAGACGCCGGCCAGCAGGAGCACGAAATGCGACAGCTTGGCGAAAAGGTACGCCCCATGAAGCAGCACCAGCCAGCTGCCATGGACAACAGCGTCATTCAGGAAGAGCGCCGGGGCCACCAGATACCGCAACGCTACCAGCAGCAGGGCGGCCTGCATGGCGAGCCAGGCCCAGGCCCAGCGACGGGCAAAGGGCCTGACCCCGGTCCGCCGGGTCAGCAGAAAGAAGAGCGGCAGCAGCAGTGCCGTCCCGCCGATCTGCACCCAGACCCCGGTGACGGAAATCAGTTGGCCGTACTCGGATGGATGCATGCGGCGAGATCGATGTGGGGTGGAGGAAACCTCAGAACAGTACCGCCGCAACGCCGGCGGCGCTTCCCCTTCTCCGCCCTGGCGCGTAGACTCGGGAGGCGGGACCGGCGGCGCTGAGAGGGCCCCGTGCCAAGCGGCTGGCCCCACGATGACCCGCTCCAGCAGGAGGACGACGCATGCAACGCACGACGGCAGCTTTCGCGGTTGTGATCGGCCTGGCAGGTACCCGGACGCTTGCGGCGCAATCGGAAGCCCCCGATTCAGCGGTCGTCGCCGTCGAGGACTCCACAGCAGACAGCATGTCAACCGATACACCGGCGGCGACCCGCCAACCCGAGCCGGAGCACCCCAGACAAGCCCGGGGACCGGAAGGCCTCGGGCGACGCAAGAACCGCCGCCACCACGCCGGCGGTGAAGGGGGCGGGGTCCGGGTGGGCGGCAGAGAGCCACGGCTGCCGCGAGGCTCCGGTGGCGGGGAAACGCCGAGGCATCCTACCGGCGGCAGCGACAAACCGAAGCCGAACTAGCGTTATCCCCTGCCGTCAATCCGCCCCCGGGAGCCCCGCGCTCCCGGGGGCGGTGGATTGATTGGGCCGGACGCCATTGCGTGGATATACTTGTCCTCGCACGGGCTGGTGAGCCCCCCGAACGAGGGTGAATGGGACGATGACGGCCTGGACAGATCTCTGGCGGAATAGTCGACGGGCGCTCACCGCCGCCATCAGCGCCCCGGCACTGGCTCTGAGCGGCCGGGAGCAAGTAGTCGTCGAGCGCCTGCCGCCGTTCGAGTCGCGCATACTCGGCGAGACTCGCACCATCGATGTCTTCCTCCCACGCGACTACCGGACGGCCACTGCGGCCAGCTATCCGGTGCTCTACGCCAATGATGGCCAGGATATGCCGGCCGTCGAGCTGGCTGCCACGCTCGACTCCCTCCAGCGCCTCGGCGCAATGCGCCCGGTGCTGGTCGTCGCCATTCATGCCACGGCGCGGATGCAGGACTATGGGACCGCCGGTGTCGCCAACGCACAGGGACTCGGCGCACGGGCGGAACTGTATCAGCGATTCCTGCTCGAGGAACTGATGCCGGCCATCGAGCGGCGCTATCGCGTTTCGAGCGGCCCGGCCCAGGCGGCCATCATGGGCTGGTCGCTCGGCGCGCTCTCCGCCTTCGACCTGGCCTGGCGCCATTCCGACCGCGTGGGTGCCGTCGGCGCATTCTCCGGCGCGTTCTGGTGGCGCACCAACGACACCGATGTCTCCGCCCGGCAATCCTCCCGCATCATGCACCAGCGCATTCGCATGACCCGGGGCCGGCCACCACTCCGCTTCTGGTTCGAGACCGGGCTGCAGGACGAGACCGAGGACCGCGATGGCGACGGCGTCATCGACGCCATTCAGGACACCGAGGAACTCGTCCTCGCGCTGACGGCCCATGGCTACAAGCGCGGCCCCGATCTCGTCCACCTCACCGTCACCGGCCGGCACGACCTCTCCACCTGGAAGCGGATGCTCCCGGAATTTCTGCTCTGGGCCTTTCCCCGCTGATCCATGCCCCGCCTCCTCCTCGCCGGCGGCGGCCATGCCCATCTCTTCGTGCTGGAAGCGGTCGCGCAGGGAGCCTTTCCCGGCACGGCACTGACGGTGATCTCGCCTGACGAGCGGCAGGTGTACTCCGGCATGGTGCCGGGATTCGTCGCCGGTCGCTACAGCTTCGATGACATTACCCTGGACCTCCGGGCCATCACAACGGCTGTGGGTGGCGCCTTTGTGCAGGGCCGAATCCGGCGGATTGATGGGGCGGCGCGGCGGATGGAGCTGGAGGATGGGACCACGGTTCCCTACGATGTCGCCTCGGTGGCCATCGGGAGCCGCGCACGGGGTGGCGACCTGCCTGGTGTCGCCGCCCACGCCCACCGCAGCAAACCCATCGAGCAGGCCGTCGGCATCGGCGCGGCGCTCGAGGCGCTGGCCCGCTCGGCCGGTCCCGAGCCGCTCAAGGTCGCGATCAGCGGCGGGGGCGCCGCGGGCATCGAGCTCGCTCTCGCCGCCCGGACCCGGCTCGATCAGCTAGGTGCCGGCCGGGCGATCATCACGCTGCATGATGCCGGGCCGGCGCTCCTTGCGGGACGTGCGCCCCATGCGGTGAATGTGGTGGAGCGGGTGCTGCGGGAGCGGGAGATCACCGTGCGCATAGCGTCGCGGATTGACGAGGTCGGTGCCGACTACCTGCGGCTGTCGAGTGGACAGGTGCTACCGGCGGACCTCGTCATCTGGGCAACGGGTCCGGCGGCACCAAGACTTTTTGCCGACAGCGGCCTGACCACGGATCCCGCGGGCTACCTGCTCGTCGATGATCACCTCGCCGCTGTGGGGACCACGGGACTCTACGGAGCGGGCGACGCCGTCACCCTCCAGTCCGCGCCGCGCACACCGAAGGCTGGGGTATTCGCGGTGCGACAGGGGCCGGTGCTGGCGTATAACCTCGGCCGTGCCCTCTCCGCCGCGGGGGGCTCGGGGACCGGTAGGGGCGACCCCGGGGGGCGCCCCAACCCGTCCC
>JANMYS010000071.1:0-30484 GCA_031382385.1 Gemmatimonadota bacterium
GGACGATGTGCTCTACACCGGCCGCACCACGCGCGCGGCCCTGGATGAGCTGGCCGACTTCGGCCGCCCGCGGCGGATCCTGCTGTGCGTGCTGGTGGACCGGGGCGGGCGTGAACTCCCCATTCAGCCCGACATCGTCGGTCTGCGGCAGATCATCGGTCCTGATGACCGGATCGAGGTGCTGATCACGGAGATTGACGGCCGGGACGCGGTCGAACTGGTGCGCGCCGGATGACGCCCCGGCTTGGCAAGGACCTGACCGGCCTCGAGTCGCTGACGGCGGAGCAGATCGGGCTGATCCTCGATACCGCCGAGGCGTTCAAGGAAGTGAGCGAGCGACCGATCAAGAAGGTTCCGGCGCTCCGCGGCAAGACGATCGTCAACCTCTTCTTCGAAGCCTCCACCCGCACCCGCATCTCCTTCGAGTTCGCCGAGAAGCGCCTGTCGGCCGATACGGTGAATGTGGCCACGGGCGTCAGCTCGGTATCCAAGGGGGAGACGCTGGTCGACACCGCCCGGAATCTCGAGGCGATGCGGATCGACATGGTCGTCATCCGCCATCCCGCCTCCGGTTCCGCCGACTTCCTCGGCAAGCGGATCCGCTCCAACGTGATCAATGCGGGCGACGGCAAGCACGAGCACCCGACCCAGGGATTGCTCGACATGCTCACCTTGCGGGATCGGTTCGGCTCGCTGGCCGGGCTCAAGGTCGCGATCTGCGGCGACGTGCTGCACAGCCGGGTCGCCCGGTCCAACATCTGGGGACTGAAAAAGCTCGGCGCCGAGGTGGCGGTCTGCGGTCCGCCGAGCCTGATGCCGCGCAACGTGAGCGAACTGGGGGTGGAGGTGTTCACCCGGATCGAGGATGCAATTCGCTGGGCGGACGCGCTGAACGTCCTTCGGCTGCAGCTGGAACGGATGACCAGCGGGTTCATCCCCTCGCTCCGGGAATACAACCGGGTGTTCGGTGTCACCCGGGAGCGGCTGGAGCGGGCCTCGGAGCGGCTGGTCGTCATGCACCCGGGGCCGATGAACCGCGGCGTCGAGATCGACAGCGATGTGGCCGATGGCCCGCGCAGCGTCATCCTGCCGCAGGTGACCAACGGCGTCGCCATCCGCATGGCGGTGCTCTATCTGCTCGCCGGTGGCGGGCCCGACTGGCAGCATCAGGGAGGCAGTGAGTGACGCGCCCGATTCTCATCCGTGGTGGCCGGGTCATCGATCCCTCGCGCAACAGCGATGGTATCGCCGATGTCTACCTGCAGGACGGCAAGGTGGTCTCGGTCGGCCGCAACATCGTCGGCGAGGACGGGGCGCAGATCATTGACGCCACGGGCCGGGTGGTGGCGCCCGGATTGATCGACCTCCACGTGCACCTGCGTGAGCCGGGGCAGGAGGATCGGGAGACGGTTGCCACCGGGGCGATGGCGGCGGCGGCGGGGGGCTTTACCGCGGTGTGCGCCATGCCCAACACCGATCCAGTGCTCGACAACCAGGGTGCCATCGGATTCGTGATCAGCCAGGCACAGAAGGCGGGCAAGGCGCGGGTCTATCCCATCGGCACCGTCTCCCTCGGCCAGAACGGTGAGACCCTGTCGGAGTTCGGCGAGCTGGTCGGGGCAGGGGCGGTCGCGGTGAGCGACGATGGCCGGCCGGTGATGACCAGCCACATGATGCGGACCGCGCTCGAATACGCCCGCACCTTCGGCATTCCCGTCGCCGATCACTGCGAAGACATGTCGCTGGCCCACGGCGGCAGCATGCACGAGGGGATCGTCTCCACCCGGCTCGGGCTCAAGGGGATTCCCTCGGCGGCCGAAGAGATCATGGTGGCCCGCGATATCATCCTGGCGGAGCTGACCGGCGGGCATGTCCACCTCTGCCACATGTCCACCCGTGGCTCGGTCGACCTGATCCGGCGGGCCAAGGAGAAGGGAATCAAGGTGACGGCGGAGGCGACTCCGCACCACTTTACCCTGACCCACGAGGCCTGCGAAGGGTACGACACCAACGCCAAGATGAATCCGCCGCTGCGGGAGGCGGAAGATCGGGAGGCGATCCGGCAGGGGCTCAAGGATGGCACCATCGATGTGATCGCCACCGACCACGCGCCGCATCATTACGATGCCAAGGAGCGCGAGTTCGACGAGGCGCCGAACGGGATCGTGGGGCTGGAAACGGCATTCGGGCTCACCATGTCGGAGCTGGTACTGTCGGGGCTCCTCACACTGCCGGAGCTGGTCTATCGGATGAGCACCTTGCCGGCGCGGCTCTTCCGGTTGCCGGGCGGCAGCCTGGCGGTGGGCGCACCCGCTGATGTGGTCATACTGGATCCGGCGGTTCAGTGGACCGTCGAGCCGGGGGCGTTCTTCTCCAAGAGCCGGAATACCCCTTTCGCGGGCCGGACCCTCACGGGACGGGCGGATCTGACGATCGTCCGGGGCAGGGTGGTCTGGGACCGGTTGGGTACCTGAGACCGGATTCCCGCGCTGGGCGGCTTTCGTAAGCCAACGGGAGAGTTACATTTGCAGCGTCGGCGGTGGGGGTGAGCCCGCCACGAATTGAGCCGGCCGGTTCACGTGATTGAGCCGGGTCAGCTCCACGCCCTCACCGCGCCAGAGGGAACTTCGGACATGAGCAAGCCGACCCACGAGAGCAGCACCCCCATCGACCGGCTGCTGCAGGATCGGGCCCAGTTCGTCAGCTGGCTGACCCGGCTCAATTCGAGCACCGACGCACCGGCGGTGCCGGAAGCGGTGCGCGGACGGGTCCGTGCCGACTACGAACGGCGGTTGACGGCGGTCGTGGAAGAGCTGCGGGGCCATACTGCGGCGCTGGAAGCCCAGGTCGAGGGCCTCTCCGCGCGGCGGGATGAGCTGGCGATGCGTGAGCGGGAGCAGCAGGAGCAGCTCTCGGAGGCGGAGATCCGCCACCTGGTCGGAGAGTACGACGAAGGCCGCTGGGGTGGAATCCGGGCGGAACTGATGAAGGTGATCCTGTCCGTCCGGGAAGAGCTCGGCAACACCACGCAGGAGATCGACCGGCTCACCGACGTGCTCTCGACCATCCGGGCGCCGCTGGTTCCCTCCACGCCGCCGCCTGTCGTCATGCCGGACCCGGTGCCGCCGCCGGTCGCGGTGTCCGCGCCGCGGCCGGTGATCATGCCGGAGCTGATCCTGCCGGAACCGGTGCTGATCGTACCGGAGCCGGTCACGCCTCCGCCACCGCCGGAGCCGATTCGGCCACCCGCGGCCACTGCGGCGCCAACAGCTCCCGTGGGTGGCACCGAGATTCCTTTCCGTCCCCCCACGCCCCGGCCCCAGCCGCAACAGCAGCCGAAGGTGGCGCCAAAGAAGGAAGAGGCGCCGAGCCGCACGCTCTGGTTCCCTTCAGGCAAGCCCACCGAAACTGGGGGTGACAAGCTCGATGAACTGGCGTTTCTCAAGTCGGTAACGGGCAACGAAGCGCCGGCCGGGCCCGCCTCGGTGCCCACACCGAAGCCCAGGGCGAGCGGGGGATTCACTCGTCAGGCGGAGCCGATCGCGCCGCCGCCTGCTGCGCCGGAACCGGTAGTTCACAAGGCAGCACCGCCGGCGGCCACGACCCAGCCGACCGTGACTCCCGTCGCGGAGCCCAAGGACCGCTCGAGCGGCGGCGGACAGAAGACACTCAAGTGCGCCGAGTGCGGGACCCTCAACCGGCCGACCGAGTGGTACTGCGAGCGGTGTGGGGCGGAGCTGGCTGCACTGTAAGGAGGCAGGGAGCAGGTGGCAGCAACTGCATGAGTTACTGGAAACACGAAGGGCCCCCGGCCATTTGAGCTGGGGGCCCTTTACGATGTTCTCGACCAATGCTGCTGCTGCCACCTGCCATCTGCTCGCTGCTTACTTCTTCACCGCCACAGCTTTGGCCAGACGGCTCTTGGTCCGGCTCGCGGTCTTGTGATGGATCAGGTTCTTGCGGCCGGCGCGGGAGAGCAGGACCGTGGCCTCGCGGAGCGCGGCTTCCTTCTCCTTGGGCGACTCGGCACTGCGGACCTTCTTGATGGCGGTGCGGAGCTGGCTCCGCTGGTGCCGATTCCGCTCATTGGCGGCCCGGGACTTCCGGAGTTGCTTCTTGGCGGACTTGATGCGCGGCACGGACGACCCTCGGTTCGGAACGTACAGGACCAACCGGGAGGCGGTTGGCAGGAGGCGGTGAAGCTAGAGGGGGAGGCGTGCAAGGTCAAGCGCGAGCGGGGTTTCAGGGGGTGGGGCCGCGGGTTACATTACCGCCCCGACATGCCCCGGGCGGCCGCCTGACGCCGTTCCGCCATCGGTCCCTTTCACCCCGGGTCGCTTCTGTTCGAGCTGCGCGAGTTCATCCTGATCGCTCCCGTCCTGCTGTTCTCGTTCGTCGCGCATGAATACGCCCATGCACGGACGGCGCTCTGGCAGGGCGACGACACCGCATACATGCTGGGCCGGGTCACGTTCAATCCGCTGCCGCACATCGATCCGTGGATGACGATCATCATGCCCGCGGTGCTCTGGTTCATGTCGAGCGGCTCCTTCACCTTCGGCGGTGCCAAGCCGGTACCGGTGGTGCCCCGCAAGTATCGCAAGTATGTGCAGGGCGACCTGATCGTCTCCTCCGCCGGGGTCATCACCAACCTGCTGATCGCGCTCTGCTGCTCGGCCCTGTTCGTACTGCTCGGCCTGATCGGTCAGGCGGCGCCCGGCGTGGCGGCGGGCCTCGGTATTCTGCAACGGATGATGATGTGGGGCGTCTGGCTCAACCTGATGCTCTGCTTCTTCAATCTGATCCCGATCCCGCCGCTCGATGGTTCGCATCTGCTGTTCCATGCGCTGCCCCCTGCCTGGGGCGCCCGGTACCGGCAGATCGGCCAGTTCGGCTTCGTGCCACTGATGGCGGTGCTGGTCCTCTTCCGGCCGCTGGTCGATTTCTTCCTGGCGCCAGCCCGCTGGCTGGGGGTCTCCCTGATCACCTGGATCGCGCCCTTCGGTCTGGGCGACATCTGGAACATCGCGAATCGCGGATGAGCACTCCCGCCAGCACCACCGCGCTCGGCACAGACCCGGGGTTCGTCGTCCGGCTGGATCAGTTCTCCGGGCCGCTCGACCTGCTGCTGCACCTGCTGCGCGAAGAGCGGATCGACATCGCCGACATCCCGATCGCCCGCATCGCCGACCAGTTCCTGCATGCGATCGGCGGTCTGGGGCTCAACCAGGCGGCGGATTATCTCGAGATGGCCGGCCGGCTGCTGCGCCTGAAGGTGCAGATGCTGCTGCCCCGCCGCGATGGCGAGGAAGGCTGGGAGGATCCCCGCTCCGAGCTGGTGCGCCGGCTCCTCGAGTATCAGCTGGTCAAGGAAGTTGCGAGCTGGTTTGGATCGGCCGCGGAGCGCCGGGCCGACCAGCATCCCCGCGGCTACCTGCCACCGCCCCCCGAGCTGCCCCCGCTCCCGCTCACGCTGGACCTCATCGCCCTGCTCAAGGCGGTCGAGACGGTCATCGCGGGGATCCCTTCGCCGGTGCTGCACAGTGTGGTGGCCCGGCCGCTGGATACCGAGGGCGCGTTCCGCCGGCTGGAAGCGATGCTGGCCGAGCGGGAGGAATTCTCCTGGGTCGAGGCGCTCGGGCCGCGGCCGACAATCGTCGATGTGCTGTCCACCCTGCTCGCCCTGCTCGAGCTGGCCCGCCGCGGGATGGTCAGTCTGGCTCAGCCCGAGCCATTTGCCTCGTTTGTCATTCGCCGAGAGAAGCCTCCGGAGCCGATTCCGGCCACCCTGGTCCCTGCTGCCGATGCCGCTGAATCCACTGACCCAATTAGTTGAAGCCGCGCTCTTCGCGGCGAACCGGCCGCTGACCGTCGAGGAGCTGCAGACGCTCGATCCCGATGCGGCGCTGGCCGATGTCCGCACCGCGCTGGACGAACTGCGTGAGCACTACGATTTCGACGGGCACGCGGTCGAGGTGATCGAGCTCGCCGGCGGCTACCAGGTCCTGTCGCGGCGGATGTTCGCGGAAGCGATCGAGCGGGCCCAGATCACGATGCGGGTCCCGCGGCTGACCACCGCCGCGCTCGAGACGCTGGCGGTGATCGCCTATCGCCAGCCGGTCGGACGCGCCGAGATCGAGGAGATCCGTGGTGTGTCGGCGGGGGGCGTGCTGCGCAGCCTGCAGGAGCGCGGCCTCATCGAAGTCGTCGGCCGGAGCGAGGCGATTGGCCGGCCGCTGCTCTACGGTTCGACGCCGCTCTTCCTGGAGCTGCTGGGTCTGCGGGACCTCGCGGAGTTGCCCCGTACCGAGGAATTCAATGTCGCCCTCCAGCCGCACATCATGACCACCCCTGATGGCGAATCCTCCGCCGCATCCGTCCCGGCGGAATCATGAGCGAAATGCGATTACAGCGGGCGCTGGCCAGGGCGGGCATAGCCAGCCGGCGCGCCGCGGAAGTCCTGATCGAAGCCGGCAACATCCGGGTGGACGGCAAGGTCGCCACCCTCGGCATGAAGGTCGATCCCGACAGGCAGCGGATCACGGTGGGTGGGAAGCAGCTGCCGCGGATCGAGCGGCGCTGGCTGGCCTTCCACAAGCCGTTGGGCGTCGTCACCACCGCGGACGACGAGGAAGGTCGCCGCACGGTGTTCGATTTCATCAAGGATCCGCGTGGACTGGCCTACGTCGGCCGGCTCGATGTCATGACGACGGGTTTGCTGCTCCTCACGACCGACGGCGACGCCATTCACCGTCTCACCCACCCCAAGTACCGGATTCCGCGGAGCTACGTCGCCATGGTGCATGGGCGGCCGACGGCAGAGGTGAGTCAGGCGGTGACGCAGCCGGTGATCCTCGATGGTCGCAAGGTGGAAGCGACGCGCGTCCGGGTCCGTCCCGGCAAGGATGGGCGGACGCTGATCGATCTGACGCTGGTCGAGGGTCGCAATCGTGTGGTCCGGCGCTGGTGCGAGGAGATGGGGCTCAAGGTGGAGCGCCTTGCGCGGCTGACTTACGGCCCGGTCCGGCTTGGCGACCTGCCCCCAGGGCAGTCGCGCCCGCTCACGCCGGATGAAGAGGAGATGATCTACCGCTCGATCAAGCTGAGCGAAGGTCCGGTCGGAAGGCCGGCGCGGTCAGCGCGGGAAGCGGGAGAACACGGCACGGGGAATCGGGAGCGAGCCGGGAAGCCTGCGGTCCGGACCAGCTTCATCGAAAAGCGGGAGGCAAAGCGTGCCGCCGGCCGATCGGCCGCGAAGCCCGGTTCGGCCGGTGAGCGCTCCAAGGCGGGGCGCAGCGGCAGTCCTGGCGCGCGTGACACGCGGGGCGAATCGCGCCGTAAGGACGTCCGTTCGGCCAAGCCACGACCGTCATCCGACCGGGATCGCCGACCGAAACGGTGATGCGACCCACTTTGCGCCTTGAGGCATCTCATTAGCTTCGGTATGTCCGAGGCGCAGCCATCTGCACGTTGCCTCCTGCTCGCTGCCACCTGCCACCTGCCAGCTCACACATGACCGCACGTCCTTCGCTCCAGTCCCGCACCGTGGACTCCGGACCGACCCAGCAGGTGGTGGCCGAAGTCGGCCGGCGCATCGTGGGCCAGGAAGTGATGATCGAGCGGCTCCTGATCGGGCTGCTCACCGGTGGCCATATCCTGCTGGAAGGTGTCCCGGGGCTGGCCAAGACCCTCGCGGTCCGGACACTCGCGCATATCGTCGACGTGAGCTTTTCCCGCATCCAGTTCACGCCGGACCTGCTCCCGGCGGATCTGATCGGAACGATGATCTACGATCAGAAGACGCAGGAATTCCGGGTCAAGAAGGGGCCGGTGTTTGCGCAGATCGTCCTGGCCGACGAGATCAATCGTGCGCCGGCCAAGGTGCAGGCCGCCCTGCTGGAGGCGATGCAGGAACACCAGGTCACGATCGGGGGCACCAGCTTCCCGCTGGAGGAGCCGTTTCTGGTGCTCGCCACCCAGAACCCGATCGAGAACGAGGGCACCTACCCGCTGCCGGAAGCCCAGCTCGACCGGTTCATGCTGAAGGTGCGGGTTGGCTATCCCACGCGAGACCAGGAGAAGGAAGTCCTGCTCCGGCGCACCGGCCTGATCGACGCGCCGGTGCGGCACCTGCTCGATCCCGCCACGATCCTCGCCCTGCGCGAGACGATCGCCGCGACCTACCTCGATCAGAAAATCGTCGACTACATCGTGGACCTGGTCCGGGCCACCCGGGACCCTTCCGTCGTTGGACTGCCGAACCTCAAGCCGCTGGTGGCGTTCGGCGCCTCCCCGCGGGCATCGATTGCCCTGGCCCAGGCGGCCAAGGCGCACGCCTACCTGCGCGGCCGCGGCTTCGTGATTCCGGAAGATGTCCGCGCCCTGGCGCTGGATGTCATGCGCCATCGCGTCCTGCTCACCTTCGAGGCCGAGGCCGAAGAGGTCGACAGCGATCAGGTCGTGTCGCGGATCCTGGATGCGGTGCCGGTGCCATGACGGCCATTGGCCGTTGGCCATTGGCCATTGGCCACGCGGCTCGGGGGAACGCGGCTCCGTCCTGCCTGGAATCGCTTTTCGCCAACGGCTAATGGCCAACGGCTAACGGCGCTCCCCATGCCCCCCATCTCCCCCGACATCCTGAAGCAGGTCCGGGCCATCGAGCTCCGCTCACGCGGACTGGTGAGTTCGCTCTTTGCCGGCGAGTACCGCTCCGTCTTCCGCGGGCAGGGGCTCGAGTTCGCCGAAGTGCGCCAGTATGAGCATGGCGACGATTTCCGCTCCATCGACTGGAACGTCTCCGCCCGTCTCGGCCACCCGTACATCAAGACCTACATGGAGGAGCGGGAACTCACGCTGCTCCTGATCGTGGACCTGTCGGGCTCGACCTGGTTCGGGACGCCGCGCACCAAGTCGGCGCTCGCCATCGAGGTCGCCTCGGTGCTGGCGCTGGCGGCGGCCAACACCAACGACCGGGTGGGTGCGCTGCTCTTCGCCGACAAGGTCGAGCGGGTCATTCCACCGGCCAAGGGCCGGCGGCATGCGCTGCGGGTGATCCGCGATCTCGTCGCCTTTCAGCCGGGCAGTCGCCGGACCGATCTCGCCGCGGCACTCCGGTACGCCACCGGCCTGCTGCGGCACCGGAGCATCGTCGTGGTGCTCTCCGACTTCCTGGCGAAGGACTGGGAGTTGCCGCTGCGCCAGCTGAGTGTCCGCCACGATGTGGTCGCAATCGCCGTCGAGGACCCCCGCGAGGTGAACCTGCCCGATGCCGGCTGGCTCGATCTGGAGGATGCGGAAACCGGCCAGCGTCGCGTGGTCGACACCGGAGATCGTGCGACCCGGGGGCGGCTGCGCGCCCTGGCGGAGCGGCGGCGCGAGGAGCGGAGCCGGGCCTTCGGGGCCGCGGGGGTGGATCATGTGCTGCTCGATACCTCGCGGGAGTACGCCGGCGCGCTGCGACGTGCCTTCGCACTCCGCACCCGGCGGCTGCAGCGATGATCGCCGCGCTGCTCCTGCTGCTGCAGGCTGGACTCCCGACCGTGGGCGACACCATCTGGATCAAGCGCACGGTCACGCTCCCCGCGGGGGCCGATGTGCGGCCCGCAGAATGGGCGCCGGAGGGCGACATCGGCCTGCTCGGCCGCCCGGTGCTTCGCCAAGTGGGAGGCGAGGTCACCGTAGCCTATCCCGCCGTGGCATGGCGCCCCGGATCGCACACCGTGGTCATCCCGGGGCCGGTCATCGTGCGGGCTGACGGTCGTATCGATTCACTCCCGCCGGAGAGTCGCACCCTGCAGGTCCTCAGCGTGCTGCCGGCCGAGACTGCCCCCGAACGCCTCGCGGTGCAGCCCGAAGCCGGCATCGTAAGCCAGCGGATCACCGAGCCGTGGCCGCTGGTGGCCTTCCTCCTGATCGCGACAGTCATCTTCCTCCCGGTGCGCTGGTGGTGGCTTCGGCGGGGCCCGCCGATGCCCGAGTGGGCACCCGTCGCAAGTTCGACCGCATTGCCACTGGCCGAGTGGAGCGAGGCGGGTGAAGATCGCGCGGTCGCCGCCATTGCGCATCGCGAGCTACGCAGCGCCATGCTCGGTCAGCTCCCCGGCGTGCCCGCCGGGGTGGTGGACAGTCGCCTGGTGCGGATCGTCGAGGAACAGCGACCGCGGTGGCCGGCGGACGAGGTGGCGACGGTACTACGCGCACTGGAACTGGCGCAATTCAGTGAGGGCGGGCAGGGGGAATTGCTCGTCCTCACGGCGCGGGCAGAGGAGTTGCGTGCCCGTATTCAGGCACCGGCGGAGTCCGCGAAGTGAGCTTCGCGCGGCCGTGGCTGCTGCTCATCCTCCTGCTGCCGCTCTGCTGGTGGTGGTGGCGGCGCACCCGAATTGCCGGCGCGACGCGCTATAGTGACCTCCGCCTGGTCAGCGCGGTCAGTGAGCGGCGCTGGCTGCCCCGCCTCCCGCCCGCCCTCAGGGCCCTGGCGTTCGCGGCGTGGACCATCGCCGCCGCCGGCCCGCGCCTGGGGGGCTCGCAGGTCGAGGTAAAGAAGGAGGGCATCGCAATCGTCATCGCGATCGACATCTCGAGCAGCATGCTCGCTGAAGATTTTGCCCCGTCCAACCGCATGGAAGTCGCCAAGCAACAGGCCATCAGCTTCATTCGCGGCCGTTCCGCGGACCGCATCGGCGTCGTCGCATTTGCCGGAGAGGCGCTCACGCAGGTCCCCATCACGGTCGATTACCCGGTGCTGGAGCAGTCGGTAACTGCGCTCCGGATCGGGTTGCTCGAGGACGGCACCGCCATCGGTACCGGTCTCGCCACGGCCGTCAATCGTCTGCGCGAGGCGCCGGGCAAATCGAAGGTGATCCTGCTGCTCACCGATGGGGAGAACAACCGTGGCACGGTCGATCCCCGCACCGCCGCGGCCGCGGCCGCGGCGCTGGGCATCAGGGTATACACCATCGGCGTCGGAACCGAGGGCGAAGCGCCGATTCCCACCGGACGCGGCCTCTCAGGGTTCCGCTATGAGATCCTGCCGGTCAAGATCGATGAGCCACTGCTGCGTGATATCGCCGCCAGCACCGGGGGGCGGTACTTTCGGGCCAAGGACAGCGAGGCGCTCAACCGGATCTTCCACCAGATCGACGGCCTGGAGAAGACACCGATCCAGGTGACCCGCTATGTGAAGTACGACGAGATTGCCAAGCCGCTGCTGCTGGCGGGGATGATCCTGCTCGCCCTGGAGCTGCTCCTGAACGCCACGCTCGTGGTGCGCACGCCATGACGTTCGACGCGCCGGTGCTGCTTGCCCTCGCCCCACTCATTGCCCTGCTGCTCGGGGGCCTCGCCCTCGTGGCACGGCGCCGCCGGATCGGGCGGGCGGCGGCTTGGTCCACCGAGCTCGAGGTACAGGCACGTTCCACGGGAAGGTGGGGCCCGTGGCTGCTCGCCCTCGCCGCGTTGTCCGCGGTGGCCGGCCTGGCGGGACCGCGCGGCGGGCGGGCAACGGTGAAGATCCAGGCCCAGGCCTTGAGTGTCGTGCTCGCGATGGACATCAGCCGCTCGATGCTCGCTGAAGACACCAGGCCCAGCCGGCTCGGCCGGGCGGTACGCGAAGCCCGGCGACTGGTCCAGGACCTGGACCAGGACCGGATCGGGCTCGTGGCCTTTGCCGGTCGCAGTTATATCCTCAGCCCGCTCACCCTCGACGGTGGCGCCGTCACCCTCTTCCTCGACGCGCTCAATCCTGAGCTCGCCAGTCAGGGCGGCACTGGCCTCGCCTCGACGCTCACGCAGGGGATGGAATTGCTGAACGCCTCGCGTGAAGCGGGCGACCGCGTCCTCGTGGTCTTCACGGACGGCGAAACCCACGATTCCCTCCCGACAGTCATCGCCGCGGCGAAGCAGCTCAAGGAAGCCCAGGTGCGGCTGGTGCTCGTCGCCGAGGGGATGACGCGTCCCGTGCCCATTCCGTTGCGCGACAGCACCGGCCAGCTGGTCGAATACAAGTTGGATGACGTGGGCAAGACGGTGGAGACTTTTCGGCGGGACGATGTGCTCCAGCAGGTCGCCGACGCTGCGGAGGGCGCGCTGGTGCCGGCGGAGCTGTCGGACCAGGCGGCCGCGGTCCGGGAGCTGCTGGCGGCCTACCAGCGCTCACCCACCTCGAGTTCGAGCACCCAGGACCTGCTGCCGCTGGTCTGGATCCCGGCGCTCCTCGCGGCGGCCTTCCTCGCCATGCAGACGGTGACGCGCCGGACCGCGGCCCTGGTGTCGATCGCGGCGGTGCTGCTGTGCGGCCGGGCGACGGCACAGCGGACCGCGCCGGGCGAAACCGAATGGCGCAAGGGAAGGATGAAGGAGGCCACGGCCCTGCTCGTCAGGCGACTCACCGATCAGTCGCCCGACACGGCGTGGTACAATGCCGGCACGGCCCTCCTCGCCGCTGGTGATTACGTCGCGGCACGCAAGGCTCTGGGGCATGCCGGCCGCTCGCTGGATCCGGACCTGCGCTATCGGGCGCTCTACAATCAGGGCGTCGCCAGCCTCCGGCAGGCCACCACGGACAGCACCGCGCGTGATTCCCTGCTGGCCGATGCCAGCGACAACCTGCGGGACGCGCTGAGCCTTGTGCCCGGGAGCCGTCGCGCCAAGTGGAATCTCGAGCTCGCCGAACGGCGTCGCCCGCGACCGCCCTCGGGGGGCGGTGGCAACTCCGGACAACCGCCTCCTCCGCAGGGTCAGCAGCCGCAGGATCCGCAGCAGCGACAGGGCGGGGCGGGGCGGGGGACACCGAACCTGTCGCAGGCGCAGGCGGAGCAGATCCTCAATTCTGTCTCGCGGGAAGAGCGGGACACGCGGGTTCGCCGGCTCGGCAAGGCGCGCAACGCCCTGGGCGGAGAGAAGGACTGGTGATCGCCGCCCTCCTCCTGCTCGCGCTGCAGCAGCCGGCCCGCCTCGAAGTCATACTCGGGGTCGATCGGGACCGGGTCGCGCCCGGCGAGATGGTCACGCTCACCGTGCGGGTCACCAGCGGGCTGCCGGAGGCGATTCGTGTCACGCTGCCGAAGCTCGGCGGATTCGACCTCGAGTCGCGTTCCGAGCGGAGCGATGTCACCGCGACAGGCCGCAATACGCTGATCGAATTGCGGCTTCGCGCCACGGCGCCGGGGGAGTGGCGTCTCGGCCCCGTCGAGGCATTCCAGGGCGCCGCCTACGCCCGTGGAGACCCGATCATGGTCGCGATCGAGGGCGGCACGGCCCCGGGGGTCGCGGCCCACCTCAGTCCGCGCCTGTCACGCCTGCTCCAGCGTGCGCCGCCCCCGGGCTTTCTTGGACCAGCGGCGGTGACCGTCGCCATCTCCGATCCGCTGGTGGTGGTCGGGCAGCAGGTGGATGTGGCGACGATCGCCTGGTTCGAGCGCGGGCTCCGGCAGGAGCTGCGTCGGGCGCCGACGGTCGAGTCGCCCCATTTCGACGGCGTGTGGAGCTATCAGGAGCCGGTGACCGGGGGCATCGCATCCACCCGGCAGGTGGGCGGGAAGTGGTATGACCTCTTCGTGCTCCATCAGGTCGTCTTTCCCCTCACGCCGGGGACGGTGAAGATCTCGCCGGCCAAGCTGCAGTACAGCGTGCCGCTCGCCTACCAGTTCTTCAGCCAGGACGAGCGGTATACCCTGGTCAGCGATCCCCAGTCATTCGTCGCGCAGGCGCTTCCCCTGGAGGGCCGTGATCCCGGCTTCCTCGGCGCAGTCGGTCACGCCCTCGAGATCCGGCAGACGGTGACGCCGACCAGCGGGCGGCAGGGCGAGGCCTTCGCGGCGGAGATCGTGCTCTCGGGACAGGGGAACGTGGCGCTCTGGCCACCGCCCGATATGCGGTGGCCTGCGGGTGTGCGGGTCTATCCCGAAGCCTCCGAGGAGCACATCGCCACCACCGCGGGGCTGCTCGGTGGATCCCGCACCTTCAAGTTCCTGCTGGTCGCGGATTCGGCCGGCGCCCTCCCCCTCGCCCCGCTGCAGTACAGCTACTTCGATCCCGGATCGGGGAAATACCTGTTTGCCGAAGCACTCGGGGTCAATCTCAGCGTGGCGCCCCGCGGAGCTGCGACGGCCTCCCGCGCCGAGCCGCCCCCAATCCGGCTGGACCAGCGCGCACCGATCGCGACCCGGCTGCGGGGGTTGCTGCCGGACACCGCCTGGTTCCTGGTGGCCATGGCGCCGCTGCTCCTCCTCCTCCTCCCTCGACTGCGAATTCGCCGACCGGTCGCGCGGAGCGCCGCTCCGGTCGGTACCGATCCGCTGAGTCAGGCGGAGAAGCGCCTGGAGCAGGCATTGCGCCGGCTGGGCGCGGGCGAGGAGTGGATGTCCGAGGATCAGCTCGCGGCGCTGCTGCATCAGTCCGGCATCCCGCAGGTGCAGGCGCGCGAAGTCGCCCGCCTGCGCGATCACCTGCGGCAGGCTCGCTTTGGTGGCGCGGACGGGCAGGCAGCCTCGCCGCTGCTCCCGGTGGCTGACCGGGTACTGGCGGCGCTCGGGGAACGCGATCGGCCTGCGGGACCACGCTGGCAGCGGCGGGCCGGACTCGTCGGGATGCTGCTGCTCAGCATCGCTGTCGTCCGGGGCGAATCACAGGTCCCGCCCGAACAGCTCTATGAAGCAGGCGCATACCGCGCGGCCGCCGAGGGGTTCCAGCGGCAGGCGCTGGCCGCGCCGAACCAGCCCGCCCACTGGGTCAACCTCGGCGACGCGGCCTGGCGCGCCGGCGATGATGCGCTGGCATTGGCAGCGTGGACCGAGGCGGCCCGATGGAGCCCGCGGGATCGTGGGGTGCGCCGGGCTCTCGGACTGGTGCCGCCCTCGGATGCCGCGGCGGCAGCCGACCTCTGGGTGGCTCCGCTCAACCCCGATGAGCTCTGGTTGCTTGGCTTCGTGGCGTGGCTGACCGGGGCCATCGGCGTCCTCGTCGCCCGGCGGCTGCGCGGCCGGTGGCTGGTGCTGCTGGCGGGTGGCGTCCTCTTTGTGTCCGCCGGCGTGGGGCTGGAACGGTGGTATCGCCGGCCACTCGCGCTCACGGTGGGCAACGAGACGTTGCGCCTCTCGCCCCACGAGCGTTCGCCGGGCGTGGGGGAAGTCGCCCGCCTCAGTACCGTCCAGGTCGGGGCCGCGCGCGGAGCCTGGGTACGGGTCGGGGTGCCCGGTGGGCAACAGGGATGGATACAGGCCGACGCGCTCGTCACGCTCGGTCCGGAGGCCGGCCGCTGACTCGGGAGTATCTTTGGGCATGACCCGCCGCATTGCCATCCTGCCGGACACCGTTGCCGACCAGATCGCCGCCGGCGAAGTCGTCGAGCGCCCCGCCTCCGCGGTCAAGGAGCTGGTCGAGAACGCGCTGGATGCTGGCGCGACCCGGATTCGCATCGATCTCGAGCAGGGCGGCAAGACCCTGATTGTCGTGAGCGATGACGGGTCCGGCATGGGTCGCGAGGATGCGGTGCTCGCCCTCGACCGTCACGCGACGAGCAAGATCCGCAGCGCCGCCGACCTCGTGGGCGTGCGCACCTTCGGTTTCCGTGGTGAGGCACTCCCCGCCATCGCCTCCGTCTCCCGGCTGCAGCTCGTCTCCGCCGATGGCGAGGGGGAGGGGACCGACGTCGAGGTCAACGGAGGAAGAGTCGAGCGGGTTGGAGCGGTGGCCCGGCAGCGCGGCACGACGATCACCGTGCGGAGCCTCTTCTTCAATACGCCCGCACGCCGCAAGTTCCTCCGCTCGGTGTCCAGCGAATCGCGCGCCTCCTACGAAGCGGTCGCCACGCTCGCCCTCGCACATCCGGAAGCGGGCTTCGAGCTGTCCTTCGATGGGCGCACCCGGCTCGCGGTGCCACCGGCCCAGCAGCCCGCCGAGCGACTGGAAGCGGTCTGGGGCGCCGATATCGCCCGTTCGCTCGTGCTGGTCGAGTATGCGGTGGGCAATTTCAGGGTGTCAGGCTTCATTCAGCGGCCGGCCGACGCCCAGCCCACCGGACGACGGACCCAGCTGTTCATCAACGGCCGGCCGTTCCGTGATCCCTTCCTCGTTCGCGCGGCGGAAGCGGGGTATCGCTCCGCCATTCATCCCGGCGATCGCCCGTCGCTGTTCCTCCAGGTCGAGACGACCGACACCGATGTGGATGTCAATGTGCACCCCGCCAAGCTCGAAGTGCGCTTTCGCGACCGTATCGGCGTCGAGCGGGTGGTGGAGGAAGCGGTGCGGGACGCGCTCGGAAAGATCGAAGCGGCCGCGGTGGTCACCGGCGGCTGGACCAGACCCGCGGAGCGCGCGGGGACGCAGGGCAGCGACCCGGGTGACGATCTCTTTGGTCCCGATGAGCTGGCGGATCTTGCCGTCGACGCTTCACCTCCGGCCGCGACCGTCGCTCCCGCGATCCCCGAAGTGCTGCAGGCCTTCGATACCTACCTGATCTACGAGGGCCCCGAGGGCCTCGTGTTCGTCGACCAGCACTCGGCCCACGAGCGGATATTGTACGAGGAGGTCATGGCGAAGATCGAGCGGGGCGGATTCGCGGGCCAGCGGCTGCTCCTGCCCATCACGCTCGACCTCACCGACGAGGAACAGGACGCGATCGAGAACTACCGCGAGCCGATCGAGCGGGTGGGGTTCGAGGTCGCGGGGTTCGGTGGCCGCACCGTGGCGCTGCATGCGGTGCCCACCCCGCACCCACGGTTTGACGCTGCGCGCTGCTTCCAGGAGATGGTCGCCGACCTCGCGCGCGGCCGCTTCGGGGGCTGGGCCAATCGCCTCGAGCGGTTCGCCGCCACCTACGCCTGTCGCGCGGCGGTGAAGGGGGGCGAGCGACTGGAGGAGCGGGAACAGCGCGAACTGCTCGCCCGGCTCTTCGCCTGCGCGCTCCCGCCGCACGATGTGCATGGCCGCTCGACGATCGTGCAGTTGCCCCGGGAGGAGCTGGAGCGTCGCTTTGGCCGGCGCTAGAACCGCAGTCCTGGTCGGTCCGACGGGCATCGGGAAGACGGCCGTTGCCATGGCGCTCGCCGCGCATTGGCCGCTCGAAGTCATCTCGGCCGATTCCCGCCAGGTGTTCCGCCGGCTCGACATCGGGACCGCCAAGCCGCCCCGCAAGTGGCTGCAGCGCGTCCCGCACCACGGCATTGATCTCGTCTCGACCGGCGAGCGCTACAGCGTTGGCCGATTCGCCAGGGATGCGCCCGGCTGGATTGCCTCGATCCGGGAGCGGGGCCGGGTGCCCGTAGTCGTCGGTGGCACCGGACTGTACATCAAGGCGCTGGTCGACGGCCTCTTCGCCGAACCGCCGTTGCCGGCCGAACAGCGCCGCTCGCTCGCCGCCTGGACCGAACAGCTTTCCAATGGCGAGCTCATCCGTTTCGCCTCGCGGCTCGATCCCGGCTACGCCGGCGGCGGCCGACAGCGGGCGGCACGCGCCATCGAGGTCGCCCTCCTCACCGGTCAACCGCTTTCGTACTGGCAGGCACAGGCGCGCTCGCAGGGCATTCTCACGCCGTGGTACGTCGTATTGACGGCGCCGCGCGCCATCCTGCATCAGCGGATTCTCGCGCGCGCCGAGGAGATGGTGCGGCAGGGATTGATCGAGGAGGTCGCAGCGCTGCTGGCCGACGGCGCGGTCGCCGGATCGGCCGGACTCGACGCCATCGGCCCGCGCGAAGCCGTCGAGTTCCTGCAGGGCCAGCGCGCCAGGGAGAGTGTGGCCCTGGCGGTGGCCATCGCAAGCCGGCAGTACGCCAAACGGCAGGAGACCTGGTTCCGGCACCAGTTGAGCGGTGACATCCTGACGCTCGACGCCACCCGGCCACCGGCGGAACTGGCGCGGGTGATCGCGGAGGCGTGGGAGAACAGCGGGGAGTAGGCAATAGGCGCGAGGCGATGAGCGACAGCGTCCACCCGAACGTCCGAGCAGTTGATGACGGCGCTACTCGGACCCACTAGCTTCCGTTCCAGCAGCTACCGCCCACTCCCTACCGCCCATCGCCTACCGCCTGCATGCCCGACTTCTGCTCCGACCTCGCTGACGCCGCGCAGAACGGCGATGTCGCCGCCCTGAAACTGCTGCTCGATCAGCAGCGCGATGCCGTCAACCTGCCGGATGCCCGGGGCTATGCGGCGCTGCACTACGTTGCATACGGAGGGCACCTGGAGGCGGTGCGCTTTCTGCTCGACATCGGGGCCGATGTAGCCGCAGTCTCGCTCGACCCCCTGCGCAACACCCCGCTCCACGCCGCGGCCTCCAGCGGGCACGCCGAGGTCGTTCGCCTGCTGCTCGCGGCCGGCGCCGAGCTCGAGGCGTTGCAGACTGGAGACTGGACACCACTCCATGTGGCCGCCGACCTTGGACATGCGGCGGTGGTGGCGGTGCTGCTGGAGAGCGGGGCCCGGCCTGCGCCGACGAGCCAGTCGGGGGTCACGCCGGTCGCTCTCGCGCGTGCCCGGGGGCATGGGGACGCCATCACCCTGCTCGAGCCCCTCATTCCGGACCTCTGACTTCAGGCCCGTCCATGAAGATCGGCATCACCTGTTATCCCACCTACGGTGGATCCGGGGCGGTCGCGACCGAGCTCGGCCTCGCGCTCGCACGCCGCGGCCATGAGGTCCACTTCATCTCCTACGCCTCACCCTTCCGGCTCCGGGGGTTTGCCGAGCGGGTCTTCTTCCATGAAGTCGACACGGCGATCTCGCACTATCCGCTGTTCGATCACTTTCCCTACGATCTCGCGCTGGCCTCGAAGCAGTATGAAGTCGCCCGCCGGGAGCATCTCGATGTACTTCATGTCCACTACGCGATTCCCCATGCCACGACCGCCTGGCTGGCGCGCGAGATGCTGGCCAGCGAGCGGCCGATTCGGGTGATCACGACCCTGCACGGGACCGATATCACGCTCGTGGGGCAGGAGGCGAGCTTCTACGATATCACCAAGTTTTCCATCGAACGGTCGGACGAGGTCACCGCGGTCTCCAGCTTCCTCCGGGACGAGACCTACCGGACCTTCGGCTGCGTCGGCTGCAATGTGCGGGTCATTCCGAATTTCGTGAACCTCGAGGAATACCAGCCCGATCCCGGCGCAGGCCACGACGCCTTCGCCCCCGGCAATCACAAGGTCATCACCCATATCTCCAACTTCCGCGAGGTCAAGCGGGTGAAGGATGTGGTCCGGATCTTCGCCCGGATCCGGAAGGCGATGCCCGCGACACTGCTGATGGTCGGCGATGGCCCCGAGCGCCGGGACGCGGAGAACGAGGCGGAGCAGCTCGGCATCCTCGCCGATGTACGCTTCCTGGGCCGGCTGGACCGGATCGCCAGCCTGCTGCAGGCCAGCGATCTCTTCCTGCTGCCCTCGCAGTCGGAGTCCTTCGGGCTCGCGGCGCTCGAGGCGATGGCCTGCGGTGTGCCGGCGGTGGCGAGCAAGGTGGGTGGCCTCATCGAGGTGATTGACGACGGTCGCAGCGGCATCCTCGAATTGCCGGGCTCGGTCGAGGCGATGGGCCGGCGCGCGGTGGAACTGCTGCAGGATCCCGTCCGCTATGCAACCATGGTCGACGCCGTCCTGACACAGGCACGCACCTTCTCGGCCGAGCGGATCGTCCCGATGTACGAGGCGCTGTATGTCGAGGCCATCGGCGGATGACCCAGGATCTGATCTCCGCCGTGGTGCTCGGCCTGGTCGAGGGCATCACCGAATTCATCCCCGTCTCGTCCACCGGTCACCTCATCGTCGCCGGCGACTGGCTCCACTTCACCGGCGAGCGCGCCAAGACCTTCGAGATCTTCATCCAGCTCGGGGCGATCCTCGCCGTGGTGTGGATCTACCAGGCACAGTTTCTCAATCTCGCCCGCCGTGCAACTGATCCCGACAGCCGCGGCCTGCTGGTCAACCTGTTCATCGCCTTCCTGCCCGCGGCCGTCGTCGGATTGCTGGCGCACCACTGGATCAAGCAGCATCTGTTCACTCCCGTCGTGGTCGCGTGGGCGTTGGTCGTCGGCGGTGTACTGATGCTGGTGATCGAACGACTCCGGCCAGAGCCACGGGTCGAGGGTGTCGCCGGCATCAAGCCCATGACCGCTCTCGCGATCGGTCTCGCCCAGGTGCTGGCGCTGATTCCCGGGGTCTCCCGCAGCGGTGCGACCATCATCGGCGGCTATGCCCTCGGTCTGAGCCGCGTGGCCGCGACGGAGTTTTCCTTCCTGCTGGCCGTGCCGGTGCTCGCCGCCGCCGCTGGCTACGACCTGCTGAAGAGCATGGACGCGCTGCAGGCGTCCGATGTGCCGGTCTTCGCCGTCGGCCTGATCGTGTCGTTCATCTCGGCGCTGATCATCGTGCGCGCCTTCCTCCGCTACATCGCCCACCATCCGTTTGCTGTGTTCGCCTGGTACCGAATCGCGTTCGGAGCCTTCCTGCTCTGGTTCTACAGCCGGCATGCCCTCCCCGTTGCCTGACGCAGGCAAGGCCGGGCCCGGCATCATGCTCCACTGCGTTTCGACCACCATCTCGACTCAGGATGACCTGCACGCGCTCGCCATCGCGGGGGCGCCGGAAGGGACGGCGGTTGTGGCCGAGGTGCAGACGGTGGGGCGGGGGAGCCGCGGGCGGCGATGGACCTCGCCCGCAGGTGGGTTGTGGATGAGCGTGCTCTGCCGGCCCGAAACGGAACCGGCACTTGAAGTACTGAGCCTGCGGGTGGCGCTGGCCCTCTGCGGGACGCTCGAGGCGGCCCTCCCCGGGCTCCCGTTGCGTCTCAAGTGGCCCAATGACCTCATGCTCCACGAGCGGAAGCTCGGTGGAATCCTCTGCGAAGCCCGCTGGCAGGGAGGGGCGGTAGGCTGGGTGGCGGTCGGCGTCGGGCTCAATGTGCGGAACGAGATTCCCAGCGAGCTCTCCGAACTGGCCATCAGCCTCCGCGAAATCGTGACCGCTCCCGCCCCGGGGATGCTCGCACCGCAGGTGGCCGAAGCGATCGTTCATGCCTCCCGGTCGAAAGGGGTGCTCTCCACCGTCGAGCTTGCGGCATTCCACGGGCGGGATTGGCTCCTGGGGCGCCAGATTGTCGAGCCAGCGGCGGGCAGGGCCTCCGGCATCACCGCACGAGGTGAGTTGCAGGTTTCCGACGCCAGGGGCCTGATCTCCCTGCATCGTTCCGGCACCGTGGTCATTGGGGCGACTCCGGCGTAATCTGCGGCCCGGCTGGAGCCGGTGACGGGCTCGGAGGCGTTCCCTGTTGCCCTAACCCCAATCCATTCTTATCTTTAGCCCGTGCTTCCCGCTTGGCTCGGCTCCCGGATCATCAGTCGCGTAGCTCCCCTCCTGTTTCAGGGGTGGCTACTCGGGGCTCGGCCACGACTTGCGGGACGGTCGCCATCGGCGACTGTCCCGCCTTTGTTCCGTGCGGTATCACGGCTCCGTCCGGTGCATGCCGGGGACGCGCTCCTGCGTCTCGCACCGGGCCGCCGGCCCGACAGCTCCAGTTCATCTCTTTCCACGTCCCATCGAGCCCGAACAGGGTTGGTGGGACAGGCCCGAGCGCGGGGACTGCGGTCCTGTCCGCGCGCCGGGTCCCTGACATTGCTGACCGGTGCGACGGGTCCGGGGCACGCGCAGGTGTGCCGGGGCTTGAAGTGCCCAGCCGAGGTTTCTCCGAGTGAAACGCGAAATCCTGATCAACGGCGGCCAGCGGGAAACCCGTGTGGCCATTCTCGAGGACGACCGCCTCGTCGAACTGCTGGTGGACCGCCCGGATCATCGGCGGATCGTCGGCGACATCTACCTGGGACGGGTAGAGGCGGTACTGCCCGGCATCCAGGCCGCCTTTGTTGATATTGGGCTGGAGAAGAGCGCCTTCCTTCACGCCTCCGACCTCCTGGAGCCGGAGGAGGACGAGGAGCCCGATGGCGAGGAGGGCGACGAGGCATTCGAGGCGGCCGACGCTGAGGAGGAGGCCGATTCCGCCGCAGATGGCGGGAAGCGGGGCAAGCGCGGCCGAAACGGCAATGGTGGCGCGGCCGAGCCACGGCAGCGCGAGCCGCGTTCGCGGCGGGAGGTCCCCGACGTCGGCGACATCCTGAAGAAGGGCCAGACCCTGCTGGTGCAGGTCACCAAGGAGCCGATCAGCACCAAGGGCTGCCGGGTGACTGCCCAGATCTCGCTGGCCGGCCGCTTCCTGGTCTACATGCCCTACGCCTCCAAGGTGGGGGTCAGCCGCAAGATCGAGAGCAAGGAACTTCGCTCCAAGCTGCGCGAACTCGTCAGCAGCCTCCTTCCCAGCGACGCCGGCGGGATGATCATCCGCACCGTCGCCGAAGGGGTGACGGAGGACCATTTCAAGCGCGAAGTGGAATCGCTGCTGAACTCCTGGCGGAAGATCAACCGCAAGAAGACTTTCGTGCGGGCCCCCGCGCTGGTGCAGCGCGAGACCAGCCTCACCCGCGGCATCATCCGCGATCTCTTCAGCGACAAGGTCGACGCGCTGCACGTCGACTCCCGCGAGCTGTACAACGAAGTCGAGATGTACCTCCAGCAGGTTGACCCCGACCTCATGTCGCGCGCGAGCCTCTACAACGAGACCGTGCCGCTGTTCGACAAGTACGACATCGAGAGCGAAATCCGCGATCTGTTCAAGGCGCGCTGCGAACTGCCCACCGGCGGCTACATCATCATCCAGCCGACCGAGGCACTGGTCTCGATCGACGTGAACACCGGCCGCAATGTCGGCAAGAAGGACCCCGAAAAGACGATCTTCAAGACGAACATGGAGGCGGCGCGCGAGATCGCCCGCCAGATCCGGCTGCGGGATATCGGCGGAATCATCGTCTGCGATTTCATCGACATGGAGACCCGGGCCAACCGGGAAAAGGTGCTGCAGGAGCTGCGCAGCTTCCTGGGCCGGGACCGGGCCCGGACCAAGGCTTTCGCGGTCTCCGAACTGGGGCTGATCGAGATGACCCGGCAGCGGGTGCGCCCGTCGCTCTGGCACTCCATGACCACCGAGTGCCCCGCCTGCGGCGGCACCGCGCGGATCTTCACCCCCGAGGTCATCGCCCGGCGGCTGGAGCGGTCCCTCAAGCGGGCCGGTCGTGAGCGCCGGGAGCGTCAGCTCGCCATCCGGCTCCATCCGGAGGTCGCGCTCTACCTGCTGGAGGAGGAGCCGCGCCTGATTACCACCCTCGGCAAGGCGACGGGGCTGGAATTGGAACTGCGTGACGACCCGATGATGCGGGTGGATGAGTTCCGGCTCATGAGCCGGCCCGGCGGCCGGGATGTGACCGAGATGTACGCCGTGGCCTAGTTGACTCGGCCGGGACTCCGCCCCCTTGCCCTACCTCAAGGCCCCATCTATACTTGCGGGCTCTTGAACGGCGCCCTGACAGCGAGTTTTCCATGTACGCGATCTTCCGTGCCCTGGGCAAGCAGTTCCGGGCCGAAAAAGGCATGACCCTCCAGCTTCCGCTCATGGCGGATGCGGAGCCCGGCAGCAAGCTCACCTTTGACGAGGTGCTGCTGACGTCCAACGGCGATACCATCACCGCTGGCGCGCCACTAGTGAAGGGCGCCAAGGTGAAGGCCGAGGTCCTCGGCATGATCAAGGCCGACAAGATCTATGTCTGGAAGTTCAAGCGCCGCAAGAACTATCAGCGGAAGACCGGTCATCGCCAGAAGTACACCGAAGTTCGGATCACTGACGTGCTGGTGGGGTGAGGATACCATGGCTCATAAGAAGGGCGTCGGCTCCAGCCGCAACGGTCGCGACAGCAATCCACAGTATCTCGGCGTCAAGCACTACGGCGGCGAGCGGGTCATCGCCGGCAACATCATCCTGCGCCAGCGGGGCACCAAGTTCCACCCCGGCAAGAACGTCGGCCGCGGGACCGATGACACGCTGTTCGCCCTGGTCGATGGTGTCGTGAAGTTCGAGCACAAGGACAAGAAGCGGATGAAGGTGTCGGTGCATCCGCCCGAGCTCGCCGCCGCGAAGTAACCGGCCACAGCAGGCAGTCTGAGGAGGGCCGGGAGCGTTCCCGGCCCTTTCGTTTGTCCCGCAGCTCCGGTTCCGCGATGAAACAGATCCGCTGCCCCCTCCGTTAGATTGCTCTTCTCGCCTACAGGAGGAAGCGATGCCGGGAATCTTCGAGCGGTTGAATCAGGAGCTGGAGTCGTTCGGCAAGCGGGCCCAGGTGGCGGTGGACGAGGGCCGGCTGCAGCTGGAGCGGTTTCGCCTGAAGCGTGAACGGGATGAGGCGGCCACCAGGCTGGGCTACCTCACGCACCAGCTGGAGCGGGGCCGGCAGGTCGATCAGGCCGAGCGGGAGGCATGGCTGGTCCGGATGGACACCCTCGACCAGTCCATCACCAGGGTCGAGCGGGAGATGGCCGCCACCAAGGGCGAGGCGGTCACCGTGAACGAGACGCCTGCTCCGGCGGGTACACCGACCGGCGAGGCCGAGGTTGTGAAGCTGTAATCTTCTGGTCTGCGGGGGATGGACGCCGAATGGCGCCGCAAGCAGCTGCGGCGCCATTGTCGTGATCCGACCGACACCGATCAGTAGCTCGGCGGCAGCGTCTTGTATCGGTCCCGTAGTTCGGTCATCCGGCTCTTGAGGGACATCTCCGCCCCGTCGATGAATACCAGCTCGGCCGCCGTCGAGAACTCGAACGGGTCGCTACTCCACACCACGATGTCAGCCAGCTTGCCGGGCTCCAGCGTGCCCAGCCGGTCGGCGAGACCGAACGCTCGCGCCGGTGCCGCGGTGATTGCCTCGAGTGCGTCTTCCCACTTCATGCCGTTCCGCACGGCATGGCCTGCCTCGAACCGCAGATTCATCTGTCCGCCCGGATCCTGCCCGGCAAGGATGACGGTCACGCCGGCCTCACGGAGCAGGGCGGCGTTGTCGGAGCGTGCCTGCAATCCGTCGAACGACGGGATGTTGTCGCGCGGGTCAATCACCACCGGCACCCCCGCCCGCTGGAGCTGCCCGGCCACGCGCCACGCCTCGGCCCCTCCCCGGAGAATGAGGCGAAGCCGGAAATCCGCGGCGAGCGCGAGCGCATTCTCGATGTCGCTCTGGCGGTTGGCGTTGACGTAGAGCGGCAGACGGCCGTCGAGCACCGGATAGAGCGCCTCGAGCTGATCGGCGGGCGCCGAGAGCTGGCCGATGCGGTTCTGGTCGTAGTCGGCCCGCCGCCGGCGCAGCGTTGCCGCGTCGGTGAGAAGTGCGCGCAGTCGCGCCAATGCACCCGCGCGGCTTCCCCCTCCCGCGCTACGGCTGCCGTCGCCGAGGTCGGCGACCATCGCTGCGGGAGTGAGGAGCACCATGTCGGCGCTGTGCTGGCCGCTCAGGTGAATCAGCACCGCCTGCCCCGCGACGAGACCTGACGTCGGCATCGTTAATGCCGAGGTGACGCCCCCCATCCGGGCCACCGGAATGGCGACGGCATTCGGGTCGATCGCGGCCAGTACGTTGAAGGCGGCGCTGACGTCGCCCTCGTGCTCGCCATCGGTGGTCCCGCCGATGGCGGTGTATTCCTCATCGGTCTCTGCGGCCAGCGCGCGGCCGACGCCCAGGCCGAGCGCGCCCTGCACATGCACCAGGCCGGGGGTGACCACCTTGCCGGTGCCGTCGATCATCCGGGCCTGGGTCGGGATGGTCACGACCTTTCCGACTGCAGCGATCCGTCCATCGCGGATCAGGACCGTCGCGCCCTCCAGCTTCGGGCCGCTGACCGGATAGACCGTCGCGTTGGTGATGGCGATCGTCTGCGCCGACAGCGGGCGGGTGCCCACCAGCCCCAGCAGGATCGCGACGCCAGATCGAAGTATCGCGCTCATCGTCCCACCCCCGGCGCGGTCTGGCCCAGATTGAAGTCGGTCTTGAGCTGGTGGGCCGGATCGTTTCGGTCGAACACCAGCCAGCCGTCGTTGTATACCTGCTCCGCGCGGCTGTAGATCGAGAAGGGATCGCCCGACCAGAGGACGACGTCCGCCGCCTTGCCCGGCTCGAGCGTGCCGGTGACGCTGTCAATGCCCAGGGCCCAGGCGGGATTGGCCGTGATCCACCGGAGCGCCTGCTCGCGGGTGACCGGAATCCCCGCGCGGTTGCCGGAATACATCGCCTTGGCCGCTTCCTGGTTCAGCCGCTGGATCCCCTCGGGACTGTCGGAGTGGATGATGGCGCGGGCCCCGGCCTGCTGGATCAGGGCGGCGTTCTCCGGGATGCCGTCGAAGCTCTCCATCTTGAAGCCCCACCAGTCGGCCCAGACGGATGCCGCGGTGCCTGCACGGGCGAGCAGGTCGGCCACCTTGTATCCCTCCACCACATGGTGAAACGAGCGGATCTTGAAGCCGAACTCGGTCGCGAGGTCGAGCATCTGGGCCATCTCGTCGCCGCGATAGCAGTGATTGTGGACCAGGATCTTTCCCCGCAGCACATCGGCCAGCGTCTCGAGCTTCAGGTCACGGGCCGGGGGATCGCCCTTCCGGTCCTTGAGCCACGTATCCCATTTGCGGCGATACTCCTCGGCGCTGATGAACGCGGCCCGGTAGCCCGCCATGTTGCCCATCCGGGTGGATGGGCCGCGGCTCTGGTAGACCCGCTTGGGGTTCTCCCCGCAGGCCATCTTGAGGCCAAAGGGCGCGCCGGGGAACTTCATTTCCTGCACCGTGCGCGCGGGAATGAGCCGCACAACCGCCGATCGACCGCCGATCAGATTGGCCGAGCCCGGCAGCACCTGAATCGTGGTGATACCACCCGCGATGGCGAGAGGGATCTGCGGGTCCTGGGGCCAAAAGCTGTGCTCGGCCCACACCTCCGCCGTGACCGGATTGGTCGCTTCGTTGCCGTCACTCTCACCAAAGGTGCCGGGCGCGGCATAGACGCCGAGGTGACTGTGGTCATCGATGAGTCCCGGCGTCACGAACTTGCCGGTCCCGTCGATCACCGAGGCACCGGCCGGTGCGGCCAGCGTGGGCCCGATCGCCACGATCCTGCCCTCCTGGAACAGGATGCTGCCGCGCTGCTCCGGACCGGCGGCCGTCATGATCGTCGCGTTGGTGATCAGGACTGGCGGGTTCGGCCGGCGCCGGTAGGTGGAGGGGTATTGGGCCCGCTCCCAACTCTGCGGGTTTGCTCCAGCCGCGGGTGTGGGCGATCTGACGCCGGCCGCGGCACCACCTCCCCCTGCGGCGCAGCCCGCCACCAGCAGGGGAAGCAGCACCAGAGCGGCGCGGGGGGTCGCAAACGACCTGATCATGGAGTGCTCCTGGCGCTGGAATCAGCCGGCACGGCGAGAAATTCCACTGGGGTGTTCGCGATGGTCAGCCGGACGATGCGATAGGGTGGCTGGCGGGTGACGTAATAGCTCACCTGCTGCGGGCCGCCATCGAGGTCGACGCGATAGGCCTCAAACGTCCCGGCGGGGACGGTGAGACGGGTGAGGTCGGCCACTGTCAGGGACATCGGCCGCACCAGGTTCTCCCCCGATGCGAACACGTTGAAAGTCCATCGGGTGTTGATGGCGAGGGGCAGGGCGGGAATCAGCGCCTGGATGGCGTTGTCGTCCACCACCGCGCCGGTGACTGCGGTATCCACCGTGAGGGTGTGCGGGCCGTCGCGGGCCACGATGAGGGCCGTACCACGAACCTTGCCTCCAGTGTAGTCGAGCGCGATCCGGGTATCCTGGCCGCGTACCTTGCCGACCTGGGTCACCCGGCGCAAGCCTCCGGCGGAATCGAAGACGATGGTGGTCGCCTGCGACAGCGATGTGGTGAGGGTGCTGCGCTCGACATAGACCACGCTGTCGCCCGCCCGGCTCACCTGCGTCACCTGCATGCCGATCGGCTGACCCTGCGCCACGATGACCAGCGAATCGGTCCGCGGCGGAAGCTGAGCCAGATCGTATCGCAGTGCGCTGCTGCTGGGCTCCACTTCGGCCGGCGTGAGCTCCCGGCCGTCGCCCGCAAAGATCTGCACCGGGGCGATGGCGCCCAGTCGGCGATACAGCCGTGCGGCATCCCCGACGACCACGATGGTCAACCCATCCTCGGCCAGCGTCCGGCGCGCCACCGCCCGAAGCTGCGCGGCGCTGATCGTGGCGGCCTTGAGACGGAAGCCGTTGAGGTAGCGCGGCGGCAGACCGAGCAATCGGGCCTCCGTGATGGCGCTGGCCAGCTGGCTCGCCGTCTGGAGCCGGAGTGCAAAGGTCCCCGTGACCGCGTCGCGGGCCCGCTCGAGCTCCCGGACCGGCACCAGCTCGGTGCGCAGCAGAGCAAACTGGGCCAGGATCTCCCGTACCGCCGAGTCGGCAGCATCGGCGGTGACCTGCGCGGTTGCACGGAAGACACCCAGCCGGGCCGTTCGCAGCACCGCGGAACCGGCCGAGCTGGCCCAGGGATGATCCCTGCCCAGGGCCCGGCTCAGGCGGTGCGACCGGCCCTCGCCGAGGATCCGATTGAGCACCGTGGCGGCGGCATACCCACTGTCTGCGCCCGAGAATGTCGTCGCGCCGACGAACAGTTGCGCATCCAGGGCGCCGGCCTGGTGCACCAGGAGGATGCTGCGCCTCATCGGCGCGGGCGACACCGCCGGCAGCGGCGCGGGCCGCAGACCCTTCCATCCGCCAAAGCTGGCCATTGCAAGCTGGCGTGCCTTCAGCAGCGTGATGTCCCCCACCACGACGAGCAGCGCACCGGCGGGGCGGAATCGGGCGCGCTGAAAGCTGTCGAGGTCAGGCCGGGTGATGCCACGGACCGACCCTGGGGTAGGCTGCCGTCCATAGGGATGACCGCGATAGCTGCCGAGGAGGAACACCCGCCCCCCGAGGCTTACCGGGTCGGCGAGACCGGCTTCGAGACTCGCAATCGAGCGGGTGCGCAGCGCCTCGAGTTCATCATCAGGCAGCGCCGGACGGAGCACGGCGTCCGCCATCAGACCGAATGCGAGCGCGGCCTCGTCCGAGACCAGGTCGACCTGAAGCGTCAGTGCGTCGGGACCGGCCGTAGCCGAGAAGGAGCCACCAACTTGCTCGATGGCGCTGGCGACATCCGCGGCCGCTCGTGTACCCCCACCGCGGGTGAGCAGGCCGGCCAGGAGATCGGCGGTACCCTCATGGCTCTCCGGATCGAAGGCGCTGCCGGCGGGCAGGGAGAGGGCGACGGACAGCACCGGCTGACGGGGCAGTGTCATGACCACGAGCTTGAGGCCGTTGGCCAGGACCGCCTCCTGCACCGGCGGGAGCGTGGTCGGTCGGATGGCTGCCGGCGGGGGAGGCTCGACTGGGGCCTGCTGAGCGGTGAGTCCGGCAGTTGCGCTGCAGAGAATCGCGAGCGGCAACCAGGGGAGGCAGCGGAGCGCAATCATCGACTCGCTCCCGGCGTTACGACGAGGGTGACAGCGTTCGCGGGAACAAACCAGGTGCGTGCGGCCCGGCGCACATCGGCCACGGTCAGCGCCATCGACTGAGGCAGGTCGGTATTCACGGCATCGGCGCCACCACGAAAGGTTGCCGCGTGATGCAGAGCCTCCGCGATGTCCTCCGCCCGCTCCCGGCCGCTGACCGAGGTGGCGCGGAAGATATGCTTGGCCCGGACGAGTTCAGCCTCTCCCAGGCTGTCGCTCATGACCCACCGGATCTGCGCCTGCAGAAGTGCCTGCAGCGAGTCAGCGGTGACACCGTCGGCCGCCACCGCGAAGAGGCCAAAGGCGCCCGGTCCCGCCCGGTCCCCTAACACACCGGCCTGCGTCGCGATGGCCACTCCGGTGCCACCGAGCATCCGGGCAAGCCGCGCGTCGCGTCCCCGGCCGAGGATCAGGCCCAGGAGCTGGAGAGCGGGCATGTCGGCGTGGTCCGCGCCCGGAATGCGGTAGAACAGCCCGACAGCCGGGTGGGAGGCGAGCCGGTCCCGCGTCGTCAGGGTGCGCGCCCCGGGAGCGAACGTCACGCTGCAGCTCACCGCTGGTGCCGGGTCGGCGGCGGGCAGGTCGCCAAAGTACTGCTGGATGAGGCTGCGGGCTTCCGCGGGATCGAAGTCGCCGGTGAGGACGAGCCGGGCATTGCGCGGGGTGTAGTGCTGCCGATAGAACCCCTGCACGTCGGCCATGCTGATCGCGGTAATCGTGCCGACCCGGCCCGTTGGTGGATGCGTGTAGCCTGGGCAGGTGGTGGAGTCGTAGAGCGAGGCGACGGCATCCAGGACGGCGGCGGTGTAGGCCTCTTCGCCGAGCTTCTGCTGCAGCTCGCCCAGCAGCCCGTCCCGCGCCTCGGCGATTGTCGTGTCGTTGATGTCGAGCGAGCCCATCCGGTCGGCTTCGAGCCAAAGCCCGAGGTTCAGCCGGTTCGACGGCAGGCTCTGGATGTATCTGGCGATGTCCTCGTCCGCGCCCGCCTCGCCGCGTCCACCCACATTCTCCACGATGGCCGCATGCCCGCCAGGCGGCACGTTGGCCGAGCCGGCATAC
>JANMYS010000164.1:0-46158 GCA_031382385.1 Gemmatimonadota bacterium
GGGACGATCACCGGCGGCGTGGGTCCCGAGGAGTCCGAGCAGGCGACGGCTCCCGCGGCGAGCGCGAGGGCGATGAGGATGGCGGAGCGATGGAGGCTGTTCATGGTCTGTTCCTTATGTTGGGGCGACCCGGCGGGTCGCCCGTACTGCTCATTGTTGGGCGAACGGTGACGGTCATCCTACCCATCCTCGTCGCCCTGACCTTCCAGAATCCGCTGCAGCCTGGGCCGTGAAATACCGAGCCGACGTGCAGTTTCGCTCTTGTTGCCATGCACCAGCTTGAGTGTTGCCTCCACCGCGGCGGTCGTGATCTGCCGCAACGTGGCCGGAAACGGCAGCGCGCCATTACTCCCCGGCGACTCGGCCGCCCGGCGGCTCGGCGGGTCCACCAGCTCGAAACTGCCCGGCGGTGAGAGCACCAGCGCGCGCTCAATCACATTGCGCAGCTCGCGCACATTTCCCGGCCAGCTGTGCTGTTGCAGCGCCGCCCGGACGCCGGGAGTGAGTTCCGGCAGCGGCAGGCTGTACTGCTGGGCCAGCCGGGCCAGGAACGACTCCGCCAGTACCGCCAGGTCGTCGCCACGGTCCCTGAGTGGCGGCAGTGACAGCGCGACGACGTTCAGGCGGTAGAAGAGATCCTCGCGGAACTCACCGCGCGCGACCGCAGCTGCCAGGTCCACATGCGTCGCCCCGATTATCCGCACATCCACCTTGCGGGTCTGCTGCCCACCTACCCGACGAATCTCCCGGCTCTCCAGCGCCCGCAGCAGCTTGGGCTGCAGGTCGAGCGGCAGATGACCGACCTCATCCAGAAACACGGTGCCGCCATGCGCCAGCTCCATCAGGCCCGGCTTGGCACTGACCGCGCCGGTGAAGGCGCCCTTCTCGTGGCCGAACAGCTCGCTCTCCAGCAGATTCGCCGGAATCGCGGCGCAGTTGATCTCGACGAACGGCTCGGCGGCGCGCGGACTGTCGTAGTGCAACGCCCGGGCGAGCAGTTCCTTTCCGGTGCCGGTCTCACCGCCGATCAGCACGGTGACGTCGCGGTGCTTCGCCACGCGCCGGGCCTGGTCGAGGGTGCGGTGGAGCGCCGGACTCCTGCCCACGATGGCATCGAAGCCGGTAAGCCTGCGCTCTTCGGCGGCGAACGTCGCTGCCGCATCCCGGCCTTTGGCCTCGGTGCGCTCCCGCTCCAGGGACCGTCGCAGCAGGCCGAGATCGCCCGGGAGTGCGAAGTAGTCGCGCGCGCCGCGTTGAAGCGCCACCGCCGCGAGCCGATGATCTGCGCCGGCCCCGACGATGTATCTCGCCGGCCCACCGGGCGGGAGTGTGCCGAGCACATCGAGGGCCGCACTCTCCGATCCACCGGCCATCAGCAGGACACAGGCGCTCCCGGCCGGTGCCCGTTCCCCTTCCCCCGGCCGCCAGTCGACGAGTTGCGCTCCGAGATCGGCCGCGAGATCGGCGATCGTGGTGCGGAAGCTGTCCGTGAGGCGCACGGCGGTGATCGTCCAGGTAATCGGGGTCAGTGCTCAGCTCCAGTTCTCTGCCGGATATCGCGGCGGGAGTGCTCCAGTAGGGGCGGGGCCAAGCCCCGCCCCTACGGAAGTCTCCGCCGGATTCCGGCGTGTGCGATCAGTCCTCGTCACCGGGGCCGTCGTGGCCATCGCGGTCTTCATCGCGGAAGGCATGGAACGAGTCCCGGATGTTGTCGTTGACGAGATTGTCGTTCGCTCCGCCCTTGTTGCCGGTGTTGGGATCAACCAGCCCGCCGGCGCCATCGCTGAACCAGTTGGTCAGGTCCACATCGATGGTAATGTCGACGTTGGTGACCGAGTCCGCCACCACAATCGGCGGGACCAGATCCATCCGCTGCTGGGCGTTCAGGTCGGTCACGAAGGCAAACGGCTGGCCGTTGAACGTCCCGACCGCGCGGATGCTCACCTTGTTGAACTCGGGATGCGCGGCGACGAATGCCACGTCCTTCGCGTCGCCGTCGTCTTCCGGCTTGTGGATTTTGATGCGGAGTTGATCGTAGCTGCCGGTGTCCACTCCAACGCTGAAGCCGCGGGTCACGCCACCGCCGAGCGGCAGGTCCAGCAGGTACGGGCCGGCGTTGAACGATTCGCAACCATCGTGTTCGCCATCGTTACCGTCGTCATCGCTACCGCCGCTGGTGCCCTCGTCGTGCCGGCTGAGGGCGACGAGCGAGCCCGACGAGTCGCCGTCCTCCTGATCGCACAGATCCTCGTTGGTGCGCTGGAACTTGATATCGCGCAACACGATCTGGACTGAATCGATCACCAGCGTGTCGTTACTGGGGGAGGTCAGGGTATCGCCACGGAGCGACTGCCGGACTGCGCCAAGCGCGCTGCCCTGCGTGCCAAGGTTGAAAGTCACCTGGGTCCCGGTGCTGGGACCTGCCGAGGTGCCGCTGCACGCCGCGAGTGCGGTCAGGGCCAGAAGGGCTGAGAGTCGGGAGGTGCGGATCATGGGATTGCTCCTTATTCGGGTCGGTGGTGCTGGTGCTGTCGGCCCATTAAAAAGCAAGCTGGGTGCCGCCCGATCCGGAAGTGTAACTCCATATCCTGTAGATGTTTTCATGAAACCGATTCATTTTCGCCAGATCCATTCCGAGGCGATTGGATCAAAACGTTACAGCTCGTGCGGTTCCATGTGAATGAGGACCCCGGACACGAGGGGTACCCGCTGGCGGATGGCGCTCTTCACCCGGCCGCTGAGGATGTGGGCCTCGTGCAGGGAGAGGGTGGGGTCGGCCTGGACGTGGAGATCGACGAAGTAGCTGAGCCCGACCTTGCGGACCTTGAGCTTTTCGATGGCGCGGACGTCGCTGGTGCCACTGGCAGCGGCGGCAATTTCATCGAGCAGCTCGGTCGCTGGGCTACGGTCCATGAGGTCCTGGATGGCGGGCCTCATGAGGCGGATGGCGTTCACCGCGATGACCACCGCGGCCATGAGCGCGGCCCAGTCGTCCGCCTGCTCCCAGCCGGGACCGCCGATCAGGGCGACGCTGATGCCGATGAAGGCGGCGACCGAGGTGATGGCATCGCTCCGGTGATGCCAGGCGTCGGCCTTGACCGCCGTGCTGGAGACTTCCTCGCTCACGGCCAGCACGCGACGGAAGAGCACCTCTTTGACGGCGATGACTCCCACCAGCACGAACAGAGTGAAGGGCGCCGGGGTGTGGTGGGGGATGCGGATCTCGCGGACCGCTTCGACCGAGATACCGGCGGCGGCGGCAAGCAGCAGGAGCGCGACCACGGCGGCGGCGAGCGGTTCTGCCTTGCCGTACCCGAAGGGATAGGCGTTGTCCGGATCGCGGGTGGCAATACGGAGCCCGCTCCAGACAATGAGCGAGGAGAAGATATCCGCGGTTGATTCCACGGCATCCGCGATCAGCACATACGCATTGCCGACAATGCCGGCGACGAGCTTGATGCTGGCGAGGACGGCGTTGATGAGCAGCCCGGTCTGGGCGGTGCGGATGGCGCGTGCGGCGCGGACGGCCGGTGAGGCGGGGGCGGTCATGCGGGGAAGCTAGGGGAGGGAACTGGCGGGGGGGAGGGAGCGGAGGGGCCGACCGCCGGTCGGCCCGTACCCTGGATTCCGACGTGTGGGGAGCAGGCGGCGGGAAAAGGGAAAGGGGGAAGGGATGTTTCCCCTTCCCCCCCCGTGCAATTCCCCTTCAGGCCGACTCAGCCGCCGGTGCCGTGGTCGTCGCTGCCGTCGCGGTCATCGTCCTCGAAGGCGTTGAGCGAGGACTCGATGTTGCTTTTCACTTCACCCTCGAGCGCGCCGCCCTGATTGGCGCTGGCGGGGTCGATGAGGCCGTCCGCGGTCTGGTTCAGGAACCAGCTGTTGAGGTCGGCGAACAGGGTGACGCTGGCGCCGGTGGTCTCGGTGACGGTGAGCGGCGGGTTGAAGCTGTATTCCTGCTCCACGTCGAGATCCGAGGTGTAGGTGAACGCGGTACCGTTATAGGTGCCGACCACCCGGATGCTGATGCCATCGAACCCCGGATTGAGGGCGACGAAGGCGTCGTCCGTGGAGTCGCCAGGCTCGGGCGCATGGATCTCGAACTCGATCTTGCCGTAGGACCCGGTGTCGATCGCGACAGTGAACTGTCGCTCGGCACCGGCCCCAAGGGGCAGGTCGAGCAGTGTCGGACCGTACTCGATCTCCTCACAGTCATCATGGCCCTGGGCGCTGTCGCAGACGCTGCCGCCGACCGCCTTGAGCTCGATCTCGCGCAGAACGAGCTGGACGCTGGTGAGGATGATGGTGTCGTTCCCCGCCACGATGACTTCCTGACCCACGAGCGCGGCCTGGCCGGGCGCGGCGGCGGCGGGCTTGGTGGCCAGCTGGAACGCGACCTGGCGGCCGGCAACCGAGGGACCGCTGGAATCGCCACTGCAGGCGGCCAGCACGGTCGTGGCGGCAGGGCCGCGGTGACGAATCGGAGCGGGTTCATGATCTTGACTCCCATTGAATGGTTTGGTGCGTTGGACTTCCTGCGTGAGTAAAAAGCAATCTGCGAGCCGCGCCTTGACATGTGACACAAACCATTGCTGAACATGGTCTTATCGGTGGTTTGTGGGCCGGGCCACAGGTCATCTTTCTATCCGCGCCGATACAGCTGGAACAGGGCGATCCAGTCGGCTGGGAGATGCAGGGGGCAGGTGGCAGGGGGCAGGGGGCAGGAGGCAGAGGACAGAGGACAGAGGACAGAGGACAAGAAATTGGGGAACGGTTGATGGCTGACGGCTGATCGCTGACCGCTGGCAGCCCCGTCCCCGGGTTGTATTATCGCAAAAGCGAGACATTTTCGAGGATGCTCGCATGCCGATTGTCCTCCCACTCCCCGATCCTTCCATGCTGATTGCCCGTCCCGCTCCCGACGAGTACGCGCCGTACTATGGCCAATACATTGCTGAGGTGCCGGGGGACGATGCGCTCCCCGTGCTGACGGCCTCCCGCGCCGCGACCGCCGCGCTGCTGGCCGCCGTTCCCGCCGCAAAGGGTGGGTACCGCTACGCCGCGGGGAAGTGGACCGTGCGCGAAGTCGTGGGGCACCTCTCCGATGCAGAGCGGATCTTCTGCTACCGGCTGCTGCGTATCGCGCGGGGTGACGCGACACCGCTTGCCAGCTTCGACGAAAATGTCTACGTGCCGGAGGGCCGCTTCGAGGAGCGCTCGATGGCGGACGTGGCCGCCGAATTCGTCACGGTGCGTGATGCGACGCTCTCCCTGATCCGCAGCCTGGACCCCGCGCGCCTCGAGCGACAGGGCATCGCCAGCAACAAGCCGGTGTCGGCGCGGGCGCTCGCGTGGATCACGGCCGGTCATGAGCTGCATCATGTGCGGGTGCTGAAAGAGAAGTACCTGGGCTGACCTGGCGATAGGCGGTAGGGGGTAGGGAGCAGCCGAGCGGGAACAGGGGACGGGAGAAATCGACGTGGCGGTCAGCTCCTGCGACCACGTCAGTCCGATGTGCGGTTCGCTCGTTGCCGATCCGTTATTCTTCTTGCCGTATCCGGACCCCGGCGGTCGCTCTGCAGCTGGGCGGATTGGTGGTGAATCACTCCAGCTGGTGGGGGAATTCCCCGCTTGCCTTCTGATGCGCTACCGCGTGCCCGTTCTCCCTTCCGAACCGGACCTCATGCGACGATCCCTGTTCTTCCTCGCCCTCACGGGCGCCGGTCTCGGATGCCATCTCGAGCGGCGCGCGCCGGTGCTGCCCGCGGACCTGGTGCTGCGCGGGGGTGCGATCTACACCATGTGGCCGGAGCGGCCCTGGGCCGAGGCGATCGCGATACGCGAGGGACATATCTCGTATGTGGGCGACGATGCAGGGGTGCTGCCCTACGTCACCGCCAGCACGCGGGTCGTCGATCTGGCCGGCCGCATGGTGCTGCCCGGGTTCCAGGATACCCATGCCCATCCGCTTTCCGGCGGGCTCGAGCTGGGTGAGTGCAATCTCTACGATGCGAAGACCCCGGCGGAGGTGGAAGGGATCATTCGCGCCTATGCGGCGGCCAATCCCGATGCCGCGTGGATTCGGGGCAACGGCTGGCAGCTGCCGGTCTTTCCCGGCGCCAATCCCTCGCGTGAGCTGCTCGACCGGATCGTGCCCACGCGCCCCGCCTTCTTCTACGCCGCCGACGGGCACTCCGGCTGGGCCAATTCAAAGGCGCTGGAGATCGCGGGGATCAGGCGTGAGACTCCGGATCCGCCGAATGGGCGGATCGAGCGCGATGCCCGCACGGGTGAACCGAGCGGGACGCTGCGCGAGTCGGCCGTCGCACTGGTCACACAGCACCTGGCGCCGTACACGCCGGAGGAGCGACTGGGGGCAGTGCGCCGTGCGCTGAAGGAGGCGAACCGGCTGGGCATCACCAGCATCACCGATGCGGACGCAGGCCCCGAGTATCTCGCCGCATATCATGCGCTGGATGCGCGGGGGGAGCTGACGGCACGGGTGACGGCGGCGTTGCACAGCGAGGCCGGGCCGGTCGAGGCTGAGGTGGTACGACTCCGCGGGCTGCGGGAGCAGTATCGCCGGGGAAGCCGGCTCAGCGTCAACACCGTCAAGCTCTACGCCGACGGCGTGCTGGAGGCACGCACGGCGGCGGTGCTGGCGCCATATCTCGACAAGCCAGGCGACAGTGGCAGCCTCAACTACGAGCCGGCAGACTTCACGGCGCGGATCGCTGCGTTCGACCGCGACGGGTTCCAGATTCATGTGCATGCGATCGGGGACCGCGCCATCCGGGCGACGCTGGATGCGCTGCAGCATGCGCGGGAGGTCAACGGCGAGAAAGATCGTCGCCCGATCATCGCGCACCTGGAGCTGTTCGATCCCGCGGACATTGCGCGGTTCCGCGACCTCGGCGTCATCGCCAGCTTCCAGCCGTACTGGGCCCAGGCGGACGAGTACATCACGGAGCTCACCGAGCCAGCGCTTGGACCGATGCGGTCGCGCTGGCTCTATCCGATCGGCAGCGTGCTCCGGAGCGGGGCCATCGTGGTCGGCGGAAGCGACTGGACCGTCTCCAGTCTCAACCCGCTGGATGCCATTCAGGTCGCCATCACCCGCCGCCCGCTCGAGACTCCGCTCGGGCCAGCCTGGATTCCGGAGGAGCGGGTCGATCTCGCACCGATGCTGGCGGCGTATACCAGCAATGCGGCCTACGCGACCCACATGGAGCGCGAGACCGGCAGCCTGGCGCCGGGAAAGCTCGGTGACCTGATCGTGATCGACCGGAATCTCTTCACGCTGCCGGTGACCGAGATTCACGCGGCGCGGGTGGTGCTGACCCTGCTCGAGGGCGTTCCGGTGTGGACCGACTCGACGCTGGCGGTGCCGTAAGGAATTCCCGTTGTCTGACTGGTTGATGGCGCTGGACCGCGCCGTATCCGCAAAGGATCGCCGGTGAGCCCACACCTTTCATTCCGCCCGTACCAGGCCGGTGACCAACCGGCGTGTCTGGACCTGTTCGACGCCAATTGCCCGGCATTCTTCGACCCAGGCGAACGCGCGGGTTACATCCGGTTCCTCGAGCTCACACCCGATGGCTACGAGGTCTGCTTCGATGGTACCCGGATGGTCGGAGCGTACGGGCTTCGGCCCCACGCGCCTGATGAACTGGTGATTCGCTGGATCCTGATCGCCCCTGATGTCCAGGGGCGGGGGATCGGGTCGGCGATGATGGCCCGCGCGCTGGACGGCTGTCGCGCCACGGGAACTCGCCTGCTCCATATGGCCGCCAGTCACAAGTCGGCGCCCTTCTTCGCCCGATTCGGGGCGCGGGCGACGGCAACGGTTCGGCACGGCTGGGGCCCCGACCTCGACCGGGTCGACATGCAGCTTGTTCCCTGACCCGGCAGCTGCTTTTCCGAGAACGGTGCCGTGTCGTTCGGGCGCATGGCGCCGCCCAGGAATGCGGTGCACCAGGCGGAGCACGGCCATCGCTACGCCGCGCGGGGCCGAGTCGAACCTGCCTGTATGCGAGGCGTCATCCATGTGAGGGAGTCACGATGGGCAAGAAGCTGCAGGTATATCACACACCCGAGATCGCCGTCACCTTCGATCCCAGCCTCTGCATTCACTCGGCGGTCTGCATCCGCGGGCTGCCAGCGGTGTTCGATGTCTCCCGTGCGGACTGGGTGCATCCGGGGGCGGCGTCGGCGGAAGAAGTGCAGGCGCTGGTCGCACGGTGCCCGAGCGGCGCCCTGCAGGCGGTACGGGCTGGGCATGCGCCGGCGCAGACCGCGGCCGTCGGTGCGACAACGGTGACGTTCCAGAGCGATGGCCCCGTACTGATCAGAGGTGCACTTGATCTCACGCTGCCAACCGGGGTGAAGGAGCGGCGTGAGGGCTCGGTCGCCGTCTGCCGCTGCGGCCAGACACAGAACGATCCCTGGTGCGACGGCAGCCACGCGCGTGCGGGATTTCGCTCCCCTCGACGGAGCTGACTCCATGCTGAGTGTCGCGGACAGCACCCGGTTGCAGGGCATCGGCCAGATCGTCATCAACGTCAAGGACCTGGCGCGCGCGACCAGGTTCTATCGGGAGGTGCTGCAGCTGTCCTTCCTCTTCGAGGTGCCAACCCTCGCTTTCTTCGATGCCGGTGGTGTGCGGCTGATGCTGGCGGTGGCGGAAGACCCGAGGTTCGACCATCCCGGCTCCATCCTCTACTATCGGGTGGGCGACATCAGCGCGGCGGCGGCCGCCCTTGCCGGGCGCGGGGCGCACTTCACCAGTGAACCGCACCTGATCGCGAAGATGCCCGATCACGAACTGTGGATGGCCTTTCTGGAAGACTCCGAAGGCAATACCCTCGGCCTGATGAGCGAGGTCCGGTGAACAGCCTCGCGCGATTGCTCTGGCCACTCCCGGTGACGCTGTTCGGCGCAGCGTGCGCCGGAGTTGCGCGGCTGTTCGGGGCGCGTGTGGCCCTCCGCGATGGCGTGCTGGAGGCGTGCGGTGGTCCGCTCGGTCCGGTGCTTCGTCGTGCGTATCCGCCGATGCCGATCGCGGCGATCACGCTGGGGCATGTGGTGCTGGCCCAGGACGAGATAGAGCTGGATGTGACGCGGGCGCACGAGCGGGTCCATGTCCGGCAGTACGAACGGTGGGGCTTTCTCTTTCCGGTGGTCTACCTCGCGGCGAGTGGCGTGGCGCTGCTGCAGGGGCGGGAGGCGTATCGGGGCAATGTGTTCGAGCGGGAGGCGGCGGGGGGCGGGTAGTCGGACGGGCGGACGGGCGGGCGGAACGGTGCCTGCCACAGTCAATGCTGATCACAGCCGCAATTCCAGATACCGCATGTCCGTGATCGGATCTTCCCGGTACGCCGGAATGTCCCGGAAGCCCAGACGCTGATACAGCGCCTGGGCTTCTTTCATCGAGGCGAGGGTATCGAGTCGGATCGCCGAGTAGCCGGCGGTTCGGGCGGCCGCGACCGCGGCCTCCAGCAGCTGACGCCCCACGCCACGACTCCGGTACGGCGCACGGGTGTACAGTCGCGTGAGTTCGCAGCTGTCGCCCCTCAGCGGCCGTATTCCGACGCATCCCACTGCCGCAGTTTCCGCCCGGGCCAGAAAGAGTGCACCAGCCGGCGGGGCATAGTAGCCGGGCAGCGAAGCCAGCTCGACGGCGAATCGCTCCCGGTCGAGATGATCGCCGAGCCAGGCGGCGTATTCAATGAACAGGGTACGGATGTCGGCGAGATCGGCGAGGGAGAGGGCAGGGACGATGACTGAAGGGGAACCGGGAACCGGGAACGGATAGGCTGACATGAGAGGCAGAAGTGTTTGACTGGCGGCGATTACCCCCAAAGGGATTCCTCGCTACACCCGGAATGACACTCCCCCTCCTCCCTGCTTCCTGCAATCTCGGGTACGGGCCGACCGGCGAGGCCATAGCCCTGCACCAGACACTCTGGAATCTCGGCCCCTGCACCCTACCCGACGATGAACCTTCCCACCAACCCCACCCCCGACTCCTCCAGCCAGGCGATCGAACCCATCGGCCGCGTCAGCGCCTCGGTCACCGCGGCAATGGCCGTGGGTGGCACCCAGGTGACGAGATAGCTCCGCTCCGGCTCCTCGAGAAACGCGACCCAGGTATCCCATGGCGGGGTGTCGCGCGCATCGAAGAATCCGTCAGTCGCGGCCTGGGCACGACCCTTCGAATGGGACGGTTTCGGGAAGTAGACCAGCAGACGGCCGTCGCCCAGCGGCTTGAGCGCGCGGCGCCAGCTTCTGCCGAGCTGCTGGAGCCGTGACTCCGCAACGATGCGGACGGTATCGGCCCACGGATGACTGGGTGGAGGGGCGAGCGGGCTGGACCTGAGCGCCTGACCTGGCAGGCTGTTCGTCAGGCGACGGGAACACCACGAGACCGTCTCGGCGAGCCGCTCGTGCAGCGGCTCGAACGAGGTGGAGATGTCGGGCTCACTCCGCAGGAAGACGGAGTCGGGCATGCGGGCTGTCGTGCTAGGCCTTCCGGGTCTTGCGGTAGATAAACAGCAGGAGCATGGCGCCGAGCGTCGATGCGATGAAGCCTGAGGCCTCATCCGGCGCATACCAGCCCAGCCCCCGGCCGAGGAAACCGGCGACGAACGAGCCCGAGATGCCCAGCAGGATCGTGACGATGAAACCGCCGGGATCCTTGCCTGGCATCAGGAACTTGGCGGCCGCTCCGATGATCAGGCCGATGAGTAGCGTATAGAGCATAGACCGCTGCTTCCCGATGAGTACCTAGTTGGTCATGGCTGCCGGGGCTGCCGGCGGCGTCATGTCGCTGTTCCAGATATCCTGGGCCACGAGCCACTTGCCGTCCTGCTTGTACCAGACGACGAGATACTTGCCCTTGTCCGTGGGGGTATTGGGAACGTCGAAGGTGTAAGTCCCCTCCTCGACCGCAAGATCGCCGGACTGGGCGACCGTGATACTGACGGTGCTGAGGACGAGATTGACGTTGAGCGCCCAGAGCTGGGCCCAGAAGGGACGCATCGCCGCCGCACCGACGATCTTCGGCATGCCGGCGGGAAAGAGTGCGCCCCGGTCACCGTAGAGGGCGGTGATGGCGGAATCGTTCTTCGACTGCAGGAACCCATTCCATTCGGTCACCTTGGCCCGGATGGCGGTCTCTTCTGCGGCGAGGTCGACCTTCGGGGCGGCGGGGGCGCAGGCGGCGGCGAGAGTCAGCGCCGCGGCGAGTGACCAGCGAATCGATCCGAACATGAGGGCTCCGTGCCGTCGAGAGGGTGTGGGGTTGTTGGGGACGATTATGCCACGGCAACACGCGCGGCGCCAGCCCCTGCGGCTGGCACCAGTGTCAGGCGTCATGCCGGGCGGTCGGTCTACTTCTTTTCCGGCGCCTTGCCAGTCCGCTCGAGGGTCTTGAGCCAGCGGGTGGCGGCGGCGAGTGCCGGCTTCTTCCCCCCATGGGAGAAGTCGCCAAAGTAGGCGGTGAACTTGGGGCGCCAGCCCCGGGCCGAGCGGCGGTGGCCGACACGAACCACGTACCCGAAGGTGCGGGTGCTCTCCTGTTCCACCCGACAGATACCGGGCGGCAGCCCAACATAGGCACGGCTGCGGGCGCGTACGGCGGGAAGCCGTACTTTGGCTTTGGGCGTGGTCGTCTTTGCCTTATTTGCCTTCGCCGAGGGGCGCGCCTTCGTGGCACGTCCAGCCCCGGCCTTCCTGGTCTTGCTGACTTTCGCCATTAATTCATCTCCTCGTTGTGCCGCACACTAATTCCTGCGGGGCGGGAAGATGGGCAGGGGCGGCGCCGGATGGAAGTGGAGGCGCGTCTGGAGGAAAAAGCGGCGGCTTCTCAGGAAGCATCCCGATCCGCTTCCTGCAGCAGGCGGATGTACAGCCGGACACCCCAGCCGACATTGGCCTCCGACAGCCGTTCATCGTTGCCGTGCACTTCGTAGCGGTTTTCCTCGATGGGAATCAGGTAGGGATCGAGGCCATAGCAGATGATCCCGGCACGGGTATAGGTGGGTCGGTCCGATGCCCCCGCGCTCACCGGGGTCGCGATCGGGATCCCCGGCAGCAGTTCTCCGGCAGCCCGCTCGATGGCGTGCAAGAGCGGCGTGCCGAGCGGCGCATCGTAGCGCGGCGTGATCGGGGCGATCTCCTCCAGGTGAATCCGCGGGTCCGCGATGATCCGTACCAGCTCGGCGCGGAACAGTGCCGGGTCCTGATCGGGCAGCAGCCGGATGTCGAGCTCAACCGAGGCCTGCTGCGGAATCGTGTTGGTCTTGTTGGATCCGACCAGAACGGTGGGAGAGATGGTGTTCCGCAGCAGCGCGTTCCGTTCTGGTTCGGCCAGCAGCCAGGTGCGGCCGGCCTGGCTGGCCAGCGCCGCCCGGGGATTGGTCAGCCAGCGGCGGCCGGCTCCGGTGGCGTCCCTCGCCTGGGCCTGAAAGAACCGCTCGACCGCGGGCGAGAGGTGCAGCGGCGTCTGCCAGGCGGAGACACGGGCAATGGCGCGGGCCAAGCGGGGCACCGGATTCTCGTCGCCGATCGGGACCGAGCCATGACTGGTCGTGCCTTCGGCCACCATCCGGGTCCAGTAGGGCCGCTTCTCGCCGACGTCGATGCCGAACCAGCGCACCTTGCCGTTCTCGACCCGGGTATCGGCCCCCTCGGTCAGCAGGTACTCGACGTCCCGGATGAGATCGCCATGGTGGTCGACCATCCGGATGGCGCCGTTGCCGTCGGACTCCTCATCGGCGTTGGCGAGGTAGACGAGGTCGCGCTGCAGCGGGATGCCGGAGCGCTTGATGGCAATCAGCGCCATGAGCTGAATGATCCCGTGGCCCTTCATGTCGATCGCGCCGCGGCCCCGGACGTAGCCGTCCTTGATTTCGCCGGCGAAGGGGTCGAAGGTCCACTGCTCCGGCGTCACCGGGACGACATCCATGTGATGGGCCAGCGCGATCGCAGTGCGGGCGCCCGAGTGGGTCCCGCTGCCGCGGAGCCGGGCGTAGAAATTGGCCCGCCCCGGTCCCAGCTCCACCGTGTCGAGGATCTGATTCTCGATTCCTTCCCGGTCGAGCACCGCCTTGAGCCAGCGGGCGGTGGCGAGCTCGTTGCCCGGCGGATTGCTGCTGTTGATCTGGAGATACTGCGACAGCAGCTGGGTCGCCTCCTGCTGCAGCGCGGGCCAGTCGAAGCTGGCCTGCTGCTGGGCCGCGAGCGGGGAGGAGATCAGGGTGAGGGCGAGAAGCAGGCGCATGGGAGCGGGGGGAACGGGGAACGGGGAACGGGGAACCGGGAACGGGGAACGGGGAACGGGGAACAGGTCGCCATAGAGATCCCTCGTCGCTCCGTTCTTCAGGATGACAGTATACTCACGGCTGACGGCTGACGGCTGACGGCTGACGGCTGACGGCTGAACGCTAAATGCTGAACGCGAATGCCAATCTCTCTCTCCCGACTCGCCGCACTCATTGCCGCGGGAACGCTCTTCCTCGCGCTCTGGGGCTTCCTGCCACCTCCTACCTATGCGCTCCTGACGCTGAGTGTCGGAGCGCCGGAAGCGGGGGTGTGGCTGGTCGTGGTCGCATTGGCCGCTGCGGTAGTTGCGCTCGCGGCGGGGCGGGGCCGGCTCAGGGGGGCGACGCTGCTCTGCGCCGCCGCCACCACGCTGCTCTCGCTCTTCCCGCTGTTCCGCTATTCCACGACCGCACGCCGCTTCGATGCCGCGATGCGCGCGGCTCTGGGCGGTGATTACCTCTGTGCCGTGCCGGCCTCGAGACGGGAGGCGCTGCGCCACCGGTCGCTCCACCTGACCGAGCTGTTCACCGGGCTCCCCTCAGGCGGGGTGCGCCTCACCCGCGGCGTGCCGGTGGGGCAGGCCGAGGGCATTCCCCTGCGGGCTGATCTCTACCAGCCCGCGGATTCGGGCACATTCCCCGTCGTCGTTCAGATCTACGGTGGCGCCTGGCAGCGCGGGGCGCCGGATGATGACGCCGCCTTCGCGCGCTACCTCGCCGCTCACCGGTACGTCGTCGTGGCGATCGACTATCGTCACGCGCCCCGGTGGCAGTGGCCGGCGCAGCTGGTGGATGTGCGGACGGCGCTGACCTGGGTGCGAGGCCATGCCGCGGAATTCGGCGGCGACCCGGCCAGGCTGGCGCTGATCGGCCGCTCGTCAGGGGCCCAGCTCGCGCTGGTGGCAGCCTACACCGACACCCTGCCAATTCGCGGCGTGATCAGCTACTACGGGCCGGTCGACCTGGTCGACGGCTACGACCATCCACCCGTTCCCGATCCGCTCCATGTCCAGTCGCTTGAGGTCGCCTATCTCGGCGGCACACCGACAGAGCAGCCGGAGCGGTACTACGCCGCCTCACCGGTGACCTACGCGGCGACACCGCAGCCGCCCACGCTCCTGATCTATGCCGGCCGGGACAATGTGGTGCTACCGCGTTTCGGCCGGCTGCTGCACGCCCGCCTGCATGCGGGTGGCACGACTGCCGTGCTGCTCGAGATTCCCTGGGCCCAACATGCCTTTGACGCCGTTTCTGCCGGGCCGAGCGCCCAGCTGGCGCTGGGTGAGGTGGAGCGGTTTCTGGCGTGGGCGCTGTACGGCGCCGGCGGGACTCATGCGAAGGATTGCACAGGGCGGAGTGGCGATGGGCGATAGGGGATTGGGCGATTGGGCGATTGGGCGATCGGGCGATCGGGCGGTGAATTCGAGGAGGCAGGCTGTTCCTCCTCACTCCTCCCGTGACCCGTCTAGCGCCTGCCGCCTACCGCCTACCGCCTACCGCCTGCCAGCCGCCAGCTAGGCCCCGTACGCCGCCACGAACACCGTCCGCGCAAACTCCTCCAACGTGGTCGGTGTCGTCGTCAGTGCGGTCCGGGGCTGGCTCGGCTGCATGCGTCCGGTGTTCAGGGCATCGTACATCTCGATCATTTCGTTCGCGCTGGCCTCGGAGAAGCCGAAGGTGAGCAGCGCCTTCCGGGTGTCGTCGTAGGAAAACTCCGCGTAGCCCAGTCCCGGCATTCCGATCGCCTCACCGATGATGAGGCTTGCCTCCCGGTGGGTGTAGTTGCGCGGTCCCAGCAGTTCGCGAGCGCCATGGCCTGAGAAGTTCCGCTGGGTGAGTCGCGCCGCAGCCACCTCGGCGATGTCGCCGGTCGTGATCATCGCCACCGGCAGGTCCGCCTTCAGGGCACCGCCATTGACCCGCATCGCTTCGATGACGCCGATGCCGTTCAGCAGGTTCTCCATGAAATAGCCGGCCCGGAGATGGAGCACGTTCATGCCGGGAACCTGGTTGAAGCGCTCCTCCAGCCCATGCAGCCCATTGACTGGCCCGACCCCCGTGGGCAGGTGCGCGCCGACGCTGCTGAGGGTGACGACATGGGGCACGCGCGCTACCTGTGCGCCGGCAGCAAGCGCTTCCGCCACCGCCTTGGCGCGTGCGGCGGGTTGCGGGTGCCCATAGTCCGGCGGGATCATCGCGAAGGCGGCATCCGCGCCGCGAAACGCCTCGGCCATTGACCGGGCGCTGTCGACCGTGGCGATCCACGGTTCCGCTCCCGCCTCCACCAGCGGCTGGAGCCGGCCGGCATCGCGACCGACGGCGCGCACCTTCACACCCTGCGCGAGCAGTCGAGGGACGAGCTGCTGTCCGACGTGTCCGGTCGCACCGATGACGGCGATCGTGGTCATGATCTCGCATCCTTTCCGGTCGTGTCGCCCAGGGTTCGGCGGGAGTGGGCTGGTACCCACGAAGTCACGGACACCGCGCGAGGGAAAAGCTAGGCCGTCGACGTCGCGGGGTCAAAAGCTGCTGCCGCTCCTCGCGGCTGGGCCCAGGCGACGGCCAGCATGATGCCGATCAGGAGTACGCTGTACTCGGCACCATTGCGCCCGCCACCGACGACAAACCACCCCTCCTTGGCGTGGACCATCGCGATGCCGACGGTGGGCTCAACGGCAAAGCCGAGCGCGATCCAGCGATGGACTTCACTTGGCCGTGGGGTCCATCTGCATGCAGCCAAAGATATTTCCATCTGTATCCTTGCCGTACGCCAGCCAGCCCATGCCAGGCAGCGCCATCTTGGGCAGCGCGATCTGGCCGCCCAGCGCCTGGATCTTCGTCACGAGGCCATCGACCGATGTGGTGTCGACGGTGCACACATAGGCGTTCACTGCCGCGCCTTCGACCGGTGGTCCACCCATGCGGGGCATGAGGCCGCCATCAATGCCCGGCTGTCCCGGCTCCCCGGTCTTGATGAGCCAGTAGGGCCACGGTCCGTCCCACTTGGTGAAGGTCCAGCCGAACAGCTCGCGGTAGAACTTTATGGCGCGCTCGGGATCGGCACTGTGAATCTCGAAGTGGATGGGGCGGGGCATGGGGGCTCCAGGGCTGAATGGACGGCGAAGTTCGAGTGGCGATGGGCGAAAGGCAGCGCGCGGCCGGCGGGACTCACGCCCCGGCGGGAACGCCTTACGGAAGCGGGCCTGAAGCGGATTCGGCGACCACCACCGCTTCGCTGATGCCGATCACCTGACTCAGACGACGACCACTTCAATCGCGACTCCGCCCACCTGCACGATGCTGACCGGAACGGAATCGGGAATTCCTGCCTGACGGGCCGCGCTTCGGGTGAGGTGAATGGCGCCAAAGCGGCCGGTGTCCTGCGCCAGCTTCGAGGCGAGGTTCACCGGGGAGCCGGCAATATCGAAGGTCTCCGGTGCCAGCTCGAAGAGCAGGACCCGTCCGCTGTCCATCCCGATCCGCAGCTCCACCCGCTGTGAGGCCAGCTCGGCGCGAAGCTTCCGGGCAAAGGCGAGCGCATGGCCGGCATCATCGAAGAGGTAGATGCTGACCTGCCCGGTCGTCTTGATCTCCTGGCCCGCGAGATCGAGGACGAGCTCGCCACCGAGCCGCCGGACCGCCGCCGCGAGGGCGAGGTTGTTGAGTGCCGCGACATCAGGCTCGTCCCGGTCTTCCCGTTCGCGATCTATCACCACGACGGTCGATTCGCGAAACGCCGGTCGCGGCACGATCGAGGAGCGCCGGGTACGCTGGAACTTGCCGAGTCCGGTGTAGAACTCCTCGGTAAACGGCAACGGATAGCGGAAATCCGTCGCTATGATGTTGCCGAGCCGTGGGCCCTGTACTACGCGCCAGATTCCGCCGAATTTCTCGCGCAAATCGCCTCGCGGAGTCAGCTGCAGCGCGGAGTCCTGCGCGAGTCGGTGCCGGACGGCTTCAGTGATGACCAGTTCGCCGGCCGTGGTCTCGTCTTCCGCCACGCCCTCGACCAGGTCGGCGTCGGGACCGTAGATGGCGTTGCCCAGTTCGTAGAATTCGCCGGCGTGGGCACAGATGCCGATGCCAACCTCGCACTCCGCTGCGATACGGTCCTGCAGGGTAAGCAGCATGCCAAGCACATCTCCCGGCGGGATACCGTCAGCATAGAACATCTGGCTGTTGTCCGCCGCCCAGGTGCCGACTGCGATCCCGCCGACGGCCTTGCCGTAGGCGTGCAGCAGCTCCTTGGGGCGGCTGACCATCGCCAGGATCTCGATCAGCGATCGCTCCTGGGTGAGCCGGGTGAGCCCCGCGGTGTCGGAGCTGACCACGATGCCGCGCATGGTGAACGGGCCCAGCAGTTCGTGGGCAAACTCGCGGGTCTGCGGACTCCGGGTCCACGCCGCGATGATATCGAGCGGCAGGGTGTGCCCGGCGTCCGCGGGGAGATCGAAGTATCCGGGCGGGAACCGGAGCGGGTTGAAGCGGGCCATGATGGCGAGGCGCCGGTCGAGCCGGCCTAGAACTTCTGGCGCGAGAGGTAGGCGTAGCTATCCCGGGCGAATGCGAGCTGATCGCGCGGCTCGTCATGCTCGAGGAAGAAGTGCGCGACACCGGCCTGCCTGGCGGTGTGCAGCAGGGCCGGCCAGGGGATGACGCCGTCGCCCACATTCACCTGGCTGCCGTCGGCGGCCATGTCCTTGACGTGGACCAGACGGAAGCGGCCGGGAAAGCGGCGGAAGTAGTCGGCGGCGTCGGCCCCGCCCTTCCTGATCCAGAAGAGATCGAGCTCCATCACGACTCCGGCCGCGGCTGTGCCGTTCAACAGGATGTCGTAACCGCAGGTGGAGCTATCCCCCAGGCGGTCGAATTCGAAGTGATGATTGTGGTAGCCCAGCGTGAATCCCGCCTGTCTGAGGCGCGGCGCCAGGCGGCTCATTCGTTCGGCGGCCTGGGTGTAGCCCGCGACATCGCGCAGCTCCTTGGGTAGCCACGGAACGACGATCCAGCGATGGCCCAGCGCCTTTGCGTCGGCCACCACGGTATCGAACTTCTGTTCGAGGTCGTCAAGGCTGATGTGACCCGATGGCGCGGTAAGCTTGAGCCGGTCGAGGAGAGCCCGTACCTCTGCAGCGGGATGACCGTGCAGCCCGGCAAACTCGACCTCACGGTAGCCGATCGTCGCCAGTGCGGTGAAGGTCCCCTCGAAGTCCTGCTCGAGGGCGTCGCGGACGGCGTAGAGCTGGATGCCGATATGCGGGGAACGGAAGGCTGGGGAAGGGGAGAACGGGGAACGGGGAACGGGGAGAGGCATGAGGGATCCCGGGGCCGGTTCAGCTGCAGCTGCGCTGTTTGCCACGCCGAGTGCGCCGAGCGCGACAAGAAAATCCCTGCGATTGAGCATCCCGTTCCCCGTTCCCCGTTCCCGTTTCCCCGAATGGCTCATAGTTCCTTCCGCTTCATCGCCTCAACGGCATGCGCCACTGCCCGTGCCGTGAGCGCCATGTAGGTGAGCGAAGGATTCTGATTGGCCGACGACGCCATGCAGGCGCCGTCGGTGACGAAGACGTTTGGGGTATCCCACACCTGGTTCCAGCCGTTCAGTACCGATGTCTTCGGGTCTCGTCCCATCCGCGCGGGGCCCATCTCATGGATGACGAGCCCGGGGAGCGCCTCATTGTCGTAGGGCTGAATGTCGACCGCGCCCGAGGCCTCGAGCATTTCGGCGGCGGTGACCTGCATGTCCTTGCGCTGGGCCCGCTCGTTGTCGCCATAGGTGCAGCTGATGCGGAGTGCCGGGATGCCCCACCGGTCGGTCAGTGACGGGTGCAGCTCCACCTGGTTTTCGTGGCGCGGGAGGCACTCGCCGAAGCCGTAGAAGCTGAGCCCCCAGGGCCCGCGCTCATGCAGCAGCGCATCCTTGAAGCCGGCGCCGAATCCGGGCATTGACCGGCCCCAGCCGCCGCGGCCGCCACCGCCCTGGAAGGCGTAGCCCCGGACGAAATCGGGATGCGCGTCCTTCACGTTGCGATAGCGCGGGATGTAGATGCCGTTGGGCCGGTCGCCAAAGGTGACGTGATCCTCGAAGCCGGGCATCCTGGCGCGCGCGCCGGCGCCCATGTGATGGTCCATCAGGTTGTGGCCCAGTTCGCCGCTGGTCTGCCCGATGCCGGAGAGGAGCAGCAGCCGGGCCGATTCGAGGGCGGAAGCGCAGACAAAGACGAGGCGGGCACGAAACTCCCGCACCTCGAGCGACTGCGCGTCGATCACCCGGACGCCGCTGGCCCGGCCGGTGACCGGATCCCGCAGTACGGCGGAGACGACGCTGTAGGGCCGGAGGGTGAGGCGACCGGTCGCGCGCGCCGCAGGAAGGGTGGCGCTGAGGCTTGAGAAGTAGCTGCCGGTGATGCAGCCGCGCTCGCAGGGTCCGCAGTAGTGGCAGGCCTTTCGGCCGCCATGATCCCGGGTGAGGATCGCCGCGCGGCCGATGGTCAGTACTCGTTCGCCGCCGAACGCCGCATGCAGCCGCTCACGGGCCACCGCCTCGACGCAGTTGAGCGCCATCGGCGGCAGGAAGATGCTGTCGGGCAGCTGGGCCAGCCCTTCGGCCTGGCCGGATACGCCGATGAAGCGTTCGACGTGGTCGTACCACGACGCGAGATCGCGATAGCGGATCGGCCAGTCGGCGCCGTGGCCGTCCCGCGCGTTGGCTTCGAAGTCGAGATCGCTCCAGCGGTAGACCTGCCGGCCCCACATGATCGAACGCCCGCCGACCTGGCGCCCGCGGATCCAGGCGAACGGCTTGTCATCGGGAGTGCTGTAGGGATTCTCGAGGTCATTGACGAAGAACTTGCCCGACCATTCGTCGCAGGCATAGCACTGCTGCTGGACCGCCTGGGTCCGATTGAGCAGCGCGCGATCGCCCCAGCCACGAAACGGGAGCTGCCACGGCTGGACATGCTCGACGTAGTCAGTGGCGGGATCGACCGGGCCCCCGGCCTCCAGCACCAGGGTCCGCAGGCCCCGCTCGGTCAGCTCCTTCGCGGCCCAGCCACCGGTGATGCCGGATCCGATGACGATGGCGTCATAATTCTGGGGCAAGCAAGACTCCACAGTTCATGGACCGACGGGAACGGAGAACCGGGAACGGAAAAGGGAAGTGCCAAGCATGTCATTCCCTTTCCCCGTTCCCCGTTCCCGCTTCCCCCGATTGACATGGCATCCTACATCGCGACGCAGCCGTCGAACCGCCCCGGAATGATCGGCTCCCGGGTCACTTCCGTCATCACCCGCTCGGAGGTGAAGTAGCCGTAGACCGTCAGCGACTTGATCCGGGCAAAGGCCGCTTCCGCGGACCCGGTCGCGCCTTTGCGATCGTCGATCGAGGTCAGCAGGCTGATCCGGTCGGGCTCGGGCAGCTCCACGAAGCTGCTGCCATAGTCCAGCCGGGCCCGCGTGTCGATTGCGGCGAGGCCCGCGAGCAGCGGCTGGACCTCGTCGGGCTGAAACCATTCCGCCAGCAGATGATCAATGAATGCTGTCACGCCGACATCCGCCGCCCCCGGCGTGTCGGTACGCGGGATGATCATGTCGCCGAGCAGGGTGACGAGTGCCGCCTGGTCGGCGGTGAGCAGCTGCAGGCCGGCGTGCTGGCGGAGCCCGGCGTGGAGCGCGCGGCCAAGCTCCACGACATCGCGGCTGCCGGGAAGGAGGGGCAGTGCGGATGTGGCGCCAAGAAGGCGGAGCAGGTCTCGACGGTGCATGATCCGTTCAGCGGGGGGACGGAGTGAAGGTACGGCGTGGCGGGGAAGGCGTCCAGCAGGCAGGTGCTGACTGCCCCTCATCCATGTGGCGTGGTATTCTATTCCAGCCTCCGCGCGGATGACTCCCCCCTCGCCGCTGCTGGACATGACCGCTTCCTCATGCCATCCTACCTGCCACCTTCAGCGTCCGGTTCCATGCAGATTCGCCTCTCGCTCGCGAACGCGGCACTCGTCCTTGCCCTTGCCGGAGTCCCCCATCCCGCGCGTGCCCAGCAGCCTGCGCCCAGCGCCGTGCTGAGCGCCGCCGACAAGGCCGCCGGCTGGGTCATGCTGTTCGACGGGTCGAGCACCACGGCCTGGCGCGGTTACAAGGCGAGCGCACTGCCGGCGGGGTGGAGTGTGGTCGACGGCGCGCTCACCCGCACCGGCCCGGGCGGCGACATCGTCACCCGCACGACCTACGGCAACTTCGAGCTGACGCTCGAGTGGAAGATCTCCCCCGGCGGCAACAGCGGCATCATGTACCGGGTGACTGAGGACAACGAGGCGAGCTACGAGAGCGGCCCCGAGATGCAGGTGCTGGACGATGCCGCCCATCCCGACGGCGGCAACCGCCTCACCTCCGCTGGCGCCTGCTACGGTCTCTATGCCGGCCCTGCCGGGGTGGTGAAACCGGCCGGCGAGTGGAACCGGGTGCGGATCGTGGTGGTGGGCAGCCATGTGGAGCACTGGCTCAACGGAGTGAAGATGGTCGAGTACACGCTGGGGAGCCCGGAGTGGCTGGCCAAGGTGGCGGCAAGCAAGTTTTCCCAGTGGCCCGGCTACGGCAAAGCTGCACGCGGCCGAATTGCGCTGCAGGACCACGGCGACGAAGTGGCGTACCGGGAAATCCGGATCCGTGAGCTGCGATGAGGCGCGCGGAGCAGATGCTGCGCTGTCCTCCTGAAGGAGCGCAGCGACTGAAGGATCTCTTTAGGTCGAAGGCGAGGCCGGAGGTCGGCTCCTAGGCAGAGAGATCCTTCGCTTCGCTCAGGATGACAGCAACTGTTTCCCCCGTTCCCCGTTCCCCGTCCCCCGTTCCCCGTTCCCCTCCCCTCTCCCCCTTCCCCATGCTCCGAACCAAGCTCTCCTTCATGATGTTCCTCCAGTACTTCATCTGGGGGGCGTGGTTCGTGACCCTCGGCACGTACCTGGGGACGACGCGGCAGTTTGACGGACATCAGATTGGCTCGGCCTACGCCACGATGGCCTTCGGTGCAATCGCGGCGCCGTTCTTTGTCGGCATGGTCGCGGACCGGTTCTTCGCCTCGCAGAAGATTCTGGCGCTGCTCCACCTGCTCGGCGCCGTGGCGATGTACGCCGCCTCGACCGCCACGACGTTCAGCGGCGTGTTCTGGCTGCTCTTTCTCTACGCCCTCTGCTATGCCCCGACGCTCGCGCTGACCAACTCGATTTCCTTTCATCATATAGCCGACTCCGCGCGGGATTTTCCCCGCATCCGGGTCCTCGGGACGATCGGGTGGATCGTGGCCGGGCTGGTGGTCGGGCGCCTGGGGATGGAGTCCGGTGCCCAGCCGATGCAGCTTGCCGCCGCGGCCTCCGTCGTGCTCGGCCTCTTTGCCCTCGCGCTGCCGCACACCCCGCCACAGGCCGCCGGAAAACCGCTCGCCATCCGCGACGTGCTCGGGCTCGATGCCCTCGCGCTGATGAAGGACCGCTCCTTCGCCACGTTCGTCATCGGCTCGTTCCTGCTGTGCATCCCGCTGCAGTTCTACTACGCCTTCACCAATCTCTTCCTCAACGAGATCGGGCTGGCGGAGCCGGCCACGAAGATGACGCTGGGCCAGGCGAGCGAGATTGGCTTCATGCTGCTGCTGCCGTTTTTTCTCGCCAAGCTGGGGGTTCGGGCGATCCTGCTGGTCGGCATGGCGGCATGGGCGGTGCGGTACCTGCTGTTCGCCAACGGCGATGTCTCGGCCGGCGTGTGGATGCTCTATGCCGGCATCCTGCTGCACGGCATCTGCTACGATTTCTTCTTTGTGACCGGGCAGATCTACGTCGACCAGCGGGCCAGCGGCAAGATCCGCTCCGCCGCGCAGGGGTTCATCACGCTCGTGACGCAGGGCGTGGGCTATGTCGTGGGGAGCCAGGTCTCCGGCGCCGTGGTCGATCGCTACGCCATTGCGGGGGGCGGGCATGACTGGCACGCGATCTGGCTGGTACCGGCCATCGGGGCGGCGGTGATTCTCGTGATCTTTGCGCTGGCGTTTCGCGGGGAGGGGGAGCGGGGCGTCGCCTGACGGGGCCGCCTGGCGCTGTTGCTTCATCGTGCTTGCTGACTGTCACCACATCTCTGGCGTCCTCGCGGTGACAACCTTCCCCCCGCAAAGACGCCAGGAGCGCAGCGGCGCTACCGCCCTCCACCTCCTCCCGTACCACCCGAGCCTTCGATGATGGCCGGCCCGCCCAGCAGCCGGTAGAACAGGTAGAGCCCTCCTGCCAGCCCGGCTCCCAGCAGGACCGTGCCGCCGGTGGCAAGGTGCCGTTGATCCACCGAGCTCAAGTTTACCCGTGGGAGCGTCACCAGCTCCCCCCGCCACGACGCCGGTATTCCCAGCCGCCCGGTCACGGACATGAGCGATAGTCGCAGGGTGTCCGCTCCCGCCTCGACCACCCGCCCATTCACCTCCGAGATATCCGGACCCAGCAGCGGACTCAGTGCGGTCGCCCCCTCCCGACTCAACTCGGCGCTGATCCGTGCCCCGGCCTCCGGACCCGGCGCCGTCACTGGGCGGTAGGTGTAGCACCCGGTGGTGGTGGTCAGCAGCAGGAACACGCCGAGGCGTAACACCGCCGCCGGAAAGCGCGCACCTGCATGCGCGCCCGCCAGCGTCATGGCTTCAGTTTGCCAGCGGTGTCGATGAGACATAGTCCAGTACCGGGCAGGGGTTCGGGTCGTTGGCGTTGCGACCCGTCGTCGGCACGTTGGGCGTGTTTGGATTGGCGTTGATCTCCGTGAGTCCGTAGGGCAACCGACCGGGGATCGGGGTGCTCCCCGGTACATTCGTTCCCGCCAGCGGTGCCGAGGCCAATGCAGGCAGGCAGGTGCGCTTGTAGTCGTTCCACACCTCCATGTTGAGGAAGAGGGTGACGTACTTCTCCTCCATGATGTTCTGCAGTGTCGCGGGGACGGATCCAAGCGCCGGGAACGTCACCGGGGAGCCACCGGTGGCGCCGTACACCCGGTTGGCCCGCGCCGCATCGAGGTATGGCTGGGCCGCGCTCTGCCCGCCGGTCTGGAATGCAGCCTCCGCACCGATCAACTGGGTCTCGGCCCAGGTGATGATCGGGTGGCGGAAGTCGCCCGCGCTGGCGACGCCATCGATGAAAGTGAAGCCGGAGTACGAGCCCGCGGCTCCGTCGCCAGGATCAACGCCCGGTGCGACCGTGATGCCAGTGGTTCCCGCGGGACGAAAGCCGAAGAAGTCTGCCGGGGTCGTTCCCCCGGTCGCGGAGGTGAAGTAGAAATCGAGTCGTGCCTGGTCCTCGATCCCCGCGGCGATCCGGCGCTTCAGGATCTCCACCAGTGCGCCACCGGGGCTGATGTCCCCCCGCGTGGCCATGAATTGCCACCAGACGCTCTGGCCCGTCGGCGTCGCGTTGTGGGCCCACAGCATGTCGTTGCCCGGCGTACTGATGCCGAGCGGCACCTCCGCCAGCGCCAGGGCGTAGTTCGCCGGATTGGTCTCCGCCAGGTGCAGGTAGTACCGCGCCTTGAGCGAATGGGCCACCTCGCGATAGACATCTCGCAGGCCCGCCGCGTTCAGCCCGGCGTAGACTAGTTCGGCGTTATCCGCCGGTGGCCCGGCGTTGACGCCACCGGGGGTTGCCGCCAGATAGACGGTGATCGCCGAGTCGAGTTGCGTCAGCATGTCCTGATAGACCTGCAGCTGCGGATCGAATACCGGAGTCTCCTCCAGGCTATCGGCCGCTTCACGGTAGGGGATGTCGCCCCAGAGCGAGGCGGCCGTGCCGATGATCAGCGCTTCCCAGACCTTGCCGATACCGATGTAGAGCGAGTCGTTCACCGCATGCGCCTTCTGCAGCATCTTGTGGAGGTCGAGCAACCCGCCTCCGCCCTGTACGGTGGCGGTCGAGCCGTAGATGCTGCTGAAGTAGGTATCGAGGTCGACCGGAGCGACGCCGCCCCGGTCGTATCCCACCTGCTGCCGGCCGGTGCCGGCGATCTGCTGCGAATACATCAGCGCGCTCCGAGCCAGCTGCCCCTCAAACGTGATCGCCTGCAGCGCCTGCACCCCGATATAGAGCGGGCCGGGCCGGCTGGTGCTGGTGGGATTGTTCGGCGTCTGGTCAATCCCGGGACCGGTCAGAAAGCCATTGCACCCCGCGACGCCGAGCGTGGCCGCGAACACGAGGGCCGATGTGATAGCTGTATCTCGCACGTGGCACCTCAGCGGTTGAGGGTGACGGAGAAGATGAACGAACGGGTCTGGGGATTGTTGAAATACTCCACCCCCTGAACTGGCGTCGCGGACCCGAGGACCGAGGTTTCCGGGTCGACCCCGGTGTACTTGGTCCAGGTATGCAGGTTCCGCCCCGCCACCCGGAATTCCATGCTGGTGAAACCCAGCGTGCTGCTGACCCACGGCTGATCGAGCACCAGGCCGAGCGAGATCTCGCGCAGTTTGACAAAGCTGGCGTTCTCATTGAACTGACTGACCGGACCGTTGAAGATCCCGCCCGCTCCAGTGAACCACGCCTCGCCCAGCGGCACCGCGGTGCCTGCTCCCGGCCCCGCGACCTTCTGATTCCCGAAGTAGTCATCACCAAAGGTGTAGTTGCCGCCGTCGCGATAGCGCTGGCTCTCCTTGCTGGTGCCGAAATGGTTGAGTGCGCCACGCGTGCTGTTGTTGGCGACGCCCCCCTGCCGGATGTCCAGCAGACCACCGATCCGCAGATTCTTCCAGCGGAGGCCGGTTCGGACGGAACCGGTCCAATCCGGATTGGGGTTGCCGATCACGTAGCTCGCCGACGCATCGAGTTGCGGGTACCCGGTGCCATCGATGTAGAGCGCGTTCCTGGCGGCGCCCTGGCACTCGCCTGCGGTGTTGTCGAGATCGACGCCGCCGACGTTCAGCCCCCGGCCGCAGCGGACGAAGTCGCCGCCGTAAAAGACGCCGAGCGGCTGCCCCTTGATCGCCACACCCTGGATGCCGAGCCCGTTGGTGCCACCACCGATCGGGAGCGGCGCGAACTGCACTCCGGCCAGGTCGGTGACCTCACTGCGGTTCTGGGCCCACTGCAATCCGACATCCCAGCCGACATTGCGCCGGGAAATCGGGCGGAGGTTGAGCGCCAGCTCGTAACCGATGTTCCGGAGTTCCGCCACGTTGGCTGGCTTCGAGGTATAGCCGGAGCTGCCCGCCACCGGCACGTTGAGAATCACATCGCTCGAGAAGGCGCGATAATGGGTAAAGCTCAGATCCGCGCGATCACGGAGCAGTCCGAGATCGAATCCCGCCTCGAACTCCTTGACCCGCTCGGGAGCGAGGTTGAGCGTGGGCAGGTTGAAGGTGGTGATGAGTCCGCCGGGCCCGCCGACGGTCGGACCCCAGCCACCGTCGGCCGAGGTCTGCGCGACCAGCGTGCTCGCCAGCAGGTAGGGCGCCGGCTGGGTGCCGCTCTGGCCGTAGGCCGCCCGGAGCTTGCCATAGGTGATGACACGCTGCTCGCCCGCCTCGCCGCGGTGGAACGCCCAGGCGGCGCTGGCCTTGGGGTACCAGTTGCGGCGATTCTTCGGACCGAAGGTGGACGCGCCGTCGTTGCGGAGTGCGGCCGTCAGGAAGAGCTGGTGCGCGAGATCGGCGGTCGCCTGGGCAAAGTACGACTCGAGCCGCACGGTGGAGCGGAAGTCGTACGGCGGCAGCTGCGTCGCGGTGTTTCCCAGGTTGTACGGGCCCGGCGTGATCAGCCCGGTGCCGATCACCTGGCGGCTGCGGTACGACTGGCTGTTGAGGTTCTGCCCCACCGTGAGGCCGCCATCCCAGCCGGGGGAGACCTTGTACCGCGCGGTCGCCGTCAGGGTATGGTCGATCTGCGAGACCTTGATGTACCCGGCGTTCACCCCGCCGACACCGTTGATCCCTGTGATGGTGGTGTTCGACGTGCTCCACGGGTAGGCCTGGGTCCGCTCATCATTGGAGTAGTCGTAGCCGAGCGTGTGGCGGAAGGTGAGCCAGCCGTTGGCCGCGAAGTCGGTGGTGACACCGCCGACCACTCGGGAGACGTCCGTGTTGCCGAACGACTCGTTGGCCACGAAGAAGGGATTGTCATACGAGCGGCTGCGCTGCTCGGAGCCCGGACCGGGATTGGGGAAGCGATAGGAGCGATGCAGTCCGGTTGTGGGATCGAGGTACGGCCGATTGTTGAATTCGGGCGGAGTGCGCCACGCGCCCAGCAGCAGTCCGTCAGTGCTGTTCCGGGTGGTCACGGTGCCGCCATGGCCGTCGGTGTACCCGATGTTGGCGGCCACCCTCAGTCCATCGGTGATCCGGTGGCTGCCATTGAAGCGCACCGCGATCCGGCGATACTCGCTGTTGGGCCCGGTCACGATCCCGCGATTGCGGTTGTAGCCCCCGGAGAGAAAGAACGTGGTGCGCTCGCTGCCGCCGGAGACGGTCAGGTAGTTGTCGGTCTGGTAGCCGTCCTGGAACATCTCGTTGGAGTGATCGAAGGTCGGCGTGCCAGCCGCGAGCGCCGGTCCCCAGCTCCCCGCCTGGGCAAATCCCACTCGGCAGTTGAGCACCCCTCCCGCCACGCAGGCTGGTGATACGCCACCGGTCCCGCCGCCGTACTTCCGCTGGAATTCCGGCAGTCGCCCCGCCGCGTCCACCGAGATGGAGGTGCGCAGCGAGTAGCGCGTCGGGCCAGGCCGGCCGCGCTTGGTGTTGATCAGGATCACGCCCTGGCCGGCGCGGGACCCGTAGATCGCGCTCGACGCCGCGCCCTTGAGGATCTCCACCGACTCGATGTCGTCGGGATTGAGGTCGATCGCCCGGTTGGAAGGCGAGGCGCTCGAATTGGCGCCCGCGCTGATCGGATTGCTGTAGCTGATCGAGTTGTCCATCGGCACGCCATCCACCACCAGCAGCGGCTGGCCATCTGAAGCCGAGATCGTGGTGAGCCCGCGGACCTGGATATAGGAGGAAGCGCCGGGATCTCCGGAGCTCGAGGTGACCGTCACACCGGGCGCCTTGGCCGCAAGCGCTGTGATCAGGTTCTGCTCGCCGCTGCCGACGATGGCGCTCGAGTCCACGTAGCTCCGCACGTGGCCCAGTTTCTCGACCTCCGTCACGGTGCCGACTCCGGTGACAACGATCTCGCCGAGCTGCAGCGGATTGGCCGCCAGCGCAAAGTCCCGCTCCTGCGTACCAGCAGCGAGCACCAGGTGTGCGGTCTGCGGCTTGTAGCCGATCAGCCGCGCCACGATGGTCACCGAGTCTCCGGTGAGCCGTGCCACCGGGAGGACGAGCTGGTAGCGGCCGTCGTGCCGGGTGGTCGTCCCCACGCCCAGCCGCTCAATGATGACCGACGCCTGGGACAGCGGCTGCCCGTCGGCGCTCGTTACTCTCCCCGACAGGGTCAACCCTTCCTGGGCTGACAGGGTCGCGGTTTGGAGCAGGCAGAGCAGGATTGCCGTGAGAATCAGACGGAATCCAGGTCGCATAACGCCTCCTTGAAGTTGTCGGACAGTGAAGCGCTGGGTCTGCCTCGCGGATCGAAGCGATACCCCAGGTTGGTGACGGTCAGGATGTGACGTGGCTTGGCCGCCTCGGGCTCCAGCTTCTGCCGGAGCCGCGCGATGTGGGTGTCGATCGCGCGCGAGCGCAGCCGGACCTCGGGACCCCAGAGCTCTTCGCGCAGTTCCTCCCGCCTGACCACCCGATCGGGGCGGCGCAGCAGCACCTGCAGCAACCGGAACTCGGTGCGGGTGACGGGCACCTTCCTGCCGTCGCGCCGGACCGTCTGCGTCATCGGCTCGACTTCCACCGTACCGAAGCGCAGGACCGGTCCCGCCCGTCGTTCTGCGTCACGCGCCCGCAACGCCCGCACCAGCTCCTCCAGTCGCCGGACCAGCTCCGCGAGTTCGCCCGGCTCGGTCAGCCCCGGGTCGGGCATGGCGGAACGCGGTTGTGGTCGAGTGACGTGGAACGGGAGGTCGGCAAGCGCGGCGGCTCCATCCTGGTAGAAGGCCACCGGTGTCCTCCATCGATTGGTGGACGCACGGTAGCGGACGGATCATGGAGGGCGGAACGACTCCGGGATGAACCGCACGAATGGCGGGACGAATGGCACTGGATGGATGGCGGTGTCTGACGATGCCGGCCGTCACGCGCAGAGGCGATTCGTCCCTGTCGAAGCGCCGTCCGGCCCGGAAGCATTGGCGGAAATGCGACAGTGGACGATTCTCGCCGGTGCCGGTCGACGTATCCGGCCCGACTCGAACCCTGGAGGTCGCATGTTCCGCTTTCCCACTCACGCCCAGGTCCTGCCGCTGCTCCTCATGAGCACCGCCGCCTGCGCCCGTCTGGCCCGCCCCGAAATCGTGTACCTCGACCGGGTTGTGGCGCCCGATCCGGTGGCTGGTGCCGCGGATGCGGTCTTGCAGCAGTACGCGGCGGAGGGATTCACCGGCGCGGTCCTGGTCGCCCACGGCGGCCGGGTCCTGCTCTCCAAGGGGTACGGCGACGCCAATCGCGCCAGAGAGTTGCCTAACACTGCCGAGACGAAATATCCCTTCGGGGCGCTCGCGAACATGTTCACGGCGACCGCCATCCTTGGGCTCGAGTCCGACCGGCGGCTCCAGCTGGACCAGCCCGCCGCCGACTGGGTCGGCCCGGAGGCGGGTAACGTGACCATCCGCGAGCTGCTGACCCGCGAGCGGGAGGCGCCTGGCGGGTGGATTCGCCCCGCCCGGTATGACGCCCCGGGCTCCGCGGTGGAGCGTTTCCGTTCCACCGGCGCGAGCTACGCCATGCTGGAACGTGTGCTCGAGGCCGCGAGCGGCCAGCCGGGCCACACCGCGCTGGCGTCCCGGATCTTCGTCCCCGCCGGCCTCACGCGCACTGTGATGGATGACGGCCGGCTCGATGATTCGCTGGTGGCGCGCGGGTACACCGGCGCGAGTGGGGCCACCGTCGTTGTCACCGGACTGGTGGGACCGCTCGCCGACCTCTGGCATTGGCACCAGGCGCTACGGCTCGGCACGCTGCTGCCGCTCGTGGCGCGTCAGCGGATGCAGACGCCGACCGCCCACGGCTATGGAATGGGGTGGGTGGTGGGACGGACCGACGGGGGTATGCGGGTGATCGAGCATGCCAGCGATCAGACGGGATTCCAGCTCTGGTACGGCTACTTCCCCGATCAGGACATCCTGATCCTGCTGGCAGTGAACTCCGATCTGGGCTTTCGACGTCCCATCGCTGAACGCCTGACACGACTGCTGGTGGGTGGTGGTGCGTCCCCGGTGGCGAGCGACGTCACCCCACGACGGCCGGCTGATGGCGGCTGACACTCCCCAGCCGAGCAGCGCGTCAGGCAATCGGCAAGGTGCGGGGGGGCGCAGCGCACCAGGTGCGACCCCGGCCGTCCATCGCCCATGAGGTCATCCATGTACCGCACCGCAGTGTCGGACAGCAGTCCACGCCAACGGAACCTGCGGTTGCAGACGGTGCTGGTGCTGGGCGGCTGGACCGCATTTGGCCTCTTCTCCTTCAGTCAGGTGCTGGCCTACAACGCCGTGTCCGGTGCGCCGCCGCTGCCGTGGCGACCGCTGCTCCTCGTCTCGCTGGCGAGTGCATGGACCTGGGCGGCGCTGACCCCGGCGGCGCTCTGGGTCGCAGCGCGGCTCCGGTTTGATCCCCACCAGCGGGCCCGGAGCCTGGTGCTGCACGGTCTGGCCGGACTCTGCTTCGTGCTGCTCTCGACCATCATCGACCGCGGCGTCTCGCTGCTCCTGAGCCATTCGCCGCTCCGCCCCTTCCTCACCAGTCTGCTGTATCGCTTTGACAGCCGGTTGCTGGCCTATCTCTGCATCGTGACCGTCTCGCAGGCCGCGCGCTACGCACTGCTGTTTCGCGATCGTGAACTGCGCAGCGCCGAGCTGCAGGCGCAACTCGCCCGGGCCGAGCTGCAGCTGCTCAAGATGCAGCTGCAGCCGCACTTCCTCTTCAACGCGCTCAACACGATCGCCGAACTGGCGCACGATGACCCCAACAGCGCCGACCGGTTGATCGCCCGGCTGGGACATCTGCTCCGGCTTTCGCTGGAGCAGGCCGGCCATCAGGTGGTGCCGTTCCGCCAGGAACTGCAGATCCTCGAGGCCTATCTCGACATCGAGCAGGCCCGGTTCAACGACCGGCTGGAAGTGCGGCTGGATGTTCCTGCCGACGTGCTCGACGCCGGCGTGCCGGCGCTGCTGCTGCAGCCGCTGGTGGAGAATGCGATCCGGCACGGCACCAGTCCCTGCAGCGGGCGCGGTGTGATCGAGATCGGGGCGTCGCCGGAGGGAGACCGCCTGGTTGTCACGATTCGCGACAGCGGGCTCGGCTTCCCGGTCGGCGGCTTCATCCGGGAAGGGCTGGGCCTGCGGAATACTCGCGAGCGGCTGCGCCAGCTCTACGGGGCGCAGCACGCCTTCGTGCTGGCCAATCACCCCGATGGCGGCGCGGTGGTCACCATCGCGTTGCCGCTCCTCCCCTGCGCCGAGGTGCATACGCCGCTGCACCTGCGACTCACGCCGACCGCCGTGCCCGCATGACGGTACGCACGCTCGTGGCCGACGACGAACCGCTCGCCCGCAAGCGGCTGGCGCGCCTGCTCGAGCGGGAACCGGGAGCGGAACTGGTCGCGTCCTGTGGTTCGGGTCCCGAGACCGTGGAGGCGGTGCAGCGGCACACTCCGGATCTGCTTTTTCTCGACGTCCAGATGCCGGGCCTCGATGGATTCGGCGTGCTCGAGTCGCTGGGCCCCAGCACGCCGCGCGCCGTCATCTTCGTCACCGCCTTCGACACCTACGCCATCCAGGCCTTCGAAGCGAGCGCACTCGATTACCTCCTCAAGCCGTTCGACGCCGAACGACTGCACCGCGCCTTTCAGCGGGCGGAGCTGCGCCTCCGGCAGACCGATTCGGAGGGAGCCCCGGCGCAGCTGCTCCAGCTGCTCGACGGACTGAATCGCCAGCGCGTGACCGCGGAACGACTGGCCATTCGCGCCGATGGCCGGGTGTATTTCGTCCGCGTGCCGGACATCGACTGGATCGAGACGGCCGGCAACTATGTGCGGCTGCACACCGGAAAGACCACTCACCTGTTGCGGGAGTCGCTCGCCAGCCTCGAAGGCCGGCTCGATGCGGGACGCTTCCTCCGGATTCACCGCACGACGATCGCCAATCTGGAGCGCCTGAAGGAGCTGCAGCCCTGGTTCTCGGGTGAATTCATCGCGATCCTCCAGGACGGAACCAAGCTCAAGGTCAGCCGCGGCTACCGTGACCGTGTGGCGAAGTGGCTCGGGGAGGGGCGATAACACCACCCGCCTTCCGCTCCCCGGCTTTCCGTGCATCTTCCCCGGAGTCATCCCGCGCCCGATCGTTCCGCCGCACGAAAGGACGGCCATGCCCCGCGCCAACTCCTCCCGTCGCACCTTCATCACCTCCGTCTCCGCCACCGCCGGTCTCTTCCACATCGTCCCGCGCCATGTCCTCGGCCGCGGCTACCGCGCGCCGAGCGATACGCTGAACGTCGCCTGCATCGGGGTCGGCGGGATGGGGCGGAACGATGTGCGGGGCATGGAAGGGGAAAACCTCGTCGCGCTCTGCGATGTCGACTGGAGCAGCGCCGAGGATGCCTTCAAGAGCTATCCCAAGGCGCGCCGGTATCGCGACTACCGCGAGATGATCGACAAGGAGGCACGGAACGTCGACGCCTTTACCGTCTCGACGCCCGATCACAACCATGCCGCCGCGACGCTGCTCGCGCTCCGGGCCGGCAAGCATGTCTACTGCCAGAAGCCGCTTGCCCGTACCCTCGGTGAGGTCCGCGCGGTGATGCAGGAAGCTGCCCGTCGCCCGAAACAGCTGACCCAGATGGGCAACCAGGGCCACACCTTCGAAGGCACGCGACAGATCCGCGAATGGGTGGAAGCCGGTGTGATCGGTGCCGTGCGAGAGGTGCACTACTGGACCAACCGTCCCATCTGGGCCCAGGGCATCGACCGGCCGACCACGGCCCACAACGTGCCGCCCACCCTCGACTGGAATCTCTGGCTCGGGCCCGCACCGGAACGGCCATACAATCCCGCCTACGCGCCATTCAGCTGGCGCGGCTGGTGGGATTTCGGCACCGGTGCGCTGGGCGACATGGCCTGTCACGGGATGGATGCCGCGTTCTGGGCCCTCGACCTGCACTACCCGACGCGGGTGGAACCCGAGACGACCAAGCTGTACAATGAGACCGCGCCGAAGTCGTCCCGGGTCACCTACACCTTTCCGCCGCGCGGCAATCGCGGCGAGGTAAAGGTCGTGTGGCGCGACGGCGGGCTCTGGCCCGCCAAGCCCGATGGCATTCCCGACACCATGGACTGGCCGCCGGAGGAGATCGGCGGCCAGATGTGGCTGGGCGATTCGGGGACGATCCTGGCCGGGATGTACGGCGAGGAGCCGCGGCTGCTCGACCCGGCCAGGGACGCCGCGCTCAAGGCGAATCCACCGGCGCAGAAGTACGAACGCTCGCCCGGGGTCTACGCCGAATGGATCCGGGCCATGAAGGGTGGCGCGCCCAACCTCTCGACCTTTCCCGGTCACGCCGGCCCACTCACCGAGATGGTGCTGTTCGGCTGCCTCGCGGTGCGGCAGGGGCAGCCGCTCACCGTCGACCCGTCAACCGGCAACGTGACCGACGTGAAGCTGCCGGAGGAGTGGATTCGGCCAGTCTACCGCCGAGGGTGGACCCTCTGAGCGGGCGGGGCAAGCTCCTCCAGATCCTCGGCGTCGCCTTTGGAGTGGCGGTCCTGCTCGGCAACACGATTCTGGTCGGGCTGCTGCGCACACCGGGCGAAGTGGCGACCCGGCTCCCGAGCACGGGGCTGTTCATCGGTGTGTGGATGGTCGGCGGGCTGTACGCGCTGCTCGGAGCGCTCTCGCTCGCCGAGCCGGGCGCGATGATCGCGCGTTCGGGCGGGCAGTACAGCATCGTGCACCGCGCGCTGGGTCCCTATCCCGGCTTCATCGTCGGCTGGAGCGACTGGCTCTCGACCGCGGCCAGCCTGGCGCTCGGCGGCATGGTGGTCGGGGAGTACGCCGAACCGCTGCTGCCCGGCGTGCCCGGTGGACGAGTCGCGATCGCCTGCGGTGTGACCATGCTCTTTGGAGTCATGCTGTGGCGCGGGGTTCGCATCGGGGATATCGCCCAGCAGATCCTCAGCGCACTCAAGGCGCTGGCATTCGGTGCCCTGGTGGTGGCGTGCCTGACGCTGCCGGTTCCGCCGCCTGATCCCGCCACCGTACCTCCGGCGGCAGTGCTGCCCATCGGCACCGCCCTCTTTACCGCGCTCGTCATCGCGCTGCAATCCGTCATCTACACCTATGACGGCTGGACCGGCCCGCTCTACTTTGGTGAAGAGACGATCAACCCGGGCCGCTCCATACCGCGTGCCATGATCGGCGGCGTCCTGGTGGTCATTCTGATCTACGTCATGGTGAATGTCGCCTTTGTGCGGGTGCTCGGCGTCTCCCGGATGGCCGGCGATCCCTTCGTCGCCGCGACCGCGGGGCACGCCCTCTTCGGCGGCAGCGGCGATCTCATCATCCGCCTGCTCGTGCTCGGTTCCATTCTCGGCGGCATGAACGCGATCACGCTGATGGTCTCCCGAATTCCGCTGGCCATGAGCCGGGATCATCTGATGCCTCACGCCTTTGATCTCGTGAACACCGGCGGCACGCCGGTCGTGGCTCACTGGGTGAGCATCGGGATGACACTCGGCTTCATTCTCTCCGGTACCTTCGAGAAGGTGCTGGCGCTGGCGGCGTTCTTCTTCGTGGCGAGTTACACCATGTCTTTCGTGAGTGTTTTCGCGTTGCGGCGGAACGAGCCGGACACACCGCGGCCGTATCGCGTCCCCGGTTTTCCGTGGACCACCGGTCTGGTGCTGCTCGGCTCTCTGGCGTTCCTGGCCGGTTCGGTCGTGAGCGACTGGACCAACACCTCGCGCTCGCTTCTGTTGCTGGCCCTCAGCTACCCGATCTACCGACTGATCCTCGCCGCGCGGCAGCGGGGCCGGAGGGAGACCTCATGACGGACCAGGGGGTGCGTTTCAGCCGGGCCATTGTCCGGCCGCCGGCCGACAGCTTCGCCGCAGGATTGACCGTCGCCACGCTTGGCCCACCGGCGCTCGCGCTCGCACGGGTGCAGCATGCGGAGTACTGCGTGGCGCTGCAGCGGCTGGGGGTGACCGTCCTGCCGATCCCGCCGGATTCGGCCTACCCCGATTCGACATTTGTCGAGGACACGGCCGTCGTCACCCGGCATGGGGCGATCATCGCGCGGCCAGGCGCGCCGAGCCGGCAGGGCGAGGTGACGGTGATTCGCGAGGTGCTGGAGAGCCAGTATGCGACCGTGGCGGAGATCATGGCGCCGGGGACGCTCGATGGCGGTGACATCTGTCAGGCGGACGGGCACTTCTTCATCGGCCTCTCACACCGAACCAATGAAGAGGGTGCGCGGCAGCTCACCAGCTGGCTGAGCCGGTTCGGCTATACTGCCTCGACCATTAGTATCCGGGAGAGCCGCGAGCTGCTGCACCTGAAGAGCGGCATCGCGTGGCTGGGCGACCGCCACCTCGTCGTGGCAGAGGCGCTCGCCGGCCATCCGGCGCTGCGTGGGTACGAGCAGCTCGTGGCGAGCACGGAGGAGACCTACGCGGCCAACTGCGTGCGAGTCAACGACGCGGTACTGATGGCGGCGGGCTTCCCTGCCTTGGCCAAGCGGGTCGCGGCCCTCGACCGCGCGATCGTCGTTCTCGACGTCTCGGAGTTCCGCAAGATGGATGGGGGGTTGAGTTGTCTGTCGATCAGACTACCTTGAGTCAGTACGGATGTGGTCTGCACGGTCTGGCAGGGCAGGGCTGGAGCGGTTCGCCGAGCTCCGTGTGACCGTCGTCACCGCAGATGCAGCACCCGAGCGCTAACCTGCTCGTGTAGACATTGACTCGGCCCCGGGCCGAGTCGCCAGGCGAGAGGGGTCACTGCCCCTCCAGTCGAAGGCACGGACCACGCTCCTAGAGCGCAGGTCCGTGCCGTTTTTGTTTCTACGACCTTCAATCCTCCGGCAGGAGGCATCATGGATGCCCTGATTTCCAGTTCGGTCGACCGCACCCACTCCCATCGCGGCGACATTCTCATGCGCATTGCGCTCCGGCGTGAGCGCTTTGTGTGGCTGATTGCGCAGCTCACCGGCATGTCGGCGACGAGCGCGGCGGAGATCTTTCGTCCGCTGCCGTTCATCAACTCACGTCAAGGCAGCCGGTGGGTAGCTGGTGCCATCACCCTCGCCCTGATCCTGGGGCTTGGCGTCACGCCGGCGACGCTCTCCGCCCAGAGCGCAAGCATCGGCGCGTGGGGTGGCGTCTTTACCCCGCTCAAGACCAACCCCGATCTCGGCAGCATTGGCGGCACGATCAAGCGGAACAACAGCTTCATCGGTGGTGCCCGCCTCACGCTTTGGGGCAGCAATCTCCTTGGCCTCGAGCTGGTGGCCGGGTATTCGCCGGCGAACGTCACCGTGGCCGGCTCCACCGTCAATGGCGACCGGAAGCTCAATGAATTCGTCGGTGGCGCCAAGCTCATGCTGGGCCTCACGCCGTCGATGTCGCCGGTCGGATTTCATATCGGTATCGGTCCGGCCTTCATCCGCCGCGGCAAGGACGTCGCCGACCCCAACCGCAGCGAATCCAACTTCGGCGGTGTCGCCGGCGCGGGTCTCCGCATTCCGATTTCCCATGGATTGGGGCTTCGGATCGATGCCGAGGACTACTTCTACGGCGGCGACTTCGGCGGGGGAAAGGCTTTCACAAATGATCTCGTGCTGTCGGCGGGGCTGCACCTCAATTTCGGCGGCAAGTAGGACCGGCGCCCCGCCTGACCATGCGAGGTGGCCGGAAGGACAGGAGTGGGGCAGGGTTTCGCCTGCCCGCCGGAGGTCCGGAGCATCACGGGATCCGTCGGGCCATTCCGGCTTCAATAATCCGCGGGAACGCTCAGGTGCGACCGTGGTGGAGTGATAGATGATGTTCGTGCCCGCCCGTGCGTCAGGTGGCGGAGTGTATTGCCGCTGGCGGGCGGGGGCGAACGTCGCAACCCATGCTGCAATAGAGAAGTAGCGGATTGCTACCGCAGGATACGCTTCCCAGGCCGAGACTGACCTGGTGGGGTGTAACTGAAAGGCGCGGGTGGCTGAAGCCACCCGCGCCTCTTTCCTGCGCACGACACCATGTCGCGAGTGACCGCTCTGCTCAGCTCCCGGTGCGCAGACGCAGCAGGCGCGGCACGGTGCGCCTGGCCGCCGAGAGAAATCCGCGACCCTGCCAGAGCGAGGGCGCGCGGAAGGATTCCGGACAGGCTGCCTGGTAATGCAGCGCTTCGCGCACGTCCGCGATCAGGCGTTCATTGCGGTGACCCAGAATTTCACCGCCGGCATTTGTCCAGCGAAACTCGACAATGCCGTTCGGCTGACGCTGACGGCAGGTCACGTAATCCAGCTCAGTATACCCACAGGGCTCGTTCATTTGCTCCTCGACATCCGTTGATGGTCGTTCACATCCTGCTTGCAACACGATGCGCTGCCTACCTGGGCAACGCATACACGAACAATCGCGCGTCCGGACTCTCGAGCTGCCAAGTGACCGGCGCGTGCATGCCGACGGCCACCGCGACAAACTGTCGGCCCTGTCGGCTGTAGGAAATCACGCCGCCACCGATTGGCGCTCCGGTCTTGTCCTGGAACAGCACGGCGCCTGTTGCGGCGTCAAAGGCGTAGAACGTACCAGCGAGATCTCCGGTGAACACCACACCACCGGCGGTGGGGGTAACGCCCGCAACCAGCGGGGTTGGCGCCTGAAATTGCCACAGCACCCGGCCATCGTCCGCATCAAGCGCCGTGAGTGCACCGCGGGAGACGCTGTCCTGCACCCCAAAGGGGTGGCGCAGCTCGGAGGATCCGGTCCACGGCAAGGCGTCCTTGCCCTGGAGTTTCGCGACACTGCCGATCTTCACCGTCGTGCACCACTCGATCGAATTGACGTAGACGGCATTCCTCGCGGGCGAGAAGCCGGGGCCGTTCCACTCGATACCGCCGTTCACTCCAGGGCAGAAGCGGGTGCCCTCGGCGGTGAACGGCGCCTCGATGTTTTCGATCCGGGTTACCGCGGTCCGGAAACGCTGTTCGCCGCTCTGCCGGTCAATGCCATAGACATGACCATCCTTTGCCCCCGCGATGATGAGCCGTCGTCCCCGGCTCGTGGTGACGAGCGCGGGCGCGGCTGCGACATCCCAGTCGTGCACGTCGCGTTTCACCAGCTGGTGCGCGGCCCGAAAGTCCCCCGTCCGGCTGTCGAGTTCGACGATGGAGGTGGTGTAGAGGTTGTCGCCCGGGCGCGCGGCGCCGAGGAAATCCGGCGCGGCGTTGCCGGTGGGGATGAAGAGGGTGTGCGTCAGCGTATCCAGGCTGTAGGAGGTCCAGGTGGCGCCGCCCGAGCGTGGCAGCACCTCGGTGCTCGCCGGCCAGCTGCGGGCCGCGTCGCCCGCACTCGCCACCAGCGGTACGCTCCACACCAGGCCACCGGATGCCACATCGAAGGCCATCATTCGCCCCACGACCCCGAAGTTGTCGCCGCCCGCGTTGCCGATGTAGACCAGTCCTCCCCAGGCGATCGGAGCCGCGGGAAAGGTCTCGCCCTTCTCGACGTCGCCGGCAACGATGTTCCACAGTTCCGCGCCGGTTGCGGCATCCAGCGCATACAGCCGGCCGTCATTGGCCCCGCGAAAGAGCCGTCCATCGCTGTAGCCAACGCCCCGATTCACCTTGAGGTCGAAATCGGGACTGGGCCGGTAGAGGTAGCGGTGGCGCCAGCGCAGCGCGCAGCTCTCGGCGTCCAGCGCGAGCGTCGTGGTGGCGGTGGTGAGGTAGATGGTGCCCCCGATTTCGATCGGGCCGGACTGGAACACTGCCCGCTCGCCCAGGGGTGCGGTGCAGACCCGCTGCAGCGTCGCCGCATTGGCGGGCGTGATCGCCGTGGCCAGCGCGTAGCGGTCACCGCTCAGCGTGCGATTGTAGGTGGTCCAGTCCTCCTGGGCATTGGGCTGGAGGCTTGCCACGAGGCTCGTGGCGGGACTGAACGCCGGCCCACGTTCGGTGCTGCTGGTGCCGAGCTTCTTCGGCACCGAGGCCGACTTGAGGAAATGCAGCTGGGCGCAGCCCAGGCCGAGCGCGAGCACGACCGTTGGCACCGCCGTGGCGAGACGGCCCATCCACATGGGCCGATGCGTACGGGTGCGAGGCCGCATGCTTCGATCGGTGTGCTCCGCGGGCGTGGTCATGCGAGCACGGCGACGCGCGCGCTGGCGCGCCGGTACCCGGGGTAGCCGTAGATCTGCCCGTCGGTGCTCTGCAGGTCGGTGAGCAGCAGGAGTCCCTCCCGATCGAGCCGATAGCGCCGGGTCACCCGCCGGCTCCGGCCGGCGGGCGAGGTGATCGCGACGAGGCCCGCGCCACCGCCGTGCGCTTTTACGCCATGGTACAGTGCGCGGAACGGTCCGAGCAAACCGACGATCGTCACCAGGAACTCATCGAGCTGGTTGCCCCACACATCCCCGACGACAATCACACCGGGACAGAGCGCGGGTGGAAACGGTGCGTCGTCGAGAAAGGCGCTGTTGCGGGTGACAAGAATGCGCTCCATGCGCGAAGCCAGCGCGAGCAACTCAAGTCCCTCGAGGCCCGGGGCCACCGCGGCGGACGCACGCAGATCCCAGCACCGGCGGTCAGGCCAGTCCGTGTCAGCCAGCTCCCCGTCGAGCAGGAACGGCATGCGGGCGGCGAGTTCGCGATTGACGTCGCGCTCCGACTGGGAATCGTGATGGTTCAGTTGGTACCAGGTCATGCTCTGCACTCCTCGTATCGGGGATCCCACTTGACCGAGTGGGAATGACGACCCATCTTCATTCAGGTCGGCCTTCGGAATGCGTGAAGGCACCTCATCGGCCGGATCAGTCGTTCCGCCAGGTGGAGGCGTGAAGCACCCAATCGGGTGACTCACGCTTTTTTCTTGTCCTCAACCGTCTTGTCAAGGAGCACCACATGTCCAGGTCTTCCATCGTCGCACTGGTTGCGCTCGCGGTACTCGCCGCCGCAACGCCGGCCCAGGCGCAGGGTCCGTCCTTTGCGCCGAACAGCACAACCTACGAGCACCTTGCCGCGCTGCGGCAGCAGGCCGCCATCCCGGTGGTCACCTCCGCCGCGGTGGTCAGCGGGAAGAGCCGTCGCTCCGGCGCCCTGCTCATGATCGTCGGCGTGGCGGGGATCGTCACCGGTCTCGTGGTGGATGAACCCGTCGTGACCATCGCCGGCGCCGTGGTTGGCGGCATCGGGCTGTACATGTACCTCGACAACAGCCGCTCCGTGCGGGTCGGGATGCGACAGCCGCTTCCGTCATTCGCCAGCTGAACCTCCCTGGCCGGCCCGGGTCCACCCTCGTGGTGGATGCGGGCCGGTGTTCCCCCGCGACACCCGTCGTCATCCGATGCTTCTCGTCCCCTCCGGATCCCTGCGGAAGAGGACGGCGTCACCCGCACCACCCCGGCATCCACAGGTTGCCCCGCAGATGGTCAGGCCGGCATGGCACGGGCAACGTCGCCCGATTGCGGTGAAGTCCGCAGCCTCCGGAAACAGCAAAGGCGCCACTGCCGTTTCCCTCTGGGGAGCGGCGGTTGCGCCTTCATCTCACAGCGCCCGTACGGCGGCACTCGCGATAAGGCGGGCTGATCCGAACCGTCAGCCCAGCTGCACTGCATGACACTACTCCGACTTTCGCGCGCCGGACATTGCTCCGGCGCGCCAATACTCAGTGGCGCCCGCGGCTGACGTCCGGTACCGGTTCGCCCAGCGCGGTGGACAGGTCGATCAGGTGCTCCTGCTCATCCTTGAGAATCTCCCGGATATGTTCGGCCATGGCGTATTCCCCCAGGGATTCGCACTCTGTCACCCGGATGCGATACTCGCGAATCGTGTCGGCCTCGTTGGTGAGATCGAAACGCAGCAGGTCCCGCGGCTTCTCCGACAGCCGGACCGGCTTTGGTGTCACCGTCGGCGTCCGGCCCAGGTAGTCGATCTGCTTCGCGATCGTGATCGCGTGCCGCAACTCTTCGCCGGCGTGCACCTCCAGCTCGCGGGCGATCGACATGTATTCCGCCCCGGTGAGAATCTGCGAATACACCACGTAGGCGATGATCGCCTGGTACTCGCGAGCCAGATCCTCGTTGAGGTGCTCCGCCAGCTCCTCCCGCGTCAGTGCCGCGGGGGCCTTTGGCCTCGTGTCGCTCGCTCGCTTGGCCATCGGTACTCCCTGTCGAGGTTTCCGGGTACAGTGGTGCCCTGTGTCTCGTCGTTGCCCGAGGCGTCAGGCGGTCTTGACCAGCCGGATCAGGAACAACAGGACCAGCGCACCGACCAGCGCCATGATCAGCATGCCAAGCAGGCCATAGCTCGCGATGCCGAGCAGACTGAAGATCCAGCCGCCGAGAAAGGCGCCGATCACGCCGACCACAAGGTCGCCCACCAGACCGAATCCGCCGCCCTTCATGATGTTCCCCGCCAGCCAGCCGGCCAGCAGGCCGATGACCAGGAAGAGGACCAGGCTTTCTGTTGACATTTGCACGACTCCTATGGAAGAAGCGGGCTCCGGCAGCCGAAGAGATCAGCTGTCCAGGAAGACCGCCACGGGTTGTACCGCCGGAATGCGGGCACAGACGACTTGCACCATGACCGTCAACGGTACGGCGAGCACTGCCCCGGTGACGCCCCACATCCAGCCGAAGAACATCAGCCCGAGAAACAGCGAGGCGGCGTTCAGCGGCAGTCTGCTGCCGAGGAACGCCGGCGTGATGAGGTTGCTCTCGAGCATGTTGATCACGAAGAACCCGCCAACCCCGGACAGCACCGGGCTCATGGTGGGGAAGGAGACAATTCCGGCGAAGCCGATCACGCCGAGCGTCACGATCGCGCCAACGTACGGGATGTAGTTGAGGATGCCGGCGACCGCGCCCCACAGGGCGGCATTGGGATAGTCCAGGATCGCCAGCAGGCCCCAGGTCAGCAGGCCGACGATCAGGTTGATCATCGTCGACAGCCACAGATAGCGCGACATGTGCACTTCGATTTCCCGCACGACTTCCTCCACTTGGCCGCGCTCGGCCCGGCTGGGAAGCACCATGGCGAGTTTGCGGCGGAACATCGGAGCGGCGGCGAGCAGGAAGTAGCTCAGAAACATCACGCCGACGGCATTGGCGGCGAAGTTTGCGCTCCCGCCGGAAATGCGCTGCATCACGCCGGGCTGGGCCAGCTGCACCACCGGCGTCGCTTCATTGCCGGTGACGGAGGTCGCATCGTCCACCTTGGCGGCCGTCTGCTGAATCGTGTGCAGCGGCCTGGAGATGCTGCGGAGCCGTTGTTCGGCCTTGGCAAGATTCTTCGGCGCCTGCGCCATCCACGTCACCGCTGGATCGACCAGGAACCAGAGGCTGGCGACAAAGAGCAGGGCCGAGCCGAAGACCAGAAGACCAGCCCCCACCGGCTCCGGAATGCGCCGTCGCTTGAGCCATGCGACGGGAGAACTCAGCAGGAGACTGAGCAGCAGGGCCACGACGATCGGGAGCGCGAGTGCGCTCCCCATCTTGAGGGCGGCGATGATCAGGATGACGAAAATCCCCACCGGCGCCCAGGTCATCAGGTCGCGCGCTTCCCGCTGACCAGTCCGAAGACAAACGTCAGCAGAAAGACAACGAAGAACAGGTAGAACAACAGCTTGGCGATTCCCGCCGACGTGTCCGCCAGGCCCCCGAAGCCGAGGAAGGCCGCGATGACGGCGAGCAGGAGAAAACTGAGTGCCCAGCGAAGCATGGGAATACCCTCCAGTGAGTGGGCGTCCCGGCTCAGGACTTGTGCGCGGTCCCGGCCTTGGACGCGTCGACGATCCGGCGCTCGAACTCTGATACCTGGCGTTCGGCCTCATCCTTGGCCGTGCCGTACCGCTGCTGCAGCTTGCCGATCAGCTGGTCCCGCCGGCCCGCCACGACGTCGAAGTCGTCGTCGGTCAGCTCGCCCCACTGCTCGCGCACATTGCCCCGCAGTTCCTTCCATGCACCCTTGATATGATCCCAGCTCATGATGCGCTCTCCTGTAAGGCGGCGATGACCGCCTGGTTCACATGTAAAAAGGCGCAGGCAGCTCCCCTGACGGGGAGCGCACTGCGCCTTCGACTGACGAAGCCTGCACTTCGTCCGGCAAGGCGGACTGGCCTGGGCCAGTCCTATGGATCCGTCAGTACTGCTTCGGGCCCGAAAACAGAAAAGGCACGCGGGATCCCCACCTTGGGTTCCCTCCGTGCCTCCGACTTTCGGGACGACTCCCGACCGACAAGGTTGCTGCGTCTCGCAGCGATTTGACTGCCCCCAACCTACAGACGTGGGCGCGCGCGCGCAAGAGCCGGATCGCTTCCCGCGGGCAGGTGCATGATCGGTCAGTCAGCGCCTGTGGCTTCGCTGTGCTTGCGGAAGTGTTGCTGGAAGCCGGGCACCGCGTCCGTCATGAAATCCACCGCTGTCGCAATCGCCACGCCGGCCAGAGCGGATTGGATGTCGTGCATCAGGTTCGACGCCTGTGACCTCCGGCGAGGCGCGCGCGCTACCACCTCGGTCCTCCCCGGCGGGGGCCGGCGCCGGCGCGAGATCAGTGTTGACACGATCACCCCCCCACCGACCGCGAGGCCGAGCATGCCGAGGGGATGAGCCACGACCTGCGCCCGCCAGTCGGTCAGTGCTTTCGCTTTCATCACGAGCTCCTCCAGGTTGTCCCCCAGTTCCTCACGCTGCCGGGCGATCACCTGCTGGAGTTGTCTGGTGTGGTCGCCCATGTCCCCTCCCCCCCAATCGTCTCGAAGGCCTTCGCCCTGTCGCTGGCCAGCCGCACCAGCTGCTGGCGTCCATTGAAGATCAGCGCTGCCGCTCCGGCGCCGCAGACTCCTGCCACCAGCAGCGCGGCCACCCAGGGCGGCAAGCGGGTGGACAGGAGATAGATGCCGCTGAGGAGCAGACAGCCGGCGGCGAGCAGGGCGAGGCCCGCTCCGATTGCCAGCGACACCGACGCGCTGCCGGCGTCGCCGGCCGCCGCCACCAGCTGAACCCTGAGCAGCGTCAGCTCATTGCGGATGATTCCCTGGAGGTTGCCGATGATGCGCTCCACCAACTCGGCCGCCGACCGCCGCTGCTCAGCCGGCGCGGTGCGCACCTCAGTCCTCCCGGAGGGCGCGCGCCGCGAGGAAGCCGACCACCGCCGCCACGGCCAGGGACTTTCCCGGGTGCTTGCGAACAAACTCCTTGACGCTGCCCACCATCGCCTTCGTGTCGTGGTCCCGCAGGAAATCGGCGGTGGCCTCGATCCGGTCGGCGGTGCCATGCGCCAGGTTGGTCACCCGTTCTCCCCCGGGCAGGTCATCCGCTCCCCGATGCAGTCGTTCCGCGGCGGAGGCGAGCCCTTCGGCCGCCGCCTTTCTGCGCGATTCCACCGCCCGCTCGGCCGACCGGCGCAGTTCATGTGTCTTGTCGCCCATTTTATCTGCCGTGTCGTTCGCGCTATCAATCATCGCGGAGGCGAGTTCGTTCGTTGTCATGACCTTCTCCTGGGTACCGATCGTGAGCGCGTCGGCAAGCAAAACAAGAGGCGCCCTCGGATGCTCCCGCCGGGAGCCTCGATTGCGCCTTCATCTCGCGGAACGGTACTGTCCGACGCGATAAGGTGGTCCAGCGTACCCATGGACCTATGTCATGCTAACACTAAGGCGGGGTGCCGCGGCACGCAAGCAGGTCGCGGCTCCCCGCCTGGCCACGAGCGCTCACTCCGCACCAGCGGCACGCGACCTGGCCGCTAGAGCTGACTCCGCAGCAATGCGGCGAGCTGCTCCCGGATCTTTTCCCGTTCCGGCCGGCAGCGCCATTGGTCGAAAGTCACCTGGCGCGCCCGGGCGACATCAGCGTCGAACGTCCGGCCCTGCTCCGTGGCAAAAGACTCGTCGTGCACGTTCAGGTTGGCCTCGTCGTTCAGCCGGAACGAGCGATTGTCGAAATTGGTGGAGCCCACGCTGGTCCAGCAATGGTCAACGATCATGATCTTGCAGTGATACATCGTCGGCAGGTACTCGTAGATTGCCGCTCCCGCTTCGAGCAGCGGACCCCAGCGCGCCCGCGAGGCGCGCCGCACCAGCGCCGCGTCGGTGTGCATGCCTGGAACGACGATCTCCACGACCACGCCGCGCCGGCAGGCGGCCACGAGCATCTCCGTGGTCAGGTCATCCGGCACAAAATAGGCACTCGCGATCTTCAGGCTGCGCCGGGCCGCGGCCACCGACAGCAGGTACATGAGGCGAACGCTCTCGGCGCCATCGTCCGCCCCGCTCCGGAAGACCTGCGCCCGTTGCGTCCCCGCCGCGGCGAGTCGGGGGAAATAGGTCTCCTGGTGCAGCACCGCGCCGCGACTGGAGATCCAGTGATCCATGAACGCCGCCTGCATCTGCGCCACCGCCGGCCCTTCGATCTGATAGTGCGAATCCCGCCAGTGCGCCGGGTCCTGCGCCTGACCGCGCCATTCATCCGCGATGCCGACGCCGCCGGTGAACCCGATGCGTCCATCAACGACCAGCAGCTTGCGGTGCGTGCGGTTGTTGAGTCGATCGAGCGC
>JANMYS010000165.1:0-30726 GCA_031382385.1 Gemmatimonadota bacterium
CACCGCGACATCAAGCCGGAGAACATCCTGCTGCACGACGGTCGTGCGCTCGTCGCCGACTTCGGCATCGCGCTGGCCGCGAGCAAGGCGGGCGGCAGCCGGATGACCGAGACCGGGATGTCGCTGGGCACGCCGACCTACATGTCGCCCGAGCAGGCGATGGGCGAACGCGAAATCACCGCGCGCTCGGACGTCTATGCCCTCGGCTGTGTGCTCTACGAGATGCTGATCGGCGAGCCGCCGTTCAGCGGCCCGACGGCGCAGGCGATCGTCGCCAAGGTGATGACCGCGGCGCCAACCTCGCTCACCACCCAGCGCAAGTCGATTCCACCGCAGGTGGAGGCGGCGGTGTTCACCGCGCTGGAGAAGCTGCCGGCCGACCGGTTCGCGACGGCCGCGGAGTTTGTCGCCGCGCTGGGCGACCCCGCCTATGCGGGCCCGGCTGGCGGATCGACGCGCATGACCGCCCGGGCCATCGGAGCCGGCGGCGGGCTCCGCCTCCGTCCGCCGCTCGCGGCGGCGGCGGCCCTGCTGCTCGCCGTGCTGGGACTCGCGGCGGGGTGGGCGCTGTGGCACCAGCCGGCGCCGGCCGCTCCGCCGGTCGTGCTACGGTACGCGATGACTCTGCCGGACAGCGCACGATACGTCGCAACCGACCAGGATGCAATCGTGTTCCCGCCCGATGGATCGGTGTTCGCCTACCCCTCCACGGCAGGTATCCAGCTCCGCTACCTCGATCGTACCGACCCGGTACCTCTCCCCGGGGGACGCAAGGGCAACTACCCGGCCTTTTCTCCCGACGGCCGCTGGCTGGCATTCCGTGACGGGCTCAGGCTCCTGAAGGTGCCGCTCGCGGGCGGAGCACCCGTCGTGATCTGTGACTCCTGCATCGGCTTCGAGAATGACTGGGGCGTCGATGACAGTATCCGGTTCCACGCACCCTTGCCCGGCAATGTGGTGTCGCGGGTACTGATGGTGGTCTCGGCGAGCGGTGGCACGCCCCGCGAATTTGCCCGGCCGGACAGCGGCTCGGGAGAGGTGTACCGCTTTCCCATCCTGCTGCCGGACCGGCGGACGGTACTCTTCACTCTCCGATCCAAGGATACCAACTGGCTGGCAGCGCTGGATCTCCGGACCCATGCCATCACCCGATTCGAGCAGGCGGGGGGCAATCCGCACTGGGTGGCCGGCGGGTACGTGGTGATGGGCAACGCCGACCAGAGCCTCATCGCGGTGCCCTTCGACCTCCGCCACCTTCGGCTGTCGGGACCGCCGGTGACCATCGCCCGCGATGTTGCCGTGGCTAGCACCGGGGGCACGTCGGCCGGGGTTTCGCTCGACGGTTCGCTGGTCTACGCGCCATCCCTGCGCCAGAGCAAGCGCCAGCTGATCGTCGTCTCCCGGGAGGGCCGCGCCACCGACCTGATGCCGGAACTCCGCGGCTATTCCTGGCCGCGGCTTTCGCCGGACGGGCGCCGACTGGCGGCGGGCATCTTTCCCGACGATGGCACCAGTGACGTCTGGGTGCTGGATCTGGCGCAACGAGTCTGGTCCCGGCTCACGACAGCGGGGCAGAGCGACCACCCGGTCTGGACTCCGGATGGGCGGCGCCTGGTCTACGCCAAGGACGCCGACCTCTGGTGGATCGCCGCCGACGGCAGCGGCCACGCCGACAGCCTCCTGATGGCGGCGGGGAACCGCTATCCCTCCGACGTCACCCCCGACGGGCGGACGGTGATCTTCCACGAATACGGCTCGACCAGCAGCGGCATTCGCCGGCTGGTCTTCGACTCGGCCCCGGCCGCCACCACGATCCTGCCACCAGCATATGACGAGGCGGCGCCGGCGCTGTCGCCCGACGGGCGCTGGCTGGCCTATCAATCCGACGAGACCGGCCGCTCCGAGATCTACCTGCGCCCCTATCCCGGGCCCGGCGCGCGGGTGTCGCTCTCGGCCGAGGGCGGGGCGGAGCCGGCCTGGTCCCGCGACGGACGCTCGCTCTACTACCGGGCCGGCGATTCGATGATGGTCGCCCTGACCGGTACGACCGGGACCGGCTTGACGGTGACCGGCCGGCGATTGCTCTTCAGGGGGAAGTTTCTGTCCGGCGACCGGTTCCGCGGGTACGACGTCTCCCCCGACGGACAGCGCTTCTACCTGCTGCGCGGCAGTGAAGCGCCGTCCACGTTCATCGCGGTGCATCACTTCTTCGACCGGCTGGCGTTCGACCAGCGGCGCAAGCCGTGACCGCGACGAAAGCCCGCCGCGCCATCCGGCAGTCGCCATCGCTGGCGCCACCCCCCTGCACGGCCTAGTTTATCTGCTGTTCCGCCGCACCTGCTTTCGCCATCCGCACAGGGACACCCGTGGACCTCCGGTCCCAACTGCAAGCCAGTCTTGGTTCCGCCTTCCTCATCGAGCGCGAGCTCGGTGGCGGGGGGATGTCGCGTGTCTTCGTCGCCAACGAAGTGCGGCTCTCCCGCCGGGTGGTCATCAAGGTGCTCAACCCCGAGCTGGTGCAGGGGCTGAATGCGCAGCGCTTCGAGCGGGAGATTCTGCTGGCGGCCTCGCTGCAGCAGGCCAATATCGTCCCGCTGCTCGCCGCCGGTGACGTCGACGGCCTGCCCTGGTTCACCATGCCGTTCGTGGAAGGGGAGTCGCTCCGCAACCGGCTCGATGGTCACGGCCTGCCCATCAATGACGTCCTGGCCATCCTGCGCGACGTCGCCAAGGCGCTGGCCTACGCCCACGCCCGCGGCATCGTGCATCGCGACATCAAGCCGGACAACGTGCTGCTCTCCGGCGGGACCGCGGTCGTCACCGACTTCGGCATCGCCAAGGCGCTGAGTGCCTCGCGCACCTCCGGGACCGGCGCCACGCTGACGCAGATGGGGACCGCGATCGGCACCCCCGCCTACATGGCGCCGGAGCAGGTGGCCGGCGACCCAAACATCGATCATCGGGTCGATCTCTACGCCCTCGGGTGCATGGCGCAGGAGCTCCTGACGGGCAAGTCTCCCTTCGCCGACCGGACGCCGCAGAAGATGCTGGCGGCTCACCTGAGCGAGGCGGCGGTACCGGTGCGCACCCTGCGTTCCGATTGCCCCGCGCCGCTCGCCGCCCTGATCGAGCAGCTGCTGCAGAAGGACCCGGCCGACCGGACCCAGTCGGCCAGTGAAGTGCTCCGTGCCCTCGATGCAGTGGGGACCAGCTCGACGGCGACGTCGGCGCTGGGCACGCCGGGCATGCTGCCAAAGGTCCTCGGGCTCTATGCCCTCGCCACCGGCGCGGTGGCGCTGCTGGCCAAGGCGGCGGTGGTCGGCATCGGCCTGCCCGACTGGGTCTTCCCCGGCGCGGTCCTGGTGATGCTGCTCGGCCTCCCCGCGCTGCTCGCCACCGCCTACGTCAAGCGGGTGGCCCGGCAGGCGGTGACCGCCACGCCGACGCTGACGCCCGGCGGGACCATGATGCCCTCGCTGCCGTCGGGGACCATCGCGACAATCGCCCTCAAGGCCCACCCCCACGTCTCGTGGCGCCGTACTGCGCGCGGCGGCGTCTATGCCATGGGGACCTTCGTCGTCCTCGTCACCGGCTTCATGACGCTGCGTGCGTTAGGCATCGGGCCGTGGGGCTCGCTGCTCGCGGCCGGGTCGCTCTCGGCGGACTCCCGCATTGTCCTCGCCGATTTTGCCGCCGCGCCCGAGGACTCGTCGCTGGCGCCCATCGTGGGGGCCGCGGTCCGGGCAGCGCTGTCGCAGTCCACCTCCATTCGTGTCATCGAGGCGGCCGAGGTCGCCGGGCTGCTGCAGCAGATGCAGCGCGAGCGGACCGCGCCGCTCGACCCCGCCACCGCGCGCGAAGTGGCTACCCGCGCCGGCGCCGCCGCGGTGCTCGGCGGTCGGCTGGCCCGGGTCGGCACCGGCTACGCGGTGAGCCTCGAGCTGGTCAGTACCGCCGACCAGCTCTCCCTGGCGTCCTACCAGGGGACCGCCGATGGAGTGAAGGATCTGCTGACGGTGGTAGACGAGCTCGCCCGCAAGCTCCGGGGCAAGGTTGGGGAGTCGCTCAAGCGGGTGCAGCGCAGCGTCCCGCTGCAGCAGGCGACGACCGGTTCCCTCGAGGCGCTGCGGAAGTACACCGAGGCGACCGAGGCCAACGACGTCACCCAGGACTACGACCGGGCGGTGCGGCTGCTGCGGGAGGCGGTGGCCATCGATTCCACCTTTGCGCTGGGCTGGCGGAAGCTCTCGGCCGCGCTGACCAATGCGCGGGGCTCCCTGGCGGCGCGGGACTCCGCCCTGGAGCGTGCCGAGCGCTATTCCGACCGGCTGCCCGAGGTGGAAAAGCAGCTGGTGCGCGGCGCGTTCTACGAATCGCACCGGACCAGTGGCGACCGGGGCAAGGCGCTGGCCGCCTACCAGGCGGCGTACGCTGCCGACAGCCTGAACAAGATCGCGATCAACCAGCTGGTCCTGATCTACACGACGCGCCGCCAGGCCGACAGCGCGATGCGCTATGCCCGCCGGGAGTTTTCGGTGGAGCCGAATGTGATGAACGCGACGCGCATCGTGGGCGTCAACATCACGCTCGGTCGGCTGGACGAGGCCGCGGCGATGACCGATTCCATCGTCCGGGCCACGCCCGAGGCCGCCAGCGCGTTCGCCATCCTGGGCAATCGTTACGGCATCTACCTCGCGCGCGGACAGCATGATTCCGCCGCGCTGGTTGCGGAGGCGATGAGCCGGCAGCCATCCATTCCGGTCCAGGTCGCGGGTCTGCAGGGGCTTGCCGGCCTCGCCGCCATTGAAGGTCGCCTGATGCAGGCCAGAGGGCTGAACGCGCAGGTCAATGCGCTGCTCGCGGACCGTGGTGTGCCCGTGTTTGACGGCCAGACGGAAGCGACGAGCGACATCCTCTTCCGCGGCCGGCCAGCCCAGGGTGCGCAGCGGGTCGAAGCGATCATGACGGGACGCCAGTGGACCGCGGCGGACCCGAAAGACCGGCCATACTTCTGGGCCGCGACGATGCTGGCCCGCGCGGGGAAGCCGGAGCGGGCCCGTCAGCTTCTCACCCGCTACCGCGGGGAGGACCCCACCGGCGCTGCCGCGGCACCGAACCAGAGGCAGTTCGCCGTGGTCAACGGGGAGATTGCACTGGCGGAGGGCAAGGCGGTCGAGGCGGTGCAGCAGTTCCGGGCGGGAGATCTGCGGGAAGACGGTGCGCCGATTCAGTGCGACGCCTGCACTCACTTCAATCTTGCCCGCGCGTTCGACGCCGCCGGGCAGCCCGACAGCGCGGTGAGCTATTTCGAGCGCTATCTCGCCATTCCCGCCCCGCGTCGGCAGGACTGGATCTCGTTGGCCGCCGTCGAGAAGCGCCTCGGTGAGCTGTACGACAGCCGGCAGGAGCGGCAGAAGGCCATCCAGCACTACGGTGCCTTTGTCGACCAGTGGAAGGACGCCGACGCCGATCTCCAGCCGGTGGTCGCCAGCGTGAAGCGGCGGCTCAATGAGCTGCTGGGGCAGGAGGGCAACTAGCGCAGCGATGCGACAACCCAACTCTGCAGTCCTCGCCGCCGCGGTGCTGCTCTGGTCGGCCGGTCCGGTGCGTCAGCCGCGTGCTGATCCTGTCCTGCCAATCGTTCAGCCCAACGACAACCGCACGCCCGCCGGCCGATTCCACGGCGATACACTCGAGATTCACCTCGAGGTCCGCATGGCTACCTGGCGGCCCGAGGCGGACACCGGCCCCGCCATCGAGGTGGCAGCATTCGGCGAGGTGGGCCACGATCCGGAAATCCCCGGCCCGCTCATCCGGGTGCCGACCGGCACGGTGATCGTCGCCTCGGTGCAGAATCTCCTGACTGATTCTACCATCGCGGTGCACGGGCTCGTTACTCGTCCCGCCGAGCGGGATGACAGCCTGGTGCTCCGACCGGGGGAGTCGGCCAGTGTTACTTTCGCCGTCGGCGCGCCTGGGACCTTCCTTTATAGGGCGGTCCTGGGCAAGCATGACTTCACCCGGGGCGTGGACCTGGAGCGGGAGACCGTCTCCGGCGCTTTCATCGTGGATCCGGTGGGCGGCTCACCGCCGGACCGCATCCTCATGATGAACATCTGGGGGGAACTGCTCGATTCGGCCACCTACCGGAACGCTCTGGCGATCAACGGCCGCTCCTGGCCTTACACTGAGCGCGTGGCGGCGACGGTCGGCGACAGCGTCCGCTGGCGGGTGATCAACGCGAGTGCTCGCAACCATCCGATGCACCTGCATGGGTTCTACTTCCAGGTCGAGGCGATGGGAGATGGACTCACCGACACGACGCTGCCGCCCAACCAGCGTCCGATGGCCGTCACGCAGACACTCAAGCCGTTCGAGACGATGGCGATGACTTGGGTGCCCGACCGACCGGGGGACTGGCTGTTCCACTGTCACATCGGGTTCCACGTCGTCCCCGACGCGCGGCTCGATCCGCCGCCGCCCGGGAGCCACGACCAGATGGCTCACGACCCGACGGTACATATGGCCGGTCTGGTGCTGGGCATCGTGGTGCATCCCGCGCCCGGCGCGGCGGAACCGGCCCGGGGCAAGGCCAGGCGACTGCACCTCTTCGTGCAGGAAGGAAGACCACGGGCCCGGGCCCCTCGCGGGCTGAGTTACGTGCTGCAGCGCGGCAGACATGTTCCGGCGGCTGATTCCATCGAGAGCGTGAGCTCACTCCTGGTGCTCACCCGGAGGGAGCCGACTGACATCGTGGTGGTGAACCGGCTACACGAACCGGCGGCGATCCACTGGCACGGCATCGAGCTGGAGAGCTACTCCGATGGCGTGGCGGGCTGGAGTGGCAGCGGCAATCGGCTGGCGCCTTCGATCCAGCCGGGCGATTCGTTTGTCGCCCGCCTGACGCTGCCGCGGGCCGGCACCTTCATCTATCACACCCACATGAACGACATCGAGCAGTTGAGCTCCGGGCTCTATGGCGGAATCGTGGTGCTGGAGCCGGGGAAGAAGTTCGATCCCCGGCGGGACCACATCTTCGTGGCCGGCTGGGACAGCGATGTGGAGCCGGTCCACCTGCTGGTAAACGGCGACAGTCTGCCGCCGCCGCTCGAGCTCGCCGCCGGCGTGGCCCACCGGCTCCGCTTCGTGAATATCGGAGTCGCCGGCCGGTTCCGGTTCTCGATCTACCGCGACAGTTCGCTGGTCGAGTGGCGCCATCTGGCCCGTGATGGTGCCGAACTGCCGCCGGCCCTGGCACAGACGGTGTCGTCGGTGGAGCGGGTGGATGTTGGCGAGACGCGTGACGTCGAGTTCCTTCCCGAGCGAGGCGAGTACCGGCTGGTCGTGGGCGACCCGGCGGAGCCACACTGGACCCAGCTGCTCCGGGTGCGGTGACCGGCGGCATCGCGGAGGGGCACGTACTGGTAGAGGCGGGCGTCCCCGCCCGCCCAAACCGATGCTGGCGCCTCGCTTCGGTCTGGTGCATGTTACCCGCTTCATCTACCATGACACCTTTCCCTGATCGTCCCCAGGCGGTACTCGTCGACCGGTATCGTCTTGAACGCAAGTTAGGCACGGCGGGGTGGCGCCGACGTATCGTGCCGGTGATCTCGGGCACCTTCGCGCGGTTCCCACGGTGAATCCGCGGACCGCGCGGCTCCGCCGAAGGGCTCGACCCTGACACACCCCGGGTACCCCCGCCGCGGTTCCCGTATTGCCCCGCGACTCGCCACCCGCCTGCTTGCCCTGGTGGGCTGGCGGGTGCGGGGCGAGCTGCCGGCCCTCCCCCGATTCATCATCATCGTCGCGCCCCATACCTCCAACTGGGACTTTCCCCTCGGCGTGCTCACGATGTTCGCCGTTGATCTGCGTGCCAGCTGGCTGGGCAAGCACACCCTCTTCCGCTTCCCCCTGGGCCCCATCCTCCGCTGGATCGGCGGGGAGCCGATCGATCGCGCGGCGAAGCACGGTACGGTGGGGGCGGCCATCGAGAACTTCCGCACCCGGCCGCAGTGGGTGCTGGCCCTCTCGCCCGAAGGGACCCGCAAACGAGTGGAGCGGTGGAAGACCGGTTTCCATCGCATCGCCATGGGGGCGGGCGTGCCGATCGTGCCGGTGTGGATCGACTATCGGACCCGGGTGATGGAGATCGGCGCACCGGTCACCCCGGACCCCGACGAGGTCACTGGCGTGGCGCAACTCCACCGGCTATTCACCAGCGAGATGGCCAAGTTCCCCGACCGATTTGCCGATGCCGGCGTGGCATCCCCCTCCCCCTCCGCCCCCGCACCGCGACGCCATGATGAGTGACATTCCCCCGCGGCTCACCGCCGCATTGGCCGACCGCCGCGAGAACCAGCCGCCGATCATCGGGTCGAGCCCCACCATCCTGAAAACTCCCCGCGCAAGGTGGTGGCACGGGGTCCGGCGCTCCGGTAACTTCGAGACGTGACCATACCCGCCGGAGTGCTCGCCATCACCCAGCAGCCGAAACGAATCTCGTTCGCCTTCATGGCGGTCGGGCTGGTGCTGGTTGGCTGGCTGCATCTCGCCGTGCTGCTCCTGACCGGTCTGTTCGGGTATTTCGCCCTGGAGCGGCTGAGCTTTGGGGACCGGAAGGTCGTGGCCGTGAGCCTCTTCTTCCTGCTGCTCGGCGGCATGGGATACGGCTCCTTCGTCTTTGCCCGGACCGCCACCATCGCCGTGCCGAAGATCATCGAAGCGGCGATTCCGCCGATCCTGGCCTTTGCCGACAGTCGCGGCATCGAACTTCCCGAGGGTTACAACTACGAGGCCCTGAAGGCCGACGCCATCACGTTTGCCCAGGGCAAGCTGGCCAGCGCCGGGAAATACGCCGGGGAGGCGCTCCGCGCCCTGGTCTTCTTCCTGATCGGGATCGTCGTCTCGGTCAGCCTCTTCCTCAACACCAGGGTCGAGCCGGACGACGATCCGGTGACGGGCCGCGACAACCTCTATTCGCAGACGTTCATCGAGGTGGTGGCGCGGTTTCGGACGTTCTATGACAGCTTCAAGCGGGTCATGGCTGCGCAGCTCATCATCTCCGGCATCAACGCGGGGCTGACGGCGCTGTTCCTGATCTGGAACGGGTATCCCTATGCGCCCGTGCTGGCCGGCCTGACGTTTCTCTTCGGCCTCCTCCCGATTGTCGGCAACCTGATGAGCAACACCCTCATCGTGAGCGTCGGGTTCACGATCGCGCCGCGGACCGCCTTCTTCGCGCTGGTGTTTCTCGTGGTGATCCACAAGGGCGAGTACTTCCTCAACAGCAAGATCATCGGCGACCGGATCAAGACTCCGATGTGGCTGACGCTGGTCGGACTGGTCATCGGCGAGAAGCTGATGGGGATTCCCGGCATGATCCTGGCGCCGGCGGTGCTTCACTATGTCAAGGTGGAAGCCTCGCGCGACCGGATCGCGGCGGGGTGACCGTGGCAGCCCTGCACTCGCTCCGAGGTGAAGTCCACCGTGGGCAGACCCCGACATGACAGACTCGCTCGCCCACCTCACCGCCGCCCTGTCCGACCGCTACCGCCTCGAGCGACAGCTCGGCCAGGGAGGCATGGCCACAGTCTACCTCGCCTACGACCTCAAGCACGACCGCCAGGTCGCCATCAAGGTGCTGCGGCCGGAACTCGCCGCCGTCATCGGTGCCGAGCGCTTCCTCGCCGAGATCAAGACCACCGCCAACCTGCAGCATCCGCACATCCTGGCGCTGTTCGACTCGGGCAAGGTGGACGGCACCGTCTTCTACGTTATGCCGTTCATCGAAGGCGAGTCGCTCCGCGACCGCCTGACGCGGGAGAAGCAGCTTCCCGTGGACGACGCCCTGCTCATCGCCCGGGAAGTCGCCGACGCGCTCGAGTACGCCCATCAGAAGGGGATCATCCACCGCGACATCAAGCCGGAAAACATCCTGCTGCACGGTGGCCACGCGCTGGTCGCCGACTTCGGCATCGCGCTCGCCGCCAGCCGCTCCGAGGGCGGCAGCCGGATGACCGAAACCGGCATGTCGCTCGGCACCCCGCACTACATGGCACCCGAACAGGCGATGGGCGAGCGCGACATCACCGCCCGGGCCGACATCTACGCCCTCGGCTGCGTGCTCTACGAGATGCTGGTGGCCGAGCCGCCGTTCCAGGGGGCCACCGCCCAGGCAATCATCGCCCGGGTGATGACCGAGGAGCCGCGCTCGCTCACCCGGCAGCGCAAGACCATCCCGCCGCACGTCGAGGCGGCGGTGTTCACCGCGCTTTCCAAGCTGCCCGCCGACCGCTTCGTGAGCGCGGCCCAGTTCGCGGCGGCGCTGGAGGGGAAGTCGGTTGGGCGGTTCGGGAGTTCGGCGATCAGAGGCGCCAATCGCCCAATCGCCCAACCGCCCAACCGCCTGACCGTCTACGCCCTCGGGATCCTCGCAACGCTCTCCACCCTCGCGGCGATCTGGAGCTGGCGCCGCCCGGCACCGGACGCTGGCAGCGGAGCAGTGGTCACCTCGACGATCGTGCTTCCCGACTCCGCACCGCTCGCGTTCATCGGCAAGGCGCCGCTCGCCATCGGGAGGACGGCGCTTGCACTGTCTCCTGATGGCGCGACCCTGGCCTACGTGGCCCAGCGAGGCAGCGGAACCCAGCTGTACCTCCGACCGATGGACCGCGACACGGCGCTCCCGCTGGCCGGAACCGAAGACGCCTGCTGCCCCTTCTTCTCCCCCGACGGTACCTGGCTCGTCTTTTATGCCCACGACAAGCTGAGCAAGGTGCGCCTGGGCTTCGCCGGTGCACCGATTCCGATCATGACCGTGAACAGCTTCGTCGGGGCGGACTGGGGCGACGATGGCTGGCTCGTGGTCAGTGAGCTGCAACAACGGCGGGTCGTCCGGGTCAACGCCGAGACCGGCCTGACGGAAGATCTGCACCTCTCGATGCCCCGGCCCCAGGTATTGCCGGGTGGCCGCGGCATCATCTCCGACACCAGCCTGTTCCTCCCCGGATCGTACGAGCGGCAGCGCCTCCTCACCGCGGGCAGGGATGCGCGCTACTCGCCGACTGGTCATATCACCTTCGCGCACCAGGGCGCGCTCTGGGCGGTCCCCTTCGACCTCTCGAAGCTGAAGGTGACCGGGGAGCCGCTGGCCATCCTGCCACATCTCCGGACCGAAGCCAGCCTGGGCATGGCCCAGTACACTTTCGCCCGTAACGGGCTTCTGGTCTACGCACCGGGCGGGGCGAATGACCTGAGCCGGCTCGTCAGCCGCACCAGGGCGGGACGGGTGGATACCCTCCCCTTCGAGCCCGCCCAGTTCGGATGCATCTCCCTCTCGCCGGATGGCAACCGCATTGCGGCGCGCGTCGCCGACCCCGCGACGGGGCAGTGGGATGTCTGGGTCTACGAGCTGGCCAACCGCACGAGTCTCCGCCTGACCTCCACCGGGGGCCTCAGCTGCCCGGGTTTCACCCCCGACGGTCGCGTCACCTACGTAACCCGGTCCAGTGCGGACGTCACGATCTCCGCCGAGGGCGCGAACGGCCGGGAGAGCCCGACTACCGTGGCAACCCTCAGGCTCAACGGAATGAATTCGGCGATCCGCTACTCGCCAGACGGGAAGCGCATCGCCGTGTACCCCACGCAGGACTCGTCAGCCGCAAACGTCCTGGTGTACGACCTCGACGGTGGCGCGCTGCACCCGGTCGCGACAACCCCGGCCAACGAGTGGGGCGGGGTGTTCTCGCCTGACGGGCGCTGGATCGCCTACTCCTCAAGTGAATCGGGCACGGATGACATCTACGTGCAGCCCTGGCCCGTCACTGGCCAGCGCTGGCGCATTTCGCGCAACGGCGGCGAGGAGCCGCTCTGGACCCGCGGCGGCAGCGAACTGGTTTATCGCAGTGGTCAGGAGTGGTGGAGCGTGCGGGTCACCGGTACGGGCACGTTCACCGCCGGTGAGCCGGAACTGCTGGCCCGGGGCCCCTGGCTCAACGTCGCTGGCGTCGAGTACGCGGTCACCCCGGATGGTGAGCGGCTCTACCTGCTCGCGCCGATGGCCGGGCCGGCCACGACGACGACGCTCACGGTGGTGTCGAACTGGTTCACGACCCTCAGGGATCTGTCGCGGCGGGCGAAGCAATGAAGCCTGGGATGACGCTGTACGGGGCGTGCACTGAACGGCGCCGCTAGACCTTGTCTCCCCGCGCTTCGGCGACCACGACGGGAAACTGTCCGGTGATGTCGTCCGAGGAAGTCTCCGGAACCGGCGTCGCGACCCCGTGGGGTGTATAGCCAAGCAGGGCGGCGGTCAGGGGGAGCGTCGCCAGCACCAGCAGCCCCGACAGCCAGAACGGTACCCCGATCCCCGCGTGATCCATCAGGAACCCGGCCGCGATCGGAAAGGCCACCCGCGAGACCCCGCCGAAGGTGTGCTGCACCCCCATGTACAGACCCCGTTCGTTCGACGGCACCACCCCGGAGAGCAAGCCGGTCACGCAGGGAAAGAGGAAGGCCGTTCCCATCGGCATCAGGGTGAATCCGACGGCGAGCATGGGGTAGCCGGTCGCCAGCCCGGCGGTGGCGAGACCCAGCGCCAGCAGCACCACGCCCACCCGCGACAGCCGGGCTTCGCCCAGCCGATCCACCATCCGGCCCAGGATGAGCGAGCGGATCACCACCCCCATGCCGCCCAGGTACATCACGAAGTAGCCGATGTTGTGTTCGGTGACGCCGAAGCGGCCCGAGAGCAGGAGTGGCGCCGTCTGGATCGTCCCGTAGAAGGCGCCGATGGCGATGGCATAGATCCAGATCAGGCGGGAGGCCGGCTCGCGCCAGTGGGTCAGCACCCGGAGGATCGCGCCGCGGCTGGTGGTGCTGGGTGGAATGCTGTGGCTGGCGGAGTGGCGGAGCTCGCGCGACTCGCGCAGGAAACGCCAGGCGAAGATGGCCACGAGCAGTGAGAGGATCGCGGCGGCCACACCGGGCGCGCGTCTGCCGCCGAGGCTGATCATCGCCGAGCCGAAGGCGGGGCCGGCCACGGCGCCGAGACTGGTCACCACGGAGAGCCAGCCGAGACTCTTGGTGCGCTCCTTGGGCGGCGACGCATCGGCGACGTAGGCCTGTACCACGCCGATCGTGCCACCGCCGGCGCCCTGGATCAGCCGGGAGACGAGCAATGCCGCGATCGATCCGGCAAAGGCGAACAGCGCATAGGCTCCGCCGGTGAGGAGCAGTCCGGCGAGGATCGCGGGACGGCGGCCGTAGCGGTCGGAGAAGCGGCCCCAGACCGGGGCTACCGCCAGCTGGGCAATGGAGAAGGCGGAGATCAGCAGTCCGACGGTCGTCGCGCTGGCCCCGAAATCGGTGGCGTAGTAGGGCAGCAGCGGGATGATCATGGTGAGTCCCACCATGTCCACGAAGGCCGTCACGAACAGAACGAGGAGTCGCGCCATGCGGTCGTCCGGGCTCCGCTGAAAGGGTCGTTTTCACTCTAGCCGCTGCGGCCCGAGCCTCCTATACTATGCCTCAACTTCCACCCAAGGGCCACTTGGCCGATTCGCTCCCCGCCCTCACCGCTGCTTTGGCCGACCGCTACCACCTCGAGCGCGAGCTGGGGCAGGGCGGCATGGCCACTGTCTACCTCGCGCACGACATCAAGCACGATCGCAAGGTCGCCATCAAGGTCCTGCGGCCGGAGCTTGCGGCGGTGATCGGTGCCGAGCGGTTTCTCTCCGAGATCAAGACCACGGCCAATCTGCAGCATCCGCATATCCTGCCACTGTTCGACTCCGGCATCGCCAGCGCCGCGGCCGAATCGCCCAATCGCCCAATCGCCGAATCGTCCAATCGCCCAATCGCCGAGTTCCTCTTCTACGTCATGCCCTACATCGAGGGCGAGTCCCTGCGCGACCGGCTGAATCGGGAGCAGCAACTGCCGATTCCCGATGCGGTGCGGATCGCCAGCGAGATCGCCGGCGCGCTCGACTACGCCCACCGTCACAACGTCATCCACCGCGACATCAAGCCGGAGAACATCCTGCTGCACGACGGTCGCGCGCTCGTGGCCGATTTCGGCATTGCCCTCGCCGCCAGCAAGGCGGGCGGCAGCCGGATGACCGAGACCGGGATGTCGCTCGGCACGCCGACCTACATGTCGCCGGAGCAGGCGATGGGCGAGCGGGAAATCACTGCCCGTTCGGATGTCTACGCGCTGGGTTGCGTGCTGTATGAAATGCTGGCCGGTGAACCGCCGTTCATGGGGCCGACGGCGCAGGCCATCGTCGCGCGGGTGATGACCGAACAGCCGCGCTCGCTCACCCTCCAGCGACATACCATCCCGGCCCACGTCGAGGCGGCGGTGGAGCGGGCGCTGGAGAAGCTGCCGGCCGACCGGTTCCAGAGCGCGGCGGAATTCGCGGCGGCGCTGGCGGGGGACGGGACAGCGCCGGGCCGCGCAGGTAGGGGCCGCATATATGCGGCCCCTACGGCGGGGCCCGGCGCCATCGGCATGCTGCTCGGGCACCGCGGCCTGCCGTGGGCATTGGCTGGCGCGCTGCTGGTGGCGATCGCGGTGCTGGCGCGCCGCGGCGGCACTGCTGATGGCTCCCCCCTTCCCACCCGCTTCGCTGCAGAGCTGGACCAGGTCCAGTCGTTCCCGAACACCGCCCCCGTGCTGGTGACACCCGACGGCCAGACCGTGATCGTCACTGCAATCGTTGGGCGGCGGCCGGTGCTGGTGGCCCGCCGGCTCGATCGGTTCGAAACGACGATCATCCCGGGCAGCGAGGGGGCCACGCGCCCCTTCCTCTCCGACGATGGCCGCTGGATCGGGTTCGCGGCCAGCGGCAAGCTCATGAAGCTGCCGCTCGAAGGCGGCACGCCGGTGGCGCTGGCGGACTCCCGCTGGGGCGGAGGAACGTGGGACGCCAGGGGGACCATCGTCTATCCGCAGAGCTATCAGAGCGGGCTGTGGACGGTGAACGCCTCGGGTGGCGAGGCCCGCGAGCTGACCCGGCCGGACTCCGCCAGTGGCGAGCTGGCGCACTGGTGGCCCCAACTGCTCCCCGACGGGCGCCACCTGATCTTCACCGCCTATCGGACGCCCTACACCCGCGCGACCATCGAGCTGCTCGATCTCCGCAGCGGAAAACGCCGGGTGCTCATCGAGGGTGGCCTGATGGGGCGCTACGTGCCGAGCGGACACCTGCTCTTTGCCCGCGATGAATCAGTGCTGGCGGTGCCCTTCAACCTGGGAAAGTTGTCGGTGGGCGGTGCGCCGGTGGTCGTCCTCGACAGCGTCGCGATGAACTACTCCGACGGCTTTGCCGCCTACGACGTCTCGCCCACCGGCACCGTGGCCTATCTGCCTGCGTCGGTCGCCAGGTCGAGCTTTCTCCTGGTCGAGAGCGACCGGCGGGGCAGTGATCGACCGCTCCTCGCCGCGCCCGAGAGATTCAACAACCCACGGTGGGCCCCTGATCAGCGACGCATCGCCGTCGATATCGCCGCACCCCGCACCGCCCAGGACGTCTGGGTTCTGGATCCGGCGCGCGGCAGCCGCCAGCGGGTCACGGCGGAGAGCAGCGCGGATTTCGGCGCGGCATGGACGCCCGACGGCCGCAGCCTGATCTACATGAGCGAGCGGCCGCTATTCGAGCTGTACCGGCGTGCCGCCGACGGCAGCCGGGCCGCCGAACCGCTGCTGACCGGCAGCCACGACCGGATCATCGGCTCGATCTCCGCGGATGCCAAACTGCTGGCCTTCGTCCTGAGCGTGCCGGGGAGCGCCGAGCTGTGGACGGTGCCGCTGCAGGGGGCGCCGGAGGCGCGGAAGTACCTGTCCAATGGATCGCAGCTGGGACATCCGGCGATTTCTCCCGATGGCCGCTGGATGGCGTATGACTCCGACGAATCGGGACGGGTCGAGGTCTACCTGCAATCGTTCCCGGACCCGACCGGTGCACTGCACCAGGTGTCCAGTGGCGGTGGCAGCGAACCGGTCTGGGCCCGCGGCGGACGCGAGCTGGTCTTCCGTCGCGGCGACAGCGTCATGGTGGCGCCGGTCGAGCCGAAGGGCGGCGAGGTCGGCGTGCCGACCACGCTGTTCAGCGGGCCGTACTCGGACGCGCCGGAGTGGTCGACCCCGCGCAGCTACGACGTCAGCCCCGATGGCCAGCGGTTCCTGCTGCTCAAGCGGCCGGCCACCGACCTGCGCCGCCAGGTGGTGATTGTCACCGGATGGTGGGCGGAGCTGCGAGCCCGAGTCGCCGGGGCGCAACAGTGAGCGGTGGGTGCAGGCCTGACCTTGCACGACGCTTGTCCACTCAACGGAAAGGACGACGCCAATGTCCGACCAGGTGAAGAAAATCAGCTACGCCTACGTGATGGTGCCCAATCGCGCCGGCCAGGGCGTCAGGGTTCTCAACGCCCTCTGCAAAAGAGGGGTCGATCTGACCGCGTTCTCGGCGTTTCCCGGCCGCGGCGGAAAGACCCAGGTGGATCTCGTCGTCAACGACATGGCGGCGCTGAAGCGGGTCGCGCGTCAGGGCGACTGGCGCCTGAGCAAGGTCAAGAAGGGATTCCTGATTCAGGGCGAGAATCGGCTCGGTGCGGTCCATCGGCATCTGGCGAAGCTGGCAGCCGCGAAGATCAGCGTGACCGCCGCCGATGCAGTGAGCGCCGGCAGGGATCGCTTCGGCATGATTCTGTGGGTCAAGCAGAAGGACCATGCTCGTGCAGCACGGGCGCTTGGAGCCCGATGAGCAGGCCCCCCCGGGAGCAGTGAAGTGGATGGCAATCTGAACCGGGTACGCCTGGCCCTGGCCGCGACCTATCGCCTCGAGCGCGAGCTGGGGCAGGGGGGGATGGCGACGGTGTATCTCGCCGAGGATCTGAAGCACCATCGCAAGGTGGCGGTGAAGGTGCTGCGGCCGGAGCTGGCGGCGGCGCTCGGCCCCGAGCGCTTTCTGCAGGAGATAGAAACCACCGCCAACCTGCGTCATCCGCATATCCTTCCGCTGTTTGATAGCGGTCAGACGGTCGGACGGTCAGACGGTCAGGAAGGGTCCTACCTCTTCTACGTCATGCCCTTCATCGAGGGCGAGTCGCTCCGCGATCGGCTGAACCGGGAGAAGCAGCTCCCCATCGACGAGGCGCTCCGGCTGGCCGGCGAAGTGGCCGACGCGCTGGGCTACGCCCACGAACGGGGCGTGATTCATCGCGACATCAAGCCGGAGAACATCCTGCTGGAGCGCGGCCACGCGGTGGTGGCGGATTTTGGTATTGCGCGGGCAGTGTCGCGCGCCGGAGGGGAGAAGCTCACCCAGACCGGGGTGGCGATCGGGACTCCGGTCTACATGAGCCCCGAACAGTCGGTGGGCGAGAGTGCCCTCGACGGCCGGAGCGATCTCTACTCCCTCGGCTGCGTCCTCTACGAGATGCTGGCTGGCGAGCCGCCCTACTCGGGGCCGACGGCGCAGGCGATCATCGCCAAGCGCTTCCGGGAGCCGGTGCCGCGGATTTCGACCGTGCGGGAGACCGTCCCTGCATCGCTCGAGGCGGCGCTGACTCGGGTCCTCGCCAAGTCCCCGGCGGATCGGTTCGCTACTGCTGCGGAGTTCGCGCAGGCGCTCACCGCCCGTGACCAGGTGCCGCCGCACCTGCTGCACTCCCGACATGTGCGACTGGCCCTGGGCGTCGTCGCGCTGCTCGCCGTGGCTGCCACGGTCGCGATGCTGCTCCGCCCCCAGTCAGGCGGTGCGCTACCGGTCATCGGGCGCACCATCCCGGTCACCCGTGATCCCGGGCTCGAAGTCGATCCCGCGCTCTCGCCCGACGGCGCCATGATTGCATACGCGCAGGGCCCGGTCACGCGCATGCAGATCTACGTGCAGCAGATCGGCGGCGGCCGGCGCGTGGCGCTGACCAGCGACTCGACCGACAGCTTTCGATCGCCGCAGTGGTCTCCCGACGGCACCCGGATCGCCTTCCAGGGCAACGACGGGATCTTCGTCGTGCCCGCCCTGGGTGGAGCGCCTGGTCGTGTGGTCAGGAGCGAAACCGCCACGAGGGGACTGGGCTCGGGGGCCCTCACGGAGCTGTGGGGCCTCACCTGGGCTCCCGACGGAAGCCGGCTCGCCTACACCGGAGCCAGCTCCGGCGTGTCCATCGTTCCGGTGGCAGGAGGCGCCTCCATTCAGCTGACCGCTCAGGGGCTGTTTGCGTCACCGGCGTGGTCGCCGGATGGAACTCGGCTCGCCGTGGCGTCGGGCAATCCCGGCTTCACCTTCGGCACCGGCTACTTCGGCAACGTGGGCAGCTCGTCGATCTGGGTCATGCCGATCGCAGGCGGCGCGCCCCTTCGCATCACCGACGATCAATCGCTCAACACCAGCCCGCAATGGTCGCCCGATGGCCGCGCCCTGTATTGGGTCTCGGACCGGGGTGGCAGCCGGGACATCTATCGCGTGACGCTCGATCGGCGTGGCGGGCCGGCGACCCCACCCCAGCGTCTGACGACGGGCCTCGACGTGCACGGTATCAGCCTGGCCTCCGATGGCTCGCACCTCGCCTATTCCAGTTTCCGGACCTACTCCAATATCTGGTCTATCGCGATGCCGCGCTCCGGTCCCGTCTCGGCGGCGACCGCGCGGCCAGTCACCAGCGGCAGCCAGACCACCGAGGATGTCGACGTCTCTCCCGATGGCCGATGGCTGGTGTTCGACTCGGATCGTGGCGGCAACCCCGACCTGTACACCATGCCGACGGGTGGCGGTGAGGCGCTGCGGCTCACCACCGACTCGGCCGGTGACTTCAGCGCCGCCTGGTCCGGGGACGGCCGACGGATCGCGTTCCACTCGCTCCGCAGCGGCAATCGCGACATCTACACCATGAATGCCGATGGCACCGGGCTGGTGCAGCACACCTCCGCGCCGACGCAGCAGCTCGACCCGGACTGGGGCCCGGGTGACTCGTCGCTGGTCTTCGGGGAAGGCATCGAACGAATGCTGGACTTCGGTGTCCTGTCCCTGTCGGGACCGGAGAGCGCAGGACGCAAGCTGGCGGTACCTGGCGACTTCCCGGTGTGGTCGCCCACCGGCGAGTGGATCGCCTATCATGCCACCGATGGGCTGCGCCTTGTCTCGCCGTCGGGCGGCCCGACCCGACTGGTGGTGGACAACGCCAGGGACGGCGCGGAGGCGTTCTTCGTCGCCTGGGCGCCGGACGGGCGGATCATCTACTACCTGACGCGCCGCCCCACCGGGTGGGCCATCCGGTCGATCCCGGTCGAGGGAGGAGCGTCGCGCGCCTTGGTCAACTTCGACGATCCCTCCCGCCAGCCCACGCGCTACGGCTTTACCACCGACGGCCGCACATTCTACTTCACCCTCGGCAGCAACGAGAGTGATGTGTGGGTCATGGAGTTGAAGCGCCAATGACCACGTCCCTCAGTCGTCTCACCGCCGCGCTGTCTGATCGCTATCGCATCGAGCGGGAGTTAGGTGCCGGCGGCATGGCCACTGTCTTCCTGGCCCACGATCTCAAGCACGATCGCCAGGTCGCCATCAAGGTGCTCAGGCCGGAGCTTGGCGCGTCACTCGGCGCGGAGCGGTTCCTCCAGGAGATCCGAGTCGCGGCAAAGCTGCAGCATCCGCATATCGTGGGGCTGCTGGATTCGGGAGTGGTGCCGGCGACTCCCGGCGTCACGGCCATTTTCTACTACGTCATGCCCTACATCGGGGGCGAGACGCTGCGTGAGTACCTCGCCCACAAGGGTTCGCTGACTACCGCCGAGACCGTGCGACTCACCGCCGAAATCGCCAATGCGCTGGCCAAGGCGCACAAGGCCGGCATCGTGCACCGGGACATCAAGCCGGAGAACATCCTGATCGCGGAAGACCATGCGTTCGTCATGGATTTCGGCGTGGCGAAGGCCGTCAGCGATGCCACCGGGCGCCAGGGACTCACCAGCGCCGGCATGTCGCTCGGCACGCCGGCCTACATGGCGCCGGAGCAGGTCGCGGCGGATCCGCATGTCGATCATCGCGCCGATCTCTATGCCCTGGGCCTCGTGGCGTACGAGATGATGACCTGCAGTTCTCCGTACGTGGCCACCACGCCGCAGCAGCAACTGGCAGCGCATGTAACCTTGCCGCCGGTGCCGATCCAGCAGAAGCGTCCCGACGTTTCTTCAGCGCTCGCCGGGCTCATCATGAAGTGCCTCGCCAAGAATCCAGCGGATCGCTGGCAGACGGCGGACGAAATGGCGGCGCAACTGCGCCTGGTGGAGATGACCGCATCAGGCGGCGCCGGGCGGCGCTGGGCGGTGGGCGCTGGCGTCGTCGTGCTGCTGGTCGTCGTGGCGCTCAGCCTGAGGCGAATGACTCACGCGGACAGCTCGGCCACCGATCCGTCGGTGACGGGCGACAACAGCGTCGGCGTGATGCTGTTCGACAACATCACCCGCGACACCGCCTACGCCTACCTGGCCGATGGACTGGCCTCCGAGATTGCCACCAGCCTGGCGCGGGTGCCACGGCTTGAGGTGCGGAGTCCGGGTGCGGTGCGGAGCGCACAACGGGGCATCGACCCTGATCCGCGCGAGGTCGGCCGCCGGCTGAAGGTACGGAATGTGGTGGAGGGGGAGTTCCAGCGCGGCGGCGACAAGATCCGTATCGCGGTCCGCCTCGTGTCGGTGCCCAGCGGAACCCAGCGCTGGAACGAGTCGTGGACCCGCCCGATGACCGACCTGCTCGGCGTGCAGGAAGAAATCGCCCGCGCCGTCGCGACCGCCATCGCCGGCAAGCTGCTGCCGCAGGAGCAGTCGGTGCTGGCCATCCGCACCACCGCCAATCCGGAGGCGTACGATCACTTCCTTCGGGGAAACTTCTTGTTGGCCCGCCGCACCCCGTCCGGCGCCCTGGGCGCGATCGCCGAGTATCGCGCCGCGCTCCGGGCGGACACCGGATTCGCACAGGCCGAGGCACGGATCGCCCTGACCTACAACCTCTATTCCAGCTGGGGGTGGGACTACCCCGGAGTGTCGCCGGACAGCCTGACTGCGCTCGGGGGTCTCGCCGCCGACCGCGCACTGGCGCTCGACTCCACTTCCGCCGATGGCTGGATGGCCCGAGGTGGATTTCTCTCGGACCGGCACCCGAAGACCCTTGATGGGGCATTCGATGCGCTGGCGCGGGCCACCGAGCTGGATCCGCGCAACGCCGAGGCGTGGCAGCAGTACGCGGCCCGCCTGATGTTCGCCGGCCGATATGACGAGTCCATCGTCGCGTATCATCGCGCACTGGCCCTGGAGCCCAGGCGGGCGGTGACCTGGGATGATCTCGCCCTGGCCTACGAACTGGTGCACCGCGAGGGAGAAGCCCTGGCGGCGTACGACAGCGCGCTGGCAGTGGATCCGGAGTACTACTCGGCCTACGTCAGCCGCTGTCGAATGCGGTTGCGCCGCGGAGACCGCGCCGGTGCCCGGGCCGATGCGGAGGCCGCGCAGCGCACCAGTCCGCCGGGGGAGGCCCAATATGGGCTCGTGGCAATGGCATTGGTGGCCGCCTCTGAGGGCGACACTGCCGGCGCCCGGCGTGTGATGGCCGATGTGATTGCGTTGTTGTCCCAGCGACCGGTTGGGCCACTCAGTGCGTGGCAAATTGTGGCTGGCCTCCTTGCCGCCGGTCAGCGGGCGCAGGCCCTCGACTGGCTGGAGCGGGCCCGGCCCCGAGGTGCGCTGCTCTGGTGGGCCATGCAGTACCCCGAAGTGGATGCGCTGAGGGATGATCCGAGGTTCAGGCGGGTGATGGAGGAGAGCCGGCCGCCAGGGATGAAGTGAACGGGAGGTGGCAGGTGGCAGGGATCAGGTGGCAGGTGGCAGGTGGCAGGGAGCAGGTGGCAGGTGGCAGGGATCGGGCAAGATTGCCACCAAGTGGAGTACCAACGGCCAACGGCCAACGGCCAACGGCCAACGGCTAACGGCTAACGGCTGACCGCTCAACCGACAGTCCGAGCCCCAGCGTCCCGCTCGGCGGAGCGCAGCGCTTCGACGCTGGAGAGGGTGGAGACCGCGTAGGGTACGAGGGTCGTCAGCCCCATTCGGAGCAGGCGATCAATCGAGACGTCGCCCCGCAGGATGGCGTCGCCGTGATTGATGAGGATGAGGAGCGTGCCGACGATGAGCGCGTACTTGAGCGCGCGCCGGACCACCGCTGGCCGGGTGGCGATGTCGATCCATCGAGTCGTCATGCGGTCTCTCCGGCAGGTCGTTTGATGTTGAGCAGCAGGATTGCCGCCGCCGCGGCCAGCGCCGCACCGGCGTAGAATGTCGTCTCCGCACCATGGGCATCCCACAGCCACCCCGCGAGCGCGCTCGCCAGGAGGAGACAGAGGCCGGAGACGAGATTAAAGAGGCCGAAGGCCGTGCCCTTCAGCTCGGACGGCGCGGTGTCGGCGAGCAGCGCGGCAAGAATTCCCTGCGTCAGCCCCATGTGCAGTCCCCACGCCGCCACCCCGCACAATACCAGGACCGGCGACGTCGCCCGGGCCAGGATCAAGTCGGCGACGATCAGCACGCCGAGTCCGGCGAGCAGCAGGGTGGAGCGGGGGAGGCGATCAGACAGCGCCCCGGCCGGGTAGGCCGACAGGGCGTAGACCACATTCATCACGACGAGCACCAGTGGAATCCAGCTCAGCGCCAGGCCGGCCTGCTGCGCGCGCAAGACCAGGAACGCCTCGCTGAACCGCGCCAGCGTGAACACCGCGCCGAGCGTGACGACCCACCAGTAGCGGGCGGAGAGCCGGCTGAGCGTTGCGAGCTTGAGCGGCGAGCGGAAGCGATGCGGTGTCGCTGGATCCCGGTGTTCCTCCACCCCCAGAACGATCAGGAGTATAGTGAACAGGGCGGGGATGACCGCGATCCAGAAGACCCGTCGCATGTCGCCGTGGAAGAGGAACATCAGGCCGATCGCCAGCACCGGCCCGAGAAACGCCCCTACGGTGTCCATCGATTGCCGCAGCCCGAACGCGGCGCCACGGATCTCAGGCGGCGTGACATCGGCGACCAGGGCATCGCGCGGCGCCCCCCGGATGCCCTTGCCAACCCGATCCAGCAACCGCGCCGTCAGGACCGCCTCGACTGAGCGGGCGAGCGGAAAGAGTGGCTTGGTCAGCGCCGCCATACCGTAGCCCAGCAGGATCAGCCCCTTGCGGCGGCCGATGAAGTCGCTGAGCGCACCGGAAAACACCTTGGTAATGAGTGCCACCGATTCGCCGAGTCCCTCGATCAGGCCGACGGAGAAGGCGCTCGCCCCCAGCGTCGTCACCAGGAAGACCGGCAGCAGGCTGTGGACCAGTTCCGAGGAAAGGTCCATGAAGAGGCTGACGAGGCCCAGTGCCCAGACGGTGCGCGGGATGGCGATGCGAGGCTTGGGTGTCGGCATGTTGCCTTTGGAGGATTGGTGGGCCCGGACTAGCATTCCTTGAACTCGGCGCACGGGCAACCCGTCGGGTCGCCCCTCTGGTTCGCCGCTATCTCCTACGGGCGACCCGTTGGGTCGCCCCTACTTCCCAATCCCATCCCTCAACCGAATGAACCCCGGTTCTCCCCTGAGCGGCGCCAGGTGCGGATCGGCGTCCAGCTCCGCGGCGGTCATGTTCCCCGTGCTCACCCAGCAGGCCAGTGCGGCCAGCGCCTCAGCGGTACGATTGAGCGCGGCAAGCGCCCGCGCCCGATCGTAGCAGAGCCAGGGGGTGTGCGGCTTGATCACCTCGGCGATCTGGAGCATCTGGAGCGCGCCGGCGGGGTCGTTGCGCGCGAACCGGTCGCGCGGTTCGTAGAAGGCGGTCATCACGTAGAGGTGTTCCAGCCGCCGTTGTGCTGCGGTGGAGGCCTCACGGTCGGTCTGATCCGTCGCGAGCCGCTGGGTGGCGGGCACGTCGAAGTGCTTGAGTACCTGCGACAACGATTCAAGCTGCTTCGTGCCGTCGCGCAACTTCGCAAAGTATGTCGCCATCCGGGCGACAAAGGCGAACTGGCGCCGTTCGATCTCTGCGCGGCGCTTCCGTTCCGCCCGTACGCCGGTGGTGCGGCTGAGGCGCAGGGTATCCGCGACGGGGCCCGCGGTGTCGTGGAGCCCGGCGAAGTCATTGGCCGCCGAGCGATAGCGGAGCAGGGCGTCGAGGAGGTGGCCGTCCTGCTCCAGTGCGCGGGCTGCCTGCATATCCGCCTCGAACAGCGAGTCCACCGCGCGCTGGTCGACATCCGTCAGGCCGGTCCGCATCGCCTGCAGCTCCATCCAGCTGAGTGCCTGCGCCAGCACCGGGGCTTCCGGCCAGGTATGCGGACCGGGGTAGGCCACGACGCGGTGGGGCCAGTGGAGCTGATACAGCACACCGTCGAGCCGCATCACCTCGTCGTAGTTGAAGTCGGTCGTGCCAGCGCCGCCGAAGAAGGCGAACGGGTGGTCGGCCGGCTCGGGGGGCGCAGGAGAGATGGCGCCATTCGGCAGCCCCGCACCGACACCGATCAGGCCGGCGACGTGGCCCGCCAGCTCGGTGGCGAATTCCCAGCCGGCGCGGGTGGTGCCGGAGAAGCCCAGCAGGTAGAAGCGGCGCTCGTCGAGGGAGAAATCCTGCTGCGCATCGGCCAGCATGGCGTTGAGCGCATCGCGATTGGGGTCGACCGGTTCGTCGCTCCGGCTGTTGTAGGAACTCAGGACGATGTAACCGAAGCGCTCCGCGCTCTCCCGCACCAGCGCCAGTGGAATCAGGGCTTGGCCCCGCGGATCCAGCAGCAGCAGCAGGGGCCAGCGCCGGGCGGGGGTGTAGCGGGAGGGGAGGTAGACGGCGTAGCGCTGCTGCCGGTCGGTGCGGCTGATCACCTGCCGGACGACTTCACCCCGCGGATATCGTGCGAGGGTCGTGCTGGGGGCCGGCACAGACACCGCCTGCGCCAGGAGCACTGCGGGCCACGTCGCGCACCAGCCGAATACCAGCGTCAGGCCGATGCGCATGCGCCGCTAGTTCTTGAACCAGAGCCGCACGGCCGCCAGCGCCAGCAGCACGGCGAAGCCGCGACGAAGCCCCGGGCCGGAGATCTCTTGGGCCAGCGCTCCGCCGGCCCAGGCTCCGAAGAGCAGGCCCAGCGCAATCCAGAGCGAGGCATGGATGTCGAGCTGGCCGGCCTTGTAGTACTGCCACGCGCCTAACACTCCGACCGGCAGGAGCAGGGCGCCGAGCGACGTGCCGGTGGCGGTGTGCTGGGACATCCTGGCGACGAGGATCAGCGCGGGGACGATCAGGATGCCGCCGCCGACGCCGAACAATCCGGAGAGGACGCCGGCGGCGAGGCCGATAGCCAGGAACTGCAGTGGCATGAACGGTTCCGGGGAAGAGGGGTGCGAAGCTTCAGGACGTACGGAAAGGCGAAATGTGGCACAGCGATGCCGCGATCCACAACCGACCTTCCGGCGCCCTGCGACACCTCTCCCATCTTTCCCAGAATCCGGCGCGACAGCTGCTTGCCCCATGAGGTGAAGGCAGCTTCACACCGCACCCACCTCGCTGCTCCCCATTCCCCCCGACACGTTGAAGCCGTGGCCTAGTGCTGGGATCCCTGGCTCCGGGCGGCGGCTGTCAACCGAACCTCGAGATCTGCCCGCGCCGCCTTGACCTTTGGCAGGTCGCGGGCTGTCGCCGCGGAGCGGAGCGCGGCGAGGGCGGCATCGATGCTAGCGAGCGCCGGCGCGTCCGTCACGATTCGGTCCCGCATCCACTTCAGGGTGACGATGTCTCCGCTGATCCCGGCTCGATCCCCGGCCTCAGTGTCGAGCAGCAGCTGCCGGACCCAGAGCAGGAGCAGGCCATGGTCGATCGCCGCCCGGGGCTCGTAGCGAAGGCGGAAGTCCAGCGCCACGCGGGCGACGTCGATTGCCGCTTGCCGGCCCGGTCCCGGCTGCTTTGCGGCAACCGCCGCGGCGAGCGCGGCGAGCGCGGTGTCCATCTGGGCCACGATCTTCGGCGGCTGGGGACTGCCCCTGAATCGGTTCCACGCTTCGGTGATCGAACCGAGCGTGGCTGCCGCGGTGCTCCACCCGCCGGCGCCGACCGCGTCGAACAGCTGGTCGGCTCCAGCCGAGAGCCTGGCCAATTCGACCGGGAGTGCGCCGCCGAGTGCGTCGATCGGGACGGCCATGGCGACCGCCTCGAGGTCGGTGCCGTCGCCGGTCGAAAACTCCCCGTATCCCGGAGCGAAGATCTTTTCCTCACGGGTCGCGTCCTGATGCAGTTCTTCGACGATGATTGCTCCCGAGACCGGGCCACGTGGGCCGGGGACGGTCACGCCGGTGGACTTGACCGTGATCTCCTCAAACACAAGTCCACAGATGTTCTCCGAGCGCCACGCCTGGCCGACCTTGGGGGCCGCACCCATGATCATCGCGCCCGGCCCATCCCTCCCGGCGCGCCAGGTGCCCTCAGTGTCCTTGAGGACTCCCTTCTCGTAGTTGAACACATCTTCGCCGAGGTACCAGACTGTTCCGTCGTCGGCCTGGGCGTACCAGTCGAGCGCAACCTCCTCGATCCTGCCGCCAGCAAAGGCGACATATTGCGACACCAGCGCTTCGATTTCTCGCCCCGCCCATCGGATGCGCTTGGTTTGAGGGAGCAGCGTTGTCTCCACCCGGAACCGGGCGCCACCGGCGCTGCCCAGCAGGATGACCCGATCGAGTTGGGCGATCGGATTGAGCCGGTTGGTGGCCGCGAGCGGCGTGGAGAAGGTCGGGACGTACCGGTCGATGCGGGCACTGCTGGGGGCCAACGGGAGCGGTTTTCCGGATTCGTCCGGGCAAGTCGCGGTGTCCTGGGTGGAGGCACTGCCGTGTTCCGCCCATGCGACGCTCGCGATCAGAATGAAACTCCAGATCCTCAGGTTGCCGAGCATAGACGATCCTCCAATGAGAGTGGGCCGAACGAGGAGCCTCTCAGCGTGGCTTTTGTGACAGACCACCCCGTTGGCTGAATCCCGCCGGGGGGCCTTGAGGGTTTGCCCGGGCGTTCCCGGACGTGGTGTCACAAACATCCGCTCTCGTGGGTTCCTTCCCCGACAGACCCGGAGCCGACTCTGTTCGGCCTCGTCGCAGGAACCCACGCCCTGGGAGGTACATGCTCATGCCCGCGAACCACCACCAGTTCAAGTCCGTCGGCAATGGGATATGGATTCTGTTGCTGGCCGCGCTTCCCTCCGTGGCCCGCGGCCAGAAGCCCCCGGCACCCAACTACCATCCGGCGGCCGTCTTCAGCCATCCAGCCTCCGTCACCAACACCTACCTGCCCTACGCCGGCTTCAAGCAGGACGTCCTGGTCGGCACGGAAGGGGGCAAGGCCTCCCGGGTGGTGCGCACCCGGATGCCTGGTACCAAGCGCTTCGTGGTCGAGGGGAAGCCAGTCGACGCGATCGTCGTCGCGGACAGCGGCTGGCTGGGGGGAGAGCTGGAAGAAGTGGCTCTCGACTACTACGCGCAGTCCGATAACGGCGATGTGTACTACCTGGGCGAGGACGTCGACAACTACGAAAACGGCACGGTGGCGAACCACGAAGGCTCCTGGCTGTACGGCGTGCATACCCGAACGCTGGGGATCATGTTTCCCACGACGCCCAAGGTCGGCCAACGCTACCGCCCGGAGGACGTACCGAAGATCACTCAGGAGGACGATGAGGTGATGTCCGTCACCGAGACCGTCACCGTCCCGGCCGGCACCTACCACAACTGCGTCCGGATCAAGGAAGTCCTCTCTGACGGCGCAGTCGAATTCAAGCTGTATTGCCCTAACATCGGTATCGCGCAGGAGGGATCTGACGACGGCAAGAACGATCTCGAGTCCCACCGCTGAGTCCACCCTGGCGACCACAGGGCGCGCGGCAGATCAACCGCGCACCCTGGATCGCCCCGCCGGGATACCATCATGCGCAAGATCCGGGGTCTGGCAATCCTGCTGGTGCTGTCGAGCGTCGGCGCCCTGGCGGCGCAGCAGCCGGCCGGGCGGCCCAGTTACGAGCGAGACGTCCCGGCGGGACTCGCGGCAGAAGCGCGCATCGGCGAGGACTCGGCGCGGACCCTCGCACTGGTGAAGGTGTCTACCGGCCGGATAGAGGCGGTGGAGCTGGTGCGGGAGCACGGCACGCTGGTATGGGTGTGGGATATCAAGCTCGCCGGCAAGTCGGAACCGGTCGAGGTGACGGTGAGTGCCGTCACTGGGGACATCGTGAAGATCGATCGTCACGACGCTCACCCCGAACTACGGGCCAGCCTCCTCTCCGGCACGATCCACCTCGATGGCCGGCTGGACGAACCCGCCTGGCAAGCCGCCGATTCCATCTCCAATCTGGTCACGATCGAACCGATCGAAGACACGGTCCCCGCTGGACAGACGATCGTGAAGGTACTGGCGAGCTCGACGGAGCTCGTCATCGGCATTCTCTGCCGCGACACCAATCCGAACGGCATCGTTTCCTACTCGATGGCACGGGACGACTCCGCCCTGGTGGTCGAGGATCACATCACTATCATCCTGGACCCTTTTCAGGATGCACGCACCGGCTACGTCTTTGCGGTCAACCCCAGCGGCGAGCGGTTCGACGGCCTGGTGACGGCGCAGGGCGAAGACGTGAACAACAGCTGGGACGCGGCCTGGGAGGCGAAGACAGCACGTGACGCCCGGGGGTGGAGTGTGGAGCTGCGCATTCCGATCCGCAGCCTGAGCTTCAACCCCGGCCTGGCGAGCTGGGGCTTCAATGTTGAGCGCCGCGTGCAGCGGTTGCAGGAAACCAGCCGCTGGGCGGGGATCAATCGTGACTACGAGATTTTCCAGACCAGCCAGGCGGGGTTGCTCACCGGCTTGCCCGAGTTCAACATCGGACTGGGGTTGACGGTCCGGCCCGCCATCGTGGGCAATGTCTCCCGCCCCGCCCCTGATGCCTCGCGGAAGTGGAAGGCGGACGGCAGCCTCGACGTCACCAAGAAACTGGGCGCCAATCTGGTCTCCTCCCTGACCATCAACACCGACTTCGGCGAGACCGAGGTCGATGCCCGGCAGACCAATCTGACCCGATTCGACGTCCTGTTTCCCGAGAAGCGCAGCTTCTTCCTGGAGGGGTCGGATATCTTCGACTTCGGCCTCGGCACAGAGGAAACTCTGGTCCCCTTCTTCAGTCGCCGGATCGGCCTGGTGGGAGACGAGGGCGATCTGCAGGAGATCCCGCTCTCGGTCGGCGGGAAACTCAACGGCCGGATCGGCAACACCAACCTGGGCGCCCTTGTCGTACATACCCGCCGGGTCGATACCCTCGCGACCGATGCGACGATGGGGGTCGTTCGCATCAAGCAGAACATTCTCACCGAGTCGTCGGTCGGCATGATCGCGACGGTGGGCGACCCGCTCGCCGCGCCCGGAAGCTGGATGGGTGGTGCGGACTTCACCTACCAGACCTCGGAGCTCCAGGGTGACAAGAACCTCCTGCTTGGCGCGTGGGGTCTGCGGAATCACACCGATGCCGCGGGCGGCGACAACGCCTTTGGCGCGACCCTCAGCTATCCCAACGATCTGATTGATGCCTCCTTCTCGTATATGCGCATCGGCCGGGAGTTCACTCCGTCACTCGGCTTCGTCCCGCGCACCGGGGTCCAGATCTGGCAGCTGCAGGCGGCGCTGCAGCCGCGGCCGAGCGGACGCCTGCTCCGGGAGATGATCTTCGAGTTCAATCCGATCCTGGTGACCGGGCTGGGGGGACGATGGGAGAGCTACCGCCTCGAGGCCAAGCCGATCGACTGGGAGTTCCGGAGTGGCGACCGGTTCGAAGTGAACATCGTCCCCGAAGGCGACCGGCCAGGCGAGAACTTCGACGTCTTCCAATCCGACAGCACGACGGTGACAGTCCCGGCCGGCTCCTACGAGTGGAATCGGGTCGAGCTCCAGGGGGCGTTGGCCGACAAGCGACGGATCAGCGGGGAGGCGACCTGGTCCACCGGCGGCTACTACGGGGGCCACCTGAACTCGGTCGACCTCCTGCTGGCGCTGAAACCATCGACCTACCTGAGGCTTGAAGTCGGTGTGGAGCGCAACAGCGGGCGGCTGCCCGGCGGAAGCTTCGTGCAGCAGCTGTTGCACACCCGGCTACAGGTGAACGTCTCGCCTGCATTTCAGGTGGCGAGCCTGCTCCAGTACGACAACGAAAGCCGTGCGTTCGGCACCAATACCCGACTCCGCTGGACCTTCAATCCGCTGGGGGAGCTGTTCGTGGTCTACAATCACAATCTGCTGCGGGATGCCGGCAATCGATTCCACTTCGACTCCGACCAGCTGCTGATCAAGCTGCAGTACGCCCTCAGATTGTAGTGCGGCGCCGCAGACCCACCTCACCATCTCTGTTGGCCGGCGGCCCTGTGCGGGGGGCTGACGCAAGGAGTAGCACGGTCAGGCAGGGACACCTGGTGCACAGCGGTACGGACCGCGCGCTCCGGCAGTGGCGAGCGAAGTACTCCTCCTCGGGGCGGGCATCCAGCAGCGCCAACTCACGCGTCTGAAGGACGAGAGCAATCGCTGGTCAGGAGCGCGACCCGGACAGAGTGCCCTGGGCCTTAGAGCTTCGTCCGCCGGAGCGACACCGCGTTCACCGCCACGATGATCGATGATGCGGACATGAGCAGCGCGGAGATTTCGGGGCGC